>CAZUHI010000002.1:230253-280309 GCA_964620495.1 uncultured Rickettsiales bacterium | reverse complement strand
TGGAGACGGTCGCCGCCCACGTGATCGCTGGACCCAATCCCCAACAGCCTCCTAGCGCTTCAGCGTCCGCCGCAGGGCGCGGACCTCCTCGAAGCCGTCCCAGCCCCCCGCCGCGGCCACCCCCTTGAGGGCCCCGAGCGTCACGATCGCCGCCGCCACCGCCGCGAGGACCGCCCCCCCCAGGCCCGCGGGCAGGGCGGCGCGGATCGCGAGCGCCGCGAACCCGTACAGGGCGGCGACCAGCCAGCCCGGCCAAGTGGCCGCGAAGGCCTCCATCGCCGTGATGCGCCCGGTCAGCCGGAGGCCCTTGCTCCACGTCCCGAGGGGCGCCGCCGCCGACAGGAACACGAGCCAGCAGATACCCACGAGGCCGTGCTCCGCGAACGCGGCGAACCCGACGATGAGGATCGCCGTGCGCCACAGCCCCATGCGGAAGGAGAGGTCGGGTCGGCCCAGGCCTTGAAACAGCGGGTTGGCCGTGGCCGCGCAGAGGCGGAGGGGCACCGACAGGCACAGCAGGCGGGTCAGCGGGACCACCTGCTCGTAGCCGGGTCGGAAGATGGCGACGAGGTCGGGGATGAAGACGGCGATCGCGGCGGTGCCGGGCAGGGCGATCAGGGCCGCCGCGCCCGTGGTCCGACGGAACAGGCGGCGCGTCGCCTCGAGGTCGTCCTGCACGCGGCTGAACGCGGGCATGGCGGCGCGCGCGAGGACGAACGCGCCGCGGCTCACGGGGAGCTGGGAGACGTCGTACGCGATCTTGTAGATGCCGAGGGCGCCCATCCCCAGGAGGCCGCCCACGAGGACGTTGTCGAGGTTCGTGAGGAGGAACCCCACCGCCGCGCCTGCGAAGATCCAACGGCCGTAGACGGAGAGATCCCGGAGGGCCGGGAGGTCCAGGCGCACCCGGTGACGTCGGGGGGCGGCACGGTAGGAGAGGCTCGCTCGCACGATCTCGGCGGCGATCCGCGCGAAGACGTACGCCCAGGGCGTCCTCCAGCCGACCAGGACCACGACGACCACGACCGTCTTCGTGAGCGCGGGCGCGACGTCCAGCGTGAGCAGGCGACGGAAGTCCAGCTCACGGGTCAGGACGAAGACCCCGGCGCTGTGCACGTTCATGAGCACGAGCGCGATCGAGGCCGTGCGCAGCATCGGGACGAGGTCGGGGGGCGCGTCGGGGAACAGCCGGGCCACCCACGGCGCCCCGAAGAACAGGGCCGCCCCGAGGGCCGCGCCCCGGCCGATGAGGGCGGTCCACGCCGTGTCCAGGACGACGTCGTCCACCTCCCGTCGCTGGACCACGGCCTGGCGGAACCCCGCCTGGGTGAGCGCGTCGAACCCGGCGAGCACGACGATCACGGCAGCCGCCACCCCGTACGCGTAGGTCCCGAGGATCACCGGCCCGAGGAGGACCGCGAAGATCGCCGCGGCGGTGGTCGATCCCTCGGCGAGGGCCACCCACAGCGCCCCGCGCGCCGTGCGGGCGACGATCCCCGAGCGAGGCGAGGACGGCGGGGGAGGGGGAGGGGAGGGCACCGAGGGACCCATCATCGATTGCCGCGCGCGCCGCGACAACCCGCCCCCGCTCCCATAGATTTCCCCCGACGATGGCGCCCCGTCCGATCCTCGACGACAAGTCCGTGTCCCGCTGCCTGCGGCGGATGGCCTCCGAGATCCTGGACGGGCTGGAGGAGGGGGAAGCGGTGGCGCTCGTCGGGATCCGAGCCGGGGGCGTGCCCATCGCGCATCGCCTCGCCGGGCTGATGGCGGCGGCCGAGGGACCTCGCCCCGAAGTGGGCGCGGTGGACATCACGCTGTACCGCGACGATCTCTACACCGGGCTGGAGAAGCCGACCCTCGGCGCCACCGAGCTGCCGTTCGACCTCGAGGGCACCGGCATCGTCCTCGTGGACGACGTGCTGTTCACAGGCCGCACGGTCCGAGCCGCGCTGGACGTGGTCCACGACTTCGGACGCCCCCGGTGGATCCGGCTCGCCGTGCTGGTCGACCGCGGCCACCGTGAGCTGCCGATACAAGCGGACGTGGTCGGCCGGCGCGTGGAGACCGAACTCTCCGATCGGGTCGTGGTCGAGGTCTCCGAAGACCGGGGCGTCGTGCGGGTCGAGCGAGGCGGGTCGTGACGCACTTCGCACGCAAGGACCTGGTGGGCCTCGCAGACCTGGATCCGGACGAGATCGCGCACATCCTGGACGTCGCCGACCAGTTTCGGGACCTCAACCTGCGCCCGATCAAGAAGGTCCCGACGCTCCGCGGCAAGTCCGTCGTGCACCTCTTCCTCGAGCCCTCCACCCGCACCCGCACGTCCTTCGACATCGCGGCGAAGCGCCTCTCCGCCGACACGTTCTCCATCTCCGGGAGCTCATCGTCGGCCACGAAGGGGGAGACGCTGCTGGACACCGCGCGGAACCTCGCGGCGATGCACCCGGACATCCTGGTCGTCCGCCACCGCCGGGCCGGGGCCCCCCGGATGCTGTCGGAGGCCCTCCCGAACACCGCCATCGTCAACGCGGGCGACGGCGCGTGCGAGCATCCGACGCAGGGGCTGCTGGACCTCCTCACGGTGCGTCGACGGCTCGGCGGCTTCGCGGGTCGGACCGTGACGATCGTGGGCGACATCAAGCACTCACGGGTGGCGCGGTCGGCCATTCACGGCTTCTCGAAGCTCGGCGCGGAGGTGCGGGTCTGCGGGCCGGCGACGCTGATCCCGCCCGGCATCGAGGCGCTCGGCTGCACGGCCTACGGCCGCCTCGAGCCCGCCGTGCGCGGCGCGGACGTGCTCATGATGCTTCGCATCCAGCAGGAGCGGCTGCACCTGGGCTCGCACTACTTCCCCACGCTGCGGGAGTACAGCCGCTTGTTCGGCATCAATCGGGAGAAGCTGCGCCGCTGGGCGAAGCGGGATGTCGTGATCATGCACCCCGGCCCCATCAACCGCGGCGTCGAGCTGGAGCCGGAGGTCGCGGACGGCGAGTGGTCCGTCATCCTGGACCAGGTCGAGAATGGCGTAGCGGTCCGCATGGCGGTCCTCTACCTGGTCCTCGGGGGGCGCCGCACCGCCGCCTCGGAGGGGAGAGCGTGAGTCGCGTGAGCGCTGCACATCGCCCCATTTTGATCCGCGGTGGCCGGGTGATCGACCCGGCCAGCGAGCGGGATGAGGTCACCGACGTCTACCTCGAGGACGGGGTGGTCAAGGAGGTCGGGCCGCGGCTCTCGGGCCAGGTCGGGCGCAAGGCCGAGCGGGTCGACGCGAAGGGCCGCTGGGTCGTGCCCGGGTTCGTGGATCTGCACACCCACCTCCGGGAGCCCGGGCACGAGTACAAGGAGACGATCGCCACCGGGTCGGCGTCGGCGGCCGCGGGTGGGTTCACGACGATCCTGTGCATGGCGAACACCCGCCCCGTGAACGACACCGGCACCGTAACCCGCTACATGGTGGACGCCGCCGCGAAGTGCGGCCTCGCCCGGGTGCTCCCCATCGGGGCCCTGAGCAAGGGCCTCCAGGGTGAGCACCTCGCGGAGATCGCCGACATGCTCGAGCAGGGCGCCGTGGCCGTCTCCGACGACGGGCACCCCGTGATGAACGCGCACCTCATGCGTCGCGCGCTGGAGTACTGCCGTCCCCTTGGCGTCCCCGTCATCGTGCACGAGGAGGACCTCGACCTCGCGGCCGGGGGGGTGATGAACGAGGGGGCGGTCTCGACCCGGCTCGGCCTGCCCGGGCTCACGTACGCGGCCGAGGACGTGATGGTCGCGCGGGATCTGGTGCTGGTGGAGCTCACCGGGGGGCACCTGCACGTCGCTCACGTCTCGACGGCCGGGGCCGTGCGCATGATTCGTGAGGCGCAGGCCCGCGGACTCCACGTGACAACCGAGGTCACGCCCCACCACTTCACGCTCACGGACGATGCCGTGTCCGACTACGACCCGGACACCCGCATGGCGCCGCCGCTGCGCGCGGAGGAGGACCGGAGGGCCTGCATCGAGGGGCTCCGCGACGGCACGATCGGGGCGATCGCCACCGATCACGCGCCTCACGGCAGCCACGAGAAGTGCGTCGAGTTCGAGCTGGCCGCGATGGGCGTCGTGGGCCTGGAGACCTCCTGGGGCTTGACGATGAAGCTGGTCCGCGACGGAGAGATCAGCGAGAACGACGCCGTTCGGCTCCTCACCTCCGGCCCGTCCGGCGCCTTCGGCCTCCCCTACGGCACCCTCTCGGTGGGCGCGGCGGCGGACGTCTGCATCATCGACCCCTCGGCGACCACCCGCGTGGAGGCCCAGGGGTTCGAGAGCAAGAGCGCCAACACGCCGTTCAAGGGCTGGGACCTCCCGACCCGCATCGAGCGCACGGTGTTCGGGGGCCGCACCGTGTACTTCTGGGACGGCCGCGCAGGCGAGGTCCTCCGCCCGGAATGATCCCTTGCCGGGCTTCGGGCCCGACAGTAGGATTCCGCTTCCCCGCGTCCCTCGGCGACCTGCTCGCCGGGGGCTTTGTTTTCCCGGCGGGACGGAAAAAAGAGAGAGAGACATGCGTAGGTACCCCATCACCCCCGCCGGCCAGACTCGGATGCGGGCGGAGTTGAAGCAGCTGGTCGAGGTCGAGCGAGGCGCGTGCGTGAAGGCGATCGAGATCGCGCGCGCCCACGGCGACCTGTCCGAGAACAGCGAGTACGACGACGCCAAGCACCGGCAAGGGCTGTGCGAAGCGAAGATTCGCGACCTCAAGGGTCGGCTGGCCGCCGCCGAGGTCATCGACCCCTCCACCCTCTCGGGTGACCGCGTCATGTTCGGCGCGCGGGTCACGCTCGAAGACGTCGACACAGACGAGGAGCTGACCTACCAGCTCGTCGGCACCTACGAAGCGGACCTGAAGGTCGGCCGCATCTCGGTCGAGTCGCCGATCGGCAAGGCGCTGCTCGGCAAGGAGGTCGACGACGAAGTGAAGATTCGCGTCCCGAAGGGGACCCGCGTCGTCTCGATCCTGAAGGTGGAGTACCGCTGACCCGGACGCTCCCGGCGGCCGTCCCGGTCGACGCCCTGCGCGGAGTCGGCCCCGCGCGACGCGAACAGCTCGCGCGGCTGGGAATCCACACCGTCGCGGACCTGCTCCAGCACCTCCCGCGGGACTACCGCGATCGCACCTCCGCCACCCCGATCCGCGACCTCGTGGTCGGGGAACACGCGGTCGTGTTCGCCACCGTGAGTCGCGTGCGCAGCGGCCGGGGGCGACGCCCTCGCTTCCTGGAGGTCCTGGTGGAGGACGCCACGGGATCGCTCGTGGTCGGCTGGTTCCGCCCGGCCCCGTACATCGCCGACTTCTTCGCCGTGGGCCGCGTGGTCGTGCTCATGGGGGCCGTCGAGCAGCGCGCCGGCGCCCTGCGCATGGCCCACCCCGAGTACGAAGACGCGAGGCGCGACGGGGGCGTGCATCGAGGCCTGGTCGTCCCGATCTACAGCACCTCGGACGGCCTCGGGTTGCGGACGCTTCGAGGGCTCGTGGCGCAGGCCTTCGACCAGTTCGATCGCGTGGAAGACCCGGCTCCACCCGGGCTCCGCGCCGAGCTGGGGTTGCCGTCCCGCCGGGAGGCGCTGCGGGCGATCCACTTCCCCGAGACGACCGACGACGTGCCTGCCTTGCGCGACGGCACTCACGCGGCTCACGCGGCCCTGCTGTGGGAGGACCTCTTCGTGCTGCAGGTCGCCCTGCTCCGTCGCCGCTTCGCCCTGCCGGACGCGGGGGACCCGGGACCTCCGGCGGGGCTGGTCGACCGGCTCCGCGGCCGGCTGCCCTTCGCGCTGACGGGGGCGCAGGAGCGGGCGCTCGCGGCCCTCCGCCGGGAGATCGCGAAGCCCCGGCCCATGCAGCGCCTGCTCCAGGGCGACGTGGGCAGCGGCAAGACGGTCGTCGGCCTCCTCACCGCCGCGGCCGTCGTGGACCGCGGGGGCCAGGTCGCGGTGCTCGCCCCCACGGAGGTGCTCGCGGCCCAGTGGGCGGCGCGCGCGCGCGGGCTGTTCGAGGCGGCAGGGGTTCGCGTCTCCTTCCTGTCCGGGAGCCTCCCCGCCGCGGGTCGTCGGGCCGCCCTGCAGTCCGTCGCTTCGGGTGACGCGGCGGTCATGGTCGGCACCCACGCCGTGGCCGAGGCGAGCGTGGAGTTCGCGGATCTGCGGCTCGTGATCGTAGACGAGCAGCAGCGCTTCGGGGTGTTTCAGCGGTCTCGTCTGCTGCAGAAGGGGAGGGCGCCCCACCTCCTCGCCATGACGGCGACGCCCATCCCGAGGACGCTCGCGCTCACGCTGTTCGGCGACCTGGATCTCACCGTCCTCGACGAGCGTCCGGCCCGGGGGCGAATCGCCACCGAGATCGTGGGGGCTCGTTCGCGGGGACGGGCGTACGAGGCCGTCGCCCAGGCGGTCGCGGCGGGAGGACGGGCCTACGTCGTGTGCCCCCGAGTCGAGGGGCGCGGATCGGGACGATCGGTCGTCGACACCGCGGAGGAGCTGGCGATGGGCCCTCTCCGGGGCGCGCGCTTGGGGGTGCTGCACGGCAGGATGGACGGCCCTTCGAAGGAGGCCGCGATCGCCGCCTTCCGGGACGGTCGCATCGAGGTGCTGGTGGCCACCACCGTGGTCGAAGTCGGCGTCGACGTCCCCGAGGCGACCACCATCGTCGTGGAGGCCGCCGAGCGCTTCGGGCTGGCCCAGCTGCACCAGCTCCGCGGCCGCGTGGGGCGCGGGGGGGCCGACGGGCGGTGCTTCCTGGTCCCGGGCACGGACGGGCCCCACCCTCGACTCGACGTGATCGCCTCCACCGACGACGGATTCCGCGTGGCCCAGGCGGACCTGGCGCTGCGAGGACCCGGCGACCTCGTGGGAGCCCGACAGGCGGGCGCCCCCGCGTTCCGCTTGTCCCTGTCCCCGCGCTTCGGCGCGATCCAGAGGGCGGCCCACGCCGCCGCCGAGGACGTCGCGCGCCGTCCGGACTGGGACGACGCCCACGAGCTGGAGGCCCTGCGCGAGGCGGTCGCGGTGCGGATCCGGACGCCGGACGTCGGGTTGGGAGGCTGACCCGGGCGACGCGGACCGGGCCGCGGTCGAGCTATCGTCCCGCCATGCCCGCCGCCCTCCTGCGCATCGCCTGGGTTCTCTTCCTCGGCGCCGCGGCCACCGGCGGGGTCGCCTGGGCGATGGGCTTCTACGGTCCGGGCTACTTCACCGTCCTGCGGGTCCACTTCTGGGTGGCGTGGGCCATGCTGGTCGTCGGTCCCCTCGCCCTCGCGGGGCACCTCGTCGCGACCAAGAGCAAGGCCTGGTGGCCGGGGGCGGCGGTCGTCCTCGGGGGCGTCCTGGCGATCCCGATCCCCTACGCCCTCGACATGCCCGAAGAGGAGCACGACTCCGGGCCGCTGCTGTACCTCGCCCACGCCGCCCAGGACCTGCTCGGCGGCGACGCGAGCAACGCCTGGCCGGTGATCGCGGGCACCGCGCTGGTGGTGCTCCTCGTGCTCTCGGTGGGACTCACCCTCGTCGGGGCCGTGTCCCGCACCCGCGAGCGCGACGCGTCGCGGCGCACCGGTCTGGCGCTCACGGTGACGGCCGCCTGGGCCACCGTGGGGGGCGCACTGCTCGCCTACGAGCCCCTCGCCACGCGGGTCCCCGCCCAGCTGTTCCACTCGTTCGCGGGGGCCTTCACGATCGGGTTGGTCCTGCTCCACCTGTTCGCCCAGCGCGCGGCGAAGATGCGCATGAACCGCGCGCTGGTCGTCGTCCTCGGGCTGATCGGCGTGCTCCTCTTCTTCGTGTCCCTGGGCGCGCGCAGCCGCGTGGCGCGGATGACGACGAACTTCCAGTACGTCCAGGTGCCCCGCACCGCGGCCGAGCGGCAGGCGTCCCTGAACCCCGAGTCGGCGTGGCCCCGCGCCCATACCCACGAGCTGGAGGGCTTCCGGGAGTGCGCTTCGGCCGGATGCCACCCCGACGTCACGGCCCAGTGGGCCGGCTCGCCCCATCGCTTCTCCGCCTCGAACGCCTTCTATCAGCGGGTGACCAACGAGCTGATCTCAGACGGCCGATGGAACGACGTCGTCTTCTGCGCGGGCTGCCACGACCCGGTGCTCGCGCTGGCGGGCACCGTCCAGGAGGTCTACGCCGACGGCGTCCCCGAGTCCGGGTCGGACGGCGTCTCGTGCGTCGTCTGTCACTCGATCTCGGAGGTCGGCGGGAAGTTCGCCGGCTCCGGGTTCGAGGCCCACGGGAACGGCGACTTCGCGGTGGCGGTGGAGCCCCCGTACCCCGGCGAGCCGGGCGCGGAGCGGGTGGCGAACCTCCGACTGGACAGCCGCCACCACCGCGATGTCTTCGTATTCAACGAGCTCATCTACCGCAACGACCCGTGCCGGGCGTGTCACCGCATCGACCTCACGGGGCTGCACGACGACACGGCCGGGATCGTCCTGCAGAACGCGGACATGCCCGATCGGTACGGCGGACCGTTCGAGAACTACTGCCGGGAGTGCCACCTCCCCCCGAGCGACGAGCTCCCCATCGACTACACCCATCGGATGATGGGCATCAACGCAGACCTCGCGGAGTACGCCACGGGCCTGACCGAGGGCGATCGTGTGCTGCTCGAGGACGCCCGCGAGGAGACGATCTTCTTCGCGGGGATCACGCCTCGTGTCCCCATCGAAGACCGCGCCTGGGGCAGGGACAGGGGCCGCCCGGGGATCGACCACGGCATCACGCTCTCCATGCGCCTGCGCCCGTCGTTCGAGGAGGGCGCCCTTGCCCTCGGGGTGGCCACCAGCAACCTCGGCGTGGGGCACTCGTTCCCGTCGGGGCCCTTCGACCTCAACCAGGTGTGGCTCGAGGTCCGGGTCGTGGATGCCTCCGGCCGGGTCCTCCTGCACGACGGCGCGTTGGACGCGGACGGAGAGATCCGGGGGAGCCCTCTGCGACTGGGGGCCCGGGAGCTCGACGCCGAGGGTCGGGAGATCCCGAGGCACGAGGTGCTCGAGGTCCGGAAGGTCGTGGACAAGCGGCAGGTGGCGCGGGAGGGGAAGATCGAGGACGTGATCCGGATCGCCCTCCCCGAGGACGTGCAATACCCGCTCGAGGCGCGGGCCCGCTGGCTCTACCGCCGCGCGCGCCCCGACTTCAGCCGCTGGGCCCTGCAGCGGGACGGCGCGGCGGGGGTGCTGCCCACGTGGGAGCTCGCGAACACGCGTCGCACCCTCGCCCCGGACTAGAGGGCCATCCGACAGCGCAGCCCGGTGTAGTCGATCCGGAACCTGGTCGGGTTGACGAGCGTGTACTCCGCCTCGAGGTAGGGCGGCGTCTGGGCGTAGCTGCCGCCCAGGTTGTAACGCGGCTCGGTCTCCGGGCCGGGGAACTCCTTCGTGTCGGTCCACTCCCACACGTTGCCCGCCATGTCGCACAGACCGTGCACGCTGTGGCCCATCGGCTTGCTGCACACCGGCCACGTCCCCTGCTCCCCGCAGCCTTGGCGGAAGCTCCCGCCGTGAGTCATCCAGTCGTTCATGACGGCGTACTCGCACGTCGGCTCCTCGGCGCCCCAGGGGAAGATCCGCCGCCCCGAGTCCGAGGCCTCCGCGCGCCACTCGGCCTTCGTCACGAGTCGGCCCCCAGCCCAGCGGCAGTAGGCGTCGGCGTCGTGCCAGTCGACGCAGTTCATCGGGTGGGCGTCGTAGCCGTCGCGGCCCCAGTTGCACTTCTCGGAGACGCTCCAGGCCTTCTCCTTCCACTCCACGCCGGAGATCTTCTCGGAGGAGCAGGCGTCCGCCTCCACGCAGGCGCGGTACTGACCGACGGTGATCTCGGTGCGTGAGAGGGCGTGCGAGTCCGCGACGGGGACCCACTCGACGCCGGTGCGGGGGTCGGTCCAGGGGCCCTGGGGTTCCGCCCCCGCCGGGCGGGAGTCGGCGCAACGGGATGAGCAGCCGGTGATGAGCGCCAAGGCCAGAACCCCACCCGCCGCCGCGAGGGGGGAAGCGCGACGGCGGGGGGTGGGCGCGAAGAGCATCGCGCCACAGTGTACTGGTCCCCCGGCGGCCGCCGGGGGAGGAGGGCCCTACTCGTCGGGGGTCTCGCCCTCACGGCCGCAGTCGGGGCCGTAGATGACGCTCTCGAAGGAGATGTCCACGTGGGCCGAGTCTTCGGGGTCGACCACGAGGCTCGCCTGGCCCACGAAGTCGCCGTCGTCGCACAGCTCCTCGTCGGCGTCCACGTCGAGGAAAGCCATCACCACGATCTCGCGGCCCTCCATGCCCTCCTGGTAGCAGAGCTGGAAGTCGACGGGCAGCGCCTCGGCGGCCGCGCCGGCTTCGTCCAGGACCTCGGCGTCGACGCCGGGGAACCCGCGCTCGGACACGGACTCGGCGTCGAAGATGAAGATCATCGCGTCGCCCGCGCCGCTGGGAGGGGCGGCCCCGTCGGGCATGTCGAGCGTGCCGGACACGCCCCAACACGTGTCGTTCATGGGGGCCTCGTCCCCGGGGTCGTCGGAGCGATCGTCTTCACGCTCGCTCTCCTTCTTCTCCTCGATGTCCTCCCAGGAGTTCCGTTGGAAGTTGTCCTCGATCAGCGAGCCGCAGCCGGCGGCCAGCAGGAGGATGGCGAGGGGGACGGCGGCGCGGAGGAGAGTGTTCATGGCCCAGTCATCGGAGGCCCGGCGAGAACCTTGACCGAGGATCGGGTCCCGTCGACCCCCCTCCCGAGCGGCCGACGGTCTGCGTCTCTAGACTTGCCGTGTGTCTCGCGCCGCCTCGGCCGTGGCCGCGGCCCTCGCCGCGGTGGCCCTCCCGCCCGTGCTCGCCGTCGGGTTCGGCTGGTGGAACCGACCCGCCGCCGTCGAGCAGGCGCTGCTGCTGGGCGCGTTCTCCTACCTCAGCGAGATCGTCGAGGCGACCCCCGTCCCCCACCACCCGCAGCTCGGGCTCGCGTTCCTCGCCGTCCTCGCTGCGGGCGTCGCGCTGGCGCCGCGAGTGGAGGCCGGGTTGCCCCGAGTGGTCGCGGGGGCCTGGGGCGTCGCCGAGGGGCTGGTGTGCGCGCTCGGGTTGCTCGCCGCCGTCGGGGTCCTCGCGGTGGCGATGGCCGTCGATCGACCCGTCTTCTGGGGCGGCCTGGCGGCGTGCGCGGCGGTCGGCGTTCGGACCGGCGACGTCGCCCCGTCGGGCGCGCTGCGGACCCTGAGCGTCACCACCGCGGCGGCGCTGTTGATGCTGGCGGGGGTCACGCTCCTCGAGGGCCCCGGGCTCCACAGTCCGGCGTTCCGGGCGGGGGAGTGGTGGCTGGGCGGCCCGGGTCGCTCGACGATCCTCGCGGGGGGCGTGTGGATCGTGGCCGGCGCCGTGGTCGTGGGGGTCGTGGCGAGAACCCGACCGCGCGGACGGCGGGGCGGGGGACTGTCTCGCCGGCGTCTCGTCGCGGCCGGCCTGGGGGGGCTCGTCGCGCTCGTCGGGACGGTCCTCGCGGCGCCCACCCCGCACATCGCGACGGTGTCCGCGCTGTCGGTCGTGGGCGCGGTCGGCGCGGCCGCCGCGGTGTCGCATCGGTGGGGACCGAGCGTCGGGGCGCCCGCCTCCCTGCGCGCCGTCCTGGATCCCCGACGCCTCCACCTCGTGTTGCTGCCCCTGATCCTGTGGGCCGGTCTGTGCGCCGGTCGCGGGATGCTGGTGCACATGTTCACCGCCCCGGCGGAGCTCCCCGCGGGCGTCGAGCGGATCGCCGCGCGCACCGGCATCTTCGCGCTCGGCAGCGACCCCTCCGGCGACGTCGTCTACTTCACGGACCGGGCTCGCACGGAGTTCGGGATCATCGACACCGCCGGGGTCGGTTCGCGCTCCTGGTCGCTGCACGCCGCCGGGGCGGACGCGGTGGAGGAGCTGGGCGGGCCGGTGGACGGGCGGGTGTGGGTGTCCGCCGGGCGCTGGAACCCGGAGCCCGCCATGGGGCTCATGCCCATCGATCTCGAGACCGGACCGGGGGAGTATCGGGCGGTCTCCGGTTGCTGGATCGCGAGCTGGATCCCGATGCCCGAGAACGCCGCGATCCGGGTCCGCGGAGGTCGGGTGGGGGACGTGCTGCTGGGCTGCGAGGGCGACGCGGCCGTGTACGTCTTCCGGCCGTCGACGGGGCGCACCATCGCGCGCATCGCGCTCCCCGACGACGTGGAGTCGGGGGTGTTCCGGTCCGACGGGGGGAGCCTGTACGGCATCTCGCTGTGGGGCGGGCCGAGCGTCTCGCGCTACGAGTTCCCCTCGGGACGCCGCCTCGGCACGGCGCCGGTCGGCCCGTTCAACTGGGCGGTGGCGCTGGACGGCGACGACCGCCTCTGGGTCAGTCGCTTCTTCGAGGGCGGCGCGCTGGTCCTCGACCCGGACACCCTCCGGATCGAAGCACACGTCCCGCTCTCGTTCGGTGTCCGGGCGATGATCCACGACCCCGTCCGCGACCGCATCTGGGCCTCGGCGGCCTACTCCGGGAAGATCTGGGAGGTCGAGACGTCCCCGCCCCATCGGCGTCGGGCGTTCGCGCTCTGCGGCCAGGCCCGCGATCTCCGGTCGGACGGTCGGGGCCGCGTCGTCGTGTCCACCGACTGCGGGATCTTCCGCATCGATCCCGAGGCCGCCCCGTGAAGGCTCCGTCTCGGCTCGAGCGGGGGGCGGAGGGGCTCGCCGCGTTGGCCGCCCTCGCCACCGCGCTGCACCTGTGGTCCCGGCTCGACAACCCCCTGGGTCTGCGGATCCACACGGCGCTGTCGACGACGGCGTGGCGGGCGGCCGAGGCGCTGGAGCGGCTCCCCGGCTTCGAGGAGGTGTCCGACACCCTCGTCTTCGTGCGGGGGACCGTGATCGCCGCGATCGTCGTGGGTCTCTTGCGCTTCGGCCGGGGGGGCGGCGCTCGGGCGCTCCCTGCGCAGATCGCCGCGCTGGTCCCCCTGATCGGTCTGGGGGCGATCGTGCTGTACGGGGGGGGCATGGCCCCGCGCGCCTGGGGAGCGACGCTGCTGGGGGCCCTCGCCGTGGGGCGGCTCCGGCGAGAGGACCCCGCCCCGGTCGCGGCGGCCGTGGTCGCGGCTTGGGGGGGGTGCATCGCGTTCCTCCTGCTGCACGCTCTGTATGTGTCCGGGCCCGGGATCCAGCCCGCCCTCGTGGCGGACGGGGGCCCGAGCGAGGTGTTCCAGAACCTGCTCGAGCCGCTGGGCGACGCGCGCGGCCTCCGTCGCATGATCCAGGCCGCCATGGCGCCGGCCCTCGTCCTCGGCTCCGGCGCCCTGCAGCGTCGCGGCGTCCGGCTGGTGCCCCGCCTGCGGGACGGGCCGTCGGGCTGGCTGGTCCCGGCGGCGCACGCCGCGCTGATCGCGGGCCTCACGGCGGTGCCGGTGCAGCTCCTCGCGGTGTGGCACTGCCCGCCGATCGAAGACGACGGGGTGGTGAGCCTCGTGGACGAGCGGTCGGGGGTGTTCCAGCTGCACGTGGTCGACGGCGGGCGGGCCCTGTGGGCGGTGGATCGCGAAGGCGCGGCCACCCACCGCTTCCAGCTCCCGTCGGGGACGCCCCTGCCGTCGATCGATTGGCGCGTGGTGCGGCGCGACTCGTGGCCCGAGGAGCAGATCCCGGCCGGGGACGGCGTCTGGGCGGCGCTGGTGGACCCGGAGCTGTACGACTCGTCCGTGCTCGTCCGCCTCGACGCCTCGTCCGGCCGACCCACGGGGCCGCCGATCGTGACCGATGGCTGCTACGTCGCCTCCTGGGCCCCCCTCGACCGGGGCCGGCTGCTCCTGGGCTGCGAGTACTCGCCGGAGTTCCTCGTTCTGGGGGCGGACGACGGCGCCGTCCTCGACCGCTTCGTGGTCCCCGAGGCGGGCTCCTTCGAGGAGATCGTCGTGGACGGGGGCATCGCCTACACCGTCCCCCTGTGGTTCGGGGCGCGCATGACCCAAGTCGATCTGGCCGACCGGAGGGCGCGGGCCTCGAACTTCCTGGGCGACTTCAACTGGGGCGCGGACGCCCTCGACGGTCGACTGTTCGTCACCCGGTTCCAGGAGGGACGCGTGCAATCGGTGGACATGGGCACGGGCGCGGTGTTGGATGCCTTGCATGTGGGCTATGGCGCCAGACCCGTCGTCGTCCGCCCCGGAGGGGGCTGGGTGATCGCCGCGGGCACCTACTCCGGCACGCTCGCCGCAGCCGAGATCCAGGGCGACGGGACGTTCGGGACCGTGCGACGGCTGCCCGTGGGGGGACTCGTGCGGTCGCTCGCGCCGTCGGTCGACGGCCGCGTCCTCTACTTCGCGGGCCGGTGCGGGGTCCGCGCCCTCGACCTCGACCGCTGGCTGGCGGCCCCATGAAGAACCGCAACGGCCTGATCGGGTGGCTGATCTTCGCCGTCGTGGGGGTGACGGGCTTGTTCATCCTCATCGGCCGGGTCCACACGCCGGGCTACTTCCCGATCCTCGAGGCGCACCGCGTCGCGGGCTGGATCTTGTGCGCGGTGGCGCCCATCGCGCTCGCCGCCCACCTCGTGAAGACCGGCAGCCGGGCCTGGATCACGGGCATGTGCCTCGCCCTCGGCGGCGTCCTCAGCATCCAGGTGGTCGCCGCGCTCGACTTCCCCGAGCCCATGGGGTTCGTCCAGCAACAGAAGCAGGCCCTGTTCGAGTCCCAGCGGATCTCCGACTTCCAGGACGCCACGATCGTGGGGGCCGGGGTCCTCGCGTTCCTCCTGGTGGGGAGCGCCTTGCTGACCCTGATCGGCATCCTCTCGCGGGCCCGCGAGAGGGCCACGTCGCGCTGGAGCGGGTCCGCCCTCGTGCTGTTGACGGCGTGGGCGTTGGCGGGCGGCGCCGTGCTCCACTGGCAGCCGCGGACGCACCTGTTCGGCACCCTCACCCTCCACTCGGTAGCGGGCACCGGGACCCTCGCGCTGCTGGTCCTGCACCTGTTCGCCCAGCAAGCGGCTCGCTCCGGGGCTTCGCGCGCCCTCGTCGCGGGGGCGGGCGCGATCTGGATGCTCGGCTCGGCCGCGGGCTGGTGGGCGTACTACGAGTACGAGCACTTCCGCGGATTCCGCCCCACGAAGGTGCACGACGCGCTCCCGGTCTACCGAACGGCCTTCGACGAAGAGGAGTTCGCGCAGGCCGCGGACCCGGAGTCCGACTGGCCGCGCGTGCCCGCGGACCGCATCGCCGGATCGGTGACCTGCGGGGCGACGGACTGCCACGAGCAGAACACCCGCGAGTGGGCCGGCTCGCCCCACCGCTTCAGCGCGTCCAACCAGTTCTATCGGTCCGCGGTGCAGGAGATCATCGACGCGAAGGGCGTCGCAGCGGCCGTGTTCTGCGCCAACTGCCACGATCCGGACCGAGCCCTGCGAGGCACCATCGCGGAGGACTACAAGTACGGGGTGCCCGAGGGCGGGTCCGACGGGGTCTCTTGCGAGGTGTGTCACGGGATCGTGGGGGTGGAGGGGGAGCCCCCGGGGGACCCGCCCGCCAACGCCCGCTTCGCCGTCGCGCTCGACGAGCCCTACCCGGGACACGGCGCCCGCCGGGAGCGGAACATCCGCCTCGATCCGCGCCGGCATCGCCAGGCGTTCGTGACCAACAACATGACGCTGCGGGCCACCCCTTGCCAGTCCTGCCACCGGGTGGAACTGAAACCTCATCTAGTGGTTCAGAACCCGACGGTCATGTCTCAGTTCTTCGGCGCCGGTGGAGTCGCCTGCACGACCTGCCACCTCCCCCAGGACCGCGCATCGACCTACACCCACCACATGGCGGGCATCAACGTCGATCTGGCGCACTACGCCACCGGGTTGGAGAAGGGAGACCTTGAACTCATCCAGCGCAACGCCCTGTATACGCGCGACTTCTTGGGTCTCCGGAGGTACCGCCCCATCGACCGCGACGGGTGGCCGGAGCCGGTCCCGGAGGCGTGGAGCCCCGAAGGCTCGAAGCGCTCGCCGTCCAACGGCGTGATCGGGCTGACGCTGGAGGCGTACCCCGAAGAGGGGGGAGTGCTGGACCTCCGGGCCCGGACCCTGAACATCAGCATCGGGCACCAGTTTCCGTCCGGCCCGTTCGACCTGCACCAGGTGTGGCTCGAGCTGTACGTCGCCGACGCCGAGGGGCGGGTGCTGCACCACGAGGGCGACCTCGACGCGAAGGGCTACATCCAAGGCGACCCCCGCACCTTGGGGGCGGAGGAGCTCGACGCCGACGGTCGGCACATCGAGAAGCACCGCATCTTCGAGGTGGAGAAGATCGTGAACCGCCGCGTTCTTTGGTCGGACATCTTGAAGGACAACTTCAAGATCGAGGTCCCGCCGGACGCGGCCCTCCCCCTCGACGTCCGGGCGCGCTGGCTGTTCCGGCGGGCGCCCCCGAAGTTCGCCGAGTGGTCGCTCCAGGTGGAGAAGTCGCCGCTCCCCGCGCACGAGCTCGCGACGGCGCAGATCCGCGTCGACAAGATGGCGCGGTGATGGTTTGAAGGGATCACCTCTGATGAAGTACTTGAAGCTTGCACCCGCGGTTCTGCTCGCGGTCGCCTGCGGCCGAGGCCCGGCCCCGGCGGGTCCCGATGCCGAGCAGTCCCACGATCCCGAAGCGGGCGACGAACCGGACGACCGCGACGCGAAGGGAGACGAGCGCGACCTCGAGGTCGACGAGCTGGTGGGGCGCGGGACGCAGACGCCCTTCGGGCTCGCCCTCGACGTGAACGTCGACGAGGCCACCCTCCTGTATCCGACCCTCATCCACTTCGGGGTCCCGTCGGCGGACCTCGCGAAGCATCTCCCCGAGAAGCTGGCGGGGCGCACCCGCGACCTCCTGATCCACGGCGTGCAGGAGGGGCTGGACGCGGCGTGGGTGGGCGCGATCGGTCGCTACGCCGGGGCGGACGGGGAGCTCTGGGTGATGATCCAGGACGCGGGGTGGGAGCCCACGACGCTCAACCCGCTGCACGAGGCGTGGCGCAACCGCGACCAGGACCCCCTGGCCGACGGACGACCGGTCGCCGACGTGCCGCCCCCCGAGAGCGAGGGGATCTTCTTCCAGGCCCCCGTCGCGAAGGACGGCGCGCACCGCATCGTGGTGCACGCGCACGGGCCCGAGGGCGCGGACGAGGGGGCGCTTCGAGGTCTGCTCCAGGCGATCCCGGCCCCGCCGCTCCGCGCGCTCGAGGAGGCGTCGACCGGACGCACCGGGAGCTATCCCCGAAGCGCGAAGCTGCCCGACGACGCCGTGCTCGCCCCGCTCGCCGATCCCGCGACCCTGGCGAAGGCGCTCCCCTCGAAGGTCCCCGCCGACTGGGCTCGGGTCGGTGAGGGCTGGGGGTGGCGCCGGGAGGCCTCGCGGAACATCCTCACGGGCGCCTGGCGGGTCTTCCAGACGCCGCACGGCGTGCTCGTCGCCTACGCCCAGGACCTCGGCGATCCGAAGCGGCCCGTGGTGCTCGACTGGGGCGGCGGCGGCTCCACGGGCGGGACGGCGGACGAGATCCGCAGCGGCGTGGGCAAGAGCAAGACCACGCGCTGCTCCGACTTCTTCGCGTCGTGCAAGTGGGCGAAGCTCGTGGACGACCGCGTGGTCCTCAGCGTGTTCGGGCCCATGGGCGACGGGGAGGACGCGACGACCGCGGTGGCGCAGGCCTTCGATCTCGCCGCGGCGTCGGCGGCGGTGAAGGCGCGCTGAGGCGGGTCAGGGGAGCTGGTCGGTGCGGATTCCCTCGACGAGGGCCGCGTAGGCCTCGTCGCTCGCGCCCGGCGGGCCCATGAGGATGACGTTGTAGCGAGCCAGCGGCGCGTCGGGGTCGTTCTCCCCGATCAGCCCGCCCACGACCTTGCAGAGGCCCTGGCTCTCCATGCAGGTCCGGAAGCCCTTCACCCCGCCGCCGCGCCACGGCTTCAGGGTGAGGCCGCGTGAGTGATCGTCCGGCGCGGGCCGGGCCGCCCCGTCGCCGCCGCCGACGCCGTACGCCGCCACCATCCGCCCCTCACGAGCGCGCAGCAGCTCCTCGTTCCAGCCGGTGTCCTGGACGACCAGGGCGAAGGACCCGTGGGGGCCCCGGTACCACTGCTTCACCTGCGCCGTCCACGGCGGGTCGTCGTCGTTGCGGAGCTCCTCGAAGTCGTTGAAGAGCGCCTCGACCCCGTCGGGCAGCGATTGGTCGCCGTCGTGGGGGCCGTGGGGCCGGTACATGGGCATCGCGTCGAGGATCTCCCAGCCGGGGGGCGCGGGCGGGAGCGTCGCGACGAGCGCCGCGGGGTCCACGAGGTGGTCGCGGAGGTCGTCCGGCGGTCCCCCCGAGGAGGTGCGGACGGTGAGCGTCGGGTACACGTGAGCTTCGCCGGGCGCGGGCCGCAGGTCGTTCTCCAGGGCCGCGACCTGCTCGCGGTCGACGTGCTCGAGCAGCGCCTCTCCGCCCTCGGACACGAGGAGGCCGACCCGGGCGGTGCTGGGGAGCATCCCGTCGGGGACGGGCCCGAGCACCATCCGTCCGGCGAGGTCCCGCCACCACTGGTCGACCTCGGGCTGACCCCCCGAATCGTAGGCCGTCAGCTCGATCTGCGTGCCGTCGGGGGCGACGTAGAAGCGCGTCGCCTGGCCCACGATCACGTCCTCCCGGGGGTACTTCAGGGGGGCCTTGTCGGCCGTCGCCTCGCCCTCCGTGTGCCAGCCCTCGGGCGGCGCCGGGAGGAGGGGCAGGAGCCGCTCGGGGTCCACGAGGCGGGGCGGGATCTCGGAGCCGCCCTTGCTGCCCTTGCCTCCCTTTCCCTGTCGGTCGTCGTCGTCGTCGTCGCCGCGGTGCAGGTGGGGCCGGAAGCCGCCCTCGAACTCGTCGTGAGCCGAGCCCACAGGCACCGCGTTCTCCAGGGCCGCCGTCAGGGCCGTGCCCCCCACCGACTGGATCCAGCCGCGATCGGAGAGGGCCCGACCGAGCTCCGCCGCCGCCACGCGGTGGCCGGCCGCCGTCCAGTGGGAGTCGTCGCGGTAGTAGAGGCGCTCGCTCCCCGCCGCCGCCCGCAGGGGCTCGCCGAGGTGCACGAGGGGGATGTCGAGCTCGGTGGTCAGCTCCGTCAGGCGCCGGCTGGGGAGCCCGGGATCGAACATCCGGGCCCCGTCCAGGGAGCCACCGCCGTCCCGATGGCCCATCTCCCAGCCCTCTTCGAACGCGAGCTCCAGGTCCTCGTCGTGCACGACGATCTTGGCGGGAGCGCCCAGGATCAGGAACCGCGCTCCCTTGGCCTCCAGCCGCGCCTTCAGGTCCGCGAGCACGTCGCGAGTGATGCCCCAGCCTCCCTCGATGGGCGGGGGAGGAGGCTGGAGGTAGAGCCACGCCACGCCCCCGAAGGCCTCGTAGTCGAACGGCTCCATGCCCCAGGGCCAGACCTCCGACACGCTGTATCGAACGGCGTGCAGGCCGCGCATCACGAGGCGGTAGAGGTACGACCGACGCTGGAGGATCGAGTCGCCGGGGACGTGGTGGGCGAAGATCGGTCGGTTCAGCTCCGCCCGACGGTCGTTGAAGGGGTCGCCCGGCCAGGGCGCCCAGCCCGCGCGCGTCATGCGTCGGTCGACGACCTTGTGGAACGACGGACCCTGGCTGTCGTCGAACGGATCGTTCCCCTCGAAGAACGACAAGACCACGATGCGCGGCTGCACCTCGTCCCACCGCTCCATCAGCTGCAGCATCGACTGCTGCGGCCCGAAGTGGGGCACGCCGAGGTTCCAGACCTCGATGCGCCGGTTCCCCTGCAGCTCCGCGAGGGCGTCCTCGAGCAGGTACGACAGGTGGTGCTCGTCCGCCACCGCGACGCCCGTGGGGAACGAGTCGCCGATCACCGCGATCCGGGTCACGCCGTCCGGGGGCGCGCCCGGCGTCCGCGCGCGGTCCCGGAAGCCCATCGCGTTGGTCGTGAAGTGCTCGACGTCGTACCGGAACTCGGGCGACAGCCGGAACCCGGCCACGTCGTCGTTCTGATACATGCCGGGGGGCGCCGCCTGGTGCTCCTCGGGGGGCAGCGGCGGGTGCGCGTGGCGCCAGCGGGCGATGCCTTCGCCCAGGATCAGCGCGAGGCCGAGCCCGACGGCGATCGCAGGCAGCTTGCGGGGTTTGCGCGAGGGCGCGGGGGCGGCGTCGTTCTCGGAGTCGGACACGGGCGGATCATGGCACAGGGGTCGGGCGATCGCCGTCGGCCGCGAGTATCGTCGGGCCGTGATCGGGTTCCTACTGCAGCTCGCCCGTCGCCACGCGGGGCTGGGGGTCGTCCTCGCGCTCCACCAAGCGTTGTTCTGGGCCGTGGTCCTCTCCAACAACCCCCAGGCGACGGTCACGTTCGACTGCGTCACCGGGACGATGGGCACGGAGATCCTGAAGGGCTTCTCCTTCGGGATGCTCGACGCGTACGACGGGGTCCTCGCGGGCATGTTCATGGCCGCGACGTTCGGGACGCCCGTGTTCGCCGTCTTCGGCTTCACCGGCTTCTCGGTCAAGCTCGCCGCGGCCCTGTTCGCGGGCACGACGATCGTCGCGGGCTACGCCTTCCTCCACCGCGCGGTGGGCCGACTCGGGGCGACCCTGGGGGCCGCGACGCTGGCGTTCGCGCCGCCCATCCACTTCCTCGCCTCGGTCATCCTCGGGAACTGGCACTACACCGAGATCGTGTTCGACATGGTCTGTGCGCTGCTCCTGGTGCGGATGATGTTCGCGCGGCCCGACGACCCCGCTCCGGGGGGGCGCTTCGCCCGGCTCCGCGCGTGGACGCTCCGGCCCGCCGGGTTCGCGATCACCTGGGGCGTCGCCAACGGCCTCGCGCTCGTGAACTCGTTCGGGTCCCTGATCTTCCTGGGCGGCTTCTGGCTCACCGCCCTGGCCACCCTCCGCGATCGGGTGACGCTGCGGCTCCAGGCGCTGTTCGTGGGCGGGATCGTGGTGGGCGCGACGCCGTTCTGGTGGAAGGTCCTCTTCTACGCGCCCTACGGCGAGACGGCCGGGGTCTCGAAGGCCCCCGTGCCCGAGGAGGTGACGAACATCAGCGTCGACCTCGGGAAGATCTCGGAGATGTTCCTCGACGGCGGCTTCGCCTACGGGCTGCACTTCCAGGACGTGCTGGGGACCCCCGCCGGCTCGGCGTTCGCGGGCTCCCTGGCCGTCGTCGTCACGTGGACCCTGTTCGGCGGCTGGATCGGGCTCCTGATCCGCACCGCGCCGTCCCTCGGACGGATCCTCGCGGGCCTCGTGCCGGGGCGTCCGACGAGCCCCGCGCGGATCTCCCCGGCCGTCCTCCCGGCCGGCATGGGGCTCACGTACTTCGTCGCGTTCCTCTTGTCGGACATGAACCTCGAGCTGCTGCCCTGGTACATCACGAACCCTCGGGAGCTCGGGCACGCGATCCTCACCCCTTGGACGATGGTCCTGGGGATCTCCGCGGGGGTCCTCGCCGCCCGGCTGATCGAAGAGGCGCGCGGCGGCGATGTCCACGAGGGCGAGCTCGCGCTGCCGGCGCTGGGGCCGCTGCCCAAGGTCGCCGCCGGAGCGGCCGCGGCGGGGTGGCTGGCGCTGGTGGCGGTGAACGCCTACGGCATGGCCCGCGCCGCCCAGCCCGACGGCTACCTCCCGGGCCTCCGGTCGGCGTTCCGAGGGGCGTGCTGGGACGTCCACGGCTTCTACATGACGCCCTACCTGGGCCTGGATCTCGACCGCGCCCACGCGGCGTGCGAGCAGTACGGGGAGGCCCGGGCCGAGGAGTGCCGCCGCGGGGCGACCTGGGCGCTCGGGTACAACACCTACGACCCGTTCGCCGAAGAGGACGGCCGCGAGGTCGTCGAGCTGGGCGGCCCCTGCCTCTCCCTCGGCGAGCCCTGGCGGGCCGAGTGCATGCGCGGGGTGGGGTGGAGCCTCCAGTCCGCGGGCGCCGGCGGCATGACGCTGATGGTCGACGACACGTCCGCGTGCGACTCGTTCGCCGACTCCGCCGATCAGACGGCCTGCTGGCACGGCGTCGGGTTCCCCCTCGGCGACCACCTGCACACGGTGCCCCTGCGACTGATGACCGCGCTGAGGGACATGCCGCCGGAGCGCCGCGTGGACATCGCCCAGGGCGCCGCCCTGCACATCGGTCGCACGTACTCGAGCTGGGCGACGATGCAGCGGCTCTGCGGGGCCTGGGACGCGGACCTGCGGGACTCCTGCCTCGCCGGAGTGGAGGCGTCCCTCGCGTTCCGATCGGACGCCGACGAGGTGCGCGCGCGCTAGACCTTCCGGCGGCGACGCATCCCCAGCGCGGCGATCAGAGGGAGCGCGGCCGCGGAGCCTCCCTCCTGCTCGCAGGCGCAGCCGTCGCCGTCGTCGTCTCCGGAGTCGTCGTCGTCGTCCCCGCCCGTGTCGGACACGTCCACGAAGAACGTCGCGCGGTCTTCCAGGAGACGGAACGGATCGCTCACCACCCAGGCGGTCCGATCCTCGACCTGGGCCTCGATCGTCCAGGGCCCGGGCTCGAGATCGAGGGCCTCCAGCGCGAGGGTGTCGACTCCCGGCCCCTCGGCGAGGATCTCGTCCCGCTCCACCCAGCGCCACGCGACGTGCAGGGGCTCGTCCGCGGGCTCGAGGAGCTCGACGGAGAGCGTGACCTCGGACAGGGCGGTCAGGGGGATGTAGTCGTCCGTGTCCGGACTGCGCGACAGGATCAGATCGGGGATGTGGCTGTGGATCGCGAGCACCACCTGTTCGCGGCACACGACGCAGTAGTCCGCCTCGAGCACGTTCATGATGCAGGCGTCCCGGGTGGGTCGGTACCAGTCGGTCCAGAGGCACCCGGTGAACGACCCGACGCCCGGGGAGTCGGCGTCGATCCACTCCTGCCAGCCCTGCTCGTTGCTGAAGCGCGAGCAGTTCGCGTAGGTGGGGCCCCCGCCGGGCCAGGACGCGCCGGACGTGTACTCGTCGGCGAGGAAGGCGTCCGTGTGGCCGAGCTCGTGCACCGCCACCTGCTCCATCAGCGCCCCCGTGAAGGTGACGGCGTAGTCCTGGCCTCCGCTGCCGCCGTACGCGTCGTCGTTCACGAGGACGAGGCGCACGTCGTCCCCCGGGGCCTCCCCGGCGAGGGCGAGGACGGCCTGGGCGTCGCAGTCCAGCAGTCGATCGATGCCGAAGGCGCCGTAGCTGCAGCCGAGGGCCGTGTCGACCGACGTGGGCACGGCCGCCTCGGGGTGATCGGCGCCCGCCTCGACGGACCCGATGAAGACGGCGTGCACGTTCAGGAAGGGGAGGTAGCGGCCGTACGGCTCCATCTCGCCCATGCGCGCGAGCACCCGGTCGACGTCCGCGAGGAACACCTGCAGCTCGTCCTCCAGGTAGCCCTCGGCGAGGAACACGACGTCCTGCCGCGCTTCGGGCGGGCCGGAGTCGCGGAGCGTGACGACCTCGATCTCCCCCGGGTCCCGAGGGACCGTCCCCGGCGTCGACGACGGGAGGGGCTCCGGGCGCGGCAGGGCCACCTCCGAGGTCCAGCCGGGTCCGACGATCCGGAGGTCCGCGGTCCCCGGAGGCACGTGCACGGCGAACGCCCCGCTCGGGCGCGTCACGATCCCCCCGACGGGGTCGCCTGCGGCGTCGAGCGCGTCCGCGTGGCGTCGGCGGGGGTCGGCGATCCAGGTCGTGTGGAGCACGTCGTCGACGAGGGCCTGGACGCGCACGTCCGCCCCCGGAGTGGCTGCTCGAGAGTCCAGTGATTCCAGGGACTCACGGACGCTCACGGCGCGGGGGTCGTGGTCCGAATCCAGCGTCACGACGACGCGGATCGAGGGGGGCGCGCCGGGCGAGTCCGCGTGCGCTGCGGGCACCGCGAACACCCACGCGGCGGCGACGAGCAGGGCCAGGATCGAGGGGGGACATCGCGGCCTCATGCCGCGCATCCTATCCTGCGCCCATGGCCGCCGGCCGCACTACGCTCTGGGCCGACGTCGTCGGCAACCTCGCCCTCCTCACGGTGGTCACGATCGCGCTGAACGCGGTGCTGCTCCTGCGCGTCAATACGGGTCGGGAGGGCATCTCCCGGGTGCGGATGGCGGAGGAGCTCGCCCAGGCCCTGGCCCTGCGCATGGAGGTCGTCGCCTACACGCACGGCGGCCCGAGCGCGCGGGCCGAGCCCTTCTCGGATGCCCTGCAGTCCGCCCTGCTGCCTCCCGATCAGGCCGTCCTCGCCGTGGTCACCACGCCGGGCTTTCGGCCGGTCGCGTCGCGGGGGCGCTGGCCCGCGTCGCTCGAGGACGATCTCGGGCGCGCCGAGTGGATGGTGACGGCGTCGGACCTGCGAGAGGCCGTCGGCACGCACCGGACGGTGCGAGGCGAGTGGACCGCCCCGGGAGCGCCGTTCCGGGGACGCAGCTGGGCCACGGCGTCGACCCCGATCCTCGACTCCGGCCGGTCCGTCGTGGGCGCGGTCCGCGTCGCCGTCCCCGCCGGAGACCCGTTCCTCGGGGCCCTGAACCGCACCGCCATCCCGATCCTCCTCGGCTTCACGCTGGTCAGCGCCGTGGGGATGGGGCTGTTCGGCTTCGCCCTCTTCCGACGACGCATCCTCGCGCCGATCGAGGCCCTCGCGGAGGGGACCGAGGCGCTGGCGGCGGGCTCGTTCGAGACGCGCCTGCCTCCCGGCCCCGGAAACGAGCTGGGGGAGGTGGCGGAGGCCTTCAACGCGATGGCCGAAGCGCTGGAGCGGTTCCAGGCCGAGGGAGAGGCCCGGGTCGCGGAGCTGCGCGGCATCAACGACGACCTCCGCAAGGCCCGCGCCGACCTCGTGTTCGCGGAGAAGATGGCCACGGTGGGGCGGCTGGCCGCGGGCGTCGCCCACGAGCTGGGGAACCCCCTCGCGAGCGTGATCGGCTTCGCGGAGCTGCTCGAGAGCGACACCGACGGGAGCCTGGGGCCCGACCTGCTGCCTCGCATCCGATCCGAGCTCGACCGGATTCACCGGATCGTGGGCGAGCTCTTGGCGTACAGCCGCCGGGGCGAGGTCCCGACCGAAGCCTTGGAGCCCGTGGACATGGCGACGATGCTGCGCACCGTCGCCGGGTTGGTCGGCGTGCAGCCTCGCTTCGGGGAGATCCTGATCGAGCTGGATCTGCCGGACGACCTCCCCGCCGTGCTCGCGGTCCCCGACAAGCTCCAGCAGATCCTGCTGAACCTCTTCGTGAACGCCGGCGAGTCCATGGGCGGGCGGGGGCGTATCGAGGCGGGGGCCTCGGCGGGCGACGAGCACGTCTCGATCCGCGTGCGTGATCGTGGGCGCGGCGTCGCTCCCGGAGACGAGGCCTCCCTGTTCGAGCCGTTCTTCACGACCAAGGACGTGGGGGAGGGGACCGGGCTGGGGCTGTCGGTCTCGCTCCAGCTGGCGGAGGCGATGGGCGGCACGATCCGACTCGAGGGCGTGGACGGGCCGGGGGCGTGCTTCGTCGTGGAGCTGCTGCGCGGCCCGGAGCAGAGCGACATCGAGACGGTCCGCCTCCGCGGGGTCGCGCGGCGACGCGCCCCCGCGCGGGTCGGGCCCGAGGACGAGACCCGGGGCGCCGAGTGAGGGACTGGTTCCTCCGGAACGACGGCTGGGTGTCCCTCGGGCAGGCGCTCCTGTGGGCGGGCCTCTGCGCCGCCTCCGTCCGCCCGCTCCGCGCTGCCCTCGCGCCGCTGCTGAGCCGACGGACGGCCGTCGCGCTCGCGCTCCTCGGGGTAGCCGGGGCGTGCGTCTCTCTCTTCGTGTTCCCGACGTTCGCCCGGCACGAGGCCCTGGGCCACGCCGGGTCCTACGCGCACATCTACTGGGGCATGGAGAGCCCCGCGTACGCGATCGAGGAGTGGGAGGCGTACGTCACCTACAGCCTGCTGCGGTGGGTCTATTGGGGCCTGGGGGCCGTGCTCCAGCGAACCGACCTCCTCTATCCGCTGCTCCTCAACGCCGGCGCCCGGGGGCTCGGGATCGTCGGCGTGGGCCTGTTCGCGCTGCTCTGGTCGCGCCGCCCCGCGGTGGGCCTCGCGGCGGCGGCGGTGCTCCTCGTGGACCCCGTCCACGCGTTCTGGGGGGCGTCGATCTTCAACCTCGCGATCCCCTACGCGGTCGCGACGCTGTGCCTCATCCAGGCCCTCGCAGCGTGGCGATCGGGGTCGGGCGTCCTGCTCGCGGCGGCGGGGGCGTCCGGCGCGCTGATGGTCGCGATGCGCGTCGAGTGGGGGCTGCTGGCGCCCGCCCTCCTCTTGGTGCTGCTCTCCTTGCGGGAGTCCTGGGGGCGCCACGACGCCGTGAAGACGGTCGGGTTCTGGACGCCGGCGCTGGGCACGGTGGCGCTCCTCGGCGCGACGCTCTTCCTGGGGGGCGGCGACCTCACCTCTCAGGGCGGATTCCACGACGCCGCGGGGTACATCGACACCGTCCGCCGACAGGTCGGGATCCTGGCTTGGTATCCCGGGCCCAGCTCGATCCCCGGCTCGGCTGCGATCGTCGCCGTCGTCGCGGCGCGATGGTGGGTCTCCCGGGAGGCCGCGCTGCAGGCGATCGCGCTGGTCGCGGCCTTCGGGGTCATGCACGTCGGGCTCTCGACGTTCAACGACTACGGCTTCCGGAACGCCCTGCTCCCCGGCCTCCTGCTGGTCCCCCTGATGGCCTCCGGCGTCGCCGTCGCCTGGGACGACGGCACCAACGGGCTCCGCGTCCTGGCGGGCGCGGGGGTCGCGGGCGCGGTCCTCCTCTCGGGCGCGGCCCTGCTGGACTGGGCGGACCGCTACTACCTGGACGGAGACGACCACGAGGCCCGGTGCTGCACCGGCGAAGACCGCATCGCCACGGCGTTCTTGTCGTCGGGCGCCTGCTACATGATCACCGACGACGAGACGCTCTGGGAGGCCGGCGTGGCGGGGTCCCACTTCAACCTGATGGAGCCCGCCGAGGCGGCGCGGCACTGGGACGACTACGGCGGGTGCGTCACGTGGCTGCGCGACGGGTTCAACTCCCGAGTCGACGAGCTCTCGGTCCAGGATCGCGCGCTGAAGCTCGACCGCTGGTTCCGGTGGGAGCGGCGGGGTTGGGCGCGGCTGCCCGACGGATCGGCCGCCGAGGTCCTGCAGATGACGGCGCCGCCCGCGGGCGCGACTCGACCCCCCGCCACGTGGTCGGGCGCGAACTGATCTAACCTCGGCGGGTGCGTACGCCGACTTCGCTCCATCGCGTCCTCGTCGTTCTCGCGCTCGGGGGGGTCGCGCTGCTGCCTGCGCCCGCGGCGGGGCAGCTCGTCCTCCCGGGGCTGGAGAGCGACAGCGCCGTAGAGCTCCCGGTAGTCGAGGACCCCTCCGAGCTCGTCATCCGCAGCCTCCAGGACGTGGAGGAGGCCTTCACCCGCCGGCTGGAGCGCCAGCAGGACCAGACGCGCTGGCACCTCGAGCGGCTGGAGGTGAGGCAGGCCGGGGTCCGGGCGGATCGGCAGCGGCTGGTGAAGCGGCGGCGCGAGCTGCTGCGGACCGGGGGGCCGGAGCGACGCCAGGCGGTCGCTGATCTCCTCGCCCGGAATCGGTCCCTCGAGGAGCTGCTGGAGCGCATCTCCGAAGCTCGCGCCTCCCACGAGGCCGCCCTCCTCGACGGGATCACGCAGGCGCGACGCCTGGTGATCGAAGCCGGCGGCATGCTGCCCCTGGAGGAGGCGAACACCACCGAGGCGATCGACGTGTTCGTCGAGGAGCTGCGCGTCCGGGCCATCCGCGCCAGGAGCCGCCTGGAGGCCACCGAGGCCGATCTGATCAACGCCAGGGCCCGCCTCGAGGAGTACCGCGAGCTCCTGGACGCCGCGCGGCGCGTCCTCATCGAGCAGGAGCCGGAGCTGCCGGAGATCGTCGAGATCGCCGCGCGTCGCGCCGATGATCCGGACCCGGCCGCCGCCGAGCGGGACCCGGAGGACGCCCCGGACCTGCCGCCGGTGGATCTCGAGGACGTCGAAGGCGTCGAGGACGTCGAGGGCGAGCAGGTCGAGGCGCCGGTCCCCGAGGAACCCCCGCCGCTGAGCGACGCCGAGCGGGAGCTGCTGGAGCTCAAGGAGGAGCTCCTCCGCAACGACGTCACGCGCCTCGAGCGCCAGGTGGAGCTCGACCGGATCCGGGAGCGGACGGCCGAGGTCGCGGCCGAGGTGGCCGCGCTGCCGAGCCCCGTCGTGCGGCTCCAGCTGGACCGCTGGGAGACCTGGCGACAGGACGTCGCCGCGCGCGAACAGGGAGGGCTCCTGAACAAGTCGACGGGGCTGTTCGATGCGAAGGTCTACGAGCAGGCCATCGCGCACACGCGCGACCTCTTGGCCGACCGCGAGCGGGTGCGCGCCGACGTCCTCTCCCGGCTTCAGGCGAAGCGGCCCGAGGGGACCGGCCCCACGTCCCCGGGGGGCCTGCTCTTCGGGGTCCTCCTCCTCGGGATCCTCCTCACCGTCCTCGCGCGCCGGATCTCTCCCCCCCTGCTGGGGTGGCGGCCCCGCGACCAAGGCGACGCCCTCGCCCGCGCCGCCCTGCTGGCCGCCCTCCCCGTGCTCCCCGCCTCGGGGGTGTGCGCGCTGCTGGCGTGGACCGACGCCCTGCCCTCGGCGCTCCTCGCGCTCTTCACGTTCGGAGCGATCGCCCCGGTGACGGCGGCGGTGGTCGTCGCGGTCGCGGACCACCTCTTCCGTCCGCGGGGAGCGACCACCGTCGGCGCCTCGCGCTACCTCCGCAGCCTGGTGCGCTTCGGGACCGGCCTCGCCTCGCTGGTCCTGGTGGTCGCGTCCGCCCTGCCGCTGCTGGGGTACCCGACCGTCGTGCGCGCCCGCATGGGCCAGCTGCTCATCGGCCTGCTCGTCGTCAACTGGGTGCTGCTGACGATCCAGCGCCAGGCGCTGCTCGAGGTCATCGGCGCCAACGGCTCGCCGAAGGAGATCGGCATCCTCCGCACCGGGATCCGGCGGCTGTACCAGGTCTTCGCGGCCGGGCCCGTCATCGTCTACGGGCTCCATGCCCTCGGGTACTGGAACCTCGCGGGCTTCTTGGTCCGCGGCGGGCTGATCACGCTCGGGGTGCTGTTGCTGGCGCCCTGGTTCTACAGCCGCACGGCCGCGCTGCTGAAGGCCGCGCTGGGGTACCCGAACGGGGGCGGGTGGCTGGCCCTGTCGAAGGAGGGCGCCCGGGCCGCGGCCCGCACCATCGCCCCCCTCCTGATGCTCGTGTTCGTCTTCGTGACGCTGAGCCTGATCGCCTCCGGGTGGGGTTACGGCGACCTGTTCGGCAACCTCAAGAGCGCCCTCACGTGGCCCCTGCTCACGGTGGGCGGCAGCCGCATCTCGGGCGGGTCCATCCTGCTCTTGGGCGGCATCGTGAGCGCGACGTTCCTCGTGTCGCGCTGGGTCGTCGCGCTCCTCCAGGCGCACGTCTATCCGCTGTACGACCTCGACAAGGGCATGCGAGCCACCGTCGACACGCTCACGCGCTACACGATCATGGCGCTGGGCACGATCGGCGGCCTCGACGCGGTGGGCGTGGGGACCGGCGTCATCACGGTCTTCGCGGGCGTCATCGGCATCGGCCTGGGGTTCGGCTCGCAGACCCTGATGGCCAACTTCATCTCGGGGGTCATCCTGCTCGTCGCGCGGCCGGTGTCGGTGGACAGCGTGATCGACGTCGGCGGCATCGTCGGGCGGGTCGTGCGCATCTCGAGCTACGCGACCGTGATCCGCACCCTCGACAACCACACCGTCATCGTCCCCAACTCGGAGATCCTGAACTCCCACGTCGTCAACTGGAGCATCGACAGCCCTCACGTGCGGCTGAACCTCGGGGTCGGCGTCGCGTACGGGTCCGACACCAAGCTCGTGCGCAAGCTGCTCCTCCAAGCGGCCGAAGAGCACCCCCAGATCCTCGCCGCGCCGGGGCCCATGGTCCGCTTCGACGACTTCGGAGACTCCGCGCTGGTGTTCACGCTCCTGCCGTGGACGTGGGATCTCGACGGCCGCTACATCATCGCCTCGGACCTCCGCTTCCGCATCGACGAGCTGTTCGCCGAACACGGGGTCGAGATCCCGTTCCCCCAGCAGGATCTGCACATCCGCGGTGGCGACGGCACGGTGCAGCTGAGCCCGATCGAGATCGCCGCCAAGCGCGGCTGGGACGTCCGGCCGGACGCGGAGTGAGCGCTGCTTGACAGCCTCGACCCCGGTCCTACGATCCCGCGACCCCGCCCCGGCGCACCCGAGGTGAGGCCAGGAGACACGCCATGAGCGAAGAGACCGACGCCCCGGAGGGCACCGAAGGCACCGAGGGGACCGAAGAGGTCGACTTCAACGCGGAGATGGAGAGCCTCGTGGAGGGCGCCGCGGGCCTGTTCGATTCGCTCAAGGACATCTTCCTGAAGTCCAAGCAGGAGGTGGTGCGCGGCGCGAAGCTCGGGAAGGTCCGCATCGACGTCTTCCAGCTGCGCAAGGACCGCGAGCACTTCCTCCAGCGCCTCGGCGAGGAGGTCTACGAGCTGCTCCAGTCGGGCGACGTCGCGCACGCGGACCTGGACAAGCCGTTCGCGAAGCTGAAGGCCCTGGACGAGAAGATCGCCGAGTACGAGACCGAGATGGCGAAGATCGCCGAGGAGGTCGCCGAGCAGGCCGGAGCCGCGAGCGAGGACCTCGACGCATGGGCCGCCGAGAAGGGCATGAGCACCGACGCGGCGGCCCCCGTCGAGGAGCCCCCGGCGGATCCCGAGCCTGCCGCGGTCGAAGCCGCCGCCGTGGAGCCGAAGAAGAAGAAGAAGAAGGCCCCCGCCAAGAAGAAGGCGAAGGCCAAGAAGAAGGGTCCGAAGAAGGACCTGTGAGGAGGGCGGGGCGTGATCGCGGAGGCGTCTTGACACGTCCTGCGACGCGCTCTAGCCTCCCGCGGCCGTCGAGATCGAGAGACGAGACGGCGCCGTGACCACGGTCGCGGAACGAACGAACACTTGTTCGGGGCCATAGCTCAGCTGGGAGAGCGCGTGACTGGCAGTCACGAGGTCGGGGGTTCGATCCCCCCTGGCTCCACCAGAGACCGGACGCCGCGGGTACCTCCGGGTGCACCGCGGCGTCTTCTCTTGGGGCTCCTGGCGGCCCCGCTCCTGGGCGGCCTCGCCTACGCGCTCTTCGTGCTCGACGCGGGCGTCTGGTGCAAGGCGGACACCCCGACCGACGGCGTCTGCACCTGGGGTTACTGGATCGCGCGGCTGCAGTGGTGGCCCTTCGGACGCACGCAGGACCTGGGCTGGTTCCCCAGCTGGTTGGTGCGGGACCTCGGCTTCACCGTGGTCCACCCCGGCTTCTGGATCGCCGCGCTGTGGGCGGGCGTGGTCGCCGTCGGGGGCGGCTTGGTGGCGGTTCGCGCCGGAGCCCGTCGCCGCGCTCGCCTCCCGTGGCTGGTGGCCGTGACCGTCCTGGGCGTGTTCGTCGCGCCCCGGATTCTCGCCCCGCTGGTCGGTGTCGCGCCCGAGCGTGTCCTCGCGATCTTCCTGCCCTGGCCGCTGATGACGGCGGGGAGCGTCGCCGTGGGTGTGGTCCTGGTGGTCGTCGCCGCGCGGACGGGGCGGGCTTTCTGCGCGACGGCCTGCCCGTACGGCGCCCTGGCCTCCACCCTCGGGGTGATCTTCGAGCGCGCGACGATCCGCGGCCCGCTCGCGACCCGGCTGCGGGCCGGCTCCCTCGTCGTGCTCGTCGCCGCGGTGGCCGTGGCGGGCCACGGCCAGGCGTCCCGCCTGGGGGTCGTGGTCGGACCGGACGCCCGCGTGCTCGAGCACGGCTACCGTGTGGCGGTGGTCCTCGGCGGCATGGGCGTGGTGGGTCTCGGGCTGGCGCCCCTGCTGGGTCCTCGCGTCTGGTGCCGCTGGCTCTGCCCCCTCGGCGGCGCGCTCGACGTCGTGGGGCGTCGCTTCGGAGGAGCGCGCGTGCGCCGAACGGGGGGCGACTGCGGAGACTGCGCCGCGTGCACGTCCGCGTGCACCATGGGCCTGGACGTGGCCGAAGCCGTGAAGGCGGGCGTCGTCACCAGCGACGACGGGCCCTGCATCTCCTGCGGCTTCTGCGTCGACGCGTGCCCGGACGGGGCCCTCACCCTCGTCACCCTCCCGCGTCGGGGGTCCGCGTGATCGAGTCCCTGCGCACCGCGCTCCACGGCGAGGGGACCGCCGCCCATACGAAGCTCCACGGGTGGATCAACGCCCTGATCGTCCTCTCGATCGTGGTGGTGATCCTGGGTCTGGCGCTGCCGGAGGACCACGTCGCGCAGGGCGTCCTCTCCGTGCTCGACGCGGCGGTCCTCGCGGTGTTCGTCGTCGAGTACGTGCTCCGCCTCGCGACGTTCCGTCCCCCCGACCTCGACTTCTTCGCCTACTCGATCCCCCAGCGTGCCCAGGCGCACATGCGCGGCCGCCTGCGGTTCGCCCTCACCCCGTTCGCGCTCATCGATCTGATCACGATCGTGGCCGTCGTGCCCGCCCTGCGCGGGCTGCGCCTCCTCCGCCTGCTGAGGCTGATCCGGACCCGCTCTCTGTTCCGCTACGTCGACCCCTTCGCGGGCGTCCTGCGGTCGTTCCAGGAGAACCGGGTATTGTACCTCGGGGCCTACCTGCTGTTGGCGGTCGGCACGCTGCTCGGCGGCGCGACGGCGTGGCTGGTGGAGCGGGGGGCCAACCCCGACGTCCAGACCCTCCGCGACGGTCTGTGGTGGGCGCTGGTGACGCTCACCACCGTAGGATTCGGCGACATCGCGCCCGCCACGGCCCTCGGTCGTGCGCTCGGCAGTGTCTTGATGGTGTCGGGGATGTTCATCCTCGCGCTGTTCGCGGGCATCGTGGGCAATACGCTCCTGCGTGCCGTGCTCACGATTCGGGAGGAGCAGTTCCGCGTGTCCACTCACATCGCTCACTTGGTCGTCTGCGGCTACGACAGCGGCTCACGCCTCCTCTTCGACGCCCTGCTCGAGGAGCTGGACGCAGGCGAGATCGACATCCTGCTGTTCGGTCCGGGGGAGCGCCCCCACGAGCTCCCCCCCGAGGTGGGTTGGGTCTCCGGCGATCCCACCAAGGAGTCGGAGCTCGCGAAGGTCCGCATCACTCACGCCAAGGCCGTCCTGCTCCTGGGATCGCGGGCGATGCCCCCCCAACAGGCGGACGCGACCACCATCCTCACGGCGTTCACGATCCGTCGGCACCTCCGGCGCAATACGGGACACGTGCCCCGGAGCGCGCCGCTGTACATCGTCGGGGAGATCCTCGACTCGGAGAACGTGGAGCACGCCCGGGCCGCGGGGGTCGACGAGGTCATCGAGTCGCGGCGCGTGGCCTTCTCGCTCTTGACGCACGCGCTCGCGATGCCCGGAACCGCCGAGGTGCTGGCCCGCGTGGCCGCGTGGCGCTCGCCGAGCCTGTTCGTGGGCGAGCTCCCCGGGGACATGGCGCTGCCCACGCCGTTCGGGGCGCTCTCGGCGCACGTCAAGAACTCCTCCGGCGCGCTCGTGATCGGCGTGCGGCACGGCAACGGGCCGGATCTCCTGAACCCGCCCGACGATCTCGAGATCGTCGAGGGCATGCACGTGCTCTACCTGGCCACCCAGGCCGAGCTCCCGGCGGTCTCGTGAAGCGCGTCCTCGTCGCCGTCCTGTCCCTGCTCCTCGCCGCACCCGCGGCCGCCGAGGACGTCCCGGCGCGCGTGCGCGAGCTCGCCTGGCTGGCCGGCACCTGGCGCGCCCCCGTCGGCCGCGACGCCACGCGGGAAGAGAGTTGGACGGTCCCCGACGGCGGCACGATGCTGGGCAGCGGTCGGGAGATCCGTGGGGGGGACACCTCGGAGTTCGAGTTCCTCGCGCTGCGGGACTCCGCCGAGTCCGGCGTGGCCTACGACGCCTATGTCGGGGGCGCGGCCGCGGTCACGTTCCTCCTCACGGAGGGGGGCGGGACGTCCGCCGTCTTCACCAACGAAGCCCACGACTTCCCGACCCGCATCGCCTACACGCTCGCCGACGACGACCGCCTCCAGGTGGACGTGTCCGGGCCGGACGGGCGCGGCTTCTCGTTCACGTTCACGCGCATCGGCGCCGCTCGGAGCACACCCCTGGCTCGCATCCCCGACCTCCGCGATCTGTGGGACTGGGGCGACGCGAAGGGGAGCGAGCAGTCGTTCCGAAGCCTGCTCCCTCGCGCCGAGGCGGCGGGGGACGCCGGGTTCGTGCTGGAGGTGCGGACCCAGGTCGCCCGGGCCCTCGGCCTCCAGGCGCGCTTCGACGAAGCCCACGCCGTGCTCGACGACGTCGAGGCGGCCCTCGAGGCGGCCGATCATCCCCGGGCGCGGCTGCGGTACCTGCTCGAGCGGGGACGTGCGCTCCGATCGTCCGGACACCCGGACGAGGCGAGGCCGTTCTTCGAGGAGGCCTGGACCCGTGGGCGAGAGTCGGGGGACGACGGGCCGGCGGTGGACGCGGCGCACATGGTGGCGCTTGTCGCGGGGGACGAGGCGCTGGAGTGGAACCAGCGGGCCCTCGCGCTGGCCGAGTCGTCCCCCCGAGACGCGGCCCGAAGGTGGCGTGCGTCGCTGTACAACAACATCGGGTGGACGCACCACGACGCAGGTCGCTTCGAGGAGGCGCTCGCCGTCTTCGAGAAGGCCGTCCCGCTGCGGCTCGAGCAGGGGAAGACGGGGCCGCGGCGGGTCGCCGAGTGGGCCGTGGCGCGCTCGCTGCGGTCCCTGGACCGGACCGAGGAGGCCCTCGCGGTGCAGGAACGCCTCCACGCCGAGTGGAACGCCGACGGCGGGTCCGACGGCTACGTCGAAGAGGAGATCGCCGAGTGCCTTCATGCGTTGGGGCGCGCGGCGGAGGCGCGGTCGTGGTTCGAGAGGGCTCACGCGTCCCTCTCGGCGGATCCCTGGATGGTGAAGAACGAGGGCCCGCGGCTGGCTCGGCTGGCGGAGCTGGCGGCAGCCACGAGCGATTGAGGGGCCCCGGTTCTGGTAGGATCGACACTTGGGACCACGGGTCCCGGGAGGAACACATGAAGACGATTCATTCGTTGGCCGTCATGGCCCTGGGCGTCGCCCTCACCGCGTGCGCGCCCCCCGAAGTGAACGTCCCCCCGCCGACGGACGCCGGCGCGGCGCCCTCGGGCGGAGGCGGAGGAGGGGGCGACGCGGCTCCGGTGGGGAACGCCTCGGCCGGCGGCGACGCCTCGGCGTCCTCTCAGGGCCTCGTCGACGGGCCCGGAGATCGCGGCGGGCTCGGCAAGGAAGACGTCGTGAACATCAAGGCCGAGATGCTCTGCGCGGACAAGCGCACGGCGGGCGACGACGCGGCGCGGGCCCAGGCTCACGCGGAGATCATCGCGCAGCACGGCACGCAGCAGAAGTGGCTCGACCAGGTGTCGAAGGACATCACCGAGGAGCCCGAGCTCGAGAAGCAGCTGAACGAGAAGATCGCGGCGAAGGCCGCCGAGATCTGCCCCGAGGGAGGCGCCGCGCCCGCGGACGCCGCCCCTGCCGACGCCCCCTCCGAGGCGCCTCCCGCCGAGGCCCCCGCGGACGCTCCCGCCGCCGAGGAGAAGGCCGCCGGGGAGAAGGCTGCCGAGGAGAAGGCCGCCGAGTAGCGCGAGGACCGAACCCAGGGGGGGCCGGCCCGATGGGGGAGCGATGACGAGCCACGATCTGACGACGAAGATTCCCGAGACGTTGGACCTCCTCGAGAGCGAGGGGACGGCGCACACCCGCGAGTCGCTGATCCCGTCCGCGCTCCTCAGCCGACTCGGCATCGTGCTGCCCGCCACGCGGGTCTCCGAGGACGGCTCCCCGCTCCTCGGGACGTTGGACTCCGAGGCGCCGCCGACGGTCGGCGGCGCCGCGGCGGAGGCGGGGGAGCTCACCGAGTTCGGCCGCTTCCAGCTGATGGGCGAGCTGGGGCGCGGCGGCATGGGCCGGATCCTCGAGGCGATGGACCCGGAGCTGCGACGCACCGTCGCCGTCAAGGTGATCATCGACCCGAAGAAGATCTCGAGCGCGCAGCTCGCGCGCTTCGTGGGCGAGGCCCAGATCACGTCGCAGCTCGAGCACCCGAACATCGTGCCGGTGCACGACATCGGCGCCACGCCCGACGGTCACATCTACTTCATCATGAAGCGGGTCGACGGCAACTCCCTGTGGCAGATCCTCGGGGGCCTGCACCGGGGCGAGCGCAAGCTGGTCAAGGAGTGGACGCGGCACAAGCTCCTCAACGCCTTCGTCCAGGTGTGTCGGGCCGTGGCCTACGCCCACGACCGCGGCGTGCTCCACCGGGACATCAAGCCCGCCAACATCATGATGGGCGAGTTCGGCGAGGTCCTCGTCATGGACTGGGGCCTGGCGCGCCTGGAGGGCGACGACGCCGAAGATCTCCGCGAGGAGCAGTCCGACATCCAGAGCGGCATCGACGGCTCCCTGGAGCGCATCCGAATGGCGAGGACGCAGGACGGAGCCGTGATCGGGACCCCGGGGTACATGTCTCCGGAGCAGGGCCGCGGGGAGCTCCGGACCCTGGACGCCCGGAGCGACGTGTGGAGCCTGGGCATCGTCCTCTACGAGATCCTGACCCTGCGCCCGGGGTACAGCGACAAGGACCCCTACGAGGTCATCCGCAAGTCCCAAGCGGGGCCCCCTGTGGATCCGCGCGAGGTCGCGCCGATGCGCCGGATCCCGGACGAGATCGCCGACATCTGCATGCGCGCAGTGGCCCTCGACCGCGACGAGCGGCACGCGTCCGCGACCGAGCTCGGCGACGCCGTGGAGGCGTTCCTGGAGGGGTCTCTTCAGCGGGAGCGCGCGCTCAAGCTGGTCGAGGAGGCCAGGACGCTGATCGGATGGGTCGGCGAGCAGCGCAAGGAGGCCGCGGGCGAGCGGGCCGAGGCCGCGAAGCTGCTGGAGGGCGTCGCCGACACGGCGCCCGAGGACGACAAGGCCGGAGGCTGGGAGAAGGAAGACGCGGCGGCGGCCCTCGAAGCGCGGGCGGACCTGGACGAGGTCCGCTTCCTCCAGACCGCGCGGTCGGCCCTGGAGCGCGTGCCTGATCTCGAGGAGGCCCACGACCTGCTCGCGGACTACTACAAGGACAAGCACGCCGCCGCCGAAGCCGCCCAGGACCGGGCCGCCGCGGCGCGGTTCGACCTGCTGCTGCGGGCCCACGATCGCGGCCGGCACGACGAGTACATCAAGGGCGAGGGTCGGCTCACGCTGGTCACCGATCCCCCCGGCGCCACCGCCCGACTCCTCGAGGTCGTGACGCGACGACGTCGCCTCGTCACCACACCGCTGCGCGACCTGGGCCGCACGCCGCTGGTCTCGGTCCCCGTGGACATGGGCGCCTACATCGTCGAGCTCTCGGCCGAGGGCCGGGCGACGGTCCGGTACCCCATCCGCATCGACCGCGGCGGCCACTGGAGCGGCGTCCGCCCGGGGAGCGCGGACCCTCACCCCATCCACCTCCCGCCGGCCTCCCGGATGGGCGAGCACGACGTCTACGTCCCCGCCGGCTTCGCGCCCCTCGGGGGCGACCCGCAGGGGATGGGATCACTCCCGGGCCGCGACCTCTGGGTCGACGGGTTCGTCATCCGCAGGTTCCCGGTCACCAACCGCGAGTACATCGCGTTCCTGGACGGGCTCGTGGCCGCCGGGCGCGAGGATGAGGCGCTGGTGCACGCGCCTCGGGAGCCGGGCCAGGACGGGGAGCTGGGCGCCTCGCTGTACGCCCGGAACGACGCCGGCGGCTTCGAGGTCCAGACCACCCCCGACGGCAAGGTCTGGCAGCTCGATTGGCCCGTGTTCAACATCGAGTGGTCCGGCGCCCTCGCGTTCGCGAAGTGGACGGCGGAGACCACCGGGCAACCCTGGCGGCTGGTCTCGGAGCTCGAATGGGAGAAGGCCTGTCGCGGCACCGACCGCCGCTTCCTGCCCTGGGGGGACGTGCACGACCCGAGCCGCTGCCTGACGGTCGAGAGCCGACCCGACGCTCCGTCGCCCCAGCCGGTGGACTCCTACCCCATCGACGAGAGCCCCTACGGCGTGCGCGGCATGGCGGGCGGCGTCCGCGACTGGATCCTCGAGGCGTTCGACCCGGCCGGTCCGAAGATCGAAGGCGGCATCCTCACGATCGCCGAGCCCAACGAGGCCCCGGGCGTCCCGCACGGCACCCGGGGCGGCGCGTGGTCGTTGCCCGCTTGGGTCTCGCGCGCCGCCGTTCGCGGGTACCATCCCCCGATTCGCCTGGCGGATCTCGGCACGCGCATCGCGCGGTCCATCGAGTGAACGAGTCGGAGCACGGGAGCAGCCATGGATGAACGCGACCAGAATCAGAACCCGATGTCGTTCATGTCCGAGGTCATGGACAAGATGTGGGGTGGGGACCGCGAGGGCGGCCCCGGTCGCGCGATGATGGACGCGCTGCAGGACGCCGCCGGGCGTGCCCAGAAGGCGCAGGCCGCCATGTTCGAGAACATGCGCGAGTTCATGCCCGAGGGGATGACGATGCCCGGGATGGGCGGCGGGATGGGCGGCCCCCAGGCTTCCCGCGACGACTCGGGCGACGCGGAGGACGACGACGGGACGTCCGCGGCCTTCGACGAGATGCAGAAGATGTTCGGGCAGATGACGCAGCCGTGGACGGCGTTTCTGCAGCTCGATCGCGCCGCCCGCTTGAAGCTGATGGAGCGCCACCGCGCGATGGTGGCGTCCTATCTGGACATGCTCGACTCCGCCATCGAGACGCTCTCCACGGACCTGGCCGCCCAGCAGGACGAAGAGGCCTGAGCCCGCCCCTCGGGGGGTCCGCTCAACCGCATCCATCTCCATGACGACCCATTGGCTGCGCGACCGCCTCGCGAGTTTCGGGGACCGCCCCGCCCTCGTGGAGGGGGTCGACGCCGTGTCCTACGCAGCCCTCGCGCGCTCGGTCGACGAATGGGACAGACACCTCTCGGCCGAAGGCCTCGGCGCAGGGTCGGTGGTGGCGATCCACGGCGACTACGGGCCGTCCACCGTCGCGGCCCTGCTCGCGCTCCTCGTCGGCGGCCGCGTGGCCGTCCCCCTCACCGCAGCGGTGGGGGACCGGCTCCCGTCCTTCCTGGACACGGCCCGTGCGCAGGCCGTCCTCCACTTCGACGGCGACGTACTGGAGCGCATCGAGCGCCGCCCGGACGTCCACGAGCCTCACCCTCTGCTCGCTCGGATCCGCGCCGAGGGCGCCCCCGGCCTCGTGCTGTTCAGCTCCGGGTCCACGGGTCGCGCGAAGGCCTCGCTCCTGAACTTCGAGCACCTCGTGGAGAAGTTCCGCGAGCAGAGACGTGGGTTCGTCGCGCTCACGTTTCTGCTGTTGGATCACATCGGTGGAATCAATACCCTGATGTATCTCTTGAGCAATGGCGGGACCGTGGTGCCTTTGCGAGACCGCAACCCGCGGGCCGTATGCGCCGCCATCGAGCGCCACGGAGTCGAGCTGCTCCCGACCACGCCGACGTTTCTGAACATGCTCCTGATCTCCGAGGCGCACCGGGCGTTCGACATCGGCTCTCTGGAGCTCGTCACCTACGGCACCGAGCCCATGCCGGAGTCGACACTCACGCACCTGCACGCGGCCCTGCCGAGCGTGCGGCTGAAGCAGACGTACGGGCTCTCGGAGCTCGGCATCCTGCGGACGCGCAGTCGGGACTCCGGGTCGCTCTGGGTCCGCGTGGGCGGCGACGGCTACGAGACGAAGGTCGTCGACGGCACGCTGCGGATCAAGGCTCGGGCCGCCATGCTCGGCTACCTCAACGCGCCGTCGCCCTTCGACGACGAGGGGTGGTTCGACACGGGCGACCGCGTGCAGGTCGACGGCGACTACCTCCGCATCCTCGGGCGCGAGACGGACATCATCAACGTGGGCGGCGAGAAGGTGTACGCCGCCGAGGTGGAGAGTGTGCTGCTGGAGATGGACGGGGTCCGGGACGCTTCGGTCGCAGGGCGCGCCAACGCCGTGACCGGGCAGGTGGTGACCGCGCGGCTGAGCCTCGATGAGCCCGAGGACCGGCGGGCGCTGCGTCGACGGATTCGGCGGTTCTGCCGGGGGCGCCTCGAGCCCTTCAAGGTGCCCGTGCAGGTGGAGGTGGTGCAGGGCGAGCTGCACAACGCGCGGTTCAAGAAGACGCGGCGGAGCGAGGCGTGACCGAGCGCCCCGTCGTGGTGATCAGCGGCGGCAGCCGCGGGCTCGGGGCCGTGCTCGCCCAGCGCTGCTTGGACTCCGGCTGGACGGTCGCCGCGTTCTCCCGATCGTCGACGCCCTTCGTCGAAGCGAAAGTGGAGGACGAGGGAGCAGGGGAAGATCCCCGGTTTCATTGGGAATCCGTGGACGGGTCCGACGCGGACTCGGTGCGCTCGTTCGTCACCTCCGTGGCGAAGCGGTGGGGCCGCCTGGACGCGGCTGTGAACAACGCCGGGGTCGCCGTCGACGGACTGCTCGCGACGATGCGCCCGGCCGACATCGAGCGGGGCGTCGCCGTGAACCTCAACGGGGCCCTGTTTCTCGCCCAGGCGGCGTCGCGCCACATGCTTCGGCGACGGCGGGGGAGCATCGTCAACATCAGCTCCGTCAACGCCCTGCGCGGCCACGCGGGGGTGACGGTGTACAGCGCCACGAAGGCCGGCCTGGACGGCCTGACGCGGTCCCTCGCCCGGGAGCTGGGGCCGCGCAACATCCGCGTGAACTCGGTGGCGCCGGGGTACTTCGAGTCGGACATGACCCAGGACCTCACCGACGCCGACCGCGCGCGGATCAGTCGACGCACGCCCCTCGGACGCCTGGGGACCCCCGACGAGATCGCGGACGTGGTCCTGTTCCTGCTCTCCGACGGGGCGCGCTTCGTGACGGGCCAGACCCTCGCCGTGGACGGCGGCATCACCTGCTGAGGACGCACATGCAGAACGACGACATCGAACAGGTGGTGGTCGAGGAGCTGACGGCGCTCCTCGAGGACGCGGAGGACCGGGAGGCCCCCCTGGAGCCCGACGCCGTGGTCGGCGCCGCCCGGCTGGGGGATGACCTCGGGCTGTCCTCGTTGGATCTCGCTGAGCTGGTGACGATCCTTGAAGTAGAACTCGAAGCCGATCCGTTCCGGGAGTTGGTGCCGATCACGTCCGTGCGGACCGTGAAGGATCTGGTGCAGGCGTACGTCCGCTTCCTGGCGGGGGAGGGCCCGCAGGTCGACACGGCGGCGAACGAGGCGGCCGCCCGCGCGGCGAAGCGAAAGGCCCGACAGGGGAGCGTGTGAGCGAACCTTCCGGAGTCGCGATCGTCGGCCTCGCCTGCCGGTTTCCGGGGGCGGAGGACGCGGACGCGTTCTGGAGGAACCTGACGGCGGGCGTGGAGTCGGTCCGGTTCTTCGAGGACCAGGAGCTGCTCGCCGCGGGGGTGTCGCCCGCGGACGTCGCCGACCCCGACTACGTCAAGGCGTCCCCGGTGCTGGAGCACGCCGAGGCCTTCGACGCCGCCTTCTTCGGGTACTCGCCTCGCGAGGCCCGCCTCATGGATCCCCAGCAGCGCATCTTCCTGGAGGTCGCGTGGGCCGCCCTCGAGGACGCGGGCCTGGCCCCGGACGCGCATGAGGGCGTGACCGGCTGCTTCGCGGGCACCGGGGGCGTGGTCACCAGCTGGCTCGTCGCGCACCAGGAGTCCCACCCGGAGCTGGTCGGGGCCACGGGGTCGCTCGCCCACCTGGGGAACGACAAGGACTTCCTCGCCACGCGCGCCTCCTACCGGATGGACCTCCGCGGCCCCAGCGTCAACGTGCAGACCGCCTGCTCCACGTCGATCGTCGCGCTCCACCTCGCGTGCCGCAGCGTGCTCGACGGGGAGTGCGACCTCGCCCTCGCGGGCGCGTCCACGGTGCGCTTCCCGCAGATCGCGGGCTACCGCATGGAGAAGGGGGACATCCTGAGCCCCGACGGGCACTGCCGCGCGTTCGACGCGGGGGCCCAGGGGACGATCTTCGGGTCCGGGGCCGGGGTCGTCGTGCTCAAGCCCCTGGCCGACGCCCTGGCCGACGGGGATCCGATCCACGCCGTCGTGCGGGCCACCGCGCTCAACAACGACGGCCGCGAGAAGGTCTCCTACACCGCCAGCTCGGTGCCGGGGCAGGTGCGGGCCATGGTCGAGGCCATGACCCTGGCGGACGTGCCGGCCGACACCCTCGGGTACGTCGAGTGCCACGGCACCGGCACCGCCGTGGGCGATCCGCTGGAGGTGCAGGCCCTGACGCGGGCGTTTCGAGCGTCGACGAAGAAGCGCCGCTTCTGCGCCATCGGATCCGTGAAGACGAACGTCGGTCACCTCGAGCAGGCCGCGGGCATGGCGAGCCTCATCAAGACCGCGCTCGCGCTCCGCCACGGGGTGGTGCCTCCGAGCCTGAACTTCGAGTCGCCAAACCCGCGGATCGACTTCCGTCGGAGCCCCTTCTTCGTGAACACCGAGCTGCGGGACTGGCCTCTCCCGGGCCCGCGCAGGGCCGGGCTGAACTCGCTGGGCCTCGGCGGAACGAACGCGTTCGCCGTATTGGAGGAGCCGCCCCCGCGCGCCGCGCCGGAGGTCCCGGACCGGCCGGCCGCCCTCGGGCTGCACCTCGCCGCCGTGGACGCTCCCACGGACGAGGCGCTGGCGGCCCTCGCCGGGGCCTACGCGCAGCGCTTCGAGACGGGCGATCCGGGGGAGGCGTGCTGGACCAGCGTCGTCGGACGAAGCCGCGCCCGTCGGCGACTGACGGTGGCGGCCGCCGACCGAGACGAGCTCGTCGCGGGGCTCACCGCGGCGGCGACGGGCCGGGACCACCCGGGCGTCCATCGGGCGCGGGCGACCGCCCGGGGAGATCGTCCCCTGGCGTTCCTGTTCACGGGGCAGGGGGCTCAGCGACCGCAGATGGGCCGGGAACTGTACGCCCGGTCCGAGGCGTTCCGCGCGGCCCTCGACGAGGTGACCGAGGCCCTCCGCCCGATCCTGCGCCGCCCCCTGCCGGACGTCCTGTTCGCCCCCGCCGACTCTCCCGAGGCGGCCCTGCTCGATCGGACCGAGTGGACCCAGCCCGCGCTGTTCGCGTTGCAGGTGGGGCTGGTCGCCCAGTGGAGCGCCTGGGGTGTGCGGCCGGACTTCGTCGCCGGGCACAGCGTCGGCGCCTTCGCGGCCGCAGTGGCCGCCGGGGTCGTGGGTCGAGCGGACGCCGCGAGGTTGATCGGACGCCGGGGCCTCGCGATGGGGGGGCTGCCGTCGGGCGGAGCGATGGCGGCGGTGTTCGGTCCCGTCGACGATGTCGAGCGCGCGATCCGCGGGCGCCGGGTGGAGATCGGCGTGCGGAACGGCCCCGACGCGGTCGTGGTGTCCGGGGATGAGGACGCCGTGATCGAGGTGTGCGGGGTCCTGGAGCAAGCCGGGCTCCCGAGTCGACGGCTGGAGGTGTCGGACGCGTTCCACTCCTTCCGCATGGACCCGGCGCTGGAGGAGCTCCGCAGCGCAGCGGCCGAGATCGCGTTCCGGCAGCCGACCATCCCGTGGATCTCGGAGACCACCGGCGCCCCCGTCGACGAGGCCGTGGGCGCCGACTATTGGGTCCGGCACACCCGCGCCGCGGTGCGGTTCGACGCCGTGCTCGAGCGTTTGGGCGCCGCTCGGTGCGGAGCGGTCCTGGAGATCGGGCCGTCCTCGACGTTGCTGGGCCTCGCCCGTCGCGGCCTGCCGGACCTGGACGCCGCGCTCGTGCCGTCCCTCGACCCCCGCCGGGGGGACGCCCGAGCCTTGGTGGGCGCGGCTCAGGTGCTGCACGGCGAGGGGAGGGACCTCGACTGGGCGGCCTTCTTCGACGGCCCCCGGAGGCGGGCGCGGCTGCCGACCTACCCGTTCGCGCGCACCGTGCATGCGCTGGGCCCCTCGCGTTCCCGTCGCGCAGCCGGGGAGGACACGGGGCACCCGCTGTTGGGCCGACGGCTGCGGTCCAGCCTCGACGACGTGCAGTTCGAGGCGCACTACACGCTGGAGGACCTCCCCTCCCTGCGAGACCACCGCATGTACGGCATGGCCGTGCTGCCCACGACCGTGGCGCTCGAGGTCGCGCGCGCCGCGGCGGCCGCGCACTTCGGGTCGCCGACCGTCGCGGTCGAGGACCTGGTTCACGGCGAGGCGATGGTCCTCCCCGAGGACGGTGCGCGGGTGGTCCACGCGGTGCTCACGCCCGAGGGCCCCGAGCGCGCCTCGTTCCGGCTCCTGTCCACGGCGGACCACGGCCCCGAGGACTGGCGGCTCCACGCGCGCATGTCCTTGGCGCTCGAGAGGTCGCGCCGCGAGGCCGCCGACTGGGACGAGGGGATCGACCTGCGGTGCCCGACGCCGGTGGCCGTCGACCCGTTCTACCGGGCCCTCCAGGGCCACGGGCTCGAGTACGGGCCGGCCTTCCGACGGATCCGCTCCCTCCGGGCGGGGGCCGACGAGCTGGTGGTCGAGGTGGACGGCGACGTCGGGGCGATCGGGCCCCTCCACCCGTCCGTGCTGGACGCCTGCCTGCACGCCTACTCGGCGCTCGCGGAGGCGGCTCCGCCCGACTCGGCGTGGGCCCCGCCGCCCCCTGCCTGGCTGCCGATCTCCGTCCGCCGGTTCGTCGTCCATGCCGCCCACCGAGGCCCTGTGAAGGCCCGGCTTCGACGCCTCGCCGCCCCGGCAGGGTCCGACGGGACGCTCACCGTCGACGTGCGTGTGCACTCCCCCGACGGCGCCCCGGTCGCAGAGATCCTGGGGCTGAACCTCCGGCGCCTCTCCCAGGAGGTCCTCCGCCCGAAGGCGCTCGACGACGTCCGGGACTGGCTCGTCCGGGTCGTGTGGCGAGACGTCGGCGCGGTGCCGCCTGCGCACGCCCCGCGACCGTCCTTCGATCCGGGGCGATGGCTGGTGCTCGGCGATCCTCAGGGGACCGCCGGGGCCATCGCGGCCGGCCTGGTGTCCCGCGGCCAGGTCTCCGAGGTGGCCCCGCTCGGGCCTCGGACCTCCGTGTCTCGCGAGGTCCTCGCCGCGTGGGCCGGCGCGGAGGGAGCGCCGTGCCGGGGGGTGGTGCACGCCGCGGCCGTCGAGGGGCCGCCGGGAGATCCCGACCCGGGCTGGGGGTGGAGTCTCGTCGCGTTGATCCAGGACCTCTCGGAGCTGCGGGAGGTCACGGGGACGGGCCTGCGCGCCTGGGTGGTGACCCGCGGGGTGTGGTCCACGTCGCTCGACGACCGACCCGAGGCTCCCCAAGCGGCGGGCCTGTGGGGCGTCGGCCGGGCCGCGGCGCTCGAGGTGCCGGGGCTCTGGGGCGGGGCGGTCGATCTGCCGTCGCACCAGGACCCCGTGGACGCCGCCGCGGCGGTGGACGAAGACTCGGCGGCGGTGGTGGACGAGCTCTTCGCGGACGACCGCGAGGACCAGGTGGCGATCCGGGACGGCATCCGTCGCGTCGCCCGGTTGGAGCGTGTCCCGACCACCGCGCCGGAGCGCGATCCGCCGATCGTGCGGCGGGATCGCACGTACCTCGTCACGGGCGGCCTCGGCTTCCTCGGGCTGCAGGTGATTCGCAGACTCGTCGAACGAGGCGCTCGCTTCGTGGCCGTCACGAGTCGGAGCGGCTCGACGGCCCGGGTGGCGGGGGACTTGGAGGCGCTGCGCGCCGCGGGGGTGACCGTCCGGGTCTTCCGCGCCGACGTGGTCCGGGAGGACGACGTGCGCACGCTCTTCGCCCGGATCGAGGCCGACCTCCCCCCGCTCGCGGGCGTCCTCCACTGCGCGGGGATGCTGGACGACGGCGTGATCACCCGCCTCACGGAGGACCAGTACACGCGGGTCACGGCCCCGAAGATCGTGGCGGCGATGCACCTCGATCGACACACCCGCGACCTCGATCTGGACCACTTCGTCCTCTTCTCGTCGATCCTCAGCCTCATCGGCTCGGCGGGGCAGGCGAACTACACCGCCGGCAACGCCGTGCTGGACGCGATCGCGGGGGCTCGGAGGGCGCGAGGGTTGCCCGCGTCGGCGATCAACTGGGGGCCCTGGGCGGACGCCGGCCTGGCGACCGAGTCCGGCGCCCGCGGCGAGGCGATCTGGCGCGCCCGAGGCACGCGCTACATCCCCCTCGAAGGCGGCATCGAGGTCTTCGATCGGCTGCTGGACCGCGACCTCGAGCACTGCGGCGTCACCGTCACCGACTGGAGCGTCTTCCTTCAGCAGTGGGACCCTCCCCCGCGGCTGTACGACGCGTTCGTGCAGGAGGTGGGCCCCAAGAAGCGGTCGAGCGCCGGCCAGGCCCTGGCGGAGCTCCGCGGGCGGCTCGACGAGGCCCCGGAGGCCGCCCGTCGGCCCCTCATCATCGAGCTCGTCCGGCTGCAGCTGATGGCCACCCTCGAGATCCGCGAACCCTTGGACCTCGACCGCCCGATCAGCGAGTTCGGCCTCGACTCGCTCATGTCCGTCTCGCTGGTGAACCGGCTCGAGACCCTGCTCGGGGTGCCCGTGCCCGTCGTGAAGCTCATCGCGGGCCCGACGATCGTGGAGCTCGTGGACGATCTCTTCCCCGGCCTCCGCGAGCTGCAGGCGGAAGGGGAGGCCCCTCCGTCGGCCGGCCCGCACCCGTCTCCGACGCCCCCCCCGAACGCGGCCCCTCGGAGTCGCTGGCTGGTGCCGCTCAACCCCACCGCGGCGCCTCGCCTGCGCCTCTTCTGCTTCCCGTTCGCGGGCGGCGGGTCGGCGGTCTTCCGCGGGTGGGTCGAGCACCTGTCGCCGGACATCGAGTTGGTCGCCGTGGAGCCGCCGGGGCGACTACACCGCATCCGGGAGCGCCCGATCCGGACCATGCGGGCGTTCCTGGACGGCCTCGTGCCGGCGATGGAGCCGCTGCTGGACCGCCCGTATGCCTGCTTCGGGCACTGCCTCGGCGGCCTGACGATGTTCGAGACCATGCGGGAGCTGCGTCGGCGGGGGGCGCGGGAGCCGCTGGCGATGTTCTCGTCGGGCTCGCGGCCCCCGGATCGAGTCAACCGTCGGGGTCCGTTCGAGGAGCGCCTCGCCCGGATGCTCGGCCGCGCCCCCCGGTTCAACCTGTTCCTGAATCCATACGAGCAACCCGACGAGGTGTTCGCCGACGTGATCCGCCAGTTCGACATCGAGGTGTCCGAGGCGCTGCTCGAGAGCGCCGAGCTGCGCGCGCTGATGCTGCCCGCGGTGAGGGCGGAGTTCGAGATGACGGCGCGGTATCGATACAAGGACGAGCGCCCCTTCACGTTCCCGATCACGTGCTTCTCCGGCAAGGACGACCTGTATGTGTCGCGTGAGGACTCGATGCGTTGGGGTCGCTTCACGCACAGCGACTTCCGGCTGCTCACGCGGGAGGGAGCCCACTTCCTGATGGTGGAGGACCGCAGCTTCCTCGTGCAGACCATCCAATCCGCCCTCGACGAGGTGCGCGCATGACCGACGACGACCTCCAGCCCGCCACGCTCGCGGTGCACTCGGGACGGATCGACGTGCTCGGCGCCGTCGTGGCGCCCGTCTTCCACTCCGCGATCTACGAAGACCCGCCCGGCGGCGACTACCACGACGTGCGGTACATCCGGCTGAACAACACGCCGAACGCCCGCTCGGTGGCGCAGGCCGTCACAGCCCTGGAGGGGGCGGAGGCGGGGCTCGTGCTGGGCAGCGGCATGGCCGCGCTGTCCACCGCGCTCTTCAGCGTCGTGCGGGCGGGCGATCACGTGCTCGCGTCCCGAGGGCTCTACGGAGGCACCCACAGCCTCCTCACCGTCGACCTGCCGCGCCTCGGGATCGACGTCTCCTTCGTCGATCCGTGCGCCGTCGATGGATGGTCCGAGGCGGTCACGGAGCGGACCACCGCCGTGCTCGTGGAGTCGATCAGCAACCCGCTGATCCGGGTCGGAGACCACCCCGCGATCACGGCGTTCTCGAAGGCCCGCGGGCTGGTCACGATCGTCGACAACACCCTGGCGTCGCCGCTCAACTTCCGGCCGCTCGACCACGGCTACGACCTTGTGGTGCACTCGGCGACGAAGTATCTGAACGGGCACTCCGATCTCGTCGCCGGGGTGGTGGTCGGGGACCACGCCCGCGTGCTCGCCGCGAAGAAGGTGGCGGATCACCTCGGCGGGTCGTTGGACCCCGACGCGTGCGCCCGCCTCCGCCGCGGCCTCGCGACGATCGAGCTGCGCGTGACGCGCCAGAACGAGACGGCGCTCGAGGTCGCCCGGGTACTGGCGCAGCGCCCCGAGATCCGCGTCGTGCACCACCCCGGGCTGCCGACGCACGCCGATCACGACCGCGCTCGGCGGCTCCTGGGCGGCGCGGGTGGGCTCTTCAGCGTCGAGGTCGACGGGGGAGGGGAGGCGGCCTTGGGCATGCTCTCGCGCCTCCGACTGTTCCGGAAGGCGCCCAGCTTCGGGGGCGTCGAGTCGCTCGCGACCCGGCCGATGGACACCTCGCACCGGGGGGTGCCCGAGGACGTCCGTCGCGCCGAGGGCATCGGCCCCGACCTGGTTCGGCTGTCGGTGGGCGTCGAGGCCTGCGAGGATCTCGTGCGGGACCTCGAGCAGGCCCTCGAAGGGTGACCGACGCGGCCCGGGACCGGCGCGCGGACCTGTTCGCGGGCTTGACCGTCGCGCTCGTGCTCATCCCGCAGAGCCTCGCGTACGCCGAGCTGGCCGGGCTGCCCCCGCATCACGGGCTCTACACGGCCACCATCCCGCTGATCCTGGCCGCCCTCTTCGCCTCGTCGCCGTACCTGCAGACGGGCCCCACCGCCCTGACCAGCCTCCTCGTGTTCGGCGCCATCGCCCCTCGCGCCGCCCCCGGGTCGGGAGAGTTCGTCGGCCTCGCCGCCGTGCTCGCCGTCCTCGTAGGCGCCATGCGCATCGCCCTGGGGCTCGCGCGGGCGGGCCGCATCCTCGGGGCCCTCACGCCGCCGGTGACTCGCGGCTTCACGACGGGCGCGGCGGTCCTCATCCTCGCCTCCCAGCTCCCCTCGGCGCTCGGCGTGGACGTTGTGGGCGTGGGCATCCTCGACCGGGCGTGGGCGGCCCTCGCGGACCCCACCGCCTGGGTCCCCGCCGCGGCCCTCCTGGCGACCGTCACCCTCGCCCTCATGTTCGGGGGACCGAAGCTCCACTCCGCGTTCCCCGGGGTCTTGGTGGCGGCGGCGGTCGGCATCGTCTGGAGCGTCTTCGGGGAGTGGCCGGCGGCCACCCTCGGCGAGATCCCGGCGGGCCTGCCGCGGTTCGACGTCTCCCTGCCCTGGGGCGACGTCCCCGACCTGCTCCTGCCGAGCGCGATCATCGCGGTCGTGGGCTTCGCCGAGCCGGCCTCGATCGCCAAGATCTACGCGGAGGAGGACGGCGCTCCGTGGGACCCCCACGCAGAGTTCGTGAGCCAGGGCCTGGCGAGCCTCTCGGCGGGCTTCATCGGGGGGTTCCCGGTGGGGGGCTCATTCTCCCGCAGCGCGCTGAACCGCATCTCGGGCGCGCGCACGAGGCGCGCAGGCGCGGTCACGGGGCTGGCCGTCCTCCTGTTCCTGCCGTTCAGCGATCTCGTGGAGCCGCTGCCTCGGTGCGTGCTCGCCGCGATCGTCATGGGCGCGGCGGCGTCGCTGCTGAAGCCCGCGCCGATCCGGGCCACGCTCCGCTCGGGCCGTCGCCCGGCGCTCATCGCCCTGGGCACGTTCGTCGCGACGCTGGCGTCGGCCCCGCGGATCGAGTTGGGCGTGGTCACGGGCATCGTGCTGGCGGGCGCGTCCGCGGCGTACGACCGGTGGAACGAGTAGCATCGCGGGATGCACCGCTCCCTCGGCCTCGTCCCGGCGCTGTTCGTCCTCGCCTGCTCCCCCCCCGCTCCTGTCGACGGTCCCGAGGCCCCCCCGCAGCCGTCGCCCGGCGGTCCGGCCCCCGACGCCCCCGAGCCCGGCCCCG
>CAZUHI010000002.1:195534-230153 GCA_964620495.1 uncultured Rickettsiales bacterium | reverse complement strand
CCCCGAGCCCGGCCCCGTCGGGATGCCCACCGGCGGAGCTCCGCGGTGGAGCGGCGCGGCCCCCGACCTCGTCCCCACCGCCCAGGCGGGTCCCCTCCTGGCCGCCGCCCAGGCAGCGGAGAACACCGACGCGGGCGAGGTCCTCGCGCTCCTCCGCGCCGCCGCCGCCGAGTCCGTCCCCGGGGCCGCTCGTCTCGCCCACGAGGGGCCGCCGAACCCGACCCTGGGGGACGCCGGCGCGTGGATCCGAGGGGCGCGCGTGGGGTCGGTCGGCGCCACCGCCTGGACGCTCGACGGGAGCCGCGTGGCCACCGGCTCCTCGGACGGCACCATCCGCCTCTGGGACGGCCGGACGTTCGCGCTGCTGCACACCATGATGGGCCACATCGAGGACATCGAGAGCCTGGCCTTCTCCCCCGACGGCGCGCGCCTCGCGTCCGCCTCCCGGGACTCCTTCGTGCGCGTCTGGAACGCGGAGAACGGGAACCTGGAGCGTGAGCTGCGGGGGCACTCCGACAGCGTCGAGATCGTCGCCTGGTCCCCCGACGGGGCGCTGCTCGCGAGCGGAGCCTGGGACGGGCGCGTGCGGCTCTGGGAGGGCACCTCGGATCGCATCGTCGCGACGCTGGAGGGCCACAGCGAGGGCATCTTCTCCATCGCGTTCTCGCCCGACGGCGCGCGGATCCTCACGGGCTCGGCCGACACCACTGCCCGGCTCTGGGACACGGCGTCGGCGAGCTCTCTCCACCAGCTGGTCGGGCACGGCGGGTTCGTCTACGCCACCGCCTTCTCGCCGGACGGGAGCCTCGTGGCCACCGCCGGTCGGGACGGCGCCACGCGCATCTGGGACGCGTCCACGGGCGAGCCCAAGCACGAGCTGCACGGCAACGGCGAGCACATCTTCGCCGTAGCCTTCTCGGCGGACGGGAAGCGGATCACGAGCGCCTATTGGGACGGCTCCGGAGTCGTCCGTGACGTCGCCTCGGGGTCCGAGGTGGTTCGAGGGCGCGCCCCGGCGGGCGCCCCGGTGCGCTACATCGAGGGTCGGATCGCCGCTCGGGGGGGATCGACGGGGGCGGACGCCGCGGGGACCGCGGGCGCGCTCCTGAGGTTGCTCGAACGCACGGGAGGGAGCACCTCGATGCGGGTGTGCCGAGGGACGACGCGCGTAGTGGACGTCCCGACCGCCGACCCGGCCTCGGTCTGGGCGCCCGATGACCGCTGCCGCTGACCGACGCCGCTGGATCTTCGTGGTCCCCGGGGCGCTCCTCGCCTGGATCGTCCTGGACCTGTACCTGCCCATCACGCTCCCGGGCGCTCCCCGGCTCGAGCACCTCGCGTTCCTCTCCGTCGGGGCGCTGATCCGCCTCCTCGAGGAGGAGGCCGCCACGGACGTCCTGGTCTTGGACGTGGTCCTCGGGGTCGCGGTGGTGCTCGCGGCCGGAGGCCTCGCCGCCTGGCAGTTCGGCGGCCGACGGCTCTGGCAGCTCGGCCTGGCGGGCCTCGCCCTCGCGCAGGTCGGCGTGCTGGTGGTCGCCTCCCTCATGGAGCGGGCCGCCGCCCTGGGGATCCTGGTCGCGTGCGTCCTCGCCCTCCGCGGGGCCCCTGCGCAAGCGCAGCCCCCGGCCGGCGGTCGACGGGACGCGCTCATCGGGTTGGCGGTCGCGACGGTGCCCGGGGTGTACGTGTTCGCGGTCTTCACGGCGTCGTCCGACGGGTATGGACTGCTGGACCTGCTCGGCGCGGCGGGGGGTCGCGTCCTGTACGTCGCGTGGGCGGCGAGCCTCGTGCTCGCGACGGGCCTGAGTCTGCGCTTCGGCCTCCCCCCGGCCGAAGGAGCCCGACGGAGGACGCTCGTGCGCGCGGCCCTGGCCGGGATGGCCGCGACCGCGGTGGCCCGGCTGCTCATCGATCCGGGCCTGCCGTGGATCTCCGCGGTGCTCATCGCCCCCGGCGGCGCGGCCGTCGTGTTGGGCCTGAGGGCGAAGGTCGGCGTGGGCGGCATGGACCCGCTCCGATGGCCGCGCGGGCTCCTCCCCGCGACGGTCGCGGCCGCCCTGCTGTTCGGTCACGCGTACGCCGCCCGCGTGTTCTCCTGCCCCACGGAGCTCCCCGAGGGGGTCGAGCGCCTCGCCGACGGCGCCGACGTCTTCGAGGTCGTCCTGGGCGGGGGCGGGGACGTGCTGCTCCTCTCCTCCCGCAGCGGCCGTCGGTTCCTCGCCCTCGACGTCCAGCCGACCGTGGGGACCGTTCGCGCGACGACGCCCGACGCCATCCCGTCGCCCCCTGCCCAGGGGCTGCCCCCGGGCACCACCTACGGGTTCGCCGAGGAGATCGAGTACCTGCCCGAGCAGGACGCCTTCCTCGGCACGGTCGTCGCGGTGAGCCACGACTTCTTCCTCCAGGAGAACTCGCCCGCCCACGACGTGAACAACGCGCTCGTCCACATCCGCGGGGACGGATCCCGCGCCGACCACCTCCACGGCCGGAGTCGCCTCTGCTGGGTCGGGAACATGGCCTGGGATCCGCTGCGCTCGCGGGTCCTGCTGGGCTGCGAGTACGACAGCCGCATCTGGACGTACGACCCGGCGTCCGACGAGGTCGCCTACGGCTTCGAGGCCCCCGAGCTGGCCGACGTCGCCGCCTTCGCCGTGGACGACCGACCGGACCGCGACTTCGTCTACACCGTCTCCATGTGGACCGGAGACCGCATCACGAAGCTGGCGGGGGAGAGCCTCGAGATCCAGGCCCAGCGCCGCCTGGGAGACGCTCACTACGCGCTCGAGCTCGACCCGTCCACGGACCGGCTGTTCGCCTCGAGCTACTACCGCTCCGTCGTGAACGTCGTGGACGCGGAGGACCTGCGGACCGTCGACTCGATCGCGACGGGGTTGGGCGCCCGCGCCGTGGGAGTGGACTCCTCCCGAGGCCTGGTGCTCGCGTCGAGCGTGTACGACGGGATGGTGCGGGTGTGTCGGACCGAAGACGCCGAGGTGCTGCGGCGACTCCATGTCGGGGGCCACGTGAAGGACATCGCGATCGACGAGGAGCGAGGCCTGGCGTACTTCGCCAACCCATGCGGGATCTTTCGCCTGAACCTTGAAGCGATACCTTAGAGGTGAACCTTGAGAGAGGAGGTCCGAAACACGAACGCCGCAGGGCGGACCCTGCGGCGTTGAAGTGCTACTGGAGCCGATGAGCGGACTCGAACCGCTGACCTGCTGATTACGAATCAGCTGCTCTACCAACTGAGCTACATCGGCTTGTCAGGCGCGGGTTTATGACACGCAGGTTTCGCGGTGTCAACGCGGGCCTGCGCGGCCGCGATGGTATCCTGCCGGCGCCCGACGAAACGTCCCCATGATGCCATCCCGAGTCCTCCTCGTCTGCGCCCTCTCGGCGCTCTTCCTCCTCCCCCCCGCCGGGGACGCGTACGCGTTCGACGCGCGCAACCCGGCCTCCGTGGGCGTCGTCGTCATGCCCTTCGAGACGGCTCGGGACGAGGACGAATCCCTGGGCTTCCTCTTGGAGGACTTCCTCAAGGCGAACCTCGAGCGTCGGCTCCGGAGGCCCGTGCACGTGGGCACGGACGTGGTGCCCGCGCTCACCGGGCGACCGCGCGACTGCCTCGTGGATCAGGACTGCGTGCGCCTCCTCGGGGGCCAGTTCAACTCCAGCTTGGTCGCCCTGGTCGTCGTGCGGCGCAACGGCGACACCGTCACGCTGGACGTCGACTGGTACACCACCGGCAACGGCCTCAAGGTCACCCACGAGACCACGAGCTTCGCGTCCGACCGCACCAAGGAGATGCTCGCCGCGTTCTCCATGTGGGTCGATCGTCTGTTCGATCCGTCTCTGCGTGTGAAGGCCGAGAACCGGGCCGAGGTCGGGGGGCTCCTCACCACCTCGGAGAGCGATCAGACCGCCCGCCGTCGGGACTACGAGCGGGGGCGCCGCAAGACGGTGAGCTCCCGTCGGGAGGACTTCGAGCGCGACGAGACCCGGTCGACCGTGTCGTCCCGGGACGATCCGACGGCCGGCCTCCGCGCGCTGGTGGGGGACGAGGACGACACCTCCGAGCGCGCCCGGGATCGACGCGACCGACGGAGGGAGCCGGTGCCGGACCTCGACGAGGACCTCGTGCTCGAGGAGCCCGACGAGGATGAGGACGTCGATCTGGACGAGGACCTGGACGACGATCTGGACGAGCCCGTGCGCGCCCGCCCGTCGACCCGCACCGCGCCCCCGCCGCGCAAGAAGCCGGCGCGAGAGACGAGCCTGTCGGCCGAGGACTCCCGCGGCGACGCCCTGGCCGGCTACAACGACGCCCAGCGGGCCGGCTACGGGCCCCGCGAGACCAAGCGGTTCCAGCGGTCCGGCCTCGACTTCGACTCCTTCGACACCGGGCGCTGGGGCTTCGGCAAGCGGTTCCACTTGCGCGTGGACTTCGCGTACGGGCTGGGCGGCCTCACCCGCCGCTACTCGTCGCTGGTGCACGTCCGCGCGGGCGGGGTGAAGAGCGAGGAGTACTCCTGGGAGTCCCTCGGACTCTCCTTCGTGAACCCCGGCGTGCGCGTCGGCTTCGGGGTGGCCCCCGTGGACATCTTCGAGTTCGGGGTGGACGTGGGCGTCATGTTCGGGTCGCAGGCGCTCCGTCGCGAGTCGATCGACGAGAGCGACCCCAACGAGACGGTCGTCTCGATCTGCACCGAGGCGGACTGCCCCGAAGACGCCACCTGGAAGACCGCGAACACGTCTCACGTGACCGTCGACTTCGGGGCCCGGTTCTTCATCGTCCCGCGCGGGCGAGTAAAGCCCTGGGCGGGCATCGGCGGCACCCTGCTCGTGATGGCGGGGTACGAGATCGAGCCCGACGGGCTCTTCGACTACAGCAGTCGCCCCCCCGCGGTGCTCTTCGGCGTCACGCCCCAGGGCGGCGTGGCGATCTCGGCGTCTCCGTTCGTCACGATCAACGTCGGCGTGCAGGGGACGTTCCTGGCCGCCCAGGGCAACGCGAGCCACCTCGGCGACGAGTTCTTCAACGGCACCACGCCGGAGCTCAGCGGCATCCCCGAGGCCACGAAGGAGATCCCGCACCGGGCCGAGCCCTGGATGCTGCGGATCTTCGTCGGGCCCATGATCCTCTTCTAGAAGTGGCCCGACGCGAGTCCACCGATCGCACCCTGTGGCTCGCCGTCTTGGCCGGCGTCCTCGCCGCGGCCGCGGCGCTCTGGGTGCTCCGCGACGGGGACCAGAGCCCACCCTCTCCCGCCCCCGACGACGACCCCCGCGCGCTCGCCGAGGCGTACTCGGCGCTCGAGACCATCGGGCTCGCCCTGGAGCGGCACCGCGAGGAGGCCGGCAGCTACCCGGACGAGCTCGCGGGCCTCGTCCCCCGATACCTGGCCCGGCTCCCCGCCGACCCCTTCCGGCCGGACGCCCCGCCGGCGTACGCCGGCCCTCCGGGCAACCCCGAGGGCCGGATCCTCTACTCCCTGGGACCCGACGGAATCGACCAGGGCGGAGCGCCGCTCGATCCCGTCACCAAGCGAGGCGATCTGCCCTACCTGGTGCGGTGACGGGGACCGCGTCGGGGAGCCTCGTTGCTCTACACTTCCGACCCATGGCCAACCTCCCTCGGTTTCGACCGACCACTGCCCGGGTCGACCTCCAGGCCCTCCGCCACAACGCCCGCCTCCTCCGCGATCGGCTGCCCGAGGGCACGGAGATGCTCGCGGCCGTCAAGGCGGACGCGTACGGCCACGGCATCAAGCCGGTCGCGAGGGCGCTCGTGCAGGAGGGGGTGACGCGCCTGGGCGTGGCCATCGTCGAGGAGGGCCTCGCGCTGCGCAGGGCGGGCATCGACGCGTCGATCCTGGTCTTGGGGGGCCCGGCGGACGGGTCGGAGAAGGTCGCCCTCGAGGCGGGCCTGACGCCCGTCGTCTACCGCTCCGCGACGGTCCGCGCGCTCAACGCCGTCGCTGCGTCCCGGGGGAGGGCGGCGCCGGTCCACCTGAAGATCGACACGGGCATGAACCGGCTCGGGGTCCCGGTTCAGCTCCTCGGGGACTTCATCGACCTCGTCGAGGACCTGGACCACCTCTACATCGACGGCGTCCTCACGCACCTCGCGGAGGCGGAGGCGGCCGAGGAGGAGTTCACCCAGGCCCAGCTGCGCGACTTCGCGGCCGCGGTGGGAGAGATTCGGCGACGCGGGCATCGGCCCACCTGGGTCCACGCGTCCAACTCGGCCGCGCTGATGATGGGGCGGTCTCCCGATCCCGGCGTCCGCGCCAACCTCGTCCGCCCGGGCATCGCCCTCTACGGCCACGCCCCCGACGCCGCCCTCGAGGGGGCCTGGCCGCTGCGCCCCGTCATGTCGTTCGAGACCGGCATCTCCTTCCTCAAGAAGGTCCCGACCGGGGCCCAGCTGTCCTACGGCCGCACCTGGACGGCCCCCCGCCCCTCGAAGATCGCGGCCCTCCCCGTCGGGTACGGGGACGGCTACGCCCGGGCGCTGGGGAACCGAGCGGAGGTCCTGGTGAGGGGTCGACGGGCCCCGGTGGTCGGCCGGATCTGCATGGACATCACGCTGGTGGACGTGACCGACGTGCCGCACGTGCGGGAAGGGGACCCCGTCGTCTTGATGGGCGAGCAGGGCGACGAACGGGTCACGGCGGCGGAGATCGCAGCCATGCTGGAGACGATCCCGTACGAGGTCCTGACCGCCGTGTCGCCGCGGGTCCCGCGCACGTACCAAGACGGGGACGGCGCCTGAACGCTGCGCGGGCGTGAGCCCGGGTCGGTCGTCTTGTGCCGGGGGTGGCCCGTTGATACGATTCGGGGCTCAGTCTCCGGGTTTTTCGAACTGACGAAAAGCCCTGCCTCAGACGGGCGACGCGCTGCTGCGTCACCTCCGTTCGGAGTTCCGCACCGATGGCGAAGAAGAAGAAGACGCAGAAGGCCGGGTCGGCCAAGTCGAAGACGGATACGCCCGGGCCCGGCGCAGGGTTCGACGACGTCGACGACTTCTTCTTCGGAAGTGAAGCCGGAGCGTTCAAGCGCGAGGAGTTCGACTACGACCCCTTCGAGGATCACGCGTCGATGTCGGGCCAGTTCGAGGCCCCCACCGAGGACAAGACGAGGATGGCCCTGGAGGTCCCCTCCGAGGTGAAGACCTCGGACGGAACGAAGGCCGTCGCGAAGCCCGCGGAGAAGCCCGCAGGCAAGAAGAAGAAGGGCGCGAAGGAGCGCAAGGCCGAGGAGCGCCGCAAGAAGGCCGAAGAGAAGGCCGCGGCTGCCGCCGCGAAGAAGAAGGCCGCAGACGAGAAGCGGAAGGCCGAAGAGGAGCGCCGCGCCGCGGAGGCGAAGCGCCGCGAGGACGCCCGCAAGGCCGACCAGGAGCGCCGCGACCGGGAAGCCCGCGAGGCCGATGAGCGTCGTCAGGCCGCGAAGAAGCGCAAGGAGGAAGAGCGAGCAGACGCCGATCGGAAGCGCAAGGAGGAGCGCGAGGCGCGCGCCGAGGAGCGCCGCAAGGAGGCCGAGGGCCGTCGCGAAGCCGCCGCGAAGAAGCGCAAGGACGCGGAGGAGGCCGCCGCGAAGAAGGCCGACGAGGCCCGCAAGGAGCTCGAGCGCAAGGCGGAGGAGGAGCGCCTCCGACGCGAGGAAGAGGCCACCGTCCGGGCCAAGACGAAGCCCAAGGCCAAGGGCAAGGGCAAGGGCAAGGGCAAGGCCGCGAAGGCCAAGGACGAGCCGGTGCCGCTGTCCGAGCGCCGCGCCGCCGGGCGCGCAGCCGCGGAGGCCATGGCCCAGGACGAGATCGTCGTCGGTGGCGATGTGGACGACGAAGAGTCCGTCTCCGCCGAGGCGACGCGCCCCGCAGGCGGAGCGCCGCCCGCAGACGACGCCCCGGAGACCCAGGACGCCGACGACGCGGCCGACGACGACGCCGCGGACGCCGAGGACTCGATCGAGCCGCCCGCCGAGGACGGGCTGCCCGGTGCTTCGGATTGGTCCACCGCGGTCCGTGAGCTGCGGACCGAGGCGCGAGCCTCGAAGGGCAAGAAGGGCGCCTCCAAGCGCGCCACGCTCCGGTTCGAGATCGGTCGGATCCTCGCCCAGCGCATGGGCGACTGGAAGGGCGCCGAGGAGGAGTTCGAGGCGGCCCTCGAGGACGACGGCAAGAACCTCCCCGCCCTGCGGGAGCTCGTGCGTGTGTTCGCGGCCCGCCAGGAGTGGTCGCGCGCCGTGGATCTGCTCGCCCGCCAGGCCGACGCGGCGGACGAGGACGCCTCCCGCAGCGCCGCCCTGCTCGGCTCCGCGCACATCCAGCTGAGCCAGCTCGACCGCCTCCCGGAGGCGGCCGCGGACCTCCAGCGGGCGCTGCAGATCTTCCCCGACAACTACATCGCCCTGCGCTTCCTTCGGGAGATCCACTACCGCACTCAGAATTGGAGCGCGCTGGTGGAGGTCCTCCGGGCCGCCCGCGCCCTCGCCGGTCCGGGCGAGCGGCTGCGCATCGACTACGAGCTCGGGCGCCTGCACGACGAGGTGCTCAAGGACCCCACCGAGGCGATCGAAGGCTTCAAGGCCTGCCTCGCCGCGGACGGCCGGTTCATCCCCGCCTACCTCGCGGCCGAGCGCCTGCTCACCGAGGCGGGCAAGCCCGGCGAGCTCGGGGAGCTGCTGGGCGCGTTCGGGGCGTCGTGGGGCGGGTCCGACGCGGCCTTCTGCCACGCGCAGGCGTCGCGCACGGCCGCTTCCGGGGCGGGTCACGAGGACGCGATCCAGGCGGGCTACGTCGCAGCCCTGGAGGCGGCCGGCGGTCGCGTCCTGGCCGAGGAGTATCGCCACTGGCTCGAGCAGGCGGGGCGCTGGGACGCCCTCGTGGGCGCGTGCGAGGCCGCCATCGAAGCGGACGCCGGGCCGCGGCTCCGCTCGCACCTGAACTCGCTGCTCGGTCGCGTCGCGCTTCAGCACAACGGCGACTCCGGCACCGCGTTCACCCGCTACGAGGCCGCGTTGGCCGCCGATCCCACGTCCGTCGAGGCGAGGGAAGGGAAGCGACGGGTCCTCCAGGCCACGTCCGACTGGGCGGGCCTCGTCGCCCACCTGGAGGCGTGCTCGGAGGCCACGACCGAGACCCGGTCCAAGCTGGCCTACGCCCTCGAGATGGCCGAGGTCGCAGACGTCCACCTCGAAGACGCGGGGGCCGCCCGGAAGCACCTCGAGGCGGCCGTCGCGATGTCGCCCAACTACCTGCCGGCGCTCGATCTCCTCGCCGAGGTCCTGCGTCGCTCGGGCGACCACGGAGCCCGCGCGGAGCACCTGGAGGCGGCCTCGCGGCTCGTCGACACGCCGGAGGCGAAGGCTTGCTACCTCCTCCGCGCGTCGCGCGCGCACGACCAGGCCGGCGACCGCACGAAGGCGATCGCTTCGCTCAAGGAGGCGTCCGACGGACCCGGGTCTCTCCTCGCGAAGGAGTGGCTGGTCGAGGCGTACATCGACGACGGCAAGTGGACCGAGGCGGCCGAGACGCTGCGGCAGGCCGCGGCCGAGGTCGAGGACACCGCGCTCCGAGTCTCGCTGCTCTACCGCTCGGGCCGCATCTCGCTGGCCCGCTGCGACGACCTCGACGCCGCCGAGGCGGCCTATCGCCAACTGTTGGACGTGAGCGAGGACTTCCTGCCCGCGGTCAACGCTCTCCGCGACATCCACTTCGCCCGCGGCGATTGGGACTCCGTGGGGCTCATGCAGCAGGAAGAGGCCGAGCGCCGCGAGACGGACGGCGTCCGCGGTTGGTGGCACGTCTGCGCGGGCCAGTCCTACGAGCGCGCGGGGCGCACGGACGACGCCCTGGGTCAGTACCGCGAGGCCCTCACCGTCGACGGCACGGACCCGGTCGCCAACTCGGCCCTCCGTCGCGTGTTCCGCACGGCGGGAGACCACGCGGCGCTCGCCGACGCCTACGGCGATCAGCTGCGCCGGACGGCGGATCCGAAGCATCGGGACGCCCTGCGTGTCCAGCTCATCGCGACGCTCGCCGCCCTCGGCGACGCACCCTCCGTGGCCACCGAGGTCAACGAGCTGCTCAAGTCGGACCGCACCGAAGAGCTGCCTCTGTCCGCCATGGGCGTCCTCTGCGAGGGGCTCCAGATCTGGGACGAGGCGATCCGGGCCTACAAGACCGTCGGCGACCGCGAAGCGGCCGACGCGGGCGTGCGGGCGGCCTGTCTGTTCCAGCAGGGGCTGCTCCTCGAGGAGGTCCAGGAGGACCAGGTGGGCGCGGCCGCCCTGTACGAGCGCGCTCACGAGCTGTCCGGGGGCCACGCGATGGCCCTCGAGGGGCTCGAGCGCGTGCGCGCCCAGCAGGAGGACGGCGCCGCGCTGTCCGCGGTCTACACCCGCGAGGCCGAGGCCGCCGAGACGCAGCCCGTGCGCACCTTCTACGCGCTCCTCGCGGGCGAGCAGGCCGAGAACCTGGGTCGCCACGAGGACGCCGCGAAGGCCTACCGCCAGGCGTTCGGGGATCCCGTCGGTCGGGACCGGGCATACGACGCCCTCCGCCGGCTCTCCCTGCAGGCGCGAGACGCGTCCTTCGTGGGCGGGCTCACCGGGGACCTCGTCGGGGACCGCAAGGGCAACGACGCGGTGGCCCGTTGGATGGAGCTCGGCGAGGGCTTGGCGTCCATCGGCTCCGAAGCGGAGGCCGTCGCGGCCTACGACAAGGCGCTCGAGCTGCGGCCCGACTTCCTGCCCGTGTTCCACCACCTCGAGCGACTACACACGGACCGTGAGGAGTGGAACGACGTCCTCGCCGCGCTGGAGGGGATCGCCTCCAACGCGGAGACGGACAAGGTGAAGACGGCGGCCGACGGCCGCACCCAGCGGCTCCTGGAGGAGCGCGGGGTCACGAGCGACAGCGCCTGGGAGTTCTACAAGAAGCTCCACGGTCGCGAGCCCAAGAACCTCGTGGCGCTCCGCGGCCTCGGGGGCATCAGCCTGACCCGCGGCGAGCACGACGCCGCCCGCGGGTACTTCGGATCGCTGGCCGAGCACGCCACCGAGCCGACGCAGAAGGCGGACGCCGCCACCCAGTTGGCCCGGATCGTCCTCGATCACGACAAGGACGACGACGCGGGGGTCAAGCACCTCGAGGCCGCCCTCGAGCACCACTCGACGCACCGCCCCGCGTTGGAGCTCCTCCGCGAGATCCACACGCGGAACGAGAACTGGTCGGGCCTGGTCACGGTGCTGGCGCGCGAGTCGGCGCTCGTGAGCGAGGACAAGCGCGTCCCGTACTTCGTGGACATCGCCAAGCTGTGGGAAGAGAAGATCGGCAACGCGAAGGTCGCCATCTCCTCCTGGAACAAGGTGCTGCAGGAGGACAAGCACAACGCCGTCGCGCTGGAGCACCTCCTGGGGCTGTACGAAGGCCAGGGGAACTGGACGAGGTACCTCGACACCGCCGACAAGCAGCTCGCCGGACTCCACGGCGGGGCGGTGCGCGAGCGGCAGGCCGAGCTCGGGCTCATCGCCATGGACAAGGCCGACGCCCCCGATCGGGCCGTGCGCTACCTCGAGCAGGCTGCGGAGGGGGACACTCCCGCCGTGTCCGCGCTCCAGGCGCTGCGACGCATCGCCGACTCCCGCGGCGACTGGGAGCGCGTGATCGCCCTGTCCCGCAAGGAAGCGGACCACACCACGGACGTCGCGACCCGCGTGGGCCTCTACGAAGAGGCGGCGCGCATCCGCGTCGACGAGCTCCTCGATCAGGACGGGGCGTCGGAGCTGTTCGGGCTGGCGCTCGCGCTGGACTCCAACAGCGCCTCATCCCTCCAGTTCTTCGTCGCCCACCACTTCGACGAGGAGAACTGGGACGAAGCGGCGAAGGTGTTCGGCGGGTACGAGCCGGTCATCGAGCAGATGGACCTCGAGGACGACGACGACGCCCGCATCGAGGCCACCGCGTTCCACTACAAGTACGGCGTGGTCCTGAGCCGGACGTCCACGTCCCAGAGCGCGCTCAAGCGCTTCGCCCGCGCGCTCGAGCTGACGCCCACGCACCTGCCCTCACTCGAAGAGGCCGCGCCGCGGTACTTGGAGGCGGGAGACCTCGAGCAGGCTCGCTCCACGTACCGCTCGATCCTCCGGCTGCGCGGCGGCACGGGCGACAGCGAGACCATGACGAAGCTGTATCTGCAGCTCGGTCAGACGGAGCTGCAGCTCGGCGACAGCACGTCGGGGCTCAAGCGCTTCAAGAAGGTCCTCCAGCTCAGCAAGAACAACGTCGAGGCGCTCCAGGGCATCGCCCAGATCCATCGCCTCGCGGAAGACTGGAACTCGCTGCTGTCGACCTACAACAGCATCATCAAGTACGCGCGGGACCCGGATCAGGTGATCCAGGCGTACATGACCAAGGGCGACGTGCTGGAGCAGAAGCTCAAGTTCACGGACAAGGCCGTGCTCCACTACGAGAAGGTCCTGATGTACGACAAGCAGAACGTCCAGGCCATGACGCGGCTCGGTCAGATCGCCCTCGCCGCGGACGACACCGATCGCGCCGGGGCCCTCGCGACCCGCGCCCTCACGGCGGCCCAGCTGGCGGACGAGAAGGTCCAGGCGGCGCTGCTCAAGGAGCTGGCGGGCGGGGGTGACTCCGTCAACGTGAAGGAAGTCGTCGGAGCGGTCCGGGCCGGCGCCGGCGACGGCGAGGCCCTGGCAGCCTTCTCGGCAGCCCTCGGAGGCAAGAAGGACGCGCCGCGCAGCGAGGCGGCGTCGGCCTACCGCGAGACCTTCGCGACCTTCTAGTACACCCGACCGCTTGTCATGACCGGGATGCTCCTCCTCGACGCCCTCTTCCGGCGGCGAGGGTTGCTCCTGGGCGTCGCCGCGATCCTCTTCGGGACCCTCGGTGCGCCGTCTCGGACCTCGATCGTGACCGGGTCGCTGCTCGCGCTCACGGGACTCACGCTGCGCCTGTGGGCCATCTCTTGGATCGGACCCGCCGCCCGGACGCGCGACCCGTCGCCGCCCGCGATGCGGATCAAGGGGGGGCCGTATCGCCTCCGCCACCCCCTCTACGGGGGAAACATCCTCGTCGGCGTCGGGTTCGCGTGGGCGAGCAGTCCACCACTCACGGCCCTCACGCTGGGGTCGTTGGGGCTGGTCGTCTTCTACGTCGCCCTAGCCGCTCGAGAGGAGCTCTCTCTACGGCGCGCGCGCGTCCCCGCGGGGGTCCGTCCTCGACTCGGGATTCGCGGGGCGCTGCGGACCGAGCGCTCGACTTGGGGGACGGCCGTGATCGCTCTCTCGGCCCTCGCCATGTTGGCCTACAACACCGCGTGAGTACTGGTGTTACGGTTCGCCTCTCCAGGATCGTGAGGCCGCGACCAAGGCCGAGTATCGCGCCAGCTCGTCGTGGACGCGGACCTCGTCCCAGCCGAGCTTCGACCCCATCCGGCGGGCCACCGCGTCGGCGACTCCGAGGCCTTGCTGGAAGTCCCGCAGGTGGAGCTGCGTACGACGACGGAGGACGTCCGTGAGGGTGGTCGCGAGCTCACACTCCACCGCGGTGTCCACCTCGGCCCACAGGTAGGGCAGGTCCGCGACGATCCGCTCCCCGGCGCCGGGATCGTCCACGGCTCGGCTCGCCACTTCCAGCCATCGACCCCCGTGAGTCTGCTGCAGGTGCTCCACCACGTCCTCACCCAGCCGACCCTCGGCCTCGCGGTCGATCGCCTCTCCCTCGGGCCCCTCCGTGCGCAAGCGTTCGCCGTCGAACCGTATGCCGCTCCCGCCGGGGAGTCGCACGGCGGCCGTCGGACAGCCCCCCACGTGCACGCCCTCGACGCGGAGACGCTTCCCCACCAGGTCGACGACCTCGGCCGCCATGGAGCGATACGTCGTGAGCTTGCCCCCCGCGATGGTGATGAGGCCGTCGTCGTCGACGGACAGGAGGTGCTCACGGGACAGCTCCGCCTCACGGCCGGTGCTCGCGATCAGGGGCCGCAGCCCGGCGAACGTGGAGATCACGTCGGGGTGGCCGAGCTTCGCGTCGGGGAACGCGTAGGCCGCCAACTCGAGGAGGGTGTCCGCGTCCCCCCGGGTGGCGTCGACCGAGTCGAAGTCGCCCTCGAAGTCGGTGTCGGTCGTGCCCAACACGACGCGGTTGCCCAGCGGCACGGCGAACAGGTTCCTGCGGTCGATCAGGTCGGCCGTCGCGACCGCGTGGCGGAGCGGAAGCCGGGCCCGAGGCACGACGAGGTGCACCCCCTTGGTGGGGCGCAGGACGCGGCTCCGGTCCCCGCGCAGGCCACGGGTCCGATCGGTCCACGGGCCCGTCGCGTTCAGCACGACGCGACCCCTGGCCACGGTCGTCTCTCCCGAGCGCAGATCTTCGACCTCCACCCCGGTCACCTGCCCCCGCAGCGACGTGAACGCTCGGACGGCGGCGTAGGTGACGACGTGCGCTCCCGCCTCGTGAGCTCCCCGCGCCGTCTCCAAGGTCAGCCGCGCGTCGTCGGTGACGCAGTCGTAATAGGAGACCGCGCCGTCCAGCCCGTCGGTGCGGAGGGCGGGCTCGAGGTCCGCGGCCGCCCGGGCGCCGTGAGTCCGGTGCAGGCGGAAGGAGCGGAACAAGGCGAGGGTGTCGTAGATCCAGAGCCCGACGGACACCTGCCAGAGGGGGCGGGGTCGACGCTCGAAGACCGGGAATACGAACCGCAGCGGCCGGACCAGGTGCGGCGCCAGGCCGCGGAGCCGGTGGCGCTCGGACACGCTCTCGAACACGAGGCCGAAGCGACGGTGCTCCAGGTATCTGAGCCCGCCGTGCACGAGCTTGCTGCTCGCCGACGAGGTGCCCGACGCGAGGTCCCCTTTGTCCACCAGCAGCGTGCGCAGGCCGCGCATGGCGGCGTCTCGGGCGACCCCCGCCCCGGTGATCCCGGCGCCCACCACGATCAGGTCGAAGGGCTCGCCGTCGAGCGCATGGAACCGCTCGTCTCGGGTGACGAGGGAGAAGGGGGGAGCGGGGGGAGGGGTGAGCCGTGCCGGAGCCACAGCGCCGTTTAAGGCGGGAGGTCGAGCGGTGTCAACCCGGGGCTCAGGCGGGGAACGGGCGCCGGCCGAGACGAGAGAGGACCGCGGCCCCGACGGACGCGCTGCCAGCCCCGAGCCCCACGACCGCCGACACGAGCGCGCCGGGCAGACCGACGAACCACAGCAGCCCCACGGCCCCCAGAAGGACAAGGCCTGCCAGGAACGAGCCCGCCCGGGACCGCATCGCCGGGGGGAGGGGGAGGCGGTCCCCCAGGGCCTCGCACACCGCGGTGAACCCCAGCAGCCACAACGAGCCGGCCACGAGCGCCACCGCGGGCAGGGCGATCATCCCGACGACGGTGATCGTGAGGAAGATCGACGCGAACACGAGCGCTCCGGAGACCAAGCCTCCGATGAGCAGGGACTCGCCGGGGGAGGCCTCGATGGTGCGACGAAGGTTGCGGGAGCGGTCGGGCCACGCCGACTGGAACAGCAGGCCCAGGACCAGCACGAAGGCGAACAGCGCCGTCCCGCCCGCCACGCCGACGACCCGGGAGAGCGAGCCCGCGCCGCTGGGAGCAGACGCCACGACGGGTCCGGTGAGGCTGGCCAGCGCCTCGGAGGCGGGGAGCTGCGCGTCGAGCTCGACCGCCGAGCCCGCCACACGCGCTCCGCCGTCCTGCTCCAGCGCGCCCCCGACGGGCACGGCGTCGCCGTCGATCCGCGCGCTCGCGCCGAGCACCAGGTCCCCGCCGATCACCACGACGTCTCCGTGCACGGTCCCGTCGATGCGGGCGTCCGCGCCGAGCACGACCACGTGGCCGTCGACGACGTCCCCCACGGCCACCGCGACAGGATCGCCGAAGCTGACGACGTCGGCGCGCTCTTGGGCGAGAGCCGCGCCGGGCGCCGCCAAGCAGACGAGCAGGAACAGGGCAGCGAGGCGTCTCATGCTTCCGCCCCCGCCCCCAGGAACGCGCGCCCGAGCGAGAAGCCGGTGACGCCGAGGAGGAGGACCACCGCGCCCAGCCCGGCCACGAGACCGAAGGCCGCTTGTTCGGGAGCGAGCGCGAGCCCGTGGGCCAGGACGGCGAGGTCCTTGAGGCCCAACACCCAGGAGACGAGCAGCTCTCGAGGTCCGCGGATCATCGCCAGCGCGACGAGACCGGCGCCCAGGAGCACGTCCAGCCCGACGAACAGTCGTGTGAGGGCGCCCATCCCCGCGGCCGCGGCGGGGGACCACCGAGCGACGGCCGCGGCGGTCAGATCCTGCGCCGGAGCCTCCGAGCCCCGCATCTCGAGGGCCGCGAACAGCGATCCGAACCGGGCGGCGGCGTCGGCGAGCGCGGGCTCCCGATCCATCCGCGCTTCGAAGGCTTCCGCCTCTTCGTCCGTCAACGTGCCGTCGAAGTAGCGCTGGATGAGGGCCTCTTCCGGGGCCACCGGGTCGTCGATGCTCATGGCGTGATCCCCATCCCTTCCATCGCGGCTTGCAGCTTCCGCCGGGCGCGGAACAGGCGGTTCATGACCGTGCCGTCGGGCAGCTCCAGGTGCTTCGCGATCTCGCGGTAGGACATGTGTTGGTAGTGGTAGAGGTCGATGATCTCGCGGTACTTGTCGCCGAGCGTGTCCATCGCTTCGTCGAGCGCCGAGTTGAGCTGCTTCTGCTGGAGCTTGGAGTCGGCGCTGCGGAGGTACCGGGAGCCGCCTTCGTCGAAGGTCTTCGTGGGCATGACGCGATCGTCGATCTCGTCCTGGGGCTTGCGCTTGCGATAGAAGTCCACGCACACGTTTCGCGTCACCCGGAAGATCCACGGGCTGAACCGCCGGTTCGCGTCGTATTTCTGGATGTTCGCGAGTGCCTTCATCATCCCTTGCTGTACCGCCTCCAGGGCGTCTTCACGGTTTCGCAGCAGCCTCAGCGCCATGCCGAAGAGCCGGTTCTCATAGCGACCGAAGAGGATCTGAGCCGCGGCTCGGTCACCTCGCTGAACGGCTGCTGCCAGGTCTTCGTCCGTACGCATGGACTGCTGGGGCTCCTTACGCGGCGGTACGCCGAGGCATTTCAGGAATCTTCGAGATTCCGCGCGTCGATCCGGGGCCGGCGAATCCAGGGATTGATTCACGGGCCGCTGGAGAATACCTTTACGGGGAGAGGGTCTCTTCTGGATGAATCGCAAGAGCGACGGTGAAGATCGCGAGAAGCTCGACGCCTACGTGGCGAAGGACTACTCCGAGAACATCGAGTTCCCGGTGGAGTTGGTCGACCGCGACGGCGTGGTGCGTCGGTACTCCTACGAGGAGTCGCTCGCGGTGTATCATCGGCGGATCCAGAGCGCCCCCTGGCGATACGCCGACGACGAGCTGATCCGCGCGGAGATCGGCCACTGCAGCCGTCGCATCGACCAGATCAAGAGGAGCTACAACGCGCGCGCGAGGCGAGGCGACGCCGCGCCCACCAACCCACGGGCCGCCCTGGGCGAGGGCTTCGAGCTGCTCCGTTCGCACTACGAAGATCAGCTGGAGCGGCGGGGCCTCGAGGTCGAGGGTGGGCTCCCCCTGGAGCTGTCGCTGCTCGAGGACCGGCCGGGCTGCCGCGTCTATCACGTCGGGTTCGGGGGCGGCGCGGGCCACTTGCTGTACGTCCACCTCCTGGACCAGCGCGGCGACCGCGACCCCCAGGTGGCGTTCCGCGAGGCCCGCGATCGGTTCCGCGGGCAGGCGTCCGGCCGCGACGTGGAGCGGCTGCTCCTGGCCGAGCAGGGCCGCCGCGCGGGGTTCCTGCTCACCGGCACGGACGACCTCCCGCCGGCGCTGCTCGAGGTCGCGCGTCCCGTCCCGACCAGCGTGGAAGACGGGGCGGGGTCCGAGATCGACTGGCTGATGGAGGGCATGGGGCCCCGCGTCCCGCGCTATCTCTCCGAGCAGGAGGCGTCCGACGATCCGGGCGCGTTCGAGGAGGGCCTCGAGGCGCTTCGCGAGGAGCGCGCCGAGCGCGCCATCGAGCGGTTCACCGAGGCCGTGCAGGCGAACCCGTACCACCGGGAGGCGTACCTGGCTCTGCTCGCCGTCCTCGACGGGAGCGGCCGGTACCAGGAGGCGGAGTTCTACGGCGCGCTGGCGGCCCGCTACCTCGAGGCGGACGGCCTGGTTCGGTACCGCCAGGGCATCAACTTCGTGCGGCAGGGGCGCTTCGAGGACGCCGTCGAGGCCTTCGACGACGCGTGTCGTCTCGCGCCGGATCTGTACCCGCCCGCGTACTTCGCGGCCCACGTGCTCATCGCCCAGGGGATGGACCTCGGGGGCGCGGTGCGGCGGCTGGAGCAGGCCAACACGACCGCCCCCGACGAGGTGCACATCGCCGAATCCCTCCGCATCGCCCGGCGGTGCCTCCGGGCGCGACGATCGATGCGGGTGGGCGGAGCGACGCTGGCGGGCCTGGGGGTGGTCGCGATCGCGCTCGGGACCCCCGTCGGGTGGGCCGGCCTGGTGCTGGGGACGGCCTTGGTCGGCGCCGCCAACCCGGTGACCGCCTTCGCCGCGCGTCGTGCGGCCCAGAAGGACGTCGCGCCGTCCTCGGTCCCGCGGGACGGTTGAGCTTCAGCCCCCCGCCGGGTCGCCCAGGACCACCTCCAGCAGCGTCTTCATTCGGCTGACGTCGGTGTAGCCCGCGAGCACGGCGACGCCGCCGGCGGTGGGCGTGACCAGGATGAGCAGGTCCTCCCGCTCGAAGGCGAAGGAGCCGGCGGCCGTCCCCGCCACGGCGCCTGCTCCGCGGGGGCGCGGCGGCGCCTCGGGGGGGCGATGCACCGTGATCAGGGCTCCGCGATGACGATGCAGCGCGGTCTGCACGGAGGCGCCGTCGACCACGACCTCCGCCCGACGGAGCAGCCCGTCCTTCTCCGCGGGGAAGGACCCGCGGACGAGGGAGTCGTGCACGGCCGCGAAGTCTCCGTACGCGCCGGGGAGGTCGGGGCCCGGGACGAGCGCGACGAGCGCGACCGCGGCCACCACGAGCGACACGGTGCCCCAGAGGACCACCCGAAGGGCCGTGGACGAGGGACGACGCTCCATGCGTCCATCCTCCGGGCGGCCCTCGGTCGCTGTCAAGAGGCCCCCCGACCGCTTGACAGGACCCCCCCGGTGGTTAATGACACCGCCGGTGTCCGACGGACACAAGGAGCCTGATCGATGCCTCGAGCCCGCAAGACCGCCCAGACCCCGCCCGAGCCGGCGACCGCGCCCGCCGAAGAGACCCCCATGGAGCCCGCCGCGCCGACGGAGCCCCCGGCCGACGACCCCGCGCCCGAGGAGCGCTCCGCCGAGGAGGAGGCCGAGGAGGAGGCCCCCGAGCCCGAGCCGATCAAGCCCCCGCCCCCGTCGATGGTCGAGATCCTGCGCGGCAAGCTCCACGAGAAGGACGAGCAGCTTCACTCCTACATCGCCGCCTACAAGCAGGCGAAGGAGGAGATGGTCAAGGCGCAGGACCGCATGAAGCGCGACCAGGCGAAGCAGGTGGCGCGCGCGAAGATGGGCGCCGCGCGCGAGCTCCTGGACGTGCTGGACAACCTCGATCGCACCGTGCAGGGCGTGCCCGAGGACGGACCCGCCGCCTCCCTCGCGGAGGGCGTGCGCATGGTGCGCAGGCAGTTCGTCGACGTGCTGTTCGGGTTCGGCGTCGAGCGCATGAACGCCATGGGGACCACCTTCAACCCGCTCCTGCACGAGGCCGTGGGCATGGTCCCGGCCCCTCCCGGCGCGGAGGACCAGCAGATCCTCTTCGTCCAGCGGGCGGGCTACCTCTTCGACGGTCAGCTCCTGCGCGCGGCCCAGGTGATCGTCGCGGCGGCGCCGTGATCCGCGTCCCCCGCGCCGCGCTCGCCGCGGCCCTCGTGTTGGGCGTGGCCTGTGCGCGCCCGCCGACGGCGTTCAAGGACGTCTCCGGAGTGGCTCCGGAGCGGGAGCCCCTGCCCACCGAGGTCGCGCCCGCGCCCCGTCCGGCGCCTGCGCCCGGGGGGGTCGTGGCCGCGCCCCACCCCGAGGCCGCGGCCGCAGGAGATCGCATCCTGCGGGCCGGGGGGACGGCCTACGACGCGGCGATCGCGACGGCCCTCGTCATCGGCGTCGTGGCGAACCAGAGCAGCGGGCTCGGCGGAGGGGGATTCGCCGTGCATCGGTCCGGCGGCGGGGACGTCGCCACCCTGGACTTCCGAGAGATCGCGCCGTCCTTCTTCACCCCCGAGACCTTCCAGGTCGACGGGCGCAGCTCGCGCCGGGGCGCGTGGGCGGTGGGGGTGCCCGGGGAGGCGGCCGGACTCGCCGAGCTCCATCGCATCGGAGGGCGCCTGCCGTGGCGGGACCTGGTGGAGCCCGCCCGGGCCCTGGCCGCCGACGGGTTCGCCGTGGACTCCCGCCTCGCGAAGACGTTGGCTCGCTACGCCGACGACGTGCTCGCCGATCCGGGCCTGTCCGCCGACTTCAGCCGCGACGGCGTGGTCCTCGCAGAGGGGGACACCTGCACCCGCGCCGCGCTCGCGTCGACGCTGGAGTACCTGCAGGTGCACGGCGGCGACGCCTTCTACTCGGGGCCGATCCCCGTGGCCCTCGCGGGCTTCCTCGCCGATCGAGGCGCCCCCTGGACGCCCGGGGAGTTCGCCGCCTACCGACCCGAGGTCCGCGCCCCCCTCGCCATGGCCTACCGCGGCCACTCCGTGTACTCGATGCCGCCTCCCAGCTCGGGTGGACTCGCCCTCGCCCAGATGCTCGGCCTCCTCGAGCGCAGCGGGGAGCATACGACCGACGAGGCTCGCGCCCGCGTCCTGGCGAGCGCCATGGCCCACGCGTTCGCGGACCGGGCGGCCTTCGGAGGAGACCCGGGCTTCGCGACGATCCCCGGGGCCGAGATGACCGACGCCGCCCTCCTGGATCGCCTCGCCGCGGGCACCCCGGAGTCGGGCCCCGTGGGCGTCTACGACGCGGGCCTCGCGGGCGAGCGCGGGGACTTGCGCGCCCTGGTCCCCGACGACGGCGGCACCACCCACATCTCGGTGCTGGACGGCTCCGGGGGCGCGGTGGCCCTCACCACGACCGTCAACCTGTCCTTCGGCGCCGGCATCCAGGACCCCACGACCGGCATCCTCCTGAACGACGAGATGGACGACTTCACCGCCCGGCCCGGGGTCCCCAACGCCTTCGGGCTGGTGCAGGGAGAGGCCAACAAGGTCGAGCCCGGGAAGCGCCCGCTGTCGTCCATGACCCCCACGCTGGTCGTCGACGCCGAGGGCCGCACCGTGCTCGCCGTGGGCGGGGCAGGGGGGCCGCGGATCATCACCGGGACCCTGCAGACCCTGCTCGCGGTCCTCGACGGCGCGTCGGCCCAGGACGCGGTCGCCGCCCCCCGCATCCACCACCAGTGGCTCCCGCGGGCGGTCTTCGCCGAGGACGAGGCGTTCGCGTCGGCTCGAGACGCCCTCGCGGCGGAGGGCTTCGAGTGGAAGCCCCTGGGCTACGCCGGGATCGTGCAGGCGGCGGTGTTCGACCCGACGACGGGGGCCTGGTCCGGCGGCGCGGATCCGCGCGGCAACGGCGGGGTCGCCGTATGGCAGCCGTGACCGAGCCCCTCGTCCACATCGTCCTCGTCCAGCCGCTGATCCCTCCGAACACCGGGTCCGTGGGGCGCCTCTGCGTGGGCACGGGGACGCGGCTGCACCTGGTGGAGCCGCTCGGCTTCGACATCGACGAGAAGGCCGTCCGTCGCGCCGGGCTCGACTACTGGAAGGACGTGGACCTGCACGTGCACCCGGACTGGGAGGCCTGCAAGGCGGCGATCGGGGGCCCGCCCGAGCGGTGGCACTTCCTCTCGTCCCACGGCCGCACGCCGTACACCGCGGTGCCCTACGCGCCGGGGGCCGTGCTCGTCTTCGGCAAGGAGACGACGGGGCTCGGCGAGGCCCTGCTCGACGAGGCCGGGGACCGACTCCGGGCGATCCCGCACTTCGGCCCCGTTCGCTCGCTCAACCTTGCCGTCGCGGCCGGGATCGTGCTCTATGAGGCCCTCCGTCGGCTGCGCCCCGACGCGCTCCCCACCCACTCTTCGACCCTGGACCCCCGCCCGTGACCCGCAAGCGCTCCCTCTCCGGCATCAAGCCCTCGGGGCCCCCCCACCTGGGGAACTACCTGGGGATGATCCGACCCGCGATCGACCTGCAGGAGACGCACGACGCCTTCTACTTCGTGGCCGACTACCACGCCCTCACGTCGACCCACTCCGCGGAGCTCCTCAAGCAGCACACCTACGACATCACCGCCGTCTTCCTCGCGTTCGGGCTGGACCCCACCCGCGCCCTGATGTGGCGCCAGAGCGACGTCCCCGAGGTCACCGAGCTGAGCTGGGTTCTGTCCTGCGTGACGTCCATGGGGGCGCTCGAGCGGGCCCACGCCTGGAAGGCCGCCAAGGACCGCGGCAACGAGGGCGCGGAGGTCCACGGGCTCTTCGCGTACCCCGTCCTCATGGCGGCGGACATCCTGCTCTACGACAGCGACGTGGTGCCCGTGGGCAAGGACCAGGTCCAGCACGTGGAGATGGCCCGGGACATGGCGCAGCGGATGAACCACCTGTTCGGGGACTGCCTCCACCTGCCGGCGTCGCTCGTGCGGGAGGAGGTCCAGACGATCGTCGGCCTCGACGGGCGCAAGATGTCGAAGTCCTACGGGAACACCATCCCCGTGTTCCTGCCGCCGAAGAAGCTGCGCAAGCAGCTGATGAAGATCGCGACCGACAGCAAGACGATGGAGGAGCCGAAGGATCCGGACACGTGCACGGTGTACGAGCTCTATCAGCTGTTCGCGACCGAGGCGCAGGCCGCCGAGATGGCCGCGAGCTACCGCGCCGGCGGGTACGGCTACGGGCACGCGAAGCAGGCGCTGTTCGAGGTCATGAACGACCACCTGACCCCCTACCGCGACGCGTTCGAGCGGCTGCGTCCGGACGAGGCGGCCCTCGAGGCGGTGTTGGCGTCCGGGGCGGAGCGGGCGCGCGAGGTGGCCCGGCCGGTCCTGGAGCGGGTACGCTCGGCCGTCGGGCTGGGCGGCTGATCGGCCGCGGCCCGCAGGAGCCCCCATGCATCCCGACGTCAAGGTCCTGAAAGCACCGCTGGTCCTGATCCTCGCGGGGGGAGCAGGCACTCGGTTCTGGCCCGCGTCGCGCCGTGCTGCGCCGAAGCACGTGCTCGGGCTCGGGCCGGACGGGACCTCGCTGCTCAAGGCGACGATCGACCGCTGCCTGCGGTTCGTGCACAACTCCCGCGTCCACGTCATCACGACCCCCGACCAGGTCGAGATCGTGGGACCGGAGTGCGAGGCCATCCCCCGCGAGAACATCTTCGTGGAGCCCGCGCCTCGGAACACCGCGCCCGCGATCGCCCTCGGGTTGGTCGCGCTGAGCCGTCGGGGAGGGGGCCCCCACGACCCGGTGGTGATCCTCCCGGCGGACGCGTGGGTAGACGACGACGAGGCCTTCAAGCTCGCCATGCGGCGCGCCGTGGGCGTGGCCCGCAGCGAGAAGACGATCGTGACCCTCGGGGTCCCCCCGGACCGCGCGGCGACGGGGTACGGCTACCTCGAGCTCGGGGATCCGCTGGGCTCCCACGTGGGCGGCGAGATCCCGGTCCGAGCGGTCACCAGGTTCCACGAGAAGCCCGACGCGGCGACCGCCGAGGCGTACCTCGCCTCCGGCAACCACCTCTGGAACGCGGGCATCTTCGTCGGTCGGCTGGGGTACCTCTGGTACGTCATGGGCGCCGTCCGCGAGGACCTGGACGTGGCCATGCAGATCTTCGGCGCCATCCTCGAGGAGCCCGATCAGTCGGCGCTGCCCGAGGAGTACGCGAAGCTCGAGTCCATCTCCTTCGACCACGCCGTCATGGAGCAGGCGCCGTCCGTGCACGCCGTCGAGGTGGGCTTTCGGTGGAGCGACCTGGGCGACTGGCACGCCGTCGGGCAGGCGCTGGACGAGGTCGACGGAGGCCGCGGGCTCGCCGATCGGGTCGTCGCGGTGGACGCGAAGGACAACGTGGTGTTCGCCCCCGGCAAGACCGTCGCGCTGCTCGGCGTCGAGGGCTTGGTCGTGGTGGCCCACGGGGACGAGATCCTCGTGGCGCCGCGCGGGCGGGCCCAGGACGTCCGGGACGTCGTCGCGACCCTCGAAGACGGCGGCGCCGAGGAGCTCCTGTGAGCGTCGTCGAGCGCCCCAGCATGGCGGGCCCCGTCCTCTTCTGGGGGATCGCGGCGGGGATGGTCGCGTCCCTCGTGTGTTGCTTCTGGCCCACGACGCTGATGGCCGCCTACCTCGCGGTCCGCGGCGTGCGGCGTGACCACGACCTGACCGCGGGCGCGAGCGCGGGGCTGGGGCTGGGCACGGGCCTGGTCGCGGGCCTCCTCGTGGCCACGTTCGGGACCGCCGTGCTGCTGTCCCAGTCGTCCCCCGATCAGCTCGCGGCCTTCGACGCCGTCGGGCTGGGGGTGGAGACGCCGAGCATGGGCCTGCTCGCGTTCGCCTTCGCGTCGCTCGGGTTCGGGTCGGCGCTGACCATGGGCCTGATCGGCGGCGCCATCGCGGGCGGAGGCCCGTCGCAGAAGCCCGAGCCGCCCCGTCCCCTCCGAGGCGCTCGTCCCGCGCCCGTCCCGGTCGCTCCCCCGGCGCCGCCCGCGCCCGCCCCTCCGGTCGCGCCTGAACCCGTCACGCCGCCCCCGCAGGCCCCGCCCGAGGTCGAGCAGAACGACGAACCGCAGCTCGACGAGGAGCCGCGGTTGGACGAAGAAGGGGACGCCTGGTCAGGCGACGGGGAAGAAGAGGACGAAGAGGGCGTCGATACCGTCTGAGGGAGCCCCTCGGCTCAGCGCGCGTCCCACTTGTCGATCTTGCCGTCTCGGTCGGTGTCCCAACCGGAGCGCTGCATGACCCCGCCCTCGTAGTACTCCCAGTAGTCGACCGCGCCGTCGCCGGTCGTATCCATCTCGACGCGGGCGAGGGCCCCGTCGTCGTAGTGGCGGACGAGGTCCGGCTTGCCGTCGTAGCGGGTGTCCCACTCGGCCTTGATGCGCTTGCCGCCCGCGTAATAGTCCTTCCAGTCGATCTTGCCGTCGAAGTCGGCGTCGATCTCCTCGCGGGTCATCTCGCCGGCCTCCCAGATCTGGATGACGTCGGCGCCGCCCCGGAAGTCGAGGTCGATCTCCTTGCGCACGAGCAGGGTGCGCTCGTCGCCCTCGCCCGCCCGGTAGTAGTTCACGATGTCGGCCTTCTGGTCGTCGTTCACGTCCAACGTGACCTTGCGGAACCCGTCTTCCTGGAACTCCTGGACCGGGTCCACGAACTCATCGTCCTTGTCGGACTTGGTGTTGCTGTTCGCGGTGGCGCACGCCGTGGCCCCGAGGAGGGCGGCGAGGACGAACTTGAGGGACCGTGGCGACATCACTGGGAACTCCCGAGGAGGGGACGGGTCGTAGAGTAGTGCCGGGTTTCCGGACGGTCAAACGCGCCGGCGTCGGCCTCACCCAGGGTTATCCTAGGTCTCCATGTCCCCCCATCGACGCTTTTTGCTGATCCTTGTGCCCCTGGTCGCCGCGCTGCTCGGCGCGGAGGGGACGGAAGACGGCGGTGTCTACGAGGCGTCCCGACACGGCGTCGTGTCCGGGCCCCTGGGCGCGCCCACGGAGCCGCGCACGGGGGCCGTCGCGCGGCTTCAGAAGGAGTTCACCGAGGCCCGCACCGATCTGGACGAGGGCCGCCTGGACGTGGCGGCCAAGCGGTTCGACGGCATCTACGACGAGGCGGGGTGGGGCGAGGCCGCGTACAACGCCGCCCTCGCCTACTACGGGCTCGGTCGATACGACGTCGCGCTCGACCGCACGGGGAGGGTCGTCCAGAAGCTGCCCGAGGACCTCGCCGGCCTGCACCTGCGCGGGGTGCTCCTGCGATTGCATGGGCGATACGCCGACGCCGAGGCGGTCTCCGACGGGGCGCTGGCGCTCGCCCGCGAGCGCTCCGACCGATACGCCGAGGCGATGGGCCTGCTCAACCTCGCCACGTCGCGGCGGTTCCTGGGGCGGCCCGACGCGGCAGGCCGGGCGGTGGACGCCGCGCGCGCCCTGGGCGAGTCCCTCGACCGAGCGGAGATCGTCGCCGCGGCGTGGCTGGTGACGGGGTACCTCGCCCGAGACCAGGGCGACGCGCGGGCCGCCGAGGACGCCTTCAAGGCGTCACGACGCAGCGGACTGGGCCGGTCCGAGCAGGGCGCCCAGCTGGACGTGCGTCTCGCGGACGTCGAGGACGCGATCGCCCTCGGGGAGACGAAGAAGGCCGCGCGCATGGCGGCCGCCCTCGTGGAGGACGTGCGCGCGCAGGACGGCCGTCAGATGCGGGCGGTCCACCTGCTCCGACTCGCCGAGATCGAGCACGACCTGGGCCGCCCGGAGGCCGAGCAGCTGCTGGCCGAGGCCGAGGCGCTCTTCGTGCAGGGGGGGGTCGAGGTCGGGCGGGCCGACGTCCTCGCCGCCCGGGCCCGCTGGCGCTTCGACGCCGGAGACCTCGCCGCCGCGGAGGCGCTGCTCGTTCCCTGCATCGCGATCCGCGAGAGCCTCCAGGTCCCCTTGGCGCTGGCCGGCAGTCGCCTGATGCTCGCGCAGGTCCGCCTCGAAGAGGGGCGGCTCGACGAGGCCTCGGCGCTGAGCCGGGACGCCGAGCAGGTGTTGGGCGCCGCGGGCCAGGCTCGCGAGCACCGGGCCGCGCTCCTGGTGCAGGGCGACGTCTTTCTCCAAGCGGCCGACCTGGACGGGGCGATGCGGGTGGCCGAGCAGGTCGCGGCGGCCTCCCGGTCCCCCGACGCGCGGGAGGACTTGATCGCGAGCCTCGTCGTGCAGACGCTGGTCCTCGCGCGGCGAGGCGACCCGGACGCGGCGGCCGCCGCCTGGAAGCGCGGCCTGCGAGCGTCGGATCGCCCCACAGCCCGGCAACAGGTCCGCATCGAGCTCGCCTTGGCCCACGCGCTGGAGGACGCCGGCCGACCCGCCGACGCCTTGGTGCGCGGTCGGGCCGCCCTCGCCGCGATCGACGCCGCGCCCGACGACGATCCGGCCCGAGCCCCGGCCCTGCGCGACGTCGCGGTCGAGACGATCGTCGCCTCCATGATCGCCGCCGGGGACACCGACGCCGCGGGGGCGTTCCTCCAGTCGATCGGCCGCGGGGAAGGGGACCTCGCCGACGTCGTGCGGAGCCGCGCCGACGGGGAGCGGCACAACGCCGCGGTGGCCCTCTACGAGGAGGGGCACCTCGCCGCGGCCCGGGACGCGTTTCGGGCGCTGGTGGACGATCCCGGGGTGGACGCCGGGCTGAGGCAGTCCGCGTCGCGGAACCTCGGCGCGTCCCTCGAGGGGCTCGCCCGGGCCGACCTCACCCGTGGGGCGCTCGCCGACGCGGAGAAGGGCTACCTCGACCTCCTCTCCCTCGCGCGGGCCACCGAGGACCGGCGGGTCGAGGCCCGCGCGGGGTTCCGGCTCGCCGAGATCCGCAGCCGGGTCGAGGACCCCGTGGGCGCCGCGGACTACGCAGAGGCCGCCGCCACCGCCGCCAAGGCCGCCGCGGAGCCGGACCTCGAGGCGAGCTTGTGGGCCATGGCCGGGGACCTGATGTTCGAGCGGGATCCGCCGCGGGCGCGCGTGAACCTCCGCAACGCCCTGGGCGCGTGGGGCACGGACGAAGCGACGCTGGGCAAGCGCGCCTCCGTCACCTATAACCTCGCGCTCCTCAGCTACCAGCTCGACGACAACGGCGAAGCGGCCGTGCGCGTGCAGGAAGCGAGGGTCTTGGCGGGGCGAGCCGGTCGGGCCGACTTGGTGAAGATGGCCGACGAGCTCGCCGCCGCGCTCAAGGAGTGACCCATGGCGGAGCTGGACCCGAGCCTGTTGGACGCGAGCGAGAGCCACCTCGCGGATCTGGAGAAACACTTCACTAAAGGGCTGCAACTTCGCGCAGCGGAAGACGATTCCGCGGCGCGCGAAGTCTTCGAGAAGATCCTGAAGCAGGAGCCGAGGTTGGCCGAGCCTCGCTTGGAGTTGGCGCACATCCACCTCCTGAGCGAGCGCTTCGACGACGCTCACGAGCACGCGCGGCTCGCGGTGTCCACGCTCCGCGCCGGGGGTCAGTGGACCCGGGACGTCGAGCCCACGGCCCTCCTGTCATTCGCCCTGAACCTGCTCGGGGAGACGGTGGCGCGGGCCCTCGAGGAGGGCGACCTGTTCCTCACCGACCGCCCCGAGTTCACCCGACGCTGGAACCGCGCGGCGGGCCACTTCGCCGAGGCCGCCGAGGTCGATCCGACGAACGAGGACGCCCTGCGGAATCGCACCCGCTTCGCGCCCCTCCCGGCCGTCCTCGACAACTAGCCCTTCGGGGCGTCGTCCTTGCCGCCGTCGATCACCGTGAAGGTGGCGTCGATCGTGCGCGGCTTCGCGGCCCCGATGGGGCGCTCGATGTGGTCCGGCGCCGCGGCCTTCGCGGCCTCGTGATCGGGGTGCGCAGGCCCGGGGCGGACGCCGCCGAAGCGGAACGCGAAGTTCCCCGCGGTCTTGAAGTCGGCCCCGCCGGTCACGCCCCCTGCGCCGTCGCCCGCCAGCTTGATCCGCCGGGCCAGGTAGCGGCCCAGGACGGCCGAGAAGGCCTTGCGGGTGGGGGGAAAGAGGCAGGCGAGGCCGACCGCGTCGGTCATGAAGCCGGGCGTCAGGAGCGTGGCCGCGCCCACCAGGACGATCGCGCCCTCGAGCAGCTCGCCGGTGGGGAGCCGCATCTCGTGCAGGGCCTTCTGGATGTCGAGCATGACGCGGACGCCCTGCGACCTCGCCAGCACCGCGCCCGCGAACCCCGTGAGCAGCACGACGGCCACCGTGGGCGCCAGGCCGATGGCGCCACCGATCCGAATGAAGAGCGCGATCTCCACGACGGGGACGATCGTGAATGCGAGGAAGAGCCAAGCGAGCATGTGTTCCTGGAACATAGACACTCGGCGGAGCCCGTCAAAGGGGAGCGGGGCCTGTGATAGCATCGAGGTCCACGGCTATGCGGATCGGGTGACGCGGAGCGAATGACCAGCAGCCAGGGTAGTTCCAGTCCGACCGGCGCCGTGCGCCGAATCCTGTTCGTGGACGGCGACCCGCTCCTGCGGGCCGTATACGCCGAAGAAGCCATGCAAGCCGGGTTCGAGGCCCTCGTCGCGGACGGGGGACGCGAGGCGTGGCGGGCGTTCGTGCACGAGAAGCCGGACGCCGTGGTCACGGAGTTCCACCTGCCCGGGGAGACGTCCGGCGAGGAGCTGATCTCGTCCGTCCGTCGCACGCGACTGGGTGCGGTCATCCCGGTGGTGGCCGTGTCCCCCGGCGCGAAGGCCATCCGCGGCCCGACGGACGCGGTCAACGCCCACGACGTCGACGACTACCTCGAGAAGCCGATCCACGCGCTCCGCCTCATGTGGCGGCTCCGAGAGCTGCTCGACGGCCGGCGCATCGGGGTGGTCGACGAGAGCGGCGAGGAGGTGGGCTCGGAGGTCCGGCCGGTCCGGCTCGAGCGGGGCGTCGACTTCCTCCAAGGCCCCCTCGACCGCAGCGATCCGGCCACCCTGTTCTTCTCCTACTTCGCGACGGGGCGGAGCGGGAAGCTGCTCGTCATGTGCGGCAAGGAGGTCCGCCAGGTCTGGTTCCGGCGCGGTCGCCCGGTCTTCGCCGAGTCCAACGTGCCCGGCGAAGAGTTCGGGCAGTGGCTCGTGGACCGCGGACACCTCGAGGCCGGCGCCCTCGCCGACGTGCGCGAGGAGTGGATGACCGCGGACCGACCGCTCGGGACGATGCTCGTGGCCGGCGGCGCCATCGGCGCGCGCCTCATGTTCGAGGAGGCGGCGGCGCACCTCGAGGCCGTGGTGGACGGTCTCTTCGCGTGGAGCGAGGGCAACTACTACCTCGACTACGAGCCGGACATCACGTCGTTCGAAGCGCCCGACACGGTGACCGTCACGCTGACCCCGGCCCAGTTCGTGATGCGCGGGGTCCGTCGCCACTACACGCGGAACCGCTGCCTGGAGCTGCTGCGGGCGTGCACGGGCTCCCTCGTCGTGTCGGACGCGGCGCACTACATCCTCCGCGAGCTCGACGACCCGTACTACTTCGAGAACCTGCTCTCGCAGGTCACGAGCGGCCGCCCCGTGCGCGAGGTCCTCGCGGGCCACCCCTTCGACAAGGACGGGGAGGCCCTGGCCGCCCTGACCGCCCTGTGGGTGCTCGGCGGGGTGGTGGAGCAGGTCAAGCCCGCGCCCAAGAAGAAGCCGCGCCGGTCCCGCAAGGACCGTCGGGCGGACAAGATCCGCGAGGCCGTCGCGACCGCCACGCGTCGTCGGGCGGCCGAACATCCGGAGCGTCGCGCAGCGCGCGCGGGTCGGGTGCGCGAGAAGCTTCGGGCGCGCCCGCGCAAGGCCGAGACGAGGGCGAAGCTCGGGAGCACCATCATGGGCGCGCTCGATCAGGCGTCCGCGGACTTCGCCTACGAGAAGGGCCGCCGCCGGTTCCAGCAGGGCGACTACGAGGCCGCCGCGGGAGCGCTCGAGGAGGCGCTCCGCCTCGGGAAGCTCCCCGTGGACGGGATGCGGCTGCTCGGGGTGAGCTACCTCCGTCGCCAAGAGGCCGAGGCGAACGAGCTCCAGCGCGGGGCCGAGGTCCTCAAGAAGGCGATCGCCATGGAGCCCAACGCGGGGGAGTCGTACCACTGGATGGGCACGCTGCTCGCGCGCCTCGGGCACCGCGACGAGGCCATCCTCACGCTGCGCCGCGCCCTCGAGCTGGGGAGCAAGAACGACCCCGAGACCCGGGTGTTGTTGCAGAGCCTTCGCGGCCGCCGCTGACGGCCCGACCTAGTTTCGGAACTCCAGCTTGTAGCTGAACGTGACGTCCTTGCCGGTCGCGGCGGGGAGCGCGATCGCCGACATGCGCCGGGCGAGGCAGCTGCGCAGCTCCTCGCTCTTGAGCGTCGAACGCGGCTCGATGACCACGCCCCCGATCCGCCCGCTGGTGTCGAGGGTCAGCGACAACCACACGACGCCCTCGGCGGTCGCGTCCACCTCGCGCAGCTGCTCGTAGCAGGACTTGAAGCGCTTCTGGTACGTGTAGAGCTTCCGCTCGATCTCCTCGGTGTCGATGCGGCCCTCGGGCTCCGCTTCCTTCACCGGGGCGTTGGCCAGGTCGTCGTAGTAGCTGCCGACGGGGCCTCGAGCCAGCGCGCGGGCGCGGTCCTCGTCCCAGTCGACGTTGCCGGGATCGTCGGCCACGGCCCGGCCGCCTCCGCCCCCGCCGCCCCCACGCCGCTGCTTCTTGCGGCCCTTCGGATCGCCCACGACGATGCGGCCGCTGCCGTCGTAGACCTCGTTCTCGTCCGCCGCGACGCCGCTGCTGCCCGTGGCGGTCACCGGGCCCGACGAGGTGGCCTTGTCGGGCACGTTCGGGCCGAACTTCCGGAGACCGAGCAGCGCCACCGCACCGAGCAGGAGCAGGAAGAGCGCGACGGGGATCGCCTTCTTCCAGGGCGACGGCCGGTAGGCCAGCATGTCGTCGGTGTAGAGCTGCGAGTACGTGTCCTGGGCCGAGATGCCCAGGCTGACCTCGACCGTGTTCGTCGTGACGAGGGGCGACGGCGTGGTGAGCGGGCGCCGCTTCTCCTTCTTCCTCTTCTTCTTGCCCTTCGCGACCACCAGGGGCCCCGGCGGAGGCGCCCCGTGAGGACCGGGGGCGGGGACGCTCGGCGGAGGCTGCGGGGCAGGGGGCTCGGCGGCGGCCGGCGCGGCCGGAGGAGCGGGCGGCGGAGCGGGCGGCGGGGGCGGGAGGGGGGTCTCTTCGGGGGGGACGGGGAAGGGGGGGATCTCGGGCTCGGCGGCCGGCAGGGGAGGCGCGAACCCCCCGAACGGATCCGGCCCGATGCCGCTGTCGTCGTGGTCCGGCCTGTCGGGGACGTACTTCAGTCCGCGCAGCGTGCTCGCGGCCTCGGCGGGGATGTCGAGCGGCTCCGTGGCTTCGTCCAGTTCGTCGAGCGACTCCGTGGGCGCGCGGCCCATGACCGTGGGCTCTTCGGCGCGCTCATCTCCGGTGCGCGGGCGCAGCGTCAGCCGGATCGAGACCGGCCCCACCTGGAGGCGATCGCCCGCCGACCAACGGGAGAACTGGACCGGCGCGCCGTTGAGGAGCGTGCGCTGACCGCCGCCCGCGAGGTGCTTGATGTAGGCGGCCCCGTCCGGCATCACCATGAGCTCGACGTGAGCGGGCGCGACGCCGGGGTAGCTCAACCGGAAGGCGCAGCGACCGGCGCCCACGACGAACGAGCCGACGCGCAGGGGGACGCGCTGGGCTCGGCCCCCCGGCGGCTCGATGACGGCCACCGGGACGGGGTCCAGCGTGCTGTCGCTGAGCTCGACGTCGACGCCCTCGGGGATGCTCACGCCCGTCGGTCGCGAGCCGCCCACCTTCGGCCGCCCCAGCCCGGCGAGGTGCCGGCCCGTCGTCTTGCCGATGGACAGCGCGGGGATGGCGTCGGTGGGCGTGGGGGTGGGCGACATGCGCGGGGGCGGCGGGGGCGGCGGAGGCGCGACGGGCGGGGGCGCGGGTCGATCCGCCCCGATGGGATCGGTGGCTTCCACGTCCGGATCCGGCTCGGGGGCCGCGGGCGCCGCCACCGCGGGGATGGCGGGCATGCTCGCGCGCGAGTCGGTGTGGGTGTACGTGAGCCGGAGCGTCACGGGGCCGAGGTCGAGCTCGTCGCCGTCCCGGAGCCGGGCCCGGTTCATGGGACGCTGACCCAGGAGGACGCGGCCTTCGCCCGCGAGGTTCGAGGCCTCGAGGTAGCGCCCGTTCACCACCACGACCTCCAGGTGGCGGGGCGCGATCGCCGGATGCTTGAGGCGGATGTCGGCGCCGTCCTCGCTCCCGATCACGAGGCGGCTGCGGTGCACCGGGATCTTCTTGACGAGCTGCCCTCTTCGAAGGACCTCGAATCGAGGGATCGCCACCTTGCGCTCGGTCATCCTGCGTGGGCTCCTGGGCGCCTTCCTCGGCGGTGCAGCGGCTTTTGACGACTTCCCCCTCGCAACTATACTTCCGAGCCCTCCGGGGACCAACCCGGCCCCCGCCCAGCCCCCTTCGGGAGACTTCTCCATGCCGCTGCTCTCGGGCGCGATGAGCGTGCGCCGATATCGAGTGATCGGGCGCAGCGACGCCCTCGGGCGCGATCGGCTCGTGGAGCTGCTCTCGGAGCACTGCTTCCGCGAGCCTCGCTCCGCCGCCAAGGGCGGACGCAACCTGGGGTGGGTCACGCTCGAGAATCTGTGCGACACGGACTTCTCGACGCAGAACGTGTTCTTCGACCAGTACTTCTGCTTCTCCCTGCGGATCGACGACAAGCGCCTCCCCGCGAAGCTCGTCTCCGCGCTCCTCGACCTCCGCATCCGCGAGTGGCTCTCCGAGACGGGACGCGAGCGGATCCCGTCCGTCATCAAGAAGGAGATGCGCGAGCAGCTGGAGCTGGAGATGCTGCCCCGTCAGCTCCCCGCGGTGGGGGTGCACGACGTCGCGTGGGACCTCAAGGACGACATCGTCCGCATCTTCTCCACGTCCGGCGCCACGAACGAGGCGTTCCGCACCCACTTCGCGAAGACCTTCTCCCTGGAGACGCGCCCGGTGGGGCCGCTCCAGCTGATCGCCGAGCACAAGAAGTCGAAGACCTGGGTCCCGGCCCTGGACCAGATCGGGTACGCGGACTACCGACCCGAGGTGCCGCGGTGATGGACGAGGAGTACGAGGAGACGCTCGAGGGCACCACGTCGCCGGAGGACTGGATCTCCGGAAGCCTGGACCTCCACCCCGCGGACCATCCGGCCTCCTTCTTCCTGGGCAAGGAGTTCCTGCTCTGGCTCTGGTGGCGCAGCGAGCGGGACTTCGGGAACGTCGCGCTCCCGGGGTTCGATCCGGTGGAGTTCTGGATCGACGACCGCATCCAGTTCAAGACGGACGGGGAGGACCCCCAGATCAGCGACCTCAAGGGCGGCGCCCCGGCCACTACGGACGAGGCGCGCACGGCCCTGCGCAGCGGCAAGGTCGTGGAGAGCGCCCGGCTCGGGCTGCGCATCCGGGAGCGGGAGTACCAACTCTCACTCAAGGGCGAGGGGTTGGAGATCGCGGGCCTGAAGGTCCCCGGGGAGGTCAAGGACGGGCTCGACGAGCGCATCCTCGAGCGCATGTTCCTGCTCGAAGAGGCCACCGCGATCCTCGACGCGCTCTTCCATGTCTTCGCGGCCGAGCGCCTCGCGGGCGACTGGAACACGAAGACCGTGTCCGCGATCCGAGCGTGGGTTGCCGGCCGACCGCAGCCCCGGGTATAAGCCCGCGGCCTGGAGCCGTAGCTCAGTTGGATAGAGTGCTGGCCTCCGAAGCCAGAAGTCGTGGGTTCGAATCCCGCCGGCTCCACCATTTTGCCCTGGGATCCAGGGCCACCTAAGCCGGGCGAT
>CAZUHI010000002.1:116101-195434 GCA_964620495.1 uncultured Rickettsiales bacterium | reverse complement strand
TCCCGCCGGCTCCACCATTTTGCCCTGGGATCCAGGGCCACCTAAGCCGGGCGATTCCTGTCCTTCGGTGCGAATCCCGCCGGCTCCACCATTTTGCCTTCCAGGGGGAAGGCCACCTCAGCCGGGCGATCTCGCACAGCCGCACTCTTGAGTGAAGGGTGCCCTGCGCCGCCGTCGGGCGGTTCGTGGGGGCTGGGGGAGCGCGCCCTGCGGCTAGAAGTCGACGATCACCACCCCGCGATCGGGGCGGCGGTCGCGCTCGTTCCTCGCACGGTCGTCTCGGTCACGCCGCGGGCGGCCGGGCTCGATGTGCAGAGGAATGCGCTCGGACTCCTGTCGCTCCTGCTCCCGCTTGATCTTCTCGATGATGTACGCGTCCAGCACCTGCTGCTCCTGCGGGAAGCCCTCGACGCGACCGAAGCCGCCCCGAGCCACGGTCCCCGTCCCATACGGGCCCCGTGCACTACGACTATAGACCTCGCTCCGGGGGTGTCCAAGGGGCCGAGAAGGGCCCGCGCGTCAAACCTGCCCGTCGGGGGGCTTCAGGGCGCTCCGCACCGCTGCAGCGACGTCGTCTCCGAGGTCCTCCTCTACCAGCCGCAAGGCCCCCGCCGAGAGGGCCCGATAGATCGCGGCCGCTCCGGGGACGGTCGAGGCGGCGGCCAGGTTCCGGATCACCGTCGTGGCGTCGCCCCGGGCCACGGGGCCCGTGATGGCTCGCCGGAAGTCCCCGTCGGCGAGGTTGTTGAGGGTGCCGTGGACGAGCGGTTGAAGGAGGGGCCAGGACGCGTCCCGGGGCACGCCCGCGGAGACCATCACCTCCACCGCCGCCGCCTCCAGGGCCGTGAACGCGTTCGACGCGAGCACGGCCGCCGCGTGGTAGGCGGCCTTGGCCTCGCCCCGCACCACGACGGAGGGGTGACCCGTCGCCTCCGCCAGCGACCGGCCTGCGGCGACGGCCCGGTCGTCGCCGTCGAGCGCGACCCAGTAGGGCGGGACGGGGACGTCGCCCTGGGCGGACGCGCCGAACGACTGCAGCGGGTGCCATCCGCCGACGTGCGCTCCGGGCGCCGGGGGCAGGGCCGAGAGCGGGAGCGAGCCCGAGGTGTGCAGCAGGACGGTCCCGGCGGGGGCGGCGAGGGTCGCGAGGAACCCGGGGACGGCGTCGTCGCTCACCGCCACGAGGGCCACGTCGGGGGCCCAGGCCGCGAGGTGCTCCGAAGGATCGCCGCCCACGACGGTCGCAGACGGCGCAGCCGAGCGGTTCCAGGCGCCGACCATCGTCACGCCCCGAGCCTCGAACTCCGCGAGCAGCGCGCGGCCCGCCCGTCCGACCCCCAGGAGGGCGACGCGGAGGGGCGCAGGCGATGTTCCGGCGGGGCGCACGCGGGGGGTCTACCAGAGTAGGCTCCGGCCGTGACGGGCGGACTGCAGGGCATCGAGCATCGGATCACGCCGCGCGCGCGGGTCGAGATCTCGGACGCCATCGAGGAGGCCGAGGGCAACGAGGTCTTCTTCCTCGGGCGTCGCGACGAGCACGGCGTGGTGGAGGACGTGGAGGTCCACTGTCGCGGCCACAAGACGGCGGTCCCGGCGCTGCTTCAGCTGGGCCGGAGCGGCGAGGTCGTCATCCACAACCACCCCTCGGGGCGCCTCGCGCCGTCCGAGGCGGACCTGCGGCTCGCGTCGCACTACGGGCAGGAGGGCGTCGGCTTCTACATCGTCGACAACACCGCCGAGGCGGTCTACGTGGTGGTCGAGCCCCCGAAGCACGACGCCAAGCCGCTCGCGGACGAGGCCGTGGAGCTCGTCTTCACGGCGGACGGGGCGCTCCCCGCCATGCTCGACGGGTTCGAGCCACGGCCCGGCCAGATCGCCCTCGCCCAGCACGTCGCCCAGACGCAGAACGGCGACCGCGTGCTCGTCGCGGAGGCGGGGACGGGCACCGGGAAGTCGCTCGCGTACCTGCTCCCGTCGGCCATGCGCGCCCTCGCCAACGGGGATCGCGTCGCCGTCGCCACGCGCACGATCCACCTCCAGCAGCAGCTGATGAACAAGGACGTCCCCGTCGTCCGCAAGCTGTTCCCCGAGGTGCGGGCCGCGCTGCTCCAGGGCCGCGGCAACTACCTGTGCAAGCGCAAGCTGCAGTCCCGACTGGCGGAGGTGAGCGCGGACGTCGACCCCGATGAGCGCCGGTTCCTCGAGCAGATCCTCGAATGGTCCGGGGCGACGCCCGACGGGTCCCTGCACGACCTCCCGTTCCTGCCCCCGCGGGATCGCTGGGAGGGCGTGCAGTCGAACACCGAGCACACGCTGCGGGTGCGGTGCCCCTTCTACGAGAGCTGCTTCTATTACTCGTCTCGACGGTCGGCGGCGCAGGCCCAGCTGCTTCTGGTGAACCACCACCTCCTGCTCGCGGATCTGCACCTGAAGCGCGAAGGCGTCCCCGGGGGCTTGCTCCCGAGGTACCGCCACGTGGTCCTGGACGAGGCGCACCACCTCGAGGACACGGCCACCGACTTCGCGGGCGCCGAGGTGAGCCTCCCGGGGATCCTCCAGGTCCTCGGCCGCCTCCGCCCGGTCCGAGGCCGCGGCAAGGGCGTCGTGGGGCGACTGCGCGGCGTCCTGCGCGAGGCCGGGCCGAGCCCCGAGCGGGACGAGTTCTTCGCGGCCGTGGACTCGCTGTCGGCGGACATCGAGCTCGCGCGCCAGGTCGTGCGGATGCGCTGCGACCAGGTCGTCGAGATCGTGCAGTCGCTCGACGGAGGGCGCCGCAACGCGCAGCTTCGGCTGGAAGACGACCTGGAGGAGCGCGATCCCGCGCTGCACGCCGCCCTCGGCGAGCCCCTCGAGGAGCTGGGGCGCGAGCTGGCGTCGTTGGCCCGCTCCGTGGAGCAGGCCAAGGGGCGCTTCGGCGACATGGACGAGAGCTTCCGCCGCAAGAACGTGCAGAGCAGCATGGATCTGGGCAGCGCGCAGCGGCGCTTGGTCGAGTTCGCGTCGACGCTGCGTGAGCTCCTCACCGCGGACGCGGAGTCCTGTCGGTGGATCGAGCTGCGCACGTCGCGGGACGACCGCACCAGCCCTCGCTTCAACCGCAAGCCCATCGACGTCTCCGAGGTCGTGAAGGCGACGCTCGTGGAGGGGACGGGGTCGCTGGTGCTCACGTCGGCCACGCTCGCCGTGGACGGTCGGTTCGAGCACTACCACGCCCGCACGGGATTGAAGACGGCCGGGGGGGCGGAGCGGACCGACGGGCTGCTGGTCCCGTCCCCGTTCGATTACGGCCGCCAGGTGCTGCTCGGGCTGCCGTCGGACCTCCCCGAGCCCGGCCGACCGGGCTACGACGACGCGGTGGCCGACACGCTGTGCGCCCTCATCGAGGCCGCTCGGGGGCGCACGTTCGTCCTGTTCACGTCCTACGCGGCCCTGCGGAGGGCGGCCGACGCGGTGCAGCCGCGGCTCGGGAACGCGTTCCGCATCCTCCGCCAGGGCGAGCTGCCTCGGGAGGCCCTGCTGGAGACCTTCCGCACGACGCCCCGGGCGGCGCTGTTCGGCACCGACTCCTTCTGGGAGGGGGTGGACGTGCGGGGCGAGGCCTTGTCCTGCGTGATCCTCCCGCGTCTGCCGTTCCGGGTGCCCAGCGAGCCGATCCAGAAGGCGCGCGCCGAGCGCATCGAGGCCGAGGGAGGGGACGCCTTCCGCGACCTGTCGGTGCCCCAAGCGGTGTTGAAGTTCAAGCAGGGGTTCGGCCGCCTCGTCCGTCATCGGGACGACCGCGGCGCGGTGATCGTGCTCGACGCACGCATCATCCGGCGCCGCTACGGACGCACGTTCCTGGGGTCGCTCCCCCGGGATCTGCGCCCGCTGCAGGCGCCCTTCGACCGCGTCCTCGCGGCCGTGCACGAGTTCCTCGGATCCTGAAACCTCAGCAGATCAGGGCGAGTGCCCGACCTTCTTCAGGGCGGACTCGAGGTCCCAGTCGGGGTCCTGCTCGGGCGTGTGACAGCGGGTGCAGATCGCCTCGACCACGCACACCGGGCAGGACTCGCCCAGCCCCACGATGTTCTCGGTCCCGCCCGCGGCCGCCACGTGCTGCTCGCCCGGACCGTGGCAGGACTCGCACCCCACCCCGCCGGCGTGGTGGTCGAGCACGTCCGCGCCCTTCGCCACCGAGTGGCAGCCCACGCAGGCGGGATCCTTCGCGGACCCGCGGGCGGCGAGGGTCTCCATGGCCTTCGCGTGAGGGTCGCGTCGGAGCGCCCTCGACTCCCTCTTGTGGCACTCGGCGCACGCCTCGGAGCCGAGGTTCGCGCCCTCGGGGAAGGCCGTCAGCGGGCGCGGCGCGCGACCCTCGATGACGTCCTCCCGCGCCTTTCGGTACTCCGGGGGCGTCATGGCCGCCGCCGCGAAGTGGTCGATGTGGGGCAGACCCCGCTCGACCGAGAAGCGCACCGAGTGCTTCGCGTCGTGGCAGCCGACGCAGGCCTCCCTCGCCGTCGACGCCGGGACCCGCTCGCCCACGTGGGGGCCGCCGCCGCCGTGGCAGGCCTCGCAGGTCACGTCGACCAGCGGCGATCCATGGTCCCCGAGGGCGAACCCGCCCTCCTCGCCGAGCCCCGTGACGTGGCACGCGACGCACTCCTCGTTCTCGGCCTCCTGACGCTCGTACAGGGTCCAGTAGGCGACCGAGTGATGGGTGAGCCCCCAGCTCCGGTACTCCTGCACGTGGCAGGTGCCGCAGGCACGCGAGCCGTGAAAGGGCTTCGCCGCGAGGGCCTGCCAGGGGTCTTCGCCCAGGAGGGTCCGGATCCGCAGCTCGAGCACCAGCGACGCCCCCCCCCAGAAGGGCCGCAGCTCGCCCAGCGTGAGGTGCCCCGTGCCCGGCTCCGGGACCCGCCGGGTCAGGTACAGCTGCGGCGTCGAGGCGGCGTCGTTGTCCGAGCCGAACCGTCGGCTGAAGTCCTTGTAGAACTCGAAGGAGAAGTTGAAGTCCTCCTTGAACTTCGCGATGGCGTCGAGGGAGCTGGAGCCCGTCCCGACCCCCACGAACGCGACCTTGCCTTCGAGCCGTCGGGCGAGGTCCGAGACCTCCTGCGCGACTTGAAGGCAGTGCGGGCAAGTGGCCGAGAAATAGAAGTACGCGGTGAGGTCCGGCCCTCCGGCGTCGGCCGCGCTGAGGACCTCGTTGTCCGACACCCGGATCAGGGGGATGTCGAGCGCGGGCGGGCGCAGGTCCGGGCCCGGTCCGAGCACGTCGGCGGTGCCCTCGGCGACGCGGTGGACCGGCGCGACGGGGGTCGGGGCCTCGTCCGGCGTGGCGTCGTCGGCCCGGCCGGTGCCCACCGCGCAGAGCGTGACCAGGGCCAAGGCCGCGACGACCGATCTGCCCGTCACGGGGCGGCCTCACGCCGCCGGAGGACCTGCAGCGCGTTCCCCAGGGCGACGACCCCGTGCTGGTTGTTGTCGATGCGCACGTGGTTGTCGATGATCCCCATGCGGATGGCGCCCTGCACCTCGTCCGGGTCCTTGAAGAAGAAGCTGTTGTCCGGCGTGTACATCTGCTCCATGAGGTGACGTGCTCCTTCCAGGAGAGACGCCTCCAAGTGCTCCGCCGGGTCACCGTGTCGCCAAGCGATGCGCGCGATCCCGCCCACGGCCTCGCCCCGAGCGGCCGCGCGGGTCGTGCGCGGGACCTCTTGGATGCGACGGTACGCGCCCCGGTAGTCGGGGAACGGCGCGGGGTGCCGGAGGCCGCTGCCGGGGTCCCCGGACTGGTCGCCCACGAACCGATCGGCCATCTCGTAGCCGCCCCCGCGCCACAGCGGGTTCTCGGGATCGAGGCGGTCGAGCACGTCGAGGGCCTGCATGACCCAGTGATCCGGCAGCGACCAGAAGCGGTCCAGCAGGGCCACCTGGCGACGGCCGATCGCCTTCGCGCCCTCGAGCGCCTCGGGGCTGCCGACCTGGTCGTGATAGCGAGCCAGCGCCAGCATCGCCTCGCCCGGGTAGTACAGCGGCTCGCGCTCCATCACGACGTCGTCCCGGGCGTCGGTCCACTTCGCGTACACCCAGCCGCGGTCGTCGATCATCGCGAGCAGCGTCTTCACGAGGCCCGCCATGATCGCGTCGTCGCCGTCCCGCCGGATGCGCGCCGCGAGGGCCGGATCGTCGGTGTCCTCGGCGGTCGGACGCTCGAGGAAGCTCAGCAGCGTGAGGGCGGCGGCGCCCGAGTTCGTCTTCTTGCCGCCCTTGCCCTCGAGGAAGGCGACGTACCCCTCCTCCGGCGTCGTGCCCGGCGCGGGGCCCAGGTTGTCGTAGACGCGGTCGAGGGCGGTCAAGCCGGCGTCGAGGTACGCGTCGGACGTCTTCGCGAGGGCGGGCTCGGACCGGGCCAGGTGGACGAGGTGGAAGAGGCCGTATACGGAGCCGGCGTGCCGCACCTCGTTGTATCCGCGCCCGTGGTCGTCGCGGTTGGGGAAGTACTCGTAGTCGAACCGGCCGTCGTCCTCGACCGTGCCCAGGAGCCAGGCCCCGGCGCGGTCGATTCCGTCGATCACGGCCGCGATGTCGGGGAGGTCGGGCTGCAGCACGTTGGCGCGGTACAGCTCCACGGTGCGCTTCGAGGCGGGGTCCGGCCGCGCGAAGGCGTAGCTGCGGAAGTTGAAGAGCCGGGAGCCGGGGGGCCGGATGGGGTCCTTGGGGAGGCCGGCCCGGCGATGCAGGGCCTTCTCGAGGGGCGCGAGGTTGTGGTCGCGGTAGCGCTTCTTGCGATCCCGCGGGGTCGTCCAGCCGAAGTAGATCTGGTCCCCGGGGAGGACGACGCCCTCGCGCTCGCCCTTCTCGATGCGGAAGCCGTCCACGCCCGGCTCGCCGTCGTAGACGAGGAACCGCCAACGGCTCCAGGACGGCGCGAAGGGCTTGTAGACGGCGCCCGCCAGCCCCCGGAGCCACCTCCCGCCCAGCTCGTACTCGGGCCCCGCGAGGTCGACGACGACCCGGAGATCCTCCTTCGCCTTCGTCCACGCGGACTTGCGAGGTGCGTTCGCCCACGCGTCGGCGGAGGCCTCGCGGATCGCGGCCGCGATCGTGTCCGCGGAGGACTGCCCCCGGGTCCAGTTCGAGCGCTTCGAGCGACGGAAGATCGTGACGTAGACCCGGCCGTCCGGCGCGTCCTTCAGGCGCTCCGGAATCACGGGCTCGGGGCTCCCTCGCAGCACGGAGTCCACGAGGGCCATGGCGGCGCCGCGCTCCTCTTCGGTGAGGGGCTCCGGCACCGGGTCGGCGCGCAGGGCGTAGAAGAAGTCGTCCGTGAGCGGGGGCACGACCGACGGCTCGAGGAACCGCTGGGAGACCAGCGTGCCGAGGACCACGAGGACCGCCACGGTCAGGGGCGCTCCCCGAACGACGTCGACGGACTTGGTCGCGGCGGCGATGCCGAGCAGCAGCCCCGCCGGGATCAGGGGCAGCAGGAGGACGGCCGCGGAGCCCGTGCCCTTCGCGAAGATCCACACGAAGCCCACGAACGTCGCCAGGAGGACGCTCGCCGGGACGCGCGCCCAGCCGGGCTGGAACACGCGCAGGGCGGCCCAGGCGGTCGCCGATACCAGGACCAACCCCCCGAGGCTGAAGGGCACGCACACGGACAGGGGCAGGAGCGCGGGCAGGTGCGCGAGGACGATCCCGGCGAGGGCGGCGCGTGAGGGACGGTCAGCCATGGTCTGCGGCCTCCTCGGCGCGCTTGCGGAGTCCGGCCGCCAAGAGGTCCTCCATGACGGCGACCACGCGATCCCGGAAGGGGCGCACCGCGTCGTCGTCGTCGGCCGCCTCCGGAGGGAGGTCGGGGTGGATGGGGGCGCCGACGTACTGCGTCAACCGCACCCGTCGGGGCAGCGGGCCGCGGCCCCAGGCGAGGGGGAAGGGGACGGAGCGCACCCGGAACACCTTCTTCCCCGCCTCGAACATGTCGATGGGGACGGTGTAAAGCTCGTCGATCCCGATGCACGCGGCGGGGACGATCGGGACCTGGGTGCGGATCGAGAGGCGCGCGAAGCCCATCCGCTTGTGCCAGTACAGCTGGTAGGCCTTCGAGGAGGGCTTGAACGCCTCGGGAGCGCCCCCCGGCATCACGATGACGAGGTTGCCCCGGCTGAGCAGCGCCTCGGCCGTGTCGTGCCTCCCGTCCACGGCCCCGACCGCCATGAACATCTCCCGCATGATCGGGAGCTTGAACACGGTGTGGTCCGTGAGCCCGCGAGGCAGGCGGCCGGTCGCCTCGTAGATGGCCGACCCGAGGAGCGGGGCGTCCACCGGCATCGGCCCGTGGTTCATGGTGACGAGGGCCGGACCCTCCACCGGAATGTTCTCCATCCCGTGCACCGAATACTTGAAGTAACGCTTCAACAATCCCATGGCGGGCATCCACCGCGAGATCGCGCGGACGTCCTGCAGGTCGAGGCGCTCCTCGTCGCCCTTTCGGTACAGCTTCGGCATGAGCGGCGGGAGGATTGCACGGCGGTATGCTCGACGCCATGCCCCGGCTGCCCGTCGTCCACGACCTCCTCGGCCGCGTCTACACGGACGCGGAGTGGGAGGGCCTGTGCGACGGCTGCGGGGAGTGCTGCTACGAGTCCCGCTGGACCGACACGGGGTGGGTGCACACGGGCACGCCGTGCCGCTACCTGGACATCGAGAAGCGGTGTCGGGTCTACAGCCATCGGCTCCAGGCCGAGCAGGACTGCATCAAGGTGAGCGCTTCCGTGGTCCTCCAGGGGATCCTGCCGCCGGAGTGCGCGTACGTGCAGGAGATGCACCGCATCGTCGAGGAGGACTACGATGGGGTGGACCCCGAGGCGCGGGCCGAGCGAAAGCGGAAGCGACGAAGCAAGCGGAGGCGGAAGCGATGAGCGACGAGGAACGGGACGACCGCGGCAACCTCGGGTTCCTGGCGAGCCGCTTCCTGCGCGCGGGCGCCGAGGCCGTCGCGCAGACCGGCGAGCGGATCCGCGAACGAGGCGAAGACCTCAAGCCGCGGGACATCGTGCGGGGGGCCGCCGGGCTGACGGCGCGCGGCAAGGACGAGGTGATGGCGCTCCTGGCCCGCGAGGTCCGCAGCTACATCGAGCACCTCGGGCTGGTGGAGGAGGTCGAGCGATTCGCGACCACGCACACGCTCGAGGTGAACGCGAGCTTTCGCCTGAAACCGCTGGATGGGACTGAGGAAGTCGGCGAGGAAGAACCCGGCGACGCCGGGGAAGAGTCGGGAGTCGCTACGGCGCCGGGAAGCCCGGGGGAGCCCTCTCCTTCTCCGTCTGACTCAGAGGCTTGAGCCGAACGAGGACGCCCTCCTCGCGGAGGATCCGTCGAATCTCGGCCTTGTCGAGGCCCTCGAGCCGCCCCGCGAGCGTGTCGAGCTTCGTCACGAGCTCGTCGGACCGCTCCATCGCCCGCGCCAGGTCGTCGATCCCCGGCTCGAGGTCCGCGGTGATCTTCTTGGCCGACTTCACGACGTCCGGGACGTCGTGCATCACGGCGTCCACGTCGGCCGTGATGGCGCGCAGCTCGTCGATCAGGCCGTCGGCCTTCGTCATCGTGGCCTCGACGGAGGCGGTCAGCTCCCGCAGGTCGCGCGTGATGGCCGGGACGTCGGCCTTGAGGCCGGGGATGAGGTCGCCGAGCTCCTCCAGGCGCACGATTAGGCGCTTCGCGGCGCTGACGGCCTCGGGCACGTCGGTCTCCAGCGCGGTGGTCATGGCGGCGGCGCTCTTGACGATCGCGGCCACGTCCTCGGAGTTCACGTTGGCGACCAGCGGACCGAAGGACGCGATGATCTGATCCAGCTCCATGGACTGGCGGACGTCGTCGATGGTGTCGCCGTCGGCGAGGAGGGCCGCATCCCGGGATTGCGGCGACAGCGCCAGGTACTTCTCGCCCAGCAGCGACCGCGACCGAATCTCGGCGCGGGCGTCCTTGCGCAGCCCCGCGGAGGTGCGCAGCTCGAGGGTCGCCACCGCCGCGTCGTGGTCGACCACGATCGACTCCACGGACCCCACCGCGACGCCCGCGACCTTCACCGCGGAGTCGGGCACCAGGCCCGCGGCGTCGTCGAACCGCACCGTCACCCGGAGCGTCTTCTCCAGCCCCTGCATCGCCCCGATCTGGATGGCGAGCCACACGAACACGCCCGCGGCCACGATGAGCAGCCCGCCGACCAGGACTTCGTTGCGTGCGTTGCGGCTCACGGGGCGTCCAGGGGAGGGAGGTCGAGGTTCCGAGAGAGGAAGCGCCGCACGACGGGCTCGCGGCTGCGCCTCACCTCCTCGGGCGTGCCCGAGGCGATGAGTCCGCCGTTGTAGAGCATTCCGATCCAGTCGGCAACGCGGAAGGCGCCCACGATGTCGTGGGAGATGACGACGAAGGTGATGCCGAGCTCGGCCTTCATGCGCTCGATCAGGCCGTCGATGTCGTCGCTGGTCACGGGGTCGAGCCCGGAGTTCGGCTCGTCGAACAGGATGATCTCGGGCTCCATCACGATGGCCCGGGCGAGGCTGACGCGCTTGCGCATGCCGCCCGAGAGCGACGCGGGCATGAGGCCCTCGATGCCGGGCAGGCCCACCTGCTCGAGGCGATGGGCGACGTTCGCGGCGACCTCGGCGTCCGTCTGCTTGGTGTGGCGACGCAGCGGGAACGCGATGTTCTCGCCGACGGTCATGGAGTCGAACAGCGCGCCGTCCTGGAACATCATCCCGATGCGCTTGCGCACGTGGAACTTCTTCGCCTCGGAGGCCCCCACCATCTCGACCCCGTCGATGAGGATCGAGCCCTCGTCGGGCTCGATGAGGCCCACCAGCAGCTTGAAGAAGACGGACTTGCCCGTGCCCGACGGCCCCAGGATCACCGACGTGTCGCCCCGCCGCAGGTCCACGTCGACCCCTCGGAGCACGTGCGTGTCCCCGAACGACTTGTGGATCCCGCGGAACTGGATGATCGCGTCGTTCATCGGCCGTACAGCAGGCTGGTGAGGAGGAAGTTGGAGCTGATGCACAGGATGCACATGGTCACGACGGCCATGTTGGTGGCGCGCCCGACGCCCCGGGGGCCGCGCTCCGAGTAGATCCCGAAGAAGCCCGACACGACCGCGATGATGGCCCCGAAGACGACGGCCTTGCCCACCGAGCCGAGGAGATCGGCCACCGTGATGTAGCGCAGGCACAGGTCGAGGAACTCGCCCGAGTCCACTCCCAGCTGGTGCACCGCGACGAGCCAGGCCGACAGGATCGAGAGCCCGATCCCGATTATGGTCAGCGCGGGCAGCGTGATCATGATGCCCACGAGCGGGGGCGCCACGAGCTCGGCGCGGGGGTCCACCGCCATGACCTCGAGGGCGTCGATCTGCTCCTTCGTGCGCATGACGGCCAGCTGCGCCGTGAGCTCCGTGCCCGCCTTGGCGGCGACCATCGTGGCGGCGAGCAGGGGGCAGACCTCGCGCACGCCCGCGAGCGCGACGAACATCCCCACCATGTTCCCGGCGCCGAGCGTGCGGAACGTCGCGTGGCCCTGGAGCGCCAGGTTCGAGCCCACGAAGATCGCCATCACCGCGAGCACGAAGAAGGCGCGGATCCCGACCTTGAAGGCCTCCTCCGAGATGCGCTCCACGCGGATGCCGTAGCGCCACACCGAGCGGGCGCAGTCCAGCAGGAAGTACCCGAACGCGCCCACCCGCGAGACCGCGTGCGTCACGCCCGCGAGGGCCGCCGAGATCACGAGCCGCTCCCGAACATGGCCGAGCTGAGGACGTAGTTCACGACGAGGATGAACATGACGGAGTAGACGACCGTGTCGTTCACCGCGCGGCCCACGCCCTCCGCGCCGCCCGAGGCGTGGAACCCGCGGTAGGTGGCGATGAGGCCCACGAGTCCCCCGAAGACGAGGCCCTTCGTGACCGAGGCGAAGAGGTCGTACACGCCGATGAGCTGCACCAGGTGCGCCATGAAGACGCCGTGGTCCTGGTCGTACATGCCCACGGCGACGACGTACCCCCCGAACACGCCGACCGCGTCCGCCAGGATGGTCAGCAGGGGCACCACGAGCACCATCGCGAGGACGCGCGGCACGACGTGCCAGCCCACGGGGTCGACGGCCATCACGGCCGTGGCGTCGAGCTCCTCCTTGATGCGCATGGCCCCCAGCTCGGCGGCGAAGGAGCTGCCCCCCTGCGCCGCCACGAGGACGGCCGCGAGCACCGGGCCCAGCTCGCGGATGATGACGACGCTGAGGAGGCTGCTGAGCAGCCGGTGCGCGCCGAAGAGGTCGAAGATGGCCATGCCCTGGACGCCGATGACGGCGCCGAACGGGAAGATCGTGGCGCAGACCGGGATGAGGCACCGCATCGCGAGCACGCCGGCGTGGCGGATCGCCTCGGCCACCGACCACTGCAGCCGCATCGCCGCGACCCCCGCCAGGGCGGCGAAGGCGCCGAAGCGACCCACAGCGCCGACCGGGACGACGACGGCGTCCACGAGGGAGTTCTTCTTCACGGCGCGGGCCCGACTCACGGGCGCGGAGCCTAACAGGGAGCCCGACGGCCCCGACCTCGGTTGCCTCGCCGCCCGGCGCTGGTATAACCGCGGCCCTTTCCGGAGCCCGCCTTGCACCGCCGATTCTCGACATTCCTGCTGTTCGGTGGCGCCGGCCTCGTCGGCACCGCCACGTGCCGTCGCATCGCCGCCCACCTGTCCCCCGACAAGATCGTCGTCGCGGCCCTCACGCGGGCGGAGGCGGAGGCGGGGACGGAGCTCCTGCGCAGCGAGTACCCGGACATCGAGTGGGTGCCCGAGTGGGGCAACCTGTTCGTGCCCACCGAGTACGCCGAGATGAGCCGCGGCGAGATCGTCGGGACCGTCGAGCGCCGCAAGGACATGCTCGAGTTCACGTTCGGCAAGTTCAAGCCCGCCTACGAGCGGAACCACATGGTGAAGCTCATCCTGAAGCACGCGCCGGACGCCATCGTCGACTGCGTGAACACGGCCACGGGCATCTCCTACCAGGACGCGTGGGAGTCCACGGCCCGCGTGCGCGAGTCCTACAACGCCTGGTTCGACGGCGGGAAGGGCAAGCCGTCGGAGGACTTCGGCGAGGACCTCGGCGTGGGCCTGCTCTCCCAGGCGACCCCCCAGATCATCCGCCACGTGCGCTTCCTCTACGCCGCCACCAAGACCGTCAAGACCGCCATCTACGTGAAGGTCGGGACCACCGGCACGGGCGGCATGGGGCTGAACATCCCCTACACGCACAGCGAGGACCGCCCGAGCCGCAAGCTGCTCGCGAAGAACGCCGTCGCCTTCGCGCACACGGGGCTGCTCTTCCTCCTCGCGCGCACGCCCGACGCCCCGATCGTCAAGGAGGTGAAGCCCGCCGCGATGATCGGCTACCGGGCCGTGGAGGTCCGCAAGGTCCCCGGCCGGGGAGGCGCGCCGCGGCCGCTCTATCACCCGAACACGGTGTCCCTGGACGAGCTCGACGTGCTCGAGACGCGGGACGATCCGGGCGCCTACAAGGCCGCGGGCGAGGACCTGAAGCTCACCGTCGTGAACACCGGCGAGAACGGGCTGTTCGCGAAGGGCGAGTTCGCGGCGATCTCTGCGATGTCGCAGATGGAGTTCGTGCCCCCCGAGGAGATCGCGGACCGCATCGTCATGGAGCTGTCCGGCGGCAACACCGGCAACGACGTCATCGCCGCGCTGGACGGCTCGGTCATCACGCCGTCGTATCGCGCCGGCCTGCTGCGCCACGTGGCCGTCAAGGATCTGCAGCGCCTCGAGGACATCGACGGCACGCCGTCCATCGCCATCGGGGACCTGGGTCCGCCGGAGCTGAGCAAGCTGCTCTTCGAGGTCTGGTTCATCCAGGACGCGTACGGCGACCGGTTCCTCGGCAGCGTGCTCGACGCCGACGGCGACCCGATCCGCCCGGAGGCGGTCTCCACGAAGATCGCGCGACGCCTGAAGAACTCGGTCGTGGCGCGCCAGGCGACGTCGATCGGCATCCCGATCCTGCTCCCCGACGGCCGACGGTTCCTGCGCGGGCCGGTGGTGAAGGTCCCCGAGATCAAGGGCAAGAACAAGCGCGCGAGCCTCGAGGACCCGAAGACCGTCGAGCGGTGGGTCCAGCGCGGCTGGATCGACCTGCGGCCCGCGAACATGCAGCGGTGGCAGGACCGCTTCAAGCAGATGGACCGCGCCCGCGAGGAGCTGGCCCGCAAGGGCTCCGCCGCGGTGTCGCGCGAGACGTACCTCCCCACGGCGCTGAAGATCGGCGACGTGGTGGCCTGGATCTTCAACAACGAGATGGGCGGGTTCCGCGTCAAGTGACGCCCGCCCCCGGAGCATCCCCAATGCGCCTCTCCTCCCGAATCGTCGCGGCCGTCGCGGCCCTCTTCCTCCTCCCCTCGACCGCGCTCGCGGTGGACTTCGTGTGGACCACCGAGACCGTCAAGGCGACGCGCTTCTCCGAGGCCGACAGCAAGGAGGTCGGCGAGGTCGAGGGGGGTGAGCGCGTCGAGCTCCTCGCCACGGACGGCGAGCGGGTCCGCGTGCGCGTCAAGGGGGCCACGTTCGGCTGGGTCGACAAGGCCAAGACGACGGACGTGGAGCCCGAGGTCGAAGAGACCGAGGCCGAGACCGAGGACGCCCCGGCCGAGTGATCGAGGCGGACGTCGCGGTCCTCGGGGGAGGGCTCGCCGCGAGGTGGATCGCCGCCCGGTGCGCTGCCTCGGCGTCGGTGATCCGCGTCGCGCCCTCCGATCCGCAGCCCGCGCCCGCCACCGAACGCTCCCTCGGGATCGTCGCGGCGGGCGGCCACGACAGCCCCGTCCGCATCACCCACGCCCTCGGCGACGAGCTCTCGCGGGAGCTGTGGATGTTCTCGCGCGCGGCGAGCGACCGGCTGCTCGCGCTCGACCCCCGGGCACGGCGCGGGGTCTGGCGCGTGGCCCTGGGAGACCACGAGCGAGACGAGTGGGACCTGGCGCGGCGCCTGCTGGAGCGCTGGGGCGAGGACCCGGGCACCTCGGCCGACGGCGACGTCCTTGCGTCCCGGGTGGGCACGGGGTTCGTCGGGGGGGTGCGGATCGCCCAGGACGGCTGCGTGGACCTCGCGACGGTGCTCGCGGGCCTCTCCGAGGTCCCGGTGGAGGCGGGGGCGGGCCGGATCGCCTCGGTGGACGACGGCGTGGTCATCGAGCGCGACGAGGGGGAGCCGATCCGCGCCGAGATCGCGGTCGTGGCCGCCGGGATCGGCAGCCGACGGGTCCATCCATTCTTCGAGGAGGCGCTCTACCCCGTCCGCGTCCAGGCGCGCCATGGAGGTCCGGGCCGGGCGGGTGTCGGGCGGGAAGCGGGGGTCGCCCGGCACCGTCACGAGGCGTGGGCGCCGCGGCCGGACGGGGGCCTCGACTTCCTGGGGTGCCGATGGGCGGAGCAGCCGGAGATGGGGGCGGGCGTGATGGACGACGTCGCCTTGTCCGACGCGGTGGCCGCTCGGCAGGACGACTTCGTGACGCGGTGTCTCGGTGGTGGAGCCGTGCGGAGCCGATGGGCCGGCATCGCCAACTACAGCTGCGACGGGCTCCCGATCGTCGGGCCTCTCCCGGGCGCGCCGCGCGTGATCGCGCTGACGGGCTGGTGCGGCTGGGGGCTGTCCTGGATCGGCGAGGCGGTGGACGTCGTCGCGCGGGCCGTCCTTGGAGAGGAAGAGGACCGGCCGCTGCCTCGCCACCTCGCGGCGAGACGGATGCTCTGAGGGACGGCGCTCGGGGGCGCCGGCTAGCGGACAGTCGCGTCCGTGATGCGGACCGGCCCCACGTCGTGGGTCGTGCGGTAGAGCGCGTCGGTCCCGTCCTTGTCTGCGTCGACGCGGCACTCGATGTCGAACCCGGACGCGGTGGCCGAGAGGCGGTACCGCTCGCCGGGGGCGGTGGGCATCTTCGACAGGGTGAGCCCCAACGGCGCCCAGCAGCTCACCGAGCCGGGGGGCGTGTCGGGGCAGCTCGGTACCGTAGCGCTCTCGGCGCCCGCGGCCACCGCTTCGCGCAGCTGCGCCAGGGCGTCCATGCAGGGCTCATCCGGGGGCGGGGGCGGCTCGCGGACGACCAGGTAGCCGACGACCCCGGCGATCAGGACCGCTGCGCCGATGGCCACGGCGTTCGTCTGGGTCCGGCGCTGCTTGGCGCCCTCGGACTCCCAGTCCTGGGGGTTCGAGCCCTTGATGAAGTCGAAGCCGCAACGTGTGCAGGCGACCTGACCCGGGACGACCCCGGCGTTGCACTGCGGACACTGTTGGACAGACATCGCTCCCGCCTCCTCTGCGTGCGCACCTGACGGCGCCCGCGGGGTACCCTCGCTCCCCCTCGGGTCTCCGCGCGCGCTGCGATGTTCCAGAATCTCGACCTATTTAGCAAGACCATCCGGTTCGCCGTCCTCGGCTCGGGCAGCCGCGGAAACGCGACCGTGGTGGCCTGCGACGGGGACGCGGTGATCCTGGACTGCGGGCTGAGCGCGAAGGCGGTCGTCGAGCGCCTGGAGGCCGTCGGCGTGGCGCCCGAGAGCGTGCGCGCGATCGCCCTGACCCACGAACACTCGGACCACGTGGCCGGGGCGCGGGTCACGAGCCGCGCCCTCGACGTGCCCGTGTACATGACGTCCGCCTGCCGAGCGCAGATGGCGGACGCCGCGGAGATCGCGGACGTGCGGGTCCTCGTGCCCGGCCGCTCCGTCGCGATCGGCTCGCTGACGGTCGAGACCTTCCGGGTGCCCCACGACACCGTCGACCCGGTCGGCTTCCTCGTCGGCGCGGGAGCCGACCGCCTCGGCCTCGTGACGGACCTGGGCACCGCGCGCCGAGGGATCGCCGCGCGGCTGAGGCAGTGCCGAGCGGTCGTCCTCGAGTTCAACCACGAGCCCGAGTTGGTGGCGGCGAACCCCTATCCGGACTCCGTCAAGGAGCGGGTCCTGGGCGATCACGGCCACCTGTCCAACGCCCAGGCGGCCGACCTGCTCGCCCGGCTGGACGGCGGCGCCGTGCGCGACGTGGTGTTGGCCCACCTGTCCGAGAAGAACAACACCGAGGACCTCGCGGTCGCCGCGGCCCGGGGAGCCGTGGCGGGGTGGCGGTCGCCGAAGCCCCGCCTGCACGTCGCCCAGCAGGATCGTCCGGGCCCCCTGCTGGCCCTGGATCACGGCCGCTGGTGACCTTTGCACGTCGACCTGAACCCGGTCCTTGATCGCGGACGACCCGTATGTAAAGTCCCGCCTCGGACGCCGGGACCGCCCACGGGTCTTCGACTTCGACGCCCACATCCGGGCGCGTGACTTCATCTCAATCGAGTCTTCTCGGGAGCGTGACCATGGCGCAGCGCGGTGCTCAGATCAGCGAAGGAAAGTCCAAGATCCTGTTCGAGACGGACGACCCGACCGTCCTCCTGCAGGTGTTCAAGGACGACGCGACGGCCTTCAACGGGGAGAAGAAGGGGACCATCGCCGGAAAGGGCACCTTCAACTGCCAGATCTCGGCCCGGATCTTCCGCTGGCTGGAGGCCGAGGGCATCAAGACCCACTTCATCGGCCTCGCGAGCGACAACGAGATGCTCGTCAAGCGGGTGGAGATCGTGCCCCTCGAGGTCGTGCTGCGGAACCGCGTCGCGGGCTCCCTGGCGCGTCGCTTCGGCCTCGATGAGGGCCCCGAGCTGCGCAAGCCCCTCCTCGAGTTCTTCCTCAAGGACGACGACCTGGGCGACCCGCTGGTGACGCTCACCCACATCGACATGTTCGAGTGGGCGGACGAGGACACCGTGGCGAAGCTCACGGAGCTCGGCTACCGGGTCAACGAGCTCATGAAGAAGTTCTTCGCGGACATCGGCATCTCCCTCGTCGACTTCAAGCTGGAGTTCGGTTACGCGGACGGCGAGCTGCTCCTCGCGGACGAGATCTCCCCCGACGGCTGCCGTCTGTGGGACGCGGAGACGGGCGAGAAGCTCGACAAGGACCGCTTCCGCCGAGACCTCGGCAACGTCGAGGGCGCCTACTCGAAGGTCGCCGACGCCGTCGCCGGCGCGCTCAGCCTCTAAGCGATGCGCGTCCGCGTACACGTCATGCCCCGTCGGGGCGTGCTGGACCCCCAGGGCGAGGCTGTCCGCCACGGCTTGGGGGCCCTCGGCTTTTCGGGCGTGAGTCGCGTGCGGGTCGGCCGCGTCGTGGACGTGGAGCTGCCCGACGGCGTGTCTCGAGACGAGGCGCTCTCCCAGGGGCGCTCGATGGCGAGCAAGCTGCTGGCCAACGAAGTCGTCGAAGACTTCACCGTCGAAGTCCTCGACTGAAGTCCTCTCGAGGACACCCCCCGCCGGCGTCGAGGAGTAACCGACGTGAAGTTCGGAATCGTCACGTTCCCCGGGAGCAACTGCGACCACGACGCGTACCACGTCGTGAAGCATCAGCTCGGCCACGAAGCCGCGTTCCTGTGGCACAAGGAGACCACCGTCGGCGACGTGGACTGCGTCGTGCTGCCGGGCGGCTTCTCCTACGGCGACTACCTGCGCTGCGGGGCGATCGCGCGGTTCTCGCCGATCATGGACGGCGTCATCGCTCACGCGCGCCGCGGGGGCTACGTGATCGGCATCTGCAACGGCTTTCAGGTCCTCACGGAGGCGGGGCTGCTCCCGGGCGCGCTGCTCCGCAACCAGGGGCTGAAGTTCATCTGCGAGGACGCCATCCTGGCGACGGCCAACGGGCACCTCCCGTTCACGTCGCGGTGCCCCGAGACGCTGGTGGCGCCCATCGCCCACCACGACGGCTGCTACTACGCCGACGACGAGACGCTCGCTCGGCTCGAAGGGGAGGGGAGGGTAGCCTTCCGCTACGCCGACCCCGCCGGGGAGGCCACGCCGGACGCGAACCCGAACGGGTCCCGAAACAACATCGCCGGGATCGTGAGCGAGGGCGGCAACGTCCTGGGGATGATGCCGCACCCCGAGCGCAACGCGGAGAAGGCCCTGGGAGACGCTTCGGGGGCCTGGGTGTTCCGGTCGATCGCGGCCGCGGTGGAAGGCGGTGAGGCGTGAGCGACATCCTCGGCGTGAGCGGCGTGAGTCGCATCGGCGACGCCAAGGACGTGGTCGTGCCGCCCGTGAATCCTCGCCCCGGCGACCCGGAGATCACGCCCGCGCTGGTGAGCGAGCACGGCCTCGCCCCCGACGAGTACGACAAGGTGAAGGCCCTGATGGGCCGCGAGCCGACGTACACGGAGCTCGGCGTCTTCTCGGTGATGTGGAGCGAGCACTGCTCCTACAAGACGTCGCGAATCCACCTCGCGCAGTTCCCCACCGAGGGGCCGGAGGTGCTGCAGGGCCCCGGCGAGAACGCGGGCGTCGTCGACATCGGCGACGGGTGGGCCGTCTGCTTCAAGATCGAGAGCCACAACCACCCCTCGTTCATCGAGCCCTACCAGGGAGCGGCCACGGGCGTGGGGGGGATCCTGCGCGACGTGTTCACCATGGGCGCGCGCCCCATCGCGCTGCTGAACTCCCTCCGCTTCGGCAGCGCGGACCACCCGAAGACCGCTCACCTCGTGGACGGCGTGGTGGCGGGCATCGCGGGCTACGGCAACTGCATCGGCGTCCCCACCGTCGCGGGCGAGGTGTCGTTCCACCCCTGCTACGACGGCAACATCCTCGTCAACGCGATGGCCTTCGGGGTGCTGCGGGGCGACTCGATCTTCCGAGGCGTCGCGGCGGGTCCCGGCAACCCCGTGCTGTACGTGGGCGCCCGCACCGGCCGGGACGGCATCCACGGCGCGACCATGGCGTCGGACGTCTTCGAGGAGGGCAAGGAGGGCAACCGGCCCACGGTCCAGGTCGGCGATCCCTACAAGGAGAAGCTGCTGCTGGAGGCCTGCCTCGAGCTCATGAAGGAGGACGCGATCGTCGCGATCCAGGACATGGGCGCGGCGGGCCTCACGTCGTCGTCCGTGGAGATGGCGGGACGCGGCGGGACCGGGCTGCGGCTGGACGTCGACGCCGTGCCGCGCCGTGAGGACGGCATGACCCCCTACGAGTGCCTGCTCTCGGAGTCCCAGGAGCGGATGCTCCTCGTGGCCGCGAAGGGTCGCGAGCACGTCGTGGCCGAGGTGTTCGCCAAGTGGGACCTGGAGGCGGTGGTCATCGGAGAGGTGACGGACGACGGGCTGTGGCGCATCGAAGAGGGCGGGGAGGCGGTGGCCGCCATCCCGGTGGAGGCCCTGGCCGACGCGCCCAAGTACGACCGGCCCCGGCAGGAGCCCGCCGACCTGGCGGCGCGTCAGGTGGTCCCCGAGCTGCCCGGCACCGGGGACTGCGCGGACGTCCTGCTGCGGCTCCTCGCGTCCCCGGGCATCGCGGACAAGCGGTGGGTGTACCGGCAGTACGACCACATGGTCCGCCTGAACACGCTCGTGCGGCCCGGCGCCGCGGACGCGGCCGTGCTGCGCATCCCGGAGACCGACAAGGCCTGCGCCCTGACCGTGGACTGCAACCAGGTGCACGTGAAGGCGGACCCGTTCGAGGGCGCCGCGGGGGTGGTCGCCGAGGCCGCGCGAAACGTCGCGTGCACGGGGGCCCGACCGCTCGCCGCCACGGACTGCCTCAACTTCGGCAACCCGGAGCGGCCCGAGGTGATGTGGGAGTTCGAGCGGGCCGTCTCGGGGCTCGCGCACGGGCTCCGTGAGCTCTCTGTGCCCGTGATCTCGGGGAACGTCTCCCTCTACAACGAGACGTCGGGGACCAGCATCCACCCCACGCCGACGCTCGGCCTCGTGGGGCTCCTCGACGACGCGTCCCACGCCGTGACCATGGGCCTGCGCCGCGGCGAGGGCCTCTCGCTCCTCCTCCTGGGCAACCCGCGCCAGACCCTCGGCGCGTCCGCCTACGCCTCGGAGATCCACGGCGTCGAGCAGGGGGCGCCGCCGAAGGTCCACTGGGACGAGGAGCGCGCGCTGTTGTCGCTGCTGCAGGAGGGCGCGAAGCGGGGATGGATCCAGGCCGCTCACGACGCCGCGGACGGGGGCCTGGCCGTCGCCCTGGCGGAGATGTCCCTCGCGGGGTCCCTCACCGGGGACGAGTCGCCCATCGGGTGCACCGTGCAGCTGCCGATGTATCCGGACCCCGCGGCCCGAGACCTCTACCTCTTCGGCGAGACCCACGGCTGCGCCTGGGCCATGTGCTCCACGTCGCGCGTGCCGGACCTCTTCTCCCTGGGGCAGGAGCTCGGCTGCCGCGCCTTGGAGGCGGGCACCGTGGGCGGAGACCGGATCGTCGTCCTGGACGCCCAGAAGCAGGTCGCCCTCGACGTGGACGTGGTGGACGCCCTGGCCGCTTGGCGAGGCGGCTTCGAGACGGCCATCGGCGTCGCGTGAGCCGCGTGAGCCTGCCCGTCCTCGACCCTCGCGTGAGCCGCGTGAGCGACGAACGTAGGGCCGATCGGTTCCACGACGAGTGCGGAGTCGTGGGCATCTGGGGGCATCCCGAAGCCGCCACGCTCGCCTACCTCGGCCTGCACGCGCTCCAGCACCGCGGGCAGGAGGGCGCGGGCATCGTGAGCTCGGACGGGCGGCGGCTCCTGGCCCACCGCGGTCAGGGCCTCGTCGCGGACGTGTTCGGCCGGGCCGAGCGGGTGCAGAACCTCGCGGGCGACCGCGCCATCGGGCACGTCCGCTACTCCACGGCGGGGGGCTCCGAGCAGCGGAACGTCCAGCCCCTGGTGGTGCAGTTCGAGGGCGGCCTCGCCGTGGGTCACAACGGCAACTGGGTCGACGCGCCCGCCATCCGCAAGGAGCTGGAGGCGGGCGGGGCCCTCTTCCAGACCAGCAGCGACACCGAGGTCCTGGTCCACCTCATCGCCATCTCGCGGCAGAAGACGCTGGTCAACAAGCTCGTGGACGCCTTCGGGCGGCTGCAGGGCGCGGGCTCCATCGTCTTGATGACCCCGACCATGCTCCTGGCGGCCGTCGATCCCATGGGGTTCCGTCCCCTGGTCCTGGGGCGGCACGCGAGCGGCGCTTGGGTCGTGGCCTCGGAGACGTGCGCCCTCGACCTGATCGAGGCTCGGCCGGTGCGCGACATCGAGCCCGGCGAGGTCGTCGTGTTCGACGAGGGGGGCATCGCCTCGTTCCACCCGTTCCCTCGCAAGCCCGTGCACCGCTGCGTGTTCGAGTACCTCTACTTCGCGCGCCCGGACAGCCGCCTGTGGGGCCGTGACGTGCACGGCGTGCGCGTTCGACTCGGCGCGCGGCTGGCGGAGGAGCACCCGGCCGACGCGGACGTGGTGGTGCCCGTCCCGGACTCCGGGGTCGCGGCCGCCCTGGGGTACGCGCGGGCGTCGGGCATCGAGTTCGACCTGGGCCTCATCCGGAACCACTACGTCGGCCGGTCGTTCATCGAGCCCAGCCAGCGCATCCGCGACTTCGGGGTGAAGCTCAAGCTCAACCCGGTGACGGACCTCCTGGTGGACCGTCGCGTGGTGGTGGTGGACGACTCCCTCGTGCGCGGCACCACCTGCAAGAAGATCGTGCGCATGCTCCGCCGCGCGGGCGCGCGGGAGGTGCACCTGCGCATCGCCGCCCCGCCCACGACCGGGCCGTGCCACTACGGCATCGACACCCCGACCCGCGAGGAGCTCATCGCCTCGCGCACCGAGGTCCCGGAGATCGGCCGCTTCGTGGGCGCGGACTCGATCGGCTACCTGAGCGTCGACGGGATGCACGCCGCGGTGCACGCCTCGGCGGGCGGGTTCTGCGACGCGTGCTTCACGGGGCGCTATCCGGTCGTCCACGACGATCGCGCGGGCCGACCGCAGCTGCCGCTGTTCCGGCCGCCTCGGGAGGGTTGAGGCCGTCGCTCGCGATCCGCTCCGGCCCCCGGTACGGGGCTTGTCGGACTGCTAACATCCCAGGTTCCTTCGCCTCAGGGCGGGCATTTCGGATCCTTTGGGAGTCACTGCATGGGCGCCACTGTCGGCATCGACCTCGGGACCACCAACAGCTGCGTGGCGGTCGTAGACGACGGGCGGCCGAAGGTGGTCGAGGACGAGCGCGGGTACAACATCCTGCCGTCCTGCATCGCCATGAAGGGCCGGGGTCGGTTCGTGGTGGGCCACGGCGCCAAGGCGCTGATCCTCACGCACCCCAAGGACGCCCTCTACGCGGTCAAGCGCTTCATCGGACACCGCTTCGACGACCCCGGGGTCCAGGAAGCGATGAAGCACATGGCCTTCGACATCGTCGCGGGCGAGCACGGCTCCGTGCTCCTGCGCATGGGAGACCTCGAGGTCACCCCCGTCGAGGCCAGCTCGATCATCCTCAAGGCGGTCAAGGACATCGCCGAGCGCGCGATCGGCGAAGAGGTCACGGACGCGGTCATCACCGTCCCCGCGCACTTCACCCACCAGCAGCGCAAGGCCACGATGGAGGCGGGTGAGAAGGCGGGCCTCAACGTCCAGCGCCTCATCAACGAGCCCACGGCCGCGGCCCTCGCGTACGGCTTCCGCAAGGACGTCGACAAGAAGATCGCCATCTACGACCTGGGCGGCGGCACCTTCGACGTGTCCGTGCTCGAGGTGGGCGACGGCGTCTACGAGATCCTGGGCACCGAGGGGAACAACTACCTCGGCGGCGAGGACTTCGATTACCGCATCATCGACTGGCTCGCGGACCAGTTCCACGCCGAGACGGGCGTCGACCCCCGCGACGACCGCGTGGGCCTGCAGCGCCTCCGGGACGCCGCCGAGCGGGCGAAGTGCGAGCTGTCGTTCGTCGACCGGACCCCCGTGCTGGTGCCGCACCTCTCGGGCGAGCACAACCTCGAGACGGAGCTCACGCGTGAGCAGCTCGAGGACATGGTCCAGGACCTGATCAACGAGACGGTCAAGATCACGGACACGGCGCTCCGTTCGGCGGGCGTCACGGTCGAGGAGCTGGACGAGATCATCCTGGTCGGCGGCATGACCCGCATGCCGAAGATCCAGGAGACCATCAAGGTCTTCTTCGGCATGAACCCGTGCCGCGGCGTCCACCCCGAGGAGGTCGTGGCCGTGGGCGCGGCCGTGCACGGCTACTCGCTCGCCAGCGAGACCTCCAGCTCCCTGCTCCTGGACGTCACCCCCTACGCCCTGGGCATGGACGTGGCGGGCGGCTTCTTCAAGCAGATCATCGAGAAGAACGCGACGGTCCCGTGCTCCGAGACCCGGGCGTTCACCACCGTCAAGGACGGCCAGACCGAGGTCAAGATCAAGGTCCGCCAGGGCGAGAGCAAGCTCGCGTCCGAGAACGAGTTCCTCGGGGAGTTCACGCTCACGGGCATCCGTGAGGCGGAGAAGATGACGCCCCGGATCGACGTCACCTTCAAGATCGACAGCTCCGGGATCCTCCACGTCACCGCCGTCGACCGCGACACGGGCGAGTCCCAGGCGATCGTCCTGCGCGACTACCTGGCCGGAGGCGCGGTCGAGGAAGAGGAGGAAGAGGGCGACGAGGCTCGGAACGAAGGCGCGGGCAAGAAGCGGAAGGGCCGCGGAGTCCTCGGCCGCCTGTTCGGTCGCGGGGACAAGAAGAAGAAGAAGGGCAAGGACGAGGAGCCGGCCGCCGCCGCCGCGGGAGAGGCCGATCCGGGTGCCGACACCCTGGACCGCGAAGAGGACCTGCCCGACCTCGGCCGGGAGGCCTTGGCCGACCTGTCCGACGCAGGCGCCATGGACGGCGACAGCGACCTGTTCGCCATGCCCGCCGCGGACCGCTCGATGGAGGCCGAGGACGCCATCATGGAGCGGGGCGCAGCCGCGACGGGGGCCGCGCCGACCGTCGCGGGCGAGGACCCGCACGCCGTGTCCGAGCGCCAAGGCGGAGGCGCCGCGGGCGATCCGTTCGCCGTCGCGGAGAGAGACGCCGAGGCCGCCGCCGCGCGGGCGTCCGCCCCGGTGGAAGACGACCTCGCGCCCCTCCCGGTGGACGACGAGGACCCCTTCGCCCTGTCCGAGCGCGACGCCGACGCGCCCCGACGGTCCCCGAGCCCGGCCGCCGAGGCCGCCGCCGCGGGGCCGGACCGCTCGGAGTTCGACGCCTACGGCATCGCCCCTCGCAAGGAGGGCGGCGGCGCGGACTTCAGCAACGTCAAGAAGGATCTGCCCCCCGGCGAGGTCGAGTTCGACCCGTACGGACTCGCGGAGCGCGGAGCAGGCAAGCCCACCTCGCCCGCAGCCCCGACGAAGAAGAAGAAGCGCAAGCCTGCGCGCCTGCGGATCTCCTACAAGAACGCTGCGACCTTCGTGAAGGAGTACCAGCGCAACGTGAGCCGCGGCGGCACCTTCATCAAGACGAAGAAGCCGTTGGCGGTGGGGCGCGACTGCGTCCTGTTCCTCACGGTGCCCGGCGTGGACGACCCGCTCGAGCTCAAGGGCGCAGTGGTGTGGTCGAGCCGCGACAAGGCCCCCGAGCCCGGCAAGGACGAGGGGATGGGCATCAAGTTCGATACGAGCGCCGGCAGCGGCCTCCAGCGCGTCACGGAGACCCTCTCACAGCTGGGCGCGTGATCACATGGTGAGGCCGCCGTCGACGACGATCACCTGGCCGGTGATGTAGCTCGCGGCGGGGCCGCACAGGAACGCGACCACTCCCGAGATCTCGTCGACGTTGCCCACGCGGCCGCACGGGACCATCTTGATGGCCTCCGAGAGCATCCCCTGGTTGAGGGCGTCGGTCATGTCCGTGGCGATGAAGCCCGGAGCCACCGCGTTCACGAGGATCTTGCGACCCGCGACCTCCTTGGCGAGCGCCTTGGTCATGCCGATGATGCCCGCCTTGGCCGCGCTGTAGTTCGCCTGGCCCCTGACCCCCACCATGCCCGACACGGACGTGATGTTGATGACCCGGGCGCCCGTCTCGCGGTTCCGAAGCAGCGGACGGATCGCCTGCTGGGTCACGTTGTAGGTGCCGTTCAGGTTCGTGTCGATGACCGCGTTCCACATGTCCGGCTTCATGGCCATGAGGAGCTGGTCCTTGGTGATGCCGGCGTTGTTCACGAGCACGTTGAGGCCGCCCAGGGCCTTCGTGGACTCCTTCACCAGGACCCCCGCCGCCGCGTAGTCGCTCACGTCGGCCTGGATGGCCACGGCGACCCGGCCCATGGCCTTGATCTCGGCGACGACCTCTTCGGCGGGGCCGGCGCTGCGGTTGTAGTTGATCGCGACGTCCGCGCCGCGACGCGCGAGCTCCAGCGCGATGCCCTTGCCGATGCCGCGGGAACCGCCCGTGACGAGCGCCTTCGTGCCTTCCAGTTCCATGATCGTGACTCCTGTCCAGACCTGCGTTGGGGGTCGTGAGTGGCGCGCGGTATAGCCGCGGGGCAGGCGCGTGTCGACGCGCGGGGGCTACTCGATGACGAAGGGGATGCGCTGCTCGACGATCGGGACGCGCACGTCGTCCAGCGTGAGGCCGATGGCGGCGGCGCGCTCCTCGGTCGCCGCCAGCCGCTCGACGCGCACCACCAGGACCAGCGGCCCGGGGGTCAGCTTCTTCGGGACGACCCAGGTGTAGTCGAAGGTGCGCGACCCTGCGGCGGGGATGCGGTCGTCCGAGACGAGGGCGAACGGCGGCTCCTCCTCCAGGACCCGCCCCAGGTCCACCACCGAGGGCTCCGCTCCCTTGGGGGTCGTGCCGTCCGGGGCCTCGACGTCGAAGCGCACCCGCAGCCGCGCGTCCGGCATGCCGGTGGGCACGGCGTGGCCCGCGCCGGTGTTCATGACCGTCGCCGTGGCCCGAAGGTCGTCGCCCCGCACCACCGTCGTGCCGCGCAGCCCCACCTCCACGGTGAGGGCCCGGGCCAGCTCACGAGGCTCGAGGCCCCGCGTCAGCCCGTGCGAGGCGAAGGTCGCGTACCGAGAGCCTCCGACGATGCCGGACACCCGCTTCATGTGGCAGTCCGCGCAGGTGATGCCGGCCTCCGCGTACGGCGACCGCGCCCACTCCCCGAGGGTGTCCACGAACGGGTGCTCCTCCGCGCCCGGCAGCGTGATCTGGTGGCACGCCGCGCACGCCTCCGCGCCGCGCAGGGCGGCCTCGGCGCGCACGGGGTGGGGCGCGCGATCTGCGGGGAGGTCCCGGGGGCCGAGGATCACGCCGTCGCGCACGTGGCAGGCCGCGCAGGTCACACCTTCCAGCGCGAGGCTGGGCTGAAACGCGGGGTTCGCGATCCGCTGGGAGGCCCCGAGCTTGCCCTTGCCCGACGCCAGATCCGCCCGCTGGTTCTCGAGCGGCAGGTGGCAGTCGCGGCAGAGCAGGGGGTCGCCGGCCGCCTCGACGGCCTTGCGGTAGACGGGGTTGGTGGACGCGCGCGCGTGGCCCGAGGCGGCCCACTGGTCGTGCACCTCGCCGTGGCAGGCGTTGCAGGCCTGGGCCGAGATCGAGGGCAGGGGAGCCGGGGCTGCCTGCGCCGGGACCGGCCCCGTCGAGGGGAACAGCGGGGTCGGGGCCTGGGCCGGGGCAGCCGCCGGCCACAGCGCGCCCAGCGCGAAGGACAGGAGGAAGAAAAGGCCGCGACGCATGCGGTTCGAACCCTACTGGGGCGGGGATCAGAAGTCGATGACCGAGGGGTCGTCCCGGGTCGTCTTCAGGGGCATCTCGGGCGTCGCTCCGTCGCCGTACAGATCGAGGTAGATGGCGTAGAACTCGGTCACCTTCTTGATGTAGCCGCGGGTCTCGTCGAAGGCGATCTCCTCCACGAACTCGTCGTAGGGCATGCCGACCTTGCCTCGGAGCCACCGGCCGACGTTGTGGGGCCCGCCGTTGTACGAGCCGACGGCCAAGGCGAACTGCCCGTCGTACCGCTCCAGCAGCCTGCCCAGGTAGAAGGTCCCCAGCTCGATGTTCACGGCGGGGTCGAGGAGCCGCTCCACGCGGAAGTCGTTCATCCCGGCGAGCGCGGCCACCCGTGAGCCCGTCGCGGGCATCACCTGCACGAGCCCCAGGGCGCCGGCGTGGGACACCGCGTCGTGCCGGAACAGGCTCTCGGCGCGCATGATCGAGAGCATCAACAGGGGGTCGACATCGTTCGCGCGGCTGTGCTTCCACACGTGCGGTGCGTAGGCGGCGGGGTACGTCATGGTCCACGACGCCGCGATCTCCGGGCCGGACGCGCGAGGCAGCTTCGCGTACGGGATCGAGTTGACGGCGAAGTCGGAGACGCCCGGAGGCGACCCCGCGGCGGCGAAGATCGCCATCCAGTCCTTGTTCTTCACCTCGAGGTCCAGGATCGCGGCCCAGCGCGCCTCCCGCGGGGGCGGCTTCTTCTTGGCCGCCGCCTCGGTCGAAGCCCGGGAGGGGTCCTCCGCCCTGGGCTCGCCGGCCTCCGGCGGAGGCGCGGACTCGCCGGGGGGCTTCGGCTCGGCCGCCTTCTTCTTCGCCGCGGCCGCCTTCTTCGCCTCCGCCGCGATGCGCTTCTTCTCGGCGGCCTTCCAGCGGGCCACCCGGCGCCGGATCTTCTTGCTGCGCCGGACCTTCTTGGCCTCGGCGAACACGTCCGCGAGGAGCGCGCCCGCCTGCTCGCCCAAGCCGATGCGGCTGAGCTCGTAGGCGCGCGGGAGGTCCTCCCAGAGGTGGGCGTTGGTCTCCGCGAACGTCTTCCAGAGCTTCTCGCCCTTCTCCTCGTTCCAGTAGGGCGACGCCCGCCACGTGGTGGGGATCGCGGAGGGGTCGAAGGGCACCGCGACGGACTCCGCGACGGGCCCGCGAGGCTCGGGAGTGAAGGGCTCCGAGGCGGTGACCTCGGCGGGCCAGGAGGCGAACGCCGGGGCGTCGATCACGCGTCCGTCGGCGTCTCGTCGCGACGCCTCGACCTCCCGGGTGGAGACGGCCGGCCGGGCCGCGTCGGGCTCGCGGGCCATGCCCCCCAAGAGCCTCACGATCGCCTCGGACGGGGGCGGCGCGGGGGCCGGGGGAGAGGGCACGGCGCGGGGCGGATCGCCGGGCCATCGGCCGTCTCGCTGCTCCACGGCCCCGCGCCGACCGGCGCGCCGATCGCGGTCCCGCACGAGCAGCGCGTACCAGTCGTCCGGGTCCCGCTCCACGACGGTGCGACGGTCGGCCCGGGCCTCCTTCTTCTTGCCCAGCGCGTCGTATGCCTTGCTGCGGTACCAGTAGGCCGCGGTGCGATACGAAGAACGAGACTTCACGAACTCTGTGAACTCGGCGACGGCGGTCTCGTGATCCCCCGCGCGGTAGGCGCAGTAGGCGACGTAGAAGCGCACCTTCCGGCTCCGCTTCGCGCGCCCCGACCGCTTCTGCCAGGCCTGGTAGGACGCTCGGGCCTTCGCGTACTCCCCCGCGGCGATGTACAGCAGCGCGCTCCGCTCCTCCTTGCCGCGGAACCGATGGTGCGTCCCGAAGTGCTTCAGCCCGAGCTCCTGGAACTTCACCGCCTCCTTGAACCGACCGCTGCGCGAGTACCCCTGGACGGCCCAGTGGAGCCGCTCCACGGCGTCCGGCGCGTCCGGCTCCTTCTCGTACTGCCGGCCGTTCCAGCGACCCACCTCCAGGTAGCGACGGTTCCGCCACAGGAAGTCGTGGCGCTCATCCGCGAGGCGCTTGCCGAGGGCCGTCGCCCCCTCGCCCGTCGCGGGGTGGCGCTCGTCCAGGGCGCAGAAGAGGTCGTACGACGCCTGGAACTCCCCCGTGCGCCGCAGGCTGCACGCGCGCGTGTAGAGCTCCATGTCCTGGAGGGGGGGCAGCTCGGACCCGGCCGCGGCGAGGCGCTCGAGGCCTTCCTGCGCGACCTTGCCCGTGGAGGGGAGCTGGTGATGGATGTAGAGCCGGCGGTAGCGCTTCGCCGCGTCCTCCCGGCGGCCGAGCGCCTCGTACGCGGCCGCGACCCGCAAGGAGATGGCCTCGGCGCGCTGATCGTCCGGGTTCTTCTCCAAGAAGTCCTGGAAGCGCTTCGCGGCCTGCCCGAGCTTGCCGATGTCGGCGAACGCGTGCGCTTGGGTGAGCCGACACTCGTCCGCGAAGCGACCGGCGGGGAACTCCTCGAGGTACCTGGCGCACTCCTCCACGGCGGTGCGGCCGTGGCCCCGACGCCGGTCGGCCTCGGCTTCGAGGTACATCGCCATCTCGCGCAGGGGATGGGACTCGAGCTTGCGCACGCGATAGAAGCTCGCGCTCGCCTGCTGGTGGTTGCCCAGACGGGACGAGATCCAGCCCAGGAGGAACTGGGCGCGCGTGCGGTCGGCGGAAGAGACCTGGCGCCGCGACAGCAACGTCTCGAGCTCGCGCCGCGCGCGGGGCAGGTCGTCGGCCTCGTATGCCACGACGGCGGCCTCGAGCGTGCCCTGGGGGAGGAGCCCCGCGCCCGGCAGCCCCGGAGGCACCTCGGCGGAGGGCAGCACGGTCCCCGCCGGCACGACGGGCTCCTCGGCCCGAGTCGGCGCGGCGAACAGCACGACGAGCGAGAGCAGGAGGGCGGACAGAGGGGCGGGAGGGCGCGCGAGCATCGCGGGACGTCATGGTAGTGTCGCCGGCCTTCCGCCACAATCCACGCGCCAGGAGTCGTCCGTATGCCCGTGTTCGATCACGCAGAAAATTACGACCACGAACAGGTCGTCTTCTGCCGCAACGACTCGGTCGGCCTCCGCGCGATCATCGCGATCCACGACACCACGCTGGGGCCCGCGCTCGGCGGCTGCCGCTTCTACAACTACGCCTCCGAGGCCGACGCCCTGCGGGACGTCCTCCGCCTGAGCCGCGGGATGACCTACAAGGCAGCGTGCGCAGGCCTGAACCTCGGAGGCGGCAAGGCCGTGATCCTCGGGGATCCGCGCCGGGACAAGAGCGAGTCGCTCCTGCGAGCGTTCGGGCAGTTCGTGGACAGCCTCGGCGGGCGCTACATCACGGCGGAAGACTCCGGGACCTCGGTCGCGGACATGGACCTCATCAACGTCGAGACGGATCACGTCTGCGGCGTGTCGGCCTACGCCGGGGGCTCGGGCGATCCGTCCCCCGTCACGGCCTGGGGCGTCTTCCACGGCGTCCGCGCGGCGTGCGAGCAGGTGTTCGGCACGGACGATCTGAACGGCCGACGCGTGGCGGTGCAGGGCGTCGGCAACGTGGGCAGCAACCTCGTGCGCTACCTGCACGACGCGGGCGCCACCACCGCGATCTGCGACGTGGACGAGGACCGACTGGCGCGCGTGAGCGCCGAGTACGGCTCCAAGATCGTGCCCCTGGACGCCATCTACAGCCAGGAGGTCGACGTGTTCGCCCCCTGCGCCCTGGGCGGGGTGCTGAACGACGACACCATCCCGCAGCTCAAGTGCCCGATCATCGCGGGCGGATCCAACAACGTCCTCGACCAGATGGCCCGCCACGGCGCGATGCTGAGGGACCGCAAGATCCTCTACGCGCCCGACTACGTCATCAACGCCGGCGGCCTCATCAACGTGTACGCGGAGATCCAGGGCGCCCCTCGCGAGAAGGCCCTGCGCGACGCCGAGAACATCTTCATCACGCTCAAGTCCATCTTCCGACTCGCGACCGAGCGCGGAATCACGACCGCCGAGGCCAGCAACCTCGTGGCCGAGGAGCGCATCCGCTCCGTGGGCAGCCTCGCCTCGTTCCAGCGGGGCGGCGTCACCGGCTGAGACCACCCCCGTGCGCATCGAACTCGACGAGTGGGCCTCCCAGAAGAAGGCCTTGTTCGAGGCGGTCTCCGTCCTCGAAGGCGGGGGCGTGATCGCGATCCCCACGGACTCGGGCTACTCGTTCGTGTGCGACCTCAACGCCCGCAAGGCCATCGACCGTCTGTACGCCCTGAAGCAGACGCCGCGGTCGCACCCGCTGAGCATCCTGCTCGACGACCCCGACTCCATCGGCAAGTACACGGGGTACGTGTCCACGCTCGCGTACCGCACGATGAAGCGCCTGCTGCCCGGGCCGTACACCTTCATCCTCGAGGCGGGCCGGGAGATCCCGAAGCGCATGTCGAAGAAGCGCTCGTCCATCGGGATCCGCGTCCCCGCGGTCGACATCCCGCGGGCGATCAGCGAGACGCTGGGGCGACCGCTCGTCTGCACGTCGGCGCGCGCCGAGAACGACGACGGCGAGCACCGGTTCGTGGTCGATCCCGTGGAGATCGAGCGCACCTGGGGGCAGCGGATCGACGCCGTCGTGGACGGCGGCATGGGCCTCGAGAACCCCACGACCGTCGTCGATCTGACCACCGAGCCGTTCACCCTGCTCCGCGAGGGACAGGGCGACGCCGAACTGTTTCTGTAGGCGCGTGAAGATCCTCCTCGCGGTCACCGGCGGCGTGGCGGCCTTCAAGGCCGTCCTCCTGCTGCGTCGCCTGCAGGACGCGGGGGCCGAGGTGGAGGTCCTCATGACCGACGCCGCGACGCGCTTCGTGGGGGAGCCGACGTTCCACGCTCTGTCCGGCCGACCGGTGAATCGAAGCGCCTGGGATCTGGCCGGGACCCGCAGCGGGGAGCGCCACGTCGAGCTGTCCGCCTGGGCGGACGCGATGATCGTCTATCCCGCCACGGCCCACAGCGTCGGAGCGCTCGCCGCGGGGCTCTGCGACGACCTCATCCAGCTCACGGCCTTCTCCATGAAGGGGCCCGTGCTGATGTGCCCCGCGATGCACCACCGCATGGCCGGGCGACCGCAGTACCGCGCCGCGGTCGAGAAGCTCGAGGCGTCGGGCGTCCACGTCCTGCCGGCGGTGACGGGTCGCCTCGCGAGCGGCGAGGTCGGGGACGGTCGCCTGCCCGAGCCCGAAGAGGCCCTGGAGGCCCTGCTGCGCCTCTTGACCGACCAGGACCTCGCGGGCAGGCACGTCGTGGTCACCGCCGGGCCCACCCGAGAGGCCGTGGACCCGGTGCGGTTCCTGTCGAACCCCAGCACGGGGAAGATGGGCTTCGCGGTCGCGCGCATGGCCGCCCGACGGGGGGCTCGCGTCACCCTGATCGCGGGACCGACGTCGATCACGCCGCCGCCCGTGGAGCTGATCGAGGTCACCACCGCAGCCGAGATGGCCGAGGCCGTGCTCGCCTGTCGCAACGCGGACGCCCTGGTGATGGCCGCGGCCGTGGCCGACTTCCGCCCCGCCTCGAGCGCGGCCCAGAAGATCAAGAAGCCGGCCGACGGCACCGCCCCGCCCATCGTCCTGGAGCGCACCACGGACATCCTGGCGTCCCTCGCCGAGGGCACCCGGCCCCGCGTCGTGGTCGGCTTCGCGATGGAGACGCAGGATCTCGTCGCGAACGCCCGCGGCAAGCTGGAGCGGAAGGGCCTCGACCTCATCGTCGCCAACGACCTGGGGGTGGTCGGCGCGGGCTTCGGCACCGACACGAACGTCGTGGTGCTGCTGGACGCCGACGGGGGCCGCACAGACCTCGCCCGGGCGTCGAAGGACACGGTCGCGAATGCAGTTCTGGACCGAGTGGTGGCCGGGCTGGAGTAGTCTCGGCCGATGTTCGCGACCGGCTCCCGCCCCTCCCGCTTCCTCCTCGTCCTCCTCGCGCTCCCGCTCCTCGCCGCCGACTGCGAGGAGGAGCCCGACGGCCCCGTGTGGCCCGTCCTCGAGCCCGGCACGCTCGTCGCCGGCGCCCACCAGGACTACCTCGACCTCCCCGTGGGGCTGCCCCTCGGCGGGTACACCGCGCGGGATCGCGCCCTGGGCTCGGCGCCGCCCCCGGACGCGCGCGACTCGGACTACGTCACCGACTTCGTCCCCTCGGGCGGGTGGCAGACCCGCATCCCCCTGAACACGCTCTGGCTGTCCGACGGCACCCGCGACGCCGTCATCATCGAGCTCGACCTCATCTACTCCAGCGACGAGATCACCGAGCGCATCGGTCGGGGCCTCACAGAAGCCCTCGGCCGCGACCTCACCGACTCCGTCTTCACCATCACGAACCACAGCCACAGCGCGTACGGCGACTTCAACCCGGCCGTCATGTTCTCGCTGGGCAGCGACTTCCACCGCACCGAGATCATCGAGCGCATGTCCGAGCAGGCGACGGCGGCCGCCCTGCGCGCGCTCGAGGCGGCCGTGCCCGCGGCCATCGGCCTCGGCATCGACCCGGACTACGACCCCATCGGGATCGACGCCATCTTCCGCGACCGACGGGAGGAGAACAGCGACCTCCTGGGCGTCGACGGCCAGGTCACCGGCCCCGGCTGGAAGGACCAGCGCGCCACGCTCCTGCGGGTGGACGGCGTGGACGGCGCGCCCATCGCCGCGTGGTTCAACTTCGGCATCCACGGCACGGTGGAGGGCGAGGACAACGCGCTGATCAGCGGCGACGGGCCGACGCACATCACCAACTGGCTCAACGCCGCCGAGGGCGGGCCGGTGTGGATGTTCGGACAGGGCGCGGGCGGCGACGCGTCCCCCGCGGGTCGGTTCGGGTCCTTCGCGCGCATGGAGTGGCTGGGGCAGGCCGCCGCCGAGGGCGTGCTCGCGCTGTACGACGCCACGGAGGTGTCCGCCGACGCCGTCACGCTCGAGCCTCTCCAGCGGTACGTGTCCCAGGGTCGCCACATGACCGTCACCCGCAACGGGGCCGTGGACTTCCACTACCTGCCCTGGAACCCCCAGTGGGAGGAGTGGCCGTACGTGGCGGACATGGAGGTCTGGGACGCGGACGGGAACGTGATCTCGCCCCTGGACGAGTTCTGGACGCAGTACGGCGCGGCCCTCTGCGGCGAGCCGAGCATCGACATCGCCATCCTCGGCCTCGACGTGGACCTGCCGATGTACCGCTCCTGCATCGACATCGACCGCGGCTACGCGCTCTTCCGGATCGCCTTCCCCGAGTACATGACCGGGCGCGAGGTGTACGACCTGCCGCTGATCTCCACCCGCACCGCGATGCTCGGGGCCCTCGGCATCCGCGACATCCCCGTGACCGTGGTGGGGGAGCCGAACGTGGTGACCGAGCCCGTCGTCTTCGCCTTCGCCCCCGGCGAGACGACCACGCTGTGGACCCAGTTCCTGCGGCACCGCGCGCGGGTCGAGCAGGCGGTGCCCCGGACCGTGGTGGTGGGGTACGCCATGGACCACGAGGGCTACCTGCTCACGGTCGAGGACTGGCTGCAGGGGGGCTACGAGCCGTCGATCCTCGTGTGGGGTCCCCTGCAGGGGGAGTACCTGCTCGAGCGGATGTTGGACCTCGCGGGCCTCGCCGTGACGCCCGAGGGGGAGGATGCGTCGTACCCGGAGTACCCCGGGGAGACGGTCTATCGCGACTTCAACACCCCGATCGTCGAGCCCGACCTGACCCCGAACGCGGGCGCGGTGCCCGAGACCGTGCCGGAGCAGCTGTGGCCCTGGCGGGGAGCGCCCCCGGAGTCCGCGCAGCCCGCGACCCAGGTGCGTCGCATCCAGGACGTCGCCCGGTTCGTCCTGGAGACGGGGGACCCGGCGCTCGGCCTCATCCGCGCGACGCTGGAGCGTGAGACGTCGCCCGGCACCTGGGAGCCCGTCACGACTCCGGCCGGGGCGAACGTCGACGACGCGCTCGCAGACGTGATCGTCACCTACACGCCCCAGCCCCTGCGCGGCACCGACGGCGCGGACCCGACGCGCGAGCACTACCACCTGGTCCAGTGGCAGGCGGTCGACATCTGGGCCGGGACCGAGACGCTCGGGGCGCTGCCCCTGGGCAACCACCGCTTCGCCGTCACGGGCCTGTCCCGCGATCCGGCCTCCACGAGCTACCCGTACCAGGGCACGCCCTGGTCCACGACGTCCGACGTGTTCGAGGTCGTGCCCGCCGATCTGACCTTCGACGGGCAGGCGTTGGATGGGGGCGAGCTCACGCTGAACGCGGCCTACGCCGCGACCGACGGCTACCGCATGCTCCACTGGAGCAGCGCGCCCAACACGCCGACGCCGCTGAGCCCCTCGGACGCGGGCCCCACCGCCTCCGCGAGCGACGGCGGCGACCGGGTGGACGTGCCGGTCACGGCCGGCGACGAGGCGGGCGACTGGACCCCCCTCGGCCTCGACGTATCGGGCCTCGGCGCGGGCGACTGGGTCGTCACGATCGACGACGGCTGGGGCAACGTCGGCGACCTCGCGGTGACGATCCCGTGAGCGAGGGGTCGCCCGCCGACGCCGTCGCCGCCCTGTCCGCGGATCTGCGCGGGTGGTTGGAGTACCAGGGCGCCTCCGGAGCCCGCGCTTCCTGGGGCGCCGCGCCGGAGCTGCCCGAGGTGAAGGCCTCGCCGCCGGCCCCCTGCGCTCCGCCCTCGGCGCCGACGGCCGCTCCTGCCACGCCCGCGACGTCCCTCGAGCTCGCCGCCGGCTCCGCCACGCTGCCCGTCCTGCAGGCCGCCGTCACGGACTGCACCCGGTGCCGGCTCAGCGCGGGGCGCACGCAGACGGTCTTCGGGGTCGGGTCGCCCACCGCCGACGTGATGTTCGTGGGGGAGGGGCCCGGGTTCCACGAAGACCAGCGCGGCGAGCCCTTCGTGGGCAAGGCGGGCGAGCTGCTCACCCGGATCATCAACAACGTGCTGCGCATGGAGCGGTCCGACGTCTACATCGCCAACGTCGTGAAGTGCCGGCCGCCGAACAACCGCGACCCCCAGCCGGACGAGGTCGCGACCTGCTCGCCGTTCCTGTGGCGCCAGGTCGAGCTGATCAAGCCGGTCGTGGTGGTGGCCCTCGGCCGCTTCGCCATCCAGACGCTGCTCCAGTCCACGCAGTCCGTGGGCCGGCTGCGGGGTCGAGCTCACCCGTTCCGGGGGTCGGTGCTCGTCCCCACGTACCACCCCGCCTACCTCCTTCGAAACCCCGCCGACAAGCGCAAGGTGTTCGAGGACATGAAGATCGTGCGCGCCGAGATCGAGGCCCGCACCGGGCGAACGCTCCCCCCGATCGCGTCGCGTCGCGGCCCCTCCACAGGTTGAGCGCCCACGCCGGGGCCGGGAACCCGCTAGAGTGAATGGTCCGTGCTCGTATTGACCCAGAAAGAAGGCGAGATCCTCCAGATCGGGGACGACATCCGCATTCACATCAAGCGGGTCAAGGGCAACTGGGTTCGTCTGTGCATCGACGCCCCCCGGGAGGTCCCGCTGCTGCGGATCCCGGTGGAGAAGAAGGTCGAGGCCGAGGAGCCGCCGAAGAAGGGCTGAGCCGGAGCCGTTCCATTTGACAGTCGTCGGGGCCGTGACTACACCCCGTCGCGGTGCTCGCCCCCATCCCGATCGACGATCTCGTCTCCAGCTACGCCTACGACCTGCCCGCGGACCGCGTCGCGCAGCACCCCGCGGCCGCGCGTGACGCCTCCCGCTTGATGGTCGTGCCCCGCGACGGCGACCCCCGAGACCGGACCTTCTCGGACCTCCCCGACCTGCTGGAGCCGGGGGATCTCCTGGTCGTCAACGACGTCCGCGTACAGCCCGCCCGTCTGTTCGCTCGAAAGGCGACGGGGGGGCGCGTCGAGATGCTGGTGCTGCACCCCACGCCCGACGGCGACCGCTTCGCCCTCGTGCGCGGCAGCGCGAAGATCGCGCCCGGCACGTCGCTCACCGTGATCTCTCGAGGCCGGGAGGCGCGGGGACCTTCGATCGTCGTCGGCGCCGTGGACGGCCCCGGGCGTCGCGTGGCGTCCGCCGATCCGGACGTCGACCTGGACGCCGTCCTGGGGGGCTGGGGCGAGATGCCGCTGCCGCCCTACATCGACCGACCGGCCCCCGAGGACGACGACCGCACGCGGTATCAGACCGTCTACGCCGAACGAGGAGCCGCCGCTGCGGCCCCCACCGCGGGGCTTCACTTCACGCCCGAGCTGCTGGCTCGACTCGCCGCCCGCGGCGTCGCTCACGCGCGCGTCACACTGGATGTCGGCGCGGGCACGTTCCGCCCCGTACGAACGAACACACTCTCGGCCCACGAGATGCACGAGGAGCGGTACGTGGTGCCGCCCGAGACCGCCGCCGCCGTCGCTCGCGCCGAAGCCCGGGGAGGGCGGATCGTGGCGGTGGGGACAACCAGCTGCCGCTCCCTGGAGTCCTGGCACCGCGAAGGTCGCCCGTCGGACGGAATCCCCCGCGCCACTCGGCTGTTCCTACGACCCGGGCACCCGCCCACGCTCCCGATGTGCTTGATCACCAACTTCCACCTGCCCGAGTCGACCCTCATCGCGCTCGTGTCCTCGTTCCTCGGTCGGGAACGCACCCTCGCTCTGTACGCCCGCGCCCTCGACGCCGGCTACCGCTTCTACTCCTATGGCGACGCCTCCCTCATCCTTTGAGCTCGTCGCCCAGGACGGAGAGGCCCGCCGGGGTCGCCTCCACCTGCGCCACGGGACCGTCCAGACCCCCGGGTTCATGCCCGTGGGGACGTACGCGGCGGTGAAGGGCCTGATGGAGGGGGAGCTGCGCGAGCTCGGCGCGGACATCGTCCTGTCCAACACCTTCCACCTGATCTGCCGCCCCGGGGCGGACCTCATCAAGCGGCTCGGCGGCCTGCATCGCTTCATGGGGTGGGACGGCCCGATCCTGACCGACAGCGGCGGCTTCCAGGTCTTCTCCCTGGCCCACCGACGGAAGATGGACGCGGACGGCGTCACGTTCCGCAATCCGTTGAACGGCGACGCGATCCGCATGACGCCCGAGTCGACGCTTCAGGCCCAGATCGACCTCGGCGTGGACGTCGCGATGGTGCTCGACGAGTGCCCCGCGCTCCCGTCCACCACCAGCGCCATGAAGAAGTCGCTCGAGCGCACTCACGCCTGGGCCGCCCGGGCCCGGGAGGTGCCTCGGGATCCGGAGACCGGACCGGCCGTGTTCGGCATCGTCCAAGGAGGCCTCGACGCGGACCTCCGGGGCGCCTCGATCGAGGCCCTGACCGCCCTCGACTTCGACGGATATGCCATCGGTGGGCTTTCCGTAGGGGAGGCTTCCGAAGACATGTACCGAATGGTACGGTTCGCCGCCCCGCGCCTCCCGGCGAGGAAGACCCGCTACCTGATGGGGGTCGGATACCCGGAGGACATCATCGAGGCGGTGGCCGCGGGCGTCGATCTCTTCGACTGCGTGCTGCCGACTCGAAACGCGAGGAACGGCAACCTCTTCACCAGCCGTGGTCGCCTCGTCATCAAGCACTCGGCTTGGCACGAAGACGACGGTCCGGTGGACGAGGACTGCGGGTGTGCGGCGTGCGCGCGGTACTCCCGGGCGTACATGCGACACCTCTTCCTCACGGGAGAGATGCTCGGGAGAAGGCTCTACACGATCCACAACCTGTTTCAGTACCAGCGGCTCATGCGACGGATCCGCGCCTCGATCGAGGCCGGCACGTTCGCCGAGCTGCTCGCCTGGGCACGGACCCGGGACGACCGGGGGCGACCCCCCTCGGCGATGCGTTGGCCCGACGCGCCGCCGATGCCGGCTCCGGCCGGGACCTAGGAGGAGGGCACGAGGATGGACGGAATGCTCGATCTGCTCATCGGCACCGCGTACGCGCAGGACGCCGCCGGCCCGCCCCCGGGGCAGGGCTCTCAGATCCTGTTCATGGTCGCGATCTTCGTGGCCATCTGGTACTGGCTCATCATCCGCCCGCAGAACAAGCAGGCGGCTGCCCACGCTTCGATGGTCGCGGCCCTCAAGAAGGGGGACCAGGTGGTCACCTCGTCCGGGCTGCACGCGCGCATCTTCTCGGTGGACGACACGACGGTCGTCCTCGAGGGGGAGCGAGGCGTCAAGTTGAAGTTCGACAAGCACAAGGTCTCGCGCTCCGTCGTCCCGGGAAAGCCGGGCGACAAGGACGCGAGCGAGAAGAAGTAGGTCACCATGGAAGGCAACTGGTGGTTCAAGACGGTCTCGTCGTCGGTGCTGCTCGTCCTCGGGGTCGCGTACCTCGTGTGGACGTTCGGCGGATGGATGACGGATGACGAGCTCCTGGCATACGACAACCGCGACGAGGAGCTCGAGCTGCTCCGAGACGCAGCGCAGACGGACGAGGACAAGGCCGCCGCTCAGGCGACCCTCGACGACCACCGGAGCAAGGCCCGCTCCGTGGCGCCCGGCTGGGCCGGGATCTTCCCCGAGAAGAAGATCAACCTCGGCCTCGACCTGCAGGGAGGCATCGACCTCGAGCTGCAGGTGGAGATCCGAAAGGCGGTCGAGACGGCCGCCGACCGGTACACCGAGACGATCGTCGAGAACCTCCGGGACGAGGCCCAGATCGAGGCCCGCAGCCGCCGCCTGGAGGGCACGGCCGACCTCGTGGTCTGGCTCGACGACGCCAACCGGGTCGAGGCTCGGAAGATCATCAAGGAGAAGATCGGCGTCTTCGTGCTGATCGGCCCGCAGACGCACGACGGCGAGGAGGGGCTCGTCTACACGTTCGCCGACGACTTCGCCGACCGCCTGCGCACCACCGCGCTGGACCAGGCGATCGAGACGATCCGAAACCGCATCGACAAGTTCGGCGTCACCGAGCCCGTCATCCTCAAGAAGGGCGACGACCGGATCACCGTCCAGCTCCCGGGCCTCGACGACCCCCAGCGCGCCATCGACCTCGTGGGCAAGACCGCCCAGCTCGAGTTCCGCATGCTGCACGACGAGGAGAACTGGAGCGACCAGCGCGTCGAGCGGGTGGTCGAGGAGGCCGTCGAGGCGGCGGGCCTGCCTGCGCGATACACCGACGAGCAGCTGCACCGCGCGCTCGAGGGCAAGATTCCCGAGCAGGCCGAGGTCCTCTTCAAGAAGCGCTTCGACGAGGTCACCATGACCCAGACGCGCGAGCGGCCGTTCCTCGTGAACAAGAAGGTCGAGCTCACGGGCGACTTCATCGACTACGCCGCGGTGGCCACCGATCAGTTCAACGTCCCGTACGTGTCCATGGAGCTCAACGCCGAGGGCGCCCGCCTGTTCGCGGACCTGTCCGGCAACAACGTGCAGAAGCGCATGGCCATCGTCCTCGACGACAACGTCAACTCCGCCCCGGTCTTCCGGGAGAAGATCGGCGGCGGCCGCGCCTCCATCGAGATGGGCGACGACGACCCCGTGAAGGTCCGTCGCGACAGCGAAGACCTGGTGATCGTCCTGCGCGCGGGCGCGCTGCCGGCGCCGATCGAGATCCTCCACAACCGGACCGTCGGCAAGACCCTCGGGGACGACTCGATCAGCGCGGGCCGCAACGCCGCGCTGGTGGCCGCCCTGATGGTCCTCTTCTTCATGGGCCTGTACTACCGAGGGTCGGGCCTCATCGCGAACACGGCGATCGCCATCAACATCGTGTTCATCCTCGCGCTGCTGGCGGCGTTCGGGGCCACGCTGACGCTGCCGGGCATCGCGGGGATCATCCTCACGATCGGCATGGCGGTGGACGCCAACGTGATCATCTTCGAGCGCATCCGAGAAGAGGTGTACGCAGGCAGATCGGTGCGCGCGGCCATCTCGGCGGGCTACGACAAGGCCACGTGGACCGTGCTCGACGCGAACATCACCACGTTCATCACCGGCGCCGTCCTCTACTCGTACGGCTCGGGCCCCATCAAGGGCTTCGCGGTGACCTTGATGATCGGCATCTTCACGTCGGTCTTCACGGCCCTCGTGGTCACCCGCCTCATCTTCGACTACCTGACGCACGGGCGCGGCATCAGCACGCTGTCCATCGGCGTCCCCGCCAAGGCCGAGGGGTAGGAGCAAACCATGCAGATCATCAAGCCGGGCACGACCTACGACTTTGTCGGCCTCCGCAAGAAGATGGGCATCCTGTCCGTCACCGTCGTCACGCTGTCCCTGTTCCTCGCCGTGGCGGGCGGAGCCATCGGCTTCGGGCCCAAGTACGGCGTCGACTTCGCGGGCGGCACGCTCATCCACCTCCAGGTCGCCGAAGGCGTGGACGTCGGGACCCTGCGCGAGGGCCTGCGGGGCGTCGGCCTCTCGGACGACTCGGTGCAGGCGTTCGGCGGCAGCGGCCAGGAGTACCTGGTGCGCGTCGAGTCCGTGAACTTCGGCGCCGACGAGTTCTTCGAGGAGGTCTCCGTGCTCCTCAAGGAGGAGTTCGGCGCGGACAAGTGGAAGGAGTTCGACTGGGAGCGCGGACAGTCCGTGAACATGGCGGCGAAGGCCACGAGCGAAATCGACGTCCCCGCCGTCACCGCGGTGCTCGTCGCCAAGAACCCGGACGTGACCGTCACCGAGTCGAAGGTCGACCACCAGGCCGTCGTGATCAACTTCCCCGGCATCACCGACCAGGTGAAGAAGCAGCTGGGCGGCATCCTCGGGGAAGGCGAAGGCGGCGAGGCCCGCTTCCAGGTCCTCGCCGTGGAGATGGTCGGGCCCTCCGTGGGCGCCGAGCTTCGCCGCAAGGGCCTGCTCGCCATCTTCTTCTCGCTGGTCCTGATCCTCATCTACGTCGCGTTCCGATTCGACCTGAGCTTCGCGCCCGGCGCCGTCGCGGCCCTGGCCCACGACGTGACCATCACCATCGGGGTCTTCTGCCTCATCGGCCACGAGTTCACCCTGCCCACGATCGGCGCCCTGCTCACGATCGTCGGCTACTCGCTGAACGACACGATCGTGGTGTACGACCGCATCCGAGAGAACCTGCGGCGGTTCCCCCAGCGCGACCTCGGCGAGGTCATCAACGTCTCGCTCAACGAGACCCTCTCGCGCACGGTGCTGACGTCCCTGACCACGCTCCTCGCGGTCGGCGCGCTCATGGTGCTCGGCGGGCCGATCATCGCGGACTTCGCCCTCGCCCTGATGATCGGCGTGATCATCGGGACCTACTCCTCCGTCTTCGTCGCCTCCCCGCTGATCCTGTCGCTGCAGCGCTGGCTGCCGGTGGAGATCCCCGAGGACGACGACGACACCGACACGCGCGCCACCCCCCGCGGCCGCAGCGTCGGCCTGCAGCCGGGTCGCATCGTCCCCGGCTAGAGAGGTGATCCGCTTAGCGAAGCGGAGTCCCGGTGAGGGTGTGGATTCGTGGGCGAGGCGGGACGAGGGAGCGGGCCGGGGCCCGTGACCGAGGAGCAACGACGCTCCACGGAGTCGCAATCCGCCGGGGCGACCTGAGGTAAGCGGTTCACCTCTCTAGCACCCCTCTCGACGAATCAGAGATTCGTCGCCGGGGGCCCCGCGGTACCTCCACGAGACTCCGCTTCACTCCGTTCCGCTGCGCGCGCTCGGGGCGCTTGCGTTCCGCGCGAGCCGTGCCCAGAGTTGGGCGGCTTCCCGCCTCACTCGCTCGAGGCGGCGGAAGGAACGAGATGTCTGAAGGCAAGGTGGAGGTCCCTCTCCCCGCCGTCCCCCGCGTCCCCCGCACATGGCGGGTGCGTGAACCGAAGATCGACGTGCCCGCGCTCGCCGCGGCGCTCGGCACCTCCGAAGTCCTGGCGTCGCTGCTGGCGGCCCGCGGCGTGGACGAGCCCGAGGCAGGGCGTGAGTGGCTCGAAGGCAGCCTCAAGGACCTCCCGGACCCCCGGGACCTCATCGACATGGACGCGGCCGTGGACCGACTCCTCCGGGCCGTCCGTGACCAGGAGCTGATCTGCATCCACGGCGACTACGACGTCGACGGCTGCACGTCGACCGTCGTGCTCGTGAACTTCCTGGAGTCCATCGGCGCGAACGTCACCTGGTACGCGCCGCACCGCCTCCGGGACGGGTACGGCGTGCAGGTCCACACGATGGAGCGGCTCGCGACCGAGGGGGTCAAGGTCGTGGTGACGTGCGACAACGGCGTGTCCGCTCACGAGCCCATCGCCGTCGGCAACCGGCTCGGCATCGACACGGTCGTCGTGGACCACCACAAGCTGCCCCCCGAGCTGCCCGAAGCGGCCGCGATCCTCAACCCGAAGCGGGACGGGGAGGGGAACCCCCACGAGCAGCTCGCCGCCGTGGGCGTCGCCTTCATGCTCGCCATCGCGATGCGGTCGCGGCTCCGCGACCAAGGCGCCTTCAAGGACCGGCCCGAGCCCGATCTTCGCCCCTACCTGGACGTGGTCGCCCTGGGCACGGTGGCCGACCTCGCGCCCCTGCGCGGCGTGAACCGGATCCTCGTCTCCGCCGGCCTGCGCCGCATGCAGCGGCGGGAGCGACCGGGCATGCGCACGCTGCTCAAGGTGTCGGGCGTGAACCCCGACGAGCCGATCCGCGCCTCCCACCTCGGGTTCCGCCTCGGCCCGCGCATCAACGCGGCGGGGCGCATCGACGAGTCGGCCCGGGCCGTCCGGCTCCTCCTCAGCCCCGACGACGACGCCGCGTTCCCCGAAGCCACCGAGCTGGACGCGTTCAACCGCAAACGCCAGGAGATGGAGCGGGAGACGATGGCGGACGTCCTCCGCGCCGCCGCCGAGGCGGGGGACTTCGCGAAGAGGCGGGGCCTCGTGCTGTGGAGCGAGGCGTGGCACCCCGGCGTCGTGGGGATCGTCGCCTCTCGGGTCGTCCATCACTTCCACCGACCGGCCCTGGTGCTCGCGGTGAAGCCCGACCAGGGCGTGGCCACCGGGTCGGGTCGCGCGATCGCGGGCGTCGACCTGTTCGCCGAGCTGCGCGGCTGCGCACACCTCCTGGAGCGCTTCGGGGGCCACCGCGCGGCGGCCGGCATGACCGTCTCCATCGACAACCTCGAGGCCCTGCGGACCTACTTCTCGGAGGAGGCTTTCGGGGACGTCGAGGAGGACGCGTGGACGCCCCGGCTGTCGATCGACCGCACCATCGCCCTCGAGGAGGTCAACTGGGAGCTCTTCGACGAGCTCTCCCGCCTGCGGCCGTTCGGCCTGGGGAACCCCGAGCCGGTCTTCACGGCGACGGGGCTGGAGGCGTTCGGAGTGAAGACCCTCAAGAAGGGCGGGATCCGCATGGTCCTCAGGGGCCCGGCGAGCAACGGGATCCCCGCCGTGGGCTTCGGGATGGGGCTCCTGCCCGAAGACCTGGAGGGTCCTCTGGAGGCCGTGTTCACCATTCAGGAGAACGTCTGGCAGGGCCGATCGAAGCTCGAGCTTCGCCTCAGGGATGTCCGGCGAGAAGCGAAAAAGACCGGCGATTTCAACGAGTTGACTTGACCCCCCTCGAACGCTGAGGCTACCCTATTTCCAGGTAGGGAAGCTCTGACGGCAACGGGGAGAGGGTGGTCCGGTGACGAAGTCGCAACTCATCGATGCCGTCGCTCAGCGCGGGGGACTCACGCGCAAGCGCGCGGAGCAGGTCGTCAACACGATCTTCCAGTCGATGCAGGACGCGTTGATCCGAGGGGATCGCATCGAGATCCGCGGCTTCGGGTCGTTCAAGACCAAGCACTACCCCGCGTACACCGGCCGCAACCCCCGGACCGGCGAGCCGATCCCCGTCGCCGCCAAGGTCCTGCCCGTCTTCAAGGTGGGCCGCCAGCTCCGCGAGCGCCTCGACGAAGACGGCTGAGGCGACCTCGAGAGCCCCGTTCCCCCGCGAAGAGGGACGAAGTACTTCCATCCCGCAAGTAATTCAGCGACACTCGGGCTGCGGCGAGGCTCGTCTTCGCCGTGAGGGATCAGGTCAGGGACCCACGCACCCGCCGTTACATGCTGCATTCCCCCGGGAGACCCTCCGTTGATCCAGCGCCTGCCTTCCCATGAGCGGAAGACGTACGTTCTCGACTCCAACATCTTCCTGCACGACCCGGCTGCGCTCTTCGCCTTCGAAGAGCACGAGGTCGTCGTACCGATCACGGTGGTCGAGGAGATCGATCGATTCAAGAAGGATCAGAACGAGAACGGCCGCAACGCGCGGCAGTTCTCTCGGTACCTGGACAAGCTGAGCGAGCGGGCCGACCTCGCCGAGGGGGTCGAGCTCGACAGCGGGGGGCTGCTGCGCATCGACCTCGTGGAGAAGGTCGCGCCCGAGTGGACCTGGGCGTCCGACAGCCAGGTCGCGGACAACCTCATCCTGTCCGTCGCGCACAAGCTGCACCAGGAGGCCCGGGTCGCGGGCCGCGTGGTCATGGTCAGCAAGGACACGAACGTCCGCATCAAGGCCAACGCGCTCGGCATCCGCTCCGAGGACTACGAGCACGGCAAGGTCAAGACGGACGAGCTGTACACCGGCCAGAGCGAGCTGACCGTCGCGGGCGAGGTCATCGACGATCTGTTCCGCGCGGGGGAGGCCACGGTGCCCGACCTGGTCTCCGAGGAGGGGGACAAGGACGCCGAGCACGTCGTGAACGAGTGCTTCGTCCTGCGCAACGCCGAGCGACCGAACCAGACCGCGCTGGGGCGTCTCCACGAAGACGGCAAGGTCCACATGGTCCGCCGCGTGAAGGAGGGTGTCTGGGGCATCTTCCCGCGCAACAAGGAGCAGTTCTTCGCGCTGGACCTGCTGCTCGACGACGACATCAAGCTCGTCACGCTGGTCGGCAAGGCGGGCACGGGCAAGACGCTGCTCGCCATCGCCGCGGGGCTCGCCAAGTCCGCCGACGAGCGGGTGTACGACCGCCTCCTCGTGAGCCGCCCGATCTTCCCCCTGGGACGCGACATCGGGTTCCTGCCCGGGGACATCGAGGACAAGCTCAACCCCTGGATGAAGCCGGTGTACGACAACGTGGAGTTCATCCTCCACTCGCGGTCGACCGTGCGCGGCAAGCAGCGCGCCTACCAGGAGCTGATCAACCAGGGGCTCCTCGAGATCGAGCCGCTGACCTACATCCGCGGTCGGTCGATCCCGCACCAGTACCTGGTCGTCGACGAGGCGCAGAACCTCACCCCGCACGAGATCAAGACGATCATCACGCGCGCCGGCGAGGGCACGAAGATCGTCCTCACGGGCGACCCCTACCAGATCGACAACCCGTACGTGGACGCCACCAGCAACGGCCTCGTGTACCTCGTGGAGCGGTTCCGCAACTCCCGCATCGCCGGGCACGTGACCCTCTCGAAGGGTGAGCGCTCGCAGCTCGCGGAGCTCGCCGCCGAGCTCCTCTGATGAAGAAGCGCGGGCGCGGCCGGGACGACCGCAGGGACGGGCGAGATCCCCGCAAGCGCCCGTCCTTCCCGGACCAGCTCGAGGGCCGCAACCTCGTCTTGGCGTCCCTGCAGATGTCCGGGCGGGTGCGACACATCTGGATCGATTCGCGGGCCAAGCCGGACGCCAAGATCGACGCCATCCGAGCGGCCGCGTCCCGCGCCGGCGCGGTCGTCACCCTGGTGGCCCGGGACGACCTCGACCGGGTGGCCCAGGCGCACGTACACAACGGGGTCATCGGGTTCGCCGAGCCCCTCCCGGCCCACACCCTCAAGGGCGTCCTGCAGGCCGCGCGCGCGGACGGTCGAGACCCGTTCGTCCTGCTCCTCAACGAGGTCCAGTACGAGCAGAACCTCGGCGCGATCCTGCGCTCGGCGGCCTACTCCGGAGTGGACTGCGTCGTGACGCCGACGCGCCGAGGCGCGTCGGTCTCGCCCACCGTGCAGCGCGTCGCCATGGGGGGCGCCGAGGAGGTCCCGGTGGTGCGCCAAGGCCTGATGGCGGCCCTCGCCCTCCTGCGTCGCGACGGGGTCCGCGTCGTGGGCGCCGAGGCGGACGGGGAGGCGCTCTACTCGGAGGTCGACTTCCGCGGCGCGATCGCGCTGGTCCTCGGGGGCGAAGACCGCGGGCTGGGCCCGAAGATCCGCGAGCGCTGCGACGCCGTCGTGCGCATCCCGCGTCCCCGCTCGGGGATCGTGTCCAGCCTGAACGTGAGCGTGGCCGCGGGGCTCCTGTTGTTCGAGCGCGTGCGCGCCCAGGGCTCCTGAGGTCAGGACGGGCCGGGGGTCACCCTCGGGATCTCGGCCACCGGCGGGTACGACGTCGCCCGCACGAACGAGGCCACGTCGTCCCTCTGCTCCCAGAGCGCGAGCACGTCCTCGGCGGGCGACCGTCCCCGAGCCGCCCGCTCCTGGAGCGGCGCCAGGTACGCGACCTCGCCCGGCCCCCGGGCCCCCTGGCGGCACAGCCCGGACTCGGCGGCTTCGAGCAGCAGCGCCACCCAGCTCCGCAGTCGGCGACCGCCCCAGCGACCGCTCAGCCCCGCGGTGATCGCCAGCTCCAGCAGCGCGTCGCGATCTCCCGCGGCCTCGAGCGCGTGCCCGATGCCGGCCGCCGCCTCGAGCGCCTGGTCGTCGTAGAGGAGCCCCTTCCAGAAGGCCCCGAGCCCCAGGACGTCGGCCAGGGACCCGTTGTCCGCGCCCCGGATCTCGAGGAAGCCCTTGAGCCGCACGTCGGGGAAGACGGACGTCAGGTGCAGGTCGAAGTCGTCCATGGAGGGCCGACGGCCGTCGATCCCGTGCTCGAGCCAGTGAGCGAAGGAGCGGCCTCGGGCGGGGAACCAGCGATCGTCGCGCCGCAGGAACATCATGGGGACGTCGAGCGCCCAGTCGAGGTAGGCCCCGAAGGAGAAGTCCTTCACGAGCCACGCCGGCAGCCGCGTGCGGGCGGGATCGGTCTGGAGCCACGCCCGCGCCCGACGACTGAGGTCGCCCGTGGGGGCGCCGCCCGCGAGGGGGGAGTTGGCGGTGAGGGCGGTCACCAGCGGAGAGAGCGCGTGGGTGACGTACAGCTTCCGGCCGCAGTCCTCCTCGGAAGCGAAGTCCACGGCGTACTGGGCCGACGTGGTGCCCTTCATCATCGAGTGCGCGAGCTCTCCCGTGCGCTGGAGGTACCGCTGCATCACCGCGTAGCGCCCCTTGGGGACGAAGGGGATGTCGGCGACCGGCTGGACCGGGGTGAAGCCGGTGCGGAGCAGGTGCGCGGTCGGCCCGAGGGCGCGCTGCAGCTCGTGCAGGTGCGTGCGGAGATCCGTCTCCAGCTCGGCGATCGAGCGCCGGGGGGGCGTCGCGATCTCGATCTGGGCGCCGGGCTCGAGGGTCACGTGCGACCCCGCCCGGTCGAGGCCCACCACGTAGGGACCCTCGCGATGAGGGGCCCAGTCGCCGCCTCGCGCCAGCGCGCGGAGGGCGTCCTGCACCCCGCCCGGCTCGGAGAAGGTCACGCGCCGCCCGTCGTCCCGGACCGCCTCCTTCTCCCACTCCATGCCCATCGCCCAGCGCTCCGCGGGCGTGAGCGCCCCCGTGAACACCGTCAGCATCTCTTCGCGCGTCGGAGGGGCGGACATGGCTGCCTTGTAGCCGCGAGGATCGCCGGAGTCCACCCGGCTCGGGGCCGATGGGGCAGGGCCCTGCGAGCGTGCGGCCGATCGCTGGTAGGATTCGCGCCGAAGACCGTCGGAGGCAGAAGGTGGCCAAGAGAACGCTCATCGTGAGCCCGGACCCGGGCCTCGTACAGCAGACGCGCGGAGTGCTCGAGGCGCGCGGCGTCGACGTCAAGAGCGTCGCCGGCTCGGAGGCCGCCCGGGACGTGGCCCGGGAGGGTCCGCTCGACCTCGTGATCGCCGAAGTCGACCTCCCCGGCGGCAGCGGCTACGAGCTCTGTCGGCTCCTCAAGGCGTCCGCCGACCCCCCGAAGGTCATGCTGCTCTTCACGGCGGGGGAGGGGTCCGCCGAGCGCAACGCCGCCGAGTGCGGCGCGGACGCGGCCGTGCGTCGCCCGTTCCTCACCAGCCAGTTCCTGGAGCAGCTGGTGCCCATGGTCGGGCCCGCGTTCTTCGGCATCCAGTCGGTGTCGGTGGACTCGGTCGACAGCATCGACCCCGAGGACCGCAACCCCGGGTCGATCATCGATCCGGGCACGGGCATCTTCAGCGACGGGGTCTCCGTGCTCGACAGCGGCGACTACAACGCCCTCGCCACGGGGGACGTGGAGGCCCTGAACGGCCCCCAGACCCAGGAGCTCCCCCCCCTGAACATCGAGCCGTTCGACGAGGAGAACCCGGTGTCCGTGCCCGTCAGCGCCTCGGCGACGGCCCACGCCATGCCCGTGGTCTCCCAGTCCACCCGGAGCGTCGACATCGAGATCGAAGACGAGGACGACTCGTACGTCTCCCAGGAGGTGGACGCGGCCGACCAGTCCGACGACGACGACGTGCCGGATCCCTTCTCCACCAGCCGCGTGAGCTCGCTGGGACGCGCCACCGGAGAAGCCGCGGCGGTGGCGGTCGACGCCGACCCGAGCGTCAAGGAGGCCGCGCGCGTCCGGCGCGCCGTCGACTCGCACCTGGACGAGCTCCTCGAGCCCGGCGGCCGCTTGGCGACGCTGCTGGAGGACACCGTGAGCCGCGCCGTCTCGGACGCCCTCGCCCAGGCCATCCCCGCCGCCACGGAGGCGGCGGCCCGCCTCCTCGGTAAGGTCGACGACGACTGAACCCCCGTGCTTCGTTTCGACCCCCCCGACCTGTCGCGCGTCGTCGCGACGGCCCTGGCCGAGGACTCTCCGTCCGGCGACCTCACGTCCGACGCGATCATCGATCGGGACACGTTCGGGGAGGCCCGCCTCCTCGCCCGCGAGGCGATGGTGGTGTGTGGGCTGCATGCCTTCGACCAGGTGCTGGCCGCGGTGGATCCCCGGGTCGAGGTCGAGCTCCTGGTGGGCGACGGGCACCGCTCCCTGGGGGCGGATGAAGAACTCGCGCGGGTCACGGGCCCCCTGCGCGCGATCCTCACGGGCGAGCGCCCGGGCCTGAACCTCGTGCAGCGGCTGAGCGGCATCGCGACGCTCACGCGGCGCCACGTCGACCGCATCGAGGACCTGACCGCGCGCCTCGTCGACACCCGCAAGACGACGCCTGGCCTGCGCGCCGCCGAGAAGTACGCGGTGCGGGTAGGCGGCGGCCACAACCACCGCTTCAGCCTCAGCGATGGGGTGATGATCAAGGACAACCACATCGCGGCGGCGGGGGGCATCGCGGAGGCCGTGAAGCGGGCCAGGGACCGGGTCCATCATCTGCTCCAGGTGCAGGTGGAGGTGGAGTCCCTCGCCCAGGCCGAAGAGGCCGTGGACGCGGGCGCGCGGGTGCTGCTCCTCGACAACTTCGACGTCGATGGCCTGGCGGAGATCGTGACGGCCCTGCGGTCCCGGCCGGAGGCGCTCGTCCTCGAAGCCAGCGGGGGCATTCGCCTGGACACCGTCCGCGCCGTGGCCGAGACGGGCGTGGACGTGATCTCCTGCGGCGGGATCATCCACCAGGCGGTGTGGAAAGACGTCTCGCTCGCCGTGGACACGGAACCGGCGTGACCCTCCGCGCGGAGCTCGCCCGACGGGGGCTGCGACTGCAGGACGAGGACGCCGTGGACTCCACGAACCGCATCGCCGTCGACGCCGCCCGGCAGGGGGTGGAGGAGGGCCTCGTGGTGCGCGCCCGGAGCCAAACCGCGGGTCGCGGCAGGCAAGGCCGGACCTGGAACGCCGCCCCCGGCGACGCCCTCCTCGTGAGCTTCGTGCGCAGGCCCGCCGTGCCCCTCTCCGAGGTCACCCGCCTGACGCTCGCGGCCGGCCTCGCGGTCCGGGACGTGGCGGCGGAGGCGGGCGTGGACGCCTGGATCAAGTGGCCCAACGATGTCTTCGTGGGGCCCAAGAAGCTGGCGGGCATCCTCTGCGAGTGGGCGGGCGACGCCCTCGTCGTGGGCATCGGCGTCAACCTGCGCACCGACCGGCTCCCCCCGGAGGTGCGGGATCACGCCGCCTGCCTCGGCCCGACCGACCCCGACGATCTCCTGCTGCGGCTCGCCGATCGACTGCTCGGCCTGGAGGAGCTCATCGAGGACGGGGGCTGGATCGCCGTGAGGGCCCGCTGCGCGGCGGCGATGTGGCCCATGCTGGGCGCGGACGTCGCGGTGGACGGGGGGCCCGCCGCGGTGGTCGGGCTGGACGAGGACGGCGCGCTCCTCGTGCGCAGGCCCGGAGCCGACACGCCGGAGCGGCTGCTGGCGGGGGACGTACACCTGGGAACGGAGGGGGCGACATGCTGCTCGTGATCGACGTGGGAAACACCAACACGGTCCTCGGGCTCTACGACGAGGCCAGGGCGATCCGGACGTTCCGGATCCGCACCGTGAAGGACCGCACGGTCGACGAGATCGGCATCCTCGTGCACTCCCTGTTCGAGCGGGCGGGCCTGAAGCCGGAGGTGGAGGCGGCCATCGTCTCCTGCGTGGTCCCCGACACCCTCTCGGCGTACCTGGCGATGTGTCGGACCTACTTCGACCTCGGGGCGCTGGTCGTCGGGCCCGGGATCCGCACCGGCATGCCCATCCTCGCGGACAACCCGAGGGAGGTCGGCGCGGACCGCATCGTCAACTCGGTGGCGGCCTACGACCGCGTCCAGGGGCCGTGCGTGGTCGTGGACTTCGGGACCGCCACCACGTTCGACTGCGTGTCGGGCCGCGGGGAGTACCTGGGGGGCGTGATCGCGCCGGGCCTGGTGATCTCCGCCGAGGCGCTCTTCCAGCGGGCGAGCAAGCTGCCGCGCGTGAACATCGAGCGCCCGCGTCGGGTCATCGGACGCAACACCGTCCACTCGATGCAGTCGGGCCTCTTCTATGGGTACGTCGGCCTCGTGGACGGCGTCGTCACGCGCCTCCTCGATGAGTACGCCGAGCGAGCCCCGGACGGCCCCCGACCCCAGGTCATCGCGACCGGCGGGCTCGCAGGCGTGATCGCCGACGGCAGCACCACGATCGACGCCGTCGACGACGATCTCACGCTCACCGGACTCCAACTGTTGTACGCCCTCAACCGCTGACGGGACGCCCCCCGAGCACGCCTTGACCGCGACTGCGCCGACCCGGAGAATGCGCACCCCGCGCGCGCCCGCGAGCGGGAGGTTTGGGAAACACCGCACTCATGAGCAACATCGACATCTCTCGGATTCGCAGCATCGCGCTCGTCGGCCACGGCGGCGCGGGGAAGACCAGCATCGGGGACGCCGTCGCGCGTTTGACCGGGCTGAACAGCCGGCTCGGCAGCGTGCCCGACGGCACGTCCATCCTCGACTTCGAGCCCGAAGAGCAGGCCCGGCGCGGCTCCACCCAGGTGTCCGTCGTCACCTGCGAGTACGACGGCTACCGCGTCCACGTCCTCGACACGCCGGGCGACGGCAACTTCCTCGCCGACTCCCAGGTGTGCCTCCAGGCGGCGGACTCGGCCGTCATCGTCATCTCGGCGGTGGACGGCGTGGAGGCCAGCACGGAGCGGATGAGCACGGCGGCTGCCCGCCTCGGCCTCGCGCGGGCGGTCTTCATCAACAAGCTCGACAACGACCGCGCGGACTGGCGCGGGGTGCTCGATGAGGTGAAGGACGTGCTCGGGGTCTCCCCCGTCCTCCTCCAGCTCCCGATCGGCTCGGGCGACGACTTCAAGGGGGTCGTCGACCTCGTGAACCAGCGCGCCCTCACGTACTCCGGCGACAGCGGCAACCCCTCCTCCGGAGACGTCCCCGCCGACATGGAGGACGAGGTCGCCGAGGCCCTCGAGGCCATGGTCGAGGCCGTCGCGGAGACGGACGACGAGCTGATCGAGAAGTACCTCGAGGAGGGCGAGCTCTCGCAGGAGGAGGTCCGGTCGGGCCTCAACAAGGGGATCCTGTCCGGCGCCCTGGCCCCCGTCCTGCTCGGGTCGGCCACGAAGAACATCGGCGCGGACCAGCTCCTGTGGGTCACCCGCGCCCTGCCGTCGCCCGCCGAACGCGACCCCGTCGCGGCCGTCGCCGAGGCCACGGGGGACGAGATCGAGCTCACCGCCGATCCCATCGCGCCCCTGGCCGCCCTCTGCTTCAAGACGGTGATCGACCCCTTCGCGGGCCAGATCTCGCTGGTCCGCGTGTTCCAGGGCACGGTGTCCGGCGACAGCAACCCATACAACGCCCGCACCGACAAGGCCGAGCGCTTCGGCCAGATCTTCCACCTGTGTGGGAAGAAGCAGACCCCGGTCGACCAGGCGCTGCCTGGAGACATCTTCGGCGTCGCGAAGCTGCGCGACACGGGCACCGGGGACTCGCTCGCCGAGGCCAAGAACGTCGTGCGCATCGAGGCCGTGCAGCCTCCGCCGCCCATGGCCTCCTTCGTGCTCCGGCCCACCAGCCGGGGGGCCGAGGACAAGATCAAGACGGCCATGTCGAAGCTCCTGGCCGAGGACCCGGGCCTGCAGCAGGGCTACGACCCGGTCACCAAGGAGATCGTGCTCTCGGGCATGGGGCAGAACCACATCTCCGTCACCGTCGCGAAGATGAAGCGGAAGTTCGGCATCGAGGTCGCCCTCGACATCCCGACCATCCCGTACCGGGAGACCATCTCGGGCCAGTCGGACGTCACGTACCGACACAAGAAGCAGTCGGGCGGAGCAGGCCAGTTCGGCCAGGTCTCGGTGAAGATCGAGCCCAACACGCGCGGCGCGGGCTTCGAGTTCGTGAGCAAGGTCGTGGGCGGCGTCATCCCCAACACGCTCATCCCGTCGGTGGAGAAGGGCGTCCGGCACCAGCTGGCGAAGGGCATCCTCGCCGGGTTCCCGGTCGTGGACGTGAAGGTCACGCTGTACGACGGCAAGACCCACCCCGTGGACAGCAAGGACATCGCGTTCCAGATCGCCGGACGGCAGGCCGTCAAGAAGGGCGTGATGGAGTCGCGCCCCGTGCTGCTGGAGCCCATCTACGAGATGGAGATCGTGGTCCCGGAGGACAGCGTCGGCGACATCATGGGCGACATGAACAGCCGCCGCGGCCGCATCCTCAACATGGACTCGCGCGGCCGGAACTCGGTGGTCAAGGCCCTGGTGCCCCTCGCCGAGGTCCAGTCCTACGCCCCCGACCTCAACTCCATGACGGGCGGCAAGGGCGTGTACACGATGCAGCTGCACCAGTACAACCCGGTCCCCTCGCACATGCAGAGCAAGCTCGTCGCGGAGATCAACCGCGTCCAGGAGGAGGAGGACTAGCCTCCCGGCGTACCTCGCCGTCCTCCCGGCTGCGTCTCCGGGCCTCGTGCTCTAGCATGAAGGCATGGACGCCAATGAGTATTCGGCCGCCTGCGACCGCCTGAACATCCCCGAGGGCCTGCGCAAGCACGCGGCCCCCGGCGCGCCCTCCCGCGGCAAGCTGGCCGTGGCTCGCGGCATCCTGCCCGCGCCCCCCAAGACGCTGCTGTCGATGCAGTACATCCTGCTGGGCGACCCCGATCCCGAGGTCGCCAAGGAGGCGAGCGCCGCGATCCTGGAGATGCCGGAGGAGCGCATCCTCGGGCTGCTGGACAGCAACACGCACCCCAAGCTGCTCGAGTTCCTCGCCTACAAGCGGACCGACGAGTATCTCCTCGAGCAGATCTGCCTGCGGCGGCAGATCAACGACAAGACCATCTGCTTCCTGGCCGAGACCGGCACGCCGCGCGTGACCGAGATCATCTCGAACAACCAGGAGCGCCTGATCATCACGCCCGAGGTGTTCCGGTTCCTCGCGCGCAACCCCAACACCGCGCAGAACGTGATCGACCGCATCACGTCGTTCATGCGGCTGCACGGCCTCAGCTCCGAGGCGACCGAAGCCGAGATCGCCGCCAGCGCGCGAGCGGCCCAGGCGCGCGCGGCGGGCATCGCCGTGCCGTCGGAGGCCGCGGCCGCCGAGGAGGTCGCCGAGCCCGCCCCCGAGCCCGCCCCCGCGCAGGGCACGCCCGTCGACGACGCCCCCCCGACCGAGGCCGCGCCCGAGGGGCTGCCCCCCGCCGTGGCGCTCGGCGACGACGGCCTGCCCGAAGACTTCGTGAGCGGCGAGCCGTACATCCCGCCCGTCCCGGGGTTCGCGTCGACGCCCCCCCCGGGCCTCGTGAACCCCCTGGAGGCCCTGCTCCTCGACTGGGGGATCGAGCCGCTCCCCACCTACGTCGCGCCGCCCCTCGGGTACCAGGACGACACCGCAGGGCGGCCCATCCTGTCCCGGCAGGCGGTGGACGTCGACGCCCTCGACGAGCTCGACCTCACGGGGCTCTCCTCGATCGCGGACAGCGACTTCGCGTTCGGCATGGAGGAGGACGACGACGACTTCGGCGCCATGTTCGTGGAGGACAAGGACAACGTCAGCGAAGAGGAGAAGATCGGGCTCAAGCAGGCCATCGGGAAGATGACCACCGGCCAGAAGATCAAGCTCTCCTACAAGGGCAACAAGGAGGTCCGCGAGATCCTCATCCGCGACCGCAACAAGATCGTCGCGTCGGCGGTGGTGAAGTCGGGTCGGCTGACGGAGAACGAGGTCAAGGCCATCGCCGGCAACCGCGGCGTCGCCGAGGACGTGCTCCGGCTGCTCTCGATGAACCGGGAGTACATGCGCAAGTACCCGGTGAAGGTCGCCATGGCGGGCAACCCGAAGACCCCGATCCCCGTGGCGATGTCGCTGATCAAGCAGCTGCACATCAAGGATCTGAAGAACCTGAGCAGCAACCGCAACGTCAGCTCGGCGGTGTTCGGCGCCGCCATGAAGCTCTACAAGCAGAAGCGCGAGACGCTGAGGTAGCCGGGTTGTCTCGACGAATCTCTGATTCGTCGAGAGGGGTGCATTACCCGAAGGGGAGGGGCGAGTAGGGGATGCCGATGGCCTCCGCGACGGCCTGGTAGGTCAGCTTGCCTCGATACACGTTCACGCCGGGCGCGAGGCCGGGGGTCGCCTTGACCGCCTCTTCGACGCCCAGGTCCGCGAGCCGCAGCGCGAACGGCAGGGTCGCGTTCGTGAGCGCGAAGGTCGACGTGCGCGCCACCGCGCCGGGCATGTTCGCGACGCCGTAGTGGACGATCCCGTCGATCACGTAGGTCGGATCCGCGTGCGTCGTGGCGTGCGTGGTCTCGACGCAGCCGCCCTGGTCCACCGCCACGTCCACGATCACCGAGCCCTCCTTCATGAGGGCCAGCATGTCTCGGGTCACGAGGTGGGGCGCCTTCGCGCCGGGGATGAGGACGCCGCCCACGAGCAGATCGGCGCGACGCAGCGCCTTCTCGATGTTCACGCGGTTGGACATCATGGTCTTCACGCGGCTGCCCCAGATGTCGTCGCAGTACCGCAGCGTGTCCAGGTTGACGTCCAGGATCCACACCTCGGCGCCCAGGCCGATGGCCATCTTCGCCGCGTTGCGCCCGACGATCCCGCCGCCGACGATCACGGCGACGCCGGGCTCGACACCGGGGACGCCGCCCAAGAGGACACCGCGCCCGCCGCGAGGCTTCTCGAGGCACGTCGCCCCCGCCTGCACGGACATGCGGCCCGCCACCTCGGACATGGGCACGAGGAGGGGCAGGCCGCCGCCGCGACCCTCGATGGTCTCGTAGGCGATGCCCACGACGTCCGCCTTCACGAGCTGGTGGGTCAGCTCCGGCGCGGGCGCCAGGTGCAGGTACGTGTAGAGCAGCTGGCCCGGTCGCATCGCCGCGTACTCGTCGAACCCGTCGTTCCGCACGGGCTCCTTGACCTTGATGATCATCTCCCCGCTCGCCCAGACGGCGGCCGCATCCGGGACGATCTCCGCGCCCTGTCGGACGTACTCTTCGTCCGTGAGGCCGGCGCCGAGGCCCGCACCCTCCTGGACGAGGACTCGGTGACCGCGCGAGGTGAGCGCCTTGACCCCCGAGGGGACGAGGCCGACGCGGTATTCCTGGGGCTTGATCTCCGTGGGGACGCCGACGATCATGCTTCGCTCCTGTGGGCGCGCAGCCCGGGGGTGTTGGAGGCCGATGAAGTCCGCGGAATATAGACACAGGCACGAGCCGCTGAAAGAGCACGGGGGAGGTGTTTCTTCGCGGCTCCTCCGAGTCCTCCCCCTCCTCGCCGCCGCGAGCCTGCTCGGCCCGCCCCCGGCGCACGCCCAGGAGACCGACGCCGACGCCGAAGTCCGGCTGCTGGACCTGGTGCGCGCGGTCGCCACCGAGCGCCGCGGGATCCTCCTTCAGGCCGACCCGCGCCTCGAGGCCGTCGCCGACGGGATCGCCGAAGACGCGGTCCGCGGGTGGGCGGATCGCGCGAGCGCCCGCACCCGCCTGTGGGGCGCCGGCCTCCGGGACTTCGAGTACGCCCCGATCACCCTCGTCTCGTCCGCCGCCCCCCCGAACGCGGCCCTGAAGCCCGTGCTCGCGGATCCGTCGGTGGACTGGAGCCGCTTCAACTCCGCCGCCGTGGGCATGCACCGAGAAGGCGACCGACTCGGGATCGCCGTCCTGCTCACCCGGCGGGCGGTCTCCTTCACCGAAGCCGAGTTCGAGGGCGACGAGGTCCTCGCGCTCCCTCAGGGCTACTTCTCGCCGCGCCTCTACGTCACGGAGCCGACGGGCTTGGTGTCCACGCGGGTCCCCCGAGAGCTGGAAGACGACCGCCGCTACGTGGTGAGCACCGCGCCCGGGATGCTCGATGGCGCGTGGCTGTTCGAGCTGATCGCCGAGGGCCCGAAGGGCATCGAGGTGTTGGCGCTCTGGCCGACCCAGCGGGCGCCCGCCGTGAGCGTCCAGCTGAACCGCGAGGGGGGCAAGCGGGAGGCGGGCGACGTCCTCACGATCGGCGACACCGCCCAGGTGGACGGGGGAGGGCGCCCGCCCATCCGCGAGGAGGGCACCACCGGCGGCACCCCGTCGGACAGCGCCGCGTGGGTGGCAGGCGCCGGAGCCGGCCCCGATCGAGCCCCCCGCCCGGAGGACGTGCGCGCAGCGGAGGACCAGCTCTGGGAGATGATCCAGTCGTCCCGCCGGACCCGCGGCATCCCCCGGCTCGTCCGCGACCCCGCCATCACGCGCGCGGCGCGGACCCACGCCGGCGACATCGGCCGCGGCGAGCGATTCGGCCACGTCACGTCGTCCGGCACGGCCATGCAGCGCCTGCACGCCGAGGGGCTGATCGCGGTGCGCGCCTCGGAGAACGTCGCGATCGTCGGAGACGTGGCGGCGGCACACGCCGCGTTCATGGCGAGCCCCTCCCACCGCGCCGCCCTCCTGGACCCCGAGCTGGAGCACGCGGGCGTGGGCGTGGTCGTGCGACGGGACGCGCTGGGCCGCTGGTCCGTGTCGGTCTCCGAGGTGTTCGCCATCCTCATGGACGAGGCCGATCCCGCGGCCTGGGAGGCGGCTGTCTTCTCTTCGCTCGAACGCAAGCGGGCCGAGCTGGGGCTCCGAAAGCTCGTGCGGCGGAGCAAGCTCGACCAGCTCGCGAGGCAGGCCTGCGAAGACCTCGTGGCCTCGGGCCGGTTCGCCCTGGATCCCGACGACCGCAAGGCCATGGCCGAGACGGTCCGGTATCACTTCCACACCGCCCGACGCGTGGGCGTCGACCTCGTCGTGGGCGCGGACGTGACCGCCGTCGCGCGCCTGTCCCACGCGATCGAGGACGATCTCGTCGAGGTCGGGGTGGGCGTGGTGCGGGCGTCGAAGGCCCTCGGCGAGCACCCCGCAGGCAGCCTCGTCGTCACGCTGTTGTTCGTACAACGCTGAGCGACCGGTCGACTCCCCGCACGTCAGGGTTGCGCCCGGCCGCGGCGCGCCCGAGGGTGCTCTAGGTACACTGCGCCCCCACCCATGGAGGATCCGATCCCCACCCCCGCCGAGTCCCTGCCCGAGACCTCCGAGGTCGCACCGCCCGAATCCCAGGTCCCCGAGTCCGACGCCGTTCGGATCGTCGTGGACGACCTGCATCGGATGCGCGAGCTGTGCGGGGAGCGGCGGCGCAACCTGAAGGCGATCGAGCGTCAGCTCGACGTGAAGGTGGCGTCACGCGGCAACACCCTCTGGATTCAAGGCCCGCCCGCGCAGCAGGCCCTGGCGGAGGCGCTCGTGTTTGCGCTGATCGCGCTCAGCGAGGCGGGCTGCACCCTCACCCGCGAGGAGGTCCATCGCGCGGCCTCCCTGTACGCGCGGGGGGAGAAGACGGACCTCAAGGCGCTCTTCCAGGACACGATCCTGGTCACCGCGCGGAGGCGGGCGATCACCCCTCGGTCGCCCAACCAGAAGCTGTACGTCGACGCCATCCGCAGCCACGACGTCGTGTTCGGGATCGGGCCCGCGGGCACCGGCAAGACCTACCTCGCCGTCGCCATGGCCGTGGCGGCCCTGAACGCGGGCGAAGTGCGCCGCATCATCCTCTGCCGACCGGCGGTCGAAGCAGGCGAGAAGCTCGGCTTCCTGCCTGGGGATTTGGCCGAAAAGGTGAACCCTTACTTGAGGCCGCTCTACGACGCCCTCCACGACATGTTGGCCCCCGGCAAGTGCGGGCGCCTGATGGAGCAGGGGACGATCGAGATCGCGCCCCTGGCGTTCATGCGGGGCCGCACCCTCGACAAGGCGTTCATCATCCTGGACGAGGCCCAGAACACGACGCCCGAGCAGATGAAGATGTTCCTCACCCGGCTGGGCAACGGCAGCCGCGCCGTGGTCACGGGCGACGTGACCCAGGTGGACCTCCCGGGGAGCCAGGCGTCGGGCCTGAAGACGGTGCGACGCATCCTCGGCCGGGTCCACGAGATCCCGTTCGTGCAGCTCACCCACTCGGACGTGCTGCGGCACCCGCTCGTGCAGCGGATCGTGGAGGCGTACGAGCAACACTCCGCCGAGGCCGACGCCAAGCGCGATCGACCCCGCGTGCGGCCCGTGGAAAATGGCGGATAAGACCGGCGTCACGCAGCGGCTCCGGGCCCGGCGCAGCGAGGAGCTGCAGGGTCGGATCGACCGCGTGGGCTCCCGTCGCCCGACGGTGAACCGCCTGCTCCTGGGGATCACCCTCGGCGTCCTGCTGGGCGCGATGATGGTCGACTGGACGCCCCGCGCGGGCACGGCGGGCCTCGATGAAGGGGACATCGCCCCCACCGACATCCGGGCCCACCGTGCCTTCGACGTGGAGGATCAGAAGCTCACGATCGAGCGCCGCAAGACGGCCCGGGACGGGGTCTCGCCCGTGTTCGAGCACGACGTCCTCCTCGGGGCGGACGTGCAGCGCCGCATCGACCGGGCGTTCGTGGAGATGCGCGCGTTCCTCGAAGCCCAGGCCGCCGCGGCGGTGGACGACGGGGAAGGGGACGCCACCGACGGCGGGGCGGCCGACCCCGGCGACGGAGCCGAACCCGAGGCCGTCGAGTCCGGTCCCGTCATCGATCCGGCCGTCATGATGCGCAGGCTCGACGAGTTCGAGAACACGCTCGGCTTGGAGCTGGACGACACCGACACCGCCAACCTGCGCTCGGTGGGCTTCTCCGAGGCGGTCCAGCGCGACATCAAGGAGCTGGTGCGCGTCGCCATGAGCGGCCTGGTGGTCTACGACGCCGACGACCTGCCGCGCTCGGGGAGCATCGTCATCTCCCGGCTCGAGGGCAGCCACCGCACCGAGTACCCCTTGGACGATCTGACGGACGTCCTCGACCTCCCCACGGCCCGGGACGGCATCTCGCGCACGGCAGCCGAAGACTTCGCGGACCGCCCCGCGCACATCCTCATCACCGTGATCCGCTTCGCGCGGGAGCTCACGCAGCCGAACCTGCGCTTCAACGCGAGCACCACGGAGGTCGAGCGGGACCTCGCGTCCGCCGCGGTCCAGCCGGTCACGACGCACTACAAGCGGGAGCAGGTCATCCACCGGGCGGGCGAGCCCATCACGCCCGGCGCGCTCCGGGTGATCCAGGCGATGAACGCCGGAGCGTCGTCGTACCACCCGCTGGTGCATCTCTTCGCCGTCGCCCTCCTGCTCACGATCCTCCTGTCGTCCGTCGAGCGATTCGCGCTGCGGTACGTGCACGCCTTCAGTCGGCGGTTCACCGACCTCCTGGCCATGGCCGTCCTGCTGCTGCTCATCGGCGCGGTCGCGGCCCTCCTGCACGGGCTCGGGACCGCGCTCGCGTCGGTCGTGCCGCGCATCCCCACGGACGCATACAGCCTCTTCGTCCCCGTGGCGGCGGGCGCGATCATGGTGCGCACGCTCATGAACGCCGTGACGGCGACGGTCTGGTCGATCGTCGCCTCGGTGGTCGCGGCCGCGATGTGCGACGGCAACCTGTACCTCGGCCTCTACTTCCTCGTGTCGTCCCTCGCCGCGGCGGGCGGCCTCGGCGCCGCCCAGGAGCGCTACCGGCTGATCCGCGCGGGCGCCGTCGCGGGGCTGACCAACGTGCTCGTGGTCGTCGCGATCGACCTCAACACCGGCTTCGGCCTCCAAGGCGCCGCGTGGATGGCGGGCAACTGGGTCACGGACGGCCTGTTCCACGTCCTCTTCGCGCTCGCGGGCGGGCTCTTCGCGGGGGTCCTGGCCGTCGGCCTCGTGCCCGTGTTCGAGGCGCTGGGGTTCCTCACCCAGAGCAAGCTCCTTGAGCTGAGCAACCTCAACCACCCGCTCCTGCGCGAGATGATCGTGAAGGCGCCCGGCACCTACCACCACTCGATGATGGTCGGGTCCCTGGCCGAGGCCGCCGCCAAGGCCATCGGCGCCGACGGGCTCCTGATCCGGGTCGGCGCCTACTTCCACGACATCGGCAAGACGCTGAAGCCCCACTACTTCATCGAGAACCAGCGGGACATGGACAACCCCCACGATCGGCTGGCCGCGTCGATGTCGGGGCTCGTCATCACGAACCACGTCAAGGAGGGGATCGAGCTGGGGCGAAGGCACGGGCTGCCGGAGCCGATCATCGCCATGATCCCCCAGCACCACGGCACCTCGATGGTGCGCTTCTTCTACAACAAGGCGGTGCAGACGGCGGACCCCGAGAAGGGCGAGGTCGACGACAAGGACTACCGCTACCCGGGCCCGAAGCCGCAGACGAAGGAGGCCGCGATCATGATGCTCGCGGACGGCGTCGAGGCGGCCACCCGCTCCTTGAAGTCCCACACCGCGGGCACGATCACGGCCCGGGTCCAAGCGATGGTGAACAGCGTCGTCGCCGACGGCCAGCTGGACGAGTGCCCGCTCACGCTGTCGGACCTGCGGGTGGTGAGCGAGACCTTCGTGTCGGTCCTCCTGGGCATCCACCACCACCGGATCGAGTACCCGAAGCCGCCCAGCGCGCCGCCCGCCCGCGGGCGCGGGGTGCCTGCGAAGTCCATCACCCTCGAGCTCCCGAACCTCACGCCCACGCCCGGGACGATCGGCGGCGGGAGCCCCGACAAGACGCCGCCGCCCCCGGAGCAGCTGGCCGACACGGACGCGGAGCACGCCCCCGCGAAGGGCCCGCCCGGCGATGCCTGACACGGGTCACGTCGTGGACGTGGCCGTCGGGGGCAGGGGAGACGACGAAGCCGAGGCCGTGGCCGCGATCGGAGAGCGGCTGCTCGATCACGTGGCGGCGCTGCCCGAGGCTCGCGACCGGGGGGCCCCACTGGAGCTCTCCGTGCTGCTCACCGACGACGCCGGGATCGCGCCCCTCAACCGCGACTACCGGGGCAAGGACGCGCCCACGGACGTCCTGTCGTTCCCCCAGGACGGCGCGCTCCTCGGGGACGTGGTGATCTCGGTGGAGACGGCCGCCCACCGGGTGGACCCGGCGGCCGGCTGGACCCTCGAGGACGAGCTGGTGTTCCTGCTGGTGCACGGCGTCCTGCACCTCCTCGGACACGACCACCACGAGCCGGGCGAGCGGGCGGTCATGGAGGCCGCGGAGCAGGCTCTGTGGACGGCCCTGGGGCGCGTCGGTACCCTCCGCGGATGACGCAGGTTCTGGACGATCTGAAGGCCCAGCTCGCCGCGCTGGACGACCGTGTCTCCAAGCTTCGGAGGCATCTTTGACGTCGACGGCAAGCAAGCCCGTCTGACCGAGCTCGTCGAGCGCACCGAAGACCCGGCGCTCTGGAACGACCCCGACGCAGCCAAGAAGGTCATGCAGGAGAAGTCTCGGCTCGAGCGCGAGGTCGCGAGCTGGACCGACCTGCGCGAGCAGCTGGACGACGCCCTGACCGCCGTCGAGCTGGCCGCCGAGGAGGATGAGCCCGAGCTGGCCGACGAGGCCCGCGGGGCGGCCCCCGGCATCGACAAGGCGCTGGACCGCCTCGAGCTGCGCACGCTCCTCGGCGCCGAAGAGGACGCCGCCTCGGCGATCCTGGAGATCAACGCTGGGGCGGGCGGCACCGACGCCCAGGACTGGGCCGAGATGCTGCTGCGCATGTACGCCCGCTGGGCCGAGTCCCAGGGGTTCAAGGTCAAGATCCTGGACCGGCAGTACGGGGAAGAGGCGGGCATCAAGTCGGCCACGCTGAGCATCGACGGGGAGTACGCGTTCGGCTACCTGCGCAGCGAGATGGGCGTGCACCGCCTCGTCCGCATCTCTCCCTTCGACGCGAACGCCCGGCGGCAGACGGCCTTCAGCGCGGTCACCGCGTTCCCGGACATCGAGCGCGAGGTGGAGGTCGAGATCCTCGACAAGGACCTCCGCGTCGACCGGTTCCGCGCGAGCGGCGCGGGCGGCCAGCACGTCAACACGACCGACTCCGCCGTCCGCATCACGCACCTGCCCACCGGCATCGTCGTGCAGTGCCAGAACGAGCGCAGCCAGCACAAGAACCTCGCGTCGGCGATGAAGGTGCTGAAGGTGAGGCTCTACGACCACTTCGAGGCCGAGGCCAAGGCGGCCGCGGAGGCCAAGGCGGCCCCCAAGCAGAAGATCGAGTGGGGGAGCCAGATCCGCAGCTATGTGTTGGCGCCCTACCGCATGGTCAAGGATCTGCGGACGCAGCACGAGACCGGCAACGTCGACGGCGTGTTGGACGGCGACCTGACGCCGTTCATGGAGGCCTGGTTGAGCAGCCAGGCGGAGGCCGCCGCCGCCGATCGGCAGGGCTGACCGCTAGTCCAGCGAGGTCTCGGGCTCGGTCAGCTCGATCAGCATCCGCTCCAGCGCCTTCGCGAGCTTCTTGTCCTTGAGCAGCGCCTCGGCCACCGGCTCGGCGACGTTGGTCCCCGCGCAGCCGCCCCAGACCTCGGGGTTCACGCACACCCCCACGTCGACCCAGCCGGCCTTCTTGCCCGCCTTCTTGCGGTTCCGCTCGATCGCCTCCGCGACCGCGACGCCCAGGGCTGCCCGACGCTCCCCCGTCCAGGTGCGGATCCCTCGCGCGCGGTTGCGAATGGCCTTGACCATGTCCTCGGCGAGCGGGTCGTCCCGGTCGAGCGCCTTGTTGGCGGCGCTCAAGACACCCCGCGCCTCGGCGGCCCGGGTGTCGATGGCGTCGAGGATCTCAGCGGCCTCCGGGATCGCCGCGGCGAGCTCTTGGGGGGAGACCCACGTGCTCCCTGCGGGGTGCCCGGAGAGGCCGAGCACCTCGGCCTCCTCGTCGTAGGCCGTGACGGTCGTCTTCATCGGCTCCCGAAGCGGGGCGATGGCCTCGGCGAGCACCGGGTCGGCGTCCCAGGCGGCGGCGATGTCGGCCGTCACGTTCTTCCCCGGACAGGTCGGTTCGGCAGCCTCCGTTCGACCCGCGAGCGCGCCGAGGGCGCTGCCTTGGGGCTCACGGCACTCGACGACTTCGCCCTCCACGGCGTCCACCGCCCGCGCCGTGGCCTCCTCGAACGCGCGCTGGAAGGAGTCGCCGAGGGCATACACCTCCCTCTGAAACGACTCGGCCTCGTGATCGAAGCGCGTCGACCGTTCGTCGTGCCGCGCCCCCCAGACGCCGCGCTTGCCCTCGTCCACCGAGCCGGAGGCGAGCGCGAGGGCCAGGTTGAGGTCCGCGAGCGCCCCGTCCGCCTTCACGAGGGCGCCCTCGAGGGGATCGACGGCACCTCCGGAGGCCTTCGCGACCTCCACGAAGACCTTCGAGGCAGCCGGCAGCTTGTCCGGATCGTAGTGGCCCGCGGGCTCGGCCGAAGCGACGGAGGCGGCCAGCAGAAGGGTCGCGGCGAGGGCGGATGCGAGGGTCGGTTGAGCGGCCAAGACGGTCTCCGGATGAGTCGGGGGGACACTACCAGGGACCGGCTCCATGGACGCCGTGGGTCGCGGCCGCGGCAGCCCGAATCGGCCCCCCGCGGAACGTTTGACGGAGGAGGGGTGTTCCCGTAGGGTCCCGACGCCCCGAAACCCTCGTGGGGGCGGCTCCGTCGCCCGATTTCGAGCCCCGCGCCCGCCCTCTTTTCGACCCCCGGTTTCTCATGCTCCTGCGGCTTCTGCTGCTGCTGACTGCGCCGCTCTGGGCACCCTTGGTGTTGCTGTTCGGCTTGGCGCGGATCTGCGGGGACGGCCTGCTCTTCGTCATGGAGAGTTACCGCGGAGGCGCCCCCGAGGTCCCCAGCGGCCTGCGGGGCCTGTTCGACGTCGCGTCCGTGGCGTTGTTCCCGATCGTCATCACGGTGGAGACGTCGGGCTCCTTCCTGATCTTCCTCGGGTCGCTCGCCGCCCGCACCCTGCGCCTCCCCATCGAGGCCGCCTGGGCCCTGTGGCTCCTCGGCATCCCGACGCTGCTGCTGGCCCCGATCTGGTTCCCGCTCGCCATCGTCGGGTGGGTCCTGCGGCGCCTGGTCTGGGAGCGCTTGGTGGGCTCGGTCGCCGAGCGCATCACCTACGGCAAGGCGGAGGGCCGGTCCGGTCGCTTCGAGACGTTCGTCGCCCTCCGGTACATGCGCGGGCGCAAGGCGAAGGCGGGCGTGTCGGTCGTCACGGCGCTCACCATCGCGGGGGTGGCCCTGGGGGTCACGACCCTGGTCGTCGTCCTGTCGGTCATGGCCGGGTTCGAGACGGACCTCCAGGACAAGATCCTGGGGGCCAACTCCCACATCGTGGCGCTCTCCTACGACCACCGGATCGAGGACTGGCAGACCAAGGTGGACCGGGTCCGGGAGATCGACGGGATCACCGGCGTGACGCCCTTCGTCTACACGGAGTTCCTGCTGCGGTCGCCGTACACGGTCACGGGCGCGATCTTCAAGGGCATCGATCCCGAGACGGTGGCGGAGGTCACCGACCTGGCCGAGAACATCGTCCTGGGGCCGAAGGGCCGGGTCGCGTCGGTCGACGAGGCCATGGAGATCCTGCGGTCTCTCGACAACCCGATCGCGCCCGACGACATGTTCCTGGACGGCAAGGAGCCGCCCAAGGAGGGGCTCCCCGGCATCCTCATCGGCAAGGAGATGGCCCACACGCTGCGGGTGACCGTCGGCGACGTCATCCAGGGGTACTCGCCGGTGGGCGAGGTCGGCCCCCTCGGGGGGATGCAGGCGCGCGTCGTGCCCTACGTCGTGGCCGGCACCTTCCACTCGGGCATGTACGAGTACGACACGAAGTTCTCGTACACGAACCTCGGGATCGCGCAGGACTTCCTGCGCATGGACGACGCCGTCACCGGCTTCGAGATCAAGGTCGCCGACATCTACGACGCGCCCCCCATCGCCGCCCGGGTGGGGGCGAAGCTGCAGTACCCGATCTGGACCCGGGATTGGCAGGAGATGAACGCCGCCCTCTTCCAAGCGTTGAAGCTGGAGAAGGTGGTCATGGGGATCATCCTCACGTTCATCGTCGCCGTAGCGGCCCTGAACATCATCTCCACGCTCGTCCTGCTCGTGGTCGAGAAGAGCCGCGAGATCGCGATCATGAAGGCCATGGGGACGGGCCGGAACGCGATCCTCCGGCTGTTCTTGGTGGACGGCCTGATCATCGGCTTCATCGGCACCCTGATCGGCCTCGCCCTGGGTCTGACGCTCTGCGCCGCCCTGGCTCACTGGCAGTTCATCCCCCTGGAGAGCGACGTCTACTACGTCGACCGCCTGCCGGTGGACATCTCGCCGCCGCTCGTCGCCCTCGTGGCGCTCATCGCCGTCGCCATCAGCTTCCTGGCCACCTTGTGGCCCGCGTGGCAGGGCTCGTCCGTGGATCCCGTGGAGGGGCTCCGCGATGACTGACGGCGGCCTCGCGATCCGCCTCGAAGGCGTGTCGAAGTCCTACTTCATGAATGAGCGGGAAATACCTGTTCTGAAAGATATTTCGCTGTCGATGGAAGCCGGCGACTGCGTCTCGATCGTGGGGGCGTCGGGCAGCGGGAAGTCCACGTTCCTGCACCTGCTCGGCCTGCTGGACCGGCCCACGTCGGGCTCGATCTTCTACAACGACAATGAGTTGCTGCTGGAACGTGAATCATTGGTTGAACGTTTCCGGAACCAGAACATCGGGTTCGTCTTCCAGTTCCATCACCTCCTGCCGGAGTTCACGGCGCTCGAGAACGTGATGATGCCCGCGCTGGTGGCCGGCTGGACCGTGCGCGAGGCCCGCGCCGCCGCGAAGGAGCTGCTCGAGCGGGTCGGGCTCTCGGGGCGGGTGGAGCACGCGCCGGGCGAGCTGAGCGGCGGCGAGCAGCAGCGGACCGCGCTCGCTCGGGCCCTGGTCCTGCGTCCGGCCTTGGTGCTCGCGGACGAGCCCACGGGCAACCTCGACCCCACCACGGGGGGCGCGATCCTGGACCTGCTGATGGAGCTGAACCGGGACCTCGGCACGACCTTCCTCATCGCCACCCACAACCTCGATCTCGCAGGCACAATGCCCCGCCGATTCGCCCTAGAGGCCGGAGACCTCCACCCCGCATGACCCTCGCTCGCCCCCGCAGCGTCGCGCTGCTGCTCCTCCTGCTCACCCTCGTCGTGCCCGGCGCGGCGGCGGCGTGGAGCGAGGGCGACGTCATTCGATCGATTCGCGTCGAGGGCAACGAGCGGGTCGAGGTCGAGGCGGTGCTCGACATCATCCGCGTGCGCGAGGGAGATCTCCTGCGGCGCTCCGCGGTCGCGGACGCGATCCGCGACGTGTACCGGCTGCGCTACTTCGACGACATCGTCATCGAGGTGGAGGACGCCCTCGAGGGCGTGAACCTCGTCGTGCGCGTGAAGGAGAAGCCCGCCATTCGGGACATCCGGATCGAGGGCGAGAAGAAGGTCACGCTCGAGGACATCAAGGAGGTGATGAACCTCAAGCCCTACGCCATCCTCGACATGGCGAAGGTGCGGTCGAACGCCCAGAAGATCGAGGAGCTGTACCTCGACAAGGGCTTCTTCCTGGCGGAGGTCGACACCCGCATCGTCCGCGGCGCGGGCAACGAGGTGTACGTCCACTTCGACATCGCCGAGGGCCGCAAGGTCCTCGTGAAGAAGATCGAGATCGTCGGCAACGAGAAGATCAACGACCGGCTGATCAAGCAGAACATCGAGACCCGCGAGGCCGGGATCTTCCCCGGGGCGGGCGAAGCGGGCACCTACCGCCGGGAGACGTTGGAGCTCGACGCCGAGCGCATCGCGTTCCTGTACTCCGCCAAGGGCCACATCGACGCCGACGTGAGCCGCCCGCAAGTGGCTCTGAGCCCGGACAAGCGGTGGGTCTACGTGACGATCCACGTGGACGAGGGGCCCGAGTACAAGATCGGCGAGATCGCCATCACCGGCGACCTCATCGGAGACGGCCCGGTGGCCGACCGCGAGGCCGAGCTGCGCAAGCTGGTCGAGAGCGAGGAGGGCGAGGTGTTCAACCGCCTGACCCTCGCCCAGGACGTCGAGCGGCTGGTGGCCCGCTACAGCGAAGACGGATACGCCTTCGCCAACGTGATCCCGCTTCCTCGCCAGGACCGCGACAAGCTGATCGTGGACGTGCGCTTCGACATCCAGAAGGGCAACGTCATCCACCTCGAAGACATCGTCATCACCAACAACCTCGCGACGTGGGACAAGACCATTCGTCGCGAGATCGCGTTGGCCGAGGGCGATCAGTGGAGCGGCAAGGCGATCGAGCGGGCCCGCTCCCGCCTGCAGCGGCTCGGCTACTTCGAAGAGGTCAACATCACGACCCCCCGGGGCGACGCCCCCGACTCGCTCGACATGGCGATCGACGTCGTCGAGAAGCCCACCGGCACGTTCAGCCTCGGGGCGGGCTTCTCCACGGTCGAGTCCTTCGTGTTCACGGCCAACATCAGCCGCGCGAACTTCCTGGGGCTCGGCTACACGCTCGCGTTCAACGCCAACCTGAGCCTCGGCCGCAACCTGCTCCAGAACGGCTTCTTCCGCGGCGAGAACAGTCAGCAGCGCCTCGAGTTCCAGCTGTACGACCCGTACTTCCTCGACAGCCGATGGACGGCCTCGCTGTCGCTCTACCTGCGCAACCAGACCTACGTCCTCACGCAGTTCCGCCGGGGCCTCGACATCGGCTTCGGGCGCTACCTGGACCCGAACAACGACCTCCAGGTCTCGATGCTCTACTCGCTCGAGACGGTGGGCCTGAGCTCGCTGCGTCCCGCCCAGAAGCTGGCCTACGGCGGCAACCTCTACCGCCCGGGGACGAAGTCCTCGCTGACCGCGTCGATCATCTTCGACAAGCGCGACAACCGGATCTCGCCCACGAAGGGGATCTTCGCCACCGCGGCCGTCGAGCTCGCGGGCGGCTGGAAGGCCCGGGGCGAGGAGCGCATCGTGAGCGTGCTCGGCGGCGACTTCCGCTTCGCCCGGCTCCGCGCCAACGTCCGCTTCTTCTGGCCCCTCGGCACCCCGGACACGCTCCCGCCGTCGGCGCAGGTGGTGTTCCGCTACAACTTCAGCTTCGGCTGGATCAAGTCGCTCGACGGCACCGTGGTCCCCTACACCGAGCGCTACCAGGCGGGCGGCCCCTACTCGATCCGCGGGTACGTCCCCCTGTCGCTCGGGCCGAAGATCCGCACGCTGGTCAACTCCGACCCCGTCCACGCCGCGGACGCCCTCCCCGTGGGAGGCACCGCGAGCATCGTCAACAACTTCGAGATCGAGTTCCCGATCGTGCCCCCGGCCGAGGTCCGCGGCGTCGTCTTCTTCGACGCGGGCAACGCGTTCGGCGGTCTGTACGGGAACGAGCCCATGCGGATCGAGAACCTGCGACTCAGCGCCGGCTTCGGCGTGCGGTGGCGGTCCCCCATGGGCCCGCTCCGCTTCGAGTGGGGCTTCCCCATCGGCCGAAAGCCCGGCGAGCAGGGTCAGGTCTTCGAATTCTCCGTCGGATCGTTCTTCTAACGGCACGGATCCGGTCCAAGACATTGGGCCCGCCGCCTGGCGCGGGTCCCCGGAAGGAACACAACATGCGCAAGCTCTTCACCGCCATCACCATCGCCCTCCTCAGCCTTACGCTCGCCGCCCCGGCGTCCGCCCAGGCCCTCAAGATCGCCGTCGTCGACCTGCAGAAGGCCCTCAATGACGTGGAAGAGGGCAAGCGCGCCAAGGCCAACCTCGAGACGCAGATGGAGCAGGCGCGCCTGAAGCTCGAGAAGGAGAAGGCCGAGATCGAGCAGATGCGCGACGAGCTCCAGGCTCAGGCCGTGATGCTCAGCGAGTCCGCCCTCCGGGAGAAGGAGGCGGCCTTCAACGTGCGCGCCGCCGCGTTCCAGCAGTCGATGCTGGAGACGCAGCAGACGATGGCGCTCCTCGAGCAGGAGCTGACCGGCGCGCTGCTCGTGAAGCTCACGGACATGGCCGCCGTCATCGGCAAGGAGAAGGGCTACACGCTGGTCCTCGAGAAGACCGCGGTGCTCTACAACATCGACGGCATGGACATCACCAGCGACGTGGTGACTCGCTACAACGCGAAGTAGCCGAGGCCCGGACGTCGCCGTGGACGCCGCGCAGATCGTCGCGCTCGTCCAGCGCCGGGGGCTCTCCGGGGTCGCGCCGCCCCGCACCGCGGAGCCCACCGAGGTCGCGGTCGTCTGGGACGCGCGCGGCCTGCGCGACGGGTGGGGCAACCCCGGGCTCGTCGTCGCGCCCTCGAGTCTGACCGTCCCTTCCGAGCTGGAGTGTGTCCGCACGCAGGACCCGAGCCGTGCCTTCGTCGCGCTCCTGCGTCACTTTCATCCCGAGCCGACCTTCCCGCCGGGGATCCACCCCAGCGCGGTCGTGGCTGCGTCCGCGTCCGTCGATCCTTCGGCCGCGTTGGGACCGCTCGTGGTCGTCGAAGACGACGCCGTGGTGGGGCCGGACTGCGTGCTCCGCGCCCGGTCGTACGTCGGCCGCGGCGTGCGCATGGGGGCCGGCTGCGTGCTCGAACCCGGAGCCTTGGTCCTGGAGGGCTGCCGGCTCGGGGAGGGGGTGTGGATCGGGCCCGGGTCCGCGATCGGGGGGCGGGGGTTCGGCTACCTCGAGCCGGAGGCCGGCGTCCGCTCGCCCATCCCCCAGGTCGGGCGCGTCGTGCTGGAGGACGGGGTGCACGTGGGGTCCCTGTGCGCCATCGACCGTGCGACCGTGGGCGACACGGTGATCGGGGCCCACGCTCGGCTCGACAACCACGTGGTGGTGGGTCACAACGCGCGCGTCGGCGCCCACGCGGTGCTCGTCTCCCAGGCCGGAGTCTCGGGGTCGGCGGACGTCGGCGAGGGCGCGATCCTGGCCGCCGGCGCGGGGGTGACGGACCACCGCAGGATCGGCGCCGGTGCCATCATCACGGCGCGCGCGTCGGTCTTTCGGGACGTGCCCGAGGGCGCGATCTACAGTGGGTCGCCCGCCCGACCGCGGGACCGCGAGGTGCGTGAGACCGCCGCCTTGCGCCGCATCGCCCGGGCCCACCTGACGGCTCGGAAGCGTGACCGAGGAGGCGCGGACGATGGGACCTGACCCGGCCTCCGTCCTCCCGCTGCTGCCCCAGAAGGAGCCCCGCTCGCTGATCGACCGCGTCACCGCGCTGGAGTCCGGCGCGGCCCTCACGGCGACGTATCTCGTACCCGACGACGCCTCCTGGTTCGCGGGCCACTTTCCGGGCGACCCCGTGGTGCCGGGCGTGGTGCAGCTCGACGCGCTCGTCCAGGCCGCCGGGCTCCTCGCCCTCGCCGACGACCCGGCCCTCGCCGACGGCAAGCTGCTGCTCATGGGCCTCGACCGCGTGCGGTTTCGACGTCGGGTTTCCCCGGGAGAGGAGCTGACGCTGCGGGTCTCCCTCGTGTCCCGGCGCGGACCCGTGTGGAAGCTGGACGCGAAGGCCTCGGTGGGCGACGACCCCGCGACCGAGGCGCGCCTCCTCCTCAACATCACCCTCGCCGACGCGCGATGAACGCGCTCGGCGGCGTCGATCCCACGGCCCGGCTGCTCGGCGATGTGTCGCTGTCGTCGGACGCTCGGGTGGGGCCGGGGGCCGTGCTGCAGGGGCCGCTGCACGCCGGTCCGGGGCTCCGGATCGAGGCGCGCGCCCTGGTGGGCGGGCCCGCGCAGCACCGGCTCGGAGACGACGGCCGTCTGGAGATCGGCCGCGACGTGCACATCCACGAGTGCGCGACGGTGCACCGCGGCTCGCCCGCCGACCGCGGCGTCACGCGCCTGGGGGATCGGCTGCTGCTCATGGCCTACGCGCACGTGGGCCACGACGGCACGCTCGACGAGGACGTGACCGTCGCCAACGGCGCGCAGCTCGGCGGCCACGTGCGGATCGGCGCGCGGGTGAACGTGGGGGCGCGGGCCGCCGTCCACCAGTTCGTGACCGTGGGGACCGGGGCGATGATCGCGGCGGGGGCGATGGTCTCGGGCGACGTCCCCCCCTGGACGATGGTGGCGGGGGACCGAGCGCGCATCGTCGGCCCCAACGTCGTGGGCCTGCGCGCTCGGTTCGGGCCGTCGGCGGTCACCGCGTTCCGCCGCGCCCTGCGGCGGGTATGGGCGGGCGGGCGAGCCTCCACGGAGGGGCTCGACGCGGCGGGTCCCGAGTGCATCCGAGACCTGAGGCGGTTCCTGTCGATGGAGCGTCGTCGGCCGATCTGCCCGCGAGGGTGGGCGTGAGCGGGCTCGTCCTCTCGGCGGCGGAGGCCAGCGGCGACGCGCTCGGCGCGGAGGTCCTCAGGGGGCTGGCGGCGGCCGGCCTTCGCCCGCGGGTGCGCGGCATCGCGGGGCCGCGCATGGAGGCCTCGGCGGCGGAGACCGACATCGATCTGCACCCCGCGGGAGACACCCGCGAGTTGGGCGCCGCCGGCCTCGTGGAGCTCGTCCCGGCGCTCCCGCGGATCCTCCGCGCGCGACGGACCCTGGCCGCCCTGCTGCGTGCCCGCTCGGGGCCCGCCCTCCTGATCGACGGACCGGACCTCCACTTGCCGATCGCGAGACGCGCCCCCCGGATCCCGGGCCGCCCCATCGGGCTGCTGGTCGCCCCCCAGTACTGGGCGTGGCGACCTCGACGCGCGGAGACGCTGCACGAGGCGGTGGACTTCGTCCTGTGCCTGTTCCGGCACGAGGTCGCGCACCTCCGCCGGCTCGGGGTGATGGCCCACTGGGTGGGGCACCCGGCCGTCGACCACGCGACTCCCCCGCGGCCTCATCAGGGGGCTGCACCCGACCGCCTCGTGGTCGCCCTGCTGCCCGGATCCCGCTCCGCCGAGGTGGCGCGCACGCTCCGTCCCGCGCTGGCGGGTCTGAGCTCCGCCCTGGGGGACCGGCCGCGCGACGTCGTCGTGCCCTGGCGACTTCGGGGCCGCCCGCCGGAGATCCCCGGGGTGACGTTCACCACGTCGGGAGGCCGCGACGTCCTCCGGAGGGCGCACGTGGCGGTGGTCGCGGGGGGCACGGCCACGCTCGAGGCCGCCCTGCTGGGCGTACCGACCGTCGTGATGGCGAGGACCCACCCGGTCACGGCCGCGGTGGCGCGCCGCGCGCTGCAGGTCCCGTGGGTGGGGCTCCCCAACCTGGTGCTCGAGCGGGCTGCGCTGGCGGAGGTCGTCCAGGACCTCGGGCGGGCGCGCTGGGCCGCGCCGCTGCGGGACGCGATCTCGGACGCCGATCGAGGCGCGCCGGGGGCTCGGGCCGTCCGCGACGAGCTCCGGTCCCGACTCGGGCCGCCGGGCTTCGCGGCCCGCTGCGCCGCCGCGTTGAGCCCGCTCCTGGAGTGCGCGTGAGTCCCCTCCGGATCGGGCTCGACGCCCTCAGAGGGCGCTGGGGAGTCCTCCTCCTGGCGGCGGCGCTCGCGGGGGTCGTCTCGGCCTGCCGCGGCGGCTTGGTGCTGCTGGTCAAGGCGGTGGTCGATCGGCTCGACGGGGGAGGCGCCGCGGCCCTGGTGCCCCTCGCCTGCCTCGCGGTGGCGCTCTTCGCGGTCCAAGGCGCGGCCCGCGTGGGCCGACTGCTTGCGACGCGGGGGGCGGCATACCGGGCCGAGGCGGGGCTTCGCGCGCGCCTGTTCTCCCACCTGCTCGGGCGGGACCCGGCCGCGCTGCGGGCCGACGGGGTGGGGGAGTCGCTCGCCGCCTTGATGCACGACGTGGGGGCCGTGCGGACGGCCGTGGGGGCCGCCGTGACGATCGTGCAGCGCCCGCTCACCGCGCTGGCCGTGGGCGGCGCGGCGTTCTGGATGGCGCCGCGCCTGGCCGCCGTAGGGCTCCTGCTCGGGCCCGTGGTGGCGGGGGTGGTCGTGTGGACCGGGCGGCGCACACGTCGGGCCGCGTCCCGGCACCTGGAGCACCTCGCGGCCGTGCAGGCGGGCGCCCAGGACGACCTCCTGGGGGCGCGCACGCTGCAGGCCTACGGGGCCGAGGAGGGCGCCCGAGCCCGCCACGCCGAGGCGGACGCAGCCCAGGTGGACGCCGCCCTGCGCCGCACCCTGTTTCAGGCCCTCGGGCCCCCGCTCGTGGAGGTCGCGGCGGCCGCGGCGCTCGGCGCGGTGGTGGTGCTCGGGGCGGCCGAGGTGGCCTCCGGATCCCTCACGTCGGGCGCGCTCGTGGCCTTCCTCGTGGCGGTCGCGCTCCTGCACGAGCCCCTCAAGGGGATCGCCGTCGCGCACGGACTCTGGGAGGAGGCGCGCGCGGGTCTCACCCGGGTGGGGGAGCTGCTCGATCGTCCGTCGGGCGTCCCGGACGCGGCCGGGGCCCGCGCGCTCGACGACCGCGTGGTGCGCATCGAGCTGCGCGGCGTGAGCGTGGACCGGGGACGGGGGCCCGTCCTGGACGGGGTCGACCTCACCCTGGCGCCCGGGCGGATCGTGACGGTGCGGGGGGAGACGGGGGCGGGCAAGACCACGCTCCTCGACGTCCTCGCGCGGTTCGTGTCGCCCGACGCCGGGCGAGTGCTCGTGAACGGCGCCCCGGCGGACGAGTGGACCACGGGCTCGCTGCGGGCGGCGATGGCGCTGGTGGACCAGGCTCCCTGGTTGGGCCGGGGGACGGTGGCCGACGCCGTGCGCCTCGGACGACCGGAGGCGAGCGACGCGGACGTCTCCGCCGCGCTCGCCGCCGCGGGCCTGCCCTCCGACGTCGGGCTCCTGACCCAGCTCCCCGGCGGCATCCACGGCCGGATCGGCGACGGGGGAGGGGACGTGTCCGGAGGCGAGCGCCGCCGCATCGCGCTGGCCCGCGCGCTCGTCCGGGACGCCCCCGTGCTCCTGCTGGACGAGCCGACGAGCGGCCTCGACGCGGCCACGGAGGCCCGGTTCCTCGAGACCGTGCGGGCGGTGAGCCCGGGGCGGATCGTGGTGATCGTCGCGCACCGGGAGGCCTGCTCGGACGTCGCGGACGTCGTGTACGAGCTCGTCGAGGGCCGCCTGCGGGTGGTCCGGGCGCCGGGCGTGCGCTGTGCCTGAGACGGCCCCCGGGGCGATCCTCGGGCGCCTGATCGGCCTCTACCTCCGCGTCGTCGGGCCGACCCTCCGCGTGCACCGGCTCGGCCGACGTGGGGCCCGCCCCGCCCCCTCTCCCGACCCCGCCCGTGCCGCGGTCTACGCCGCGCTGCACGGCGACCAGGCGGCGCTCGCGGGCAGCCACGGGGGCGGCTTCGCGACCCTCGCCAGCGCCAGCCGCGACGGCTCCCTCGCTGCGTCCGTCCTGCGCACGCTCGGGCACCGCGTCCATCGAGGATCGTCCTCCCGAGGCGGGGCGAGCGCCCTGCTCGGCTTGCGTCGGGCGGTGCGTAGCGGGGCCTCCGCCCTCGTCACCGTGGACGGCCCCCGCGGACCTCGCGGTCGGGCCGCGCCGGGGGTCGTGGTCCTCGCTCGCGCCACAGAGCGGCCCCTCGTGCCCGTCGTCGCCGTGTGTCGGCCGGTGGTGCGCCTGCGGAGCTGGGATCGCCTCCAGATCCCCCTCCCGTTCGCGCGCGTGCTCGTGATCTACGGGCGCCCGCTGGGGACGTCCGGGCCGCGCGTGAAGGTCGCCGAGGCCCTCTCTCGGGGGCTCGCCCGGCTGGAGGCTCGCGCCCTGCGCGTCCTGGGGACGCAGCCGTGATCGAGGCCGCCTATCGAGCGATCGGCGCGACGCTGGAGCGCGTCCCCGGGCTCGTCCCGACGGTCGACGTCCCCCGCCGCTGCGAGGTCCTGGTGCACGCCGCGAGCGCCGGGGAGGTGAAGGCGGCCCTCGCCCTCCGGGCCGCGGCGGACCGCCCGGGCGGTTGGCTGATCACGTCCGGGACGGCGGCCGGCGTCGCGATGGGGGCGGACGGGCGGGCCCCACGCGACACTCCCGGAGCCGTCGGAGGCGCGCTGGACGCCGCGCGCCCCGACGTCCTGCTGCTCATCGAAGCGGAGCTTTGGCCCACGCTGCTCGCCGAGGCCGACCGCAGGGGCGTCCCGGTGGCCGTCGTGGGCGCGCGCGTGTCGGCCCGAGCCGCGCGCCGCTGGGAGCGAGTCCCCCGCGGGCTGCGGCGCTCGCTGCTGGGGAGGGTGAGCTTCTGGGCTGCCGCCTCCGACCTGGACGCCCGGCGCTTGATCGGGATCGGCGTCGCCCCCTCGCGCGTGGAGACGACCGGCCGCCTCAAGTTCCCGGATCCGCCCGACGCCCACGCCGTGGAGGCCCGCCGACGCGACGTGATCCGGATGTTCCCGGGGCGCTCCGGCCCGCTCGTCGTGCTCGGGTCGGTCCACCCGGGCGAGACGACCGCGCTCGCCGAGCAGGCGCGGGGCACGGTCCTCGATGCCGACCACGCCCGCTGGCTGCTCGCCCCCCGCCACCCGGCGACCCGGCGACTCCGGGCCGAGGCCGCCGCAGTGGGGGGCACGATCGAGGAGCGCTTCGGTGTGCTGCGACCGTGGTACGGGGCCGCCGACGCCTGCTTCGTCGGCGGGGGGCGCACCGGGCGCGGCGTGCACGACCTCCTGGAGCCGCTGGCGATGGGTCGCCGCCCGATCTTCTTCGCCCGACGGGGGGACCCGTCGGGGACGGGGGCCGCGCTCGCGTCGCGGGGCGCAGCGATCTGCCTCGACGAGCACCCCGACCTCGCCGACGCGCTCGCGCCGGGACCGTCGCCCGAGTCCGTCCGAGCCGCGTGGGACGGGCGACGGCCGACGCTCGACGCCCTCGCCCGGCGGGGGCTGCTCCCGTGAGGTTCGATCCCCCGCGCGGCCGGGTCGGGGCGGTGATCACCGGGGTCTCCCACCTGGGGGTCGCGCTCCGTCGTCGGCTCGGGGACTCGACCCCGCTCGGCGCGCCGACGGTCTCCGTGGGGAACCTCGCGTTCGGGGGCCGCGGGAAGACCCCGATCGCCGCGATGTTGGCGACTCACGCGCTCAGGTCGGGGCTCCGACCGGCCATCCTCACCCGGGGCTACGGGGGTCGTCGGGGGCCTCCGCGGGTGGCGGTCGGCGTGTCCGGCGAGGGTCCCGTCTGGGCGCGCGGCGTGCGGGTGGACGGGGTCGTACGCCCGAGCCGCGAGTGGGCGACGGAGCTGGGGGACGAAGCCCCCTGGATGGCCGCGCGCGTCCCCGGCGTCCCGGTCGTCGTGCACCCGGATCGTCGCCTCGGGGCGCGACAGGCGCCCGATGCCGACCTGCACCTGCTGGACGACGGGGCCCAGCTCGCGCACGACGCAGACGCGCGGGTCCTCTGCGTCGACCCCTCTCGGGACCCCCCATGGAGCGCCCGTCCGGAGGCCCAGCGAGAGCGACCCGACCCCCTCGCGAGGGCCCACGCGGTCGTCGCCGTGGACCCCCCCGAGGGGCGCGTGAGCGGCGGCGTGAGTCACGTGCTGCGCCGCCGACGGCCGGTGTTCTCGGACCTCTCCGGGCGGACCGTCGCGCCGCCGGATGAGGCGATCGTGTTGGCCGGGGTGGGGCGGCCCGAGGGGGTCGTCCGACTCGTCCGCGTGAGCGGCGTGAGTCGTGTACGCAGCGTCGATCTCGCGGATCATCGTCGCCCGACGGGCCGCCTGCTGAGGAGCCTCGCCGGGGCGTCGGCGATCGTGGTCACCGAGAAGGACGCGATCCGCTGGGCCGCGGCTTGGGGCGACCCCCGCGTCCGGGTGCTGTCGGCGTCCCTCGAGGGCGTCGAGGGCCTGTGGGCGTCGGTCCGGGCGGCGCTGCCCCTGTGCTAGCTTCGAGGGCCGTGACCGTGGCCGACTCCATCACCCGCCTGCTCGAACACGGCCTCGTCGATCCGGCGACGCTCGAGCCCCTCGCGCTCGCCGGAGACGGCGACGCCCTGGTGAGCGAGAGCGGGCGTCGGTTCCCGGTCCGCGACGGCGTCCCGGACTTCGTCCCCGAGGTCGACCCCGACCCGAGCTCAGACGACGCCTGAGGCCATGGCCGACGCCTGGGCCACCAAGCCCGACTGCCGTCTC
>CAZUHI010000002.1:108531-116001 GCA_964620495.1 uncultured Rickettsiales bacterium | reverse complement strand
GACGACGCCTGAGGCCATGGCCGACGCCTGGGCCACCAAGCCCGACTGCCGTCTCTTCACGGGGTTCAGTCCCTGCCGATACCGCCGTCCGTGCGACGGCTGCACCCACTACGATCCCGTGCTCGAGCGGATCCTCCTCATCCAGCTGGACGCCCTGGGGGACGTCCTGCGCACGACCGCGCTGGCGCCCGCCCTCAGGAGGGCCCACCCGAAGGCCCACCTCACCTGGCTCACGCGCCCCCGCGGCGCCGCGCTGCTCGAAGGCAACCCCCTCGTCGACCGCGTGATGACGCTCTCGGAGTCGACGCCCCTCATCCTCGACTCGCTCCGCTTCGATCTCGCGCTCTGTCCCGACAAGTCGATCCCGGCGGGCGCGCTCATGAACTTCGTGCGCGCGGAGGAGAAGCGCGGCTTCACGATCGATGACGGCGGGGCGATCGTCCCCATCGGGGACTCCGCCGACGAGCTCTATCGCATGGGGCTCGACAACGAGCTGAAGTTCTTCGGGAACACCAAGAGCGCACAGCAGCTCATGACCGAGGCCGTCGCCCTCGACTATCGGCGCGACCGCTACGTGGTGGTGCTGGACGACGAAGAGCGGCGGTGGGCCCGCGACGACCGCCACGTCGCGGGCGTCGAAGACGACGAGATCCTCGTGGGCTGGAACACGGGCTGCGGGCCGCGCTACCCCTACAAGAAGCACACCGTCGAGGACCAGATCCGCGTCATGGTGTCCGCTTGGGAGCGGATCCCGCGCAAGGACCGCACGCGCTTTGCGCTGCTCGGCGGGGGAGAGGAGGACGAGCGGCGCAACACGGAGATCGCGAGCGCCCTCGAGGAGAGCCGCATCCCGGTCGTGCGCACGCCTTGCCTCCAGGGGCTCCGTCGCGGCATCGCCGCCGTCGCCGCCTGCGACATGGTGGTGTCGGGCGACTCGCTGGGCCTGCACCTCGCCATCGGGCTCAAGAAGCCGGTGGTCGCCTGGTTCGGGCTCACGTGCCACCAGGAGATCGACGTCTACGGGCGGGGCATCAAGGTGCTCTCGAACGTCGGCTGCCGCCCCTGCTGGCTGGGCGGGTGCCCGCTCACGCCGAAGTGCTTCGCCGACATGCCTTGGGAGGCCTACGCCGACTCGATCGCCGAGATGGCCTCGGTGCTCCTGCGCGACGGCAGCTGGGTCGGCGAGCGGACCGTCGGGACGTTCCCGCCGGAGAAGCGCGTCCCGCTCCCCCTCGGCGGGTCTCCGGGCCCGGTGTTTTGACGAGCACCTGAATGGCCGGGCGCATGGGCCCGTCCCTGTTGTGAACCCGGGATGACCCCGGGGGCAACAAGAGGAGGCGACCATGCCTACCCGCCGAAGCACCCTGCGTCTCGCCGCCATCCTGACGGCCTGCAGCCTGCTCCTTCCTGCGGCCGCCTCGGCCGGACACAGAGACCGAGACCGCTCCCCCGCCCAAAGCCGTGAAGGCCGCGGAGGGATGGTTCTCATCGACAACCCCAACCTCGCGGCCCTCGAGGTGCTGATCGACGGCGAGCTCGTCGGCAAGGTCGGCGCCGAGAGCACCGGCCGATTCGGTCCGCTGCCGCGCGGCGACCACAAGGTCGTCACCCGGTACCGCTGCAACAAGCGTCACCTGACCTACCGCACGAGCCGCGACTTCGTGGAGGTTCGCAAGCGCCGCCCCGCGCGCATCGACATCCCCTTCGTCCGCAAGGGCATCGTGGACGTCGGCAACGGCTGGATTCAGCCCATGAAGGTCCTCGTGGACGGCCGCTCCGTCGGCACCGTGCGCGCCGGCGGCACCCTCGGGGCGTTCGCCGGACGGGGCAGCACCGTCGAGCTGCGCGACCCGCAGGGGAACCTCGGCATGCGCACCCGCATGTCGCTCCAGGGTCTCGAGATCGCCCCGCTCGACCTCGATCCCGCGCCGATCGGCTCGGTGACGATCGTGAACCCGGCGTACAAGCCGGTGCGCATCAGCACGCGGGGCGCCGACTCCGTGAGGATCCGACCCGGCCGCGCGGAGACCCTCACGCTGCCCACCGGCTGGACGAAGGTCGTGGCGACGCACCGGGGACGCACGATCGACACCATGAAGGTCCTCGTGTCCCCGTTCGCTCGCGGCGAGTACGTCGTCCAGGTGCCCACGACCGGCGACCTGCGCTTCCGCAACGACGACCGGTTCGGCGTGCAGGTCTTCAGCCCCGACGGCCGCCTCCTGGCGAACGTGCGGGCCGGCGACACCGCGGTCATCCGCGACCTGCCCGTGGGCGAGTGCACCCTAGAGGTCGTGGCCCAGCTGCGCCGCCGCACCCTGCGCAAGAAGGTCGCCGTGAGCATCGACGCCTTCGAAGGCGGCTGGGTGGCGTCGAACATGGCCGTCCGCGACGGTCGCGGACGCTATGCCTCCTACTCGGAGACCAGCTACGAGTCCGACTCGGGGTCCTGCGACCGCACCTCGCGCCGGTCGACCCGACGACGGGGCTACGAGCGACGCCATCGGTCCTACGCCGGTCGGTGAACGCCGACGGCGAGCGTCAATCGGTCGAGGGCGGTCCCGAAGATGGGGCCGCCCTCGACGCTTGGCGGCGGCGCCACTCGACGAACGCGGCGAGGGGCACCAGCACCGGCCAGGACAGCATCGAGTCCTCGGTCCCCAGGAAGCCGACGTCGAGCCCCCACAGGGTGAACGGGAAGAAGAGGATGGGCGGCATCGAGTACTGGATCTGGAACGTGTCGAGCGCGATGTGAAGGAGCGCGCCGAGCATCAGCAGTCGCCACGCGCCGAAGCGGGGGAGGGGGCGCAGGAAGCGGTCGGGCAGGGCGAGGCAGATCGCGGCCGCCACGAGCCCGAAGCCCCAGGGGGTGTGCAGCGAGGAGAAGGCGAAGGCGACGAGGCCGTAGTCGCCCGCGGGCAGCACGGGCCCCACGAGCTTCGAGAGGAGGATCGTGGGCGCGCGCGAGACGAAGTCCGGGAGAAAGGCCCCGGACAGGAACCAGCCCAGCGGGGCAGGGTCCAGCTTCGTCCAACGGCCCACCAGGAGATTCGTGAGCGCGTGCGTGAGCATGTCCGCCACGGCTCAGTCCCTCCACCGACGTCGGACGAAGAGACCCACGGCCGTGAGCCAACCCGCCAGCCCGAGGATGCCCACGGCCTCCTTGATCCGTCGCCGCGGGTGCAGCTGGTGGCGCTCCACCTGGAGCCTCCCCCCGCTCTGGTAGATCCCCGCCACCGAGACGACCAGGCCTTCGCGCAGCGGGGGCCGATCGTCCCAGTCCACCAGCGCCACCTCGCGCCCGCCGCGCAGCGTGAGCACGACGTCGTCGCCCTGGGCGCGCAGGATCCGGCCGAATCCCCACCCGACCGAGCGACCCACGCAGAGGTCGCCGCCGTCCAGGCACTCGTTCACGCCGAGCTCGATCGCGTCCACGCTGCGGGCGTAGTGCACCGCGCTCACCGGGATGGCGACGAGGACGGCGAGCAGGGCGAGCCCGCGCTGGAGGGGGGTCACGGGGCGATCAGTGGAAGACGGGCGGGTCGTCCTTGCCGCCCTTGCCGCCGCCGTCGATCACCTCGAACTTGGCGATCTTCTTCGACAGCTTTCGCGCCTTCATCTTGAGGCGGAGGCGTCGGGGGGAGATGTCGTCGCCCCAGCGCCAGGCGGCGTAGCCGAACCCGAGGCCGCCGACCTCGAACCCGCCGCCCTCGGGGGCCGCGAGCGCGTACAGGACGGTCATCCCCGCCGTGAACCAGCCCAGGTACTTCGCCTTGAGGGGGAGGATGAAGAACAGATTGATCGTGGCCTCGGGCATCAACGCGCAGAAGACGACCACCAGCGTGATGATGCCCGGTCCGATGCCGTAGGCAGAGGCCGTGGCGCCCTGGAGGAGGCCGAAGACGATGGTGCCGAGCCCGGCGCCGACGGCCGTCGCGATCCACACGAAGATCAGGCGACGTCGCCCGATCATGTTCTCCACCGGGCCCACGAAGAAGACCAACATGAGGAGATTCAGCACCACCGTGAACACGGCCGCGGGGGGATGCACGAAGTGCGCGGTGAGGAGCTGCCAGAGGTGGAACCCCGGGCCCATCGCGGACCCGTCGCCGGGCGGGTACAGGACCAGGAGCTGCCACAGGGGGTAGTGCGTCGGCTCGCCGAACTCTCCCTGGGGGATCGGGATCCGGCTCCACGACGTCGGCATCCAGTTCGTGAGCAGCACCAGCGCCATCCAGATGCCGCCGTACAGCCACAGCATGAACCGCGTCAGGTCCGTGAAGGTGACTCCGAAGCTGCCGTCGGAGAAGCGACGAGGGGGACTCGTGTGGGCCAATGGACTCTCGTCTCCGAGGTGAAGAGCGCCGCGATGCTAACACCGCGCACACCCCGGGCAGTCCCGATGAAGGCTTGACAAACACTGCACATCCGTTCATTACTGAACAAATGATCGGGCGTTCGGGCACGAGCGCCTGCGCGGAGGTGAGCAATGCAGGGTCTGTCGGCGCGTCAACGAACCATCCTCGAGTACATCCACGACCGCGTGCGGGAGGACGGAATCCTCCCGTCCTATCGCGAGATCGGTGACGCCATGGGCATCAAGTCCACCAACGGCGTCAGCGACCACGTCCGCGCCCTCGAGCGGAAGGGGTACCTCTCCCGGGTGGGTCGCAGCGGCAAGGGAGCGCTCGCGCGCGCGATGGCCCTCACGGACAAGGCGCTGGCCGAGTTCGGCACGTTCGTCGAGGACAGCGTGGTCCCCCTCGTCGAGGGCATGGTCGCCATCCCGGTCTTCGGGCGAGTGAACGCGGGCGCGCCCGCCCTGGCGTTCGAGCACCGCGAAGAGACGCTGCACGTGGACAGCTGCATGGTCCCGGGCGGCGGCAAGGTCTTCGCCCTTCGCGTCAACGGCGAGTCGATGATCCTCGACGGGATCCTCCCCGGCGACTACCTGTTCATCCGCAAGCAGCTCACGGTCCGCAACGGCGAGATCGCGGTGGTGATGGTGGACGGGGAGTCCACGGTCAAGCGCTTCTACCGCGAGGGCGACCGCATCCGACTTCAGCCCGCCAACGACACGATGTCGCCCATCTACGTGAACGCCTCCGACTTCAAGGACGTGAACGTGATCGGGGTGGTCGTGGGCGTGTACCGCAAGCTCGCCTGACGCGGGCGGGGGGCGTGTTAGCTTCCACGTGCCCGAATGAGGTCTCGCGTTCCCATCGCCGTGTTCGTCGCCTCGTGGGGGGCCGTCGCGTCGACCTCGGCGTCGACCTTCGACGACGGGATCCGCGCTGCCGCCGCCGTCGACACGATCGAAGCCCTGCATGACGTCGTGGGCCCCTCTTGTGCGACCGCCGACCTCCTGACGGCCCAGACCGGCTGGGACGCGCTCCCGCCCGCGGTGCAGGTCCGCGCCGAGGCCGTACTCCCCGGGGCCTTCGCGGCCGGCGGAGCGGCCCCCCGGGGCAACGTGGCGTGCGACCTGGAGCTCGCGAACGTCGTCGAGAGCGAGCACTTCTCGGTGCAGTGGGGCCCCGCCGTCAACATGTCGCAGAGCGTCGCTCAGTACCTGCTCGACGCCCTCGAGGTCGTGCGCGGGCGGTTCCTCGACGGGGGCTACCCCGAGCCCGCCGGAAACCCCGACGTCCGCGTGCCGTTCTACTTCGGCAACAGCGGCGGAGGCTCGCCGTCGATCGGCTTCGACGGCGGCTACACCACGATGTGCAGCGGCGGCGAACACGCCTACGTGGTGATGTCCACCATGCGCGACGACGCGGGTTCGGTCGAGCTCGCCACGCACGAGCTGTTCCACGCCGTGCAGATGGGCGGGCCCGCGTCCGGTCCCGTGGACGGCTGGTACTGGGAGGCGTCGGCGACCTGGTCCGAGGACTTCTCGGAGCCAAACTGGAACACGTACGCCTGGGTCCTCAGCGCCTTCACCACCGCCGTCGACCTGCCCCTCGCCGACGAGAGCTCGTTCCTGCATCGGTACGGCCTCTTCATCTTCGTGTCGTTCCTCGCCGAGCACGCGCCGGGTGAGCTCGACCTCGCGCGGCACGTCTGGACGTCCGAGAGTCGGGGCGGGCTCGCGGATCGCCTCGAGGAGTACTGGGAGAGCATCGACGAGCGGACCGACTTCCCCGAGCAGTTCGCGCGGTTCACGGCCAAGACCGCGATCATGGATTACGTGGACCAGGACGTCTTTCTCGGCGCGCCCGTCCCACCCCGCGACGTGCTCTCGCCGCCCACGTCCCTCGAGGACGAGGGAGGCCCCCCGCTCTACGGCAGCCACTACTACCGGATCGACGACGCCGATGCCGAGGGCCGCACCAAGCTGCGCGTGCGCTTCGAGGGCGCCGACGACCGCGACTGGCTGGTGGCCTTCGCCCGCACCCCGGACGGCGTCACGGCCGTGGACTCGCAGATGTACCTGGACCGCTGGGGCAGCGAGACCCTCGATCTGCTCGACCTGGGCTCGACGTACGAGGACACCTGGATCATCGTCACGCGCACCGCCGACGACCCGTCCTCCTACACCCTCGAGCTGGAGTGGCTCGAGCAGACCGAGCCGCCCGGATCCGATCTGCTGCCGGACGACGGACGGGACGGCCGGCGGCGGGACCGGATCGGGGGCGCGTGCGGCGCCGTGCATCCCTTCTCCTGGCCGACTTTCACGGCGTCGATGGCCGACGGCGACGCCGGCTGGGGCGTTCTGCTCCTCCTCCCGCTGTTCGCCCGACGTCGGCGTATCGCCCCTCGATTTCTTCGCTGAAGAGGACTGCTCTCGATGTCCATCCATCTCGTCGCGGGGATCGCGACGGCCCTGGCGCTCGGCGCGCCCGCCGCAAACACCGACCGAGGCGGGGGAGGGGACTTCACCGCCTCGACGTCGATCTCCGACTACCGGTCCGGAGGACCCGTCGGCATCGGCCTCACGGTGGGCCACCGCGCGGGACTCACGGTCCAGGCGTGGCCGAGCCCCAACCACGCCTTCTCCTTCGACGTGGGCGCGACCCCGTTCGTGAACACGTTCTCGTTCGCGGCGGGATGGACCGGGCGTCCAGCGCACATCCGCGCGCCCAACGGCGTGTCTGCTCACGTCTACTTGGGGGTCGGGTTCCGCATGCGCGTCGCGTTCAACTCCACGCTCGGCGCGGACGGCGAAGCGGTGGCCACGGCGACTCCGCTGCTCGGCGTGCGCGTGCCCATCGGCATGTCGTTGCTGATGAAGGACTTCCCGGTGGAGTTCTTCGTGGAGGTCGCCCCCGCGATCGACGCATGGAGTGCCTTCGGCGTGGACGTCGAAGGCATCGGGGGCGTGCGCATCTACCTCCCGGGGCCGGAGCGCCGCCCCGCGGCCGCGACGGCGACCGACACCGAGCCCGCGCCCCCTCCGAAGACCGAAACGAAGAAGGCCGAAACGAAGAAGGCCGAAACGAAGAAGGCCGAAACGAAGAAGGCCGAAACGAA
>CAZUHI010000002.1:28559-108431 GCA_964620495.1 uncultured Rickettsiales bacterium | reverse complement strand
GAAGGCTGACGGGAACCTGAGGAAGCCGCCGATCCCGGGCAAGCCGGGCGTCCCGGTGGTGGGCTTCGCAGTGAGCATCGACGGCGCCGAGGCCCAGACGACCGCGCTGCGCAAGGAGGCGGTCACCATCGGCAAGAGCCCCGACGCCGTCCTCACGGTGCGCGACGCGGCCCTCGCGGACATCCACTGCTCGGTGCAGCTGCACGGGGGGGCGCTGGTCCTGGTCGACTTCGGCAACGGGACCGGCACACTGCTCAACGGGGCGCCCGTGAGCAGCGCGCCGATCGCGTCGGGCGACGTGATCAAGGTCGGCAAGACCACGATCACGGTCACGGTCACGCCGACCCGTTGACAGCCCGGGACGTGGATCCTATGAATCGCCGGCCCGTCCGAGGGCCCCCGAAGCATCAAGAATGGGGGATTAGCTCAGCTGGGAGAGCGCAGCGTTCGCATCGCTGAGGTCAGGGGTTCGATCCCCCTATCCTCCACCATTCACGAGACGGCTCCGGCAACCTGTCGGGGCCGTCTCCGCTTGGGAGCCCCGTGAACGACCGCTTCGCCCCGCTGCTCGCCCTCCTGCTCCTCGGATGCAGCGGGCCGAGCCCGTCGACATCGCCCGAATCGAGCCCCGCGCTCGTCCCGGACGCGGCCGGCCCCGAGGAGCCCGAGCCGGCGATGCTCCTGGGCACTCCGCCGCCTCCGACCCGACCCATGGGCAAGGAAGCCGTCGCCGCGTCGATCCTGCCGCCGGGGGCCCTGGAGGGCTGGTCCGTGCGCCTCGCGTACGACCTGGGCATCCTGCGGCTCGCCGTCATCGACCAGCCCGAGGCGTCGCGCTCCTTGTCCGTCGTGCGCGCCGAGCCTTCGTCGGCCACGCCCGTGGCCGCCTTCGAGCGGGCGTTCGAGGGCGCGCCGTTCGAGGGAGAGCCCCATCCGCTGGAGCTGCTCGGCTACGACCTCGTCCAGGTCGTCGAGCACGGGATCGAGCCGGGCGAGAACCCCGCGCCGTGGGTGCGGTTCGGGTGGCTTCGCGACGAGACCGACGGGACGCTCGAGCGCGGGTCGGGCAGCGCGCACTGGTTGCGGTGTCACGAAGACGCCGTCGTCCTCGTCACCGGCGAGGGGCCGTCTGCTTCCTACACCGTGGAGACGGCCCGCGATTTCGCGAGGCGAGGGGCCGTGTGCCCACCGAGATGAAGATCCGATAAGGGATATTATGTGAACTTCTCGACGGGGTAGGTTTCAGGTGACTTCCGACATGCGCGGCACGTCGGAAGTCAGTGTCTCCGGACCTGGGGGCCTGCGGGGAGGTTCTGTGGCTCTTGGTTCTGGGTCTCCGGACCTGGGGCCGGCGGAGAGGTTCTGTGGGGTTCTGTCGAGCCCGTTCGTTACCAGTCGCCTCGACGGTCGCGACGTTGGCCGGGGGTCTCGCTGAGATCGACCGTCAACGCGGTGGATCCGAGGAGCGAGACGACTCGGCCGCCCGCCGTCGGGAAGACGATCTGGCGACCGGCGACCGCGGGGGCGGCGGCGACGCCTGCGGGCGCGGTGCCGTCGAGCGGGCGCCAGCGCCACTGCTCGGTGCCGTCGTAGCGGTTCAGCGCGTAGAGCGTGCCGTTCACGTCGCCCACGAGCACGTGAGCGCCGGCGCGGACCGGCCGCCCGACCTGGCCGTTGGGCTTGGGACCCGGGCCCTTGGGACCGGTCGGCTCACCGGCGGCGACGGCGGCGGCGGTCTCTGCTTCGCGGGCCTGTCGGTCGGCTTGTCGGGCGGCCCGCGCGGCGCCGTCGAGCGTGGAGACGTCCTGTACGGCGTCCGGCACCGAGTCGGCGCGGAACAGCGCGAGCAGCGGCGTGTCCGGCAGCGCCCAGCTCCACTCGGTGGCGCCGGAGGACGCGTCGACCGAGTGCACGTTGCCGCGACTGTCCGAGATGATGAGCGAGCTGTCGGACTGGACCATCGGCCACGCGGAGCCCACGTCCTCGTTGCGCCAGCGCTCGCTGCCCGTCTCGGCGTCCAACGCGACCGTGGGGCCGCTGAACGCGCTCACGAGGACCGAATCGCCGTCGACGAGCAGGTCCGCTTGGATGTCCGGGAACTTGCCCTTGCCCACGCCCTGGGCCCAGCGCTCCTTGCCGGTGGCCGGGTCCAGCGCCGCCACCCAGCCGTCGGAGAAGCCCGCGAAGACGAGTCCCTTGCCGTACGCGGGCCGCGGACCGCCGAGGATCGCCAGCTCCTGGGAGCCGCGACGCACCTCTCGCTTGTGACTCCACCGCCACGCACCGTCGGCCAGCCCCACGGACACGACCGTGTCGCCGGAGAGCGCGAGCAGCACCTGGTCCCCGGCCACCCGCGGCGACCGGAACACGGCCCCGCCGCTGCGGTAGGACCAGAGAACCTCGAGGTCGTCGTTCAGGCGCTGCAGGATCCCGAAGCTGTCGACGAGCAGCCAGCCGTCGTCGAGCCGGACCGGCGCGGACTGGACCGGCCCCTCCGTCGGGTGCGTGCGCAGCAGGCGGCCGTTCTCGCGCTCGAGGATGAAGAGGCCCGCCTTGCGGGAGCTGCCCGCGTAGACCTTGCCGCCGTGGATCACGGGATCGCAGAGCTCGAGGCGGCTGATCTCCCACAGGCCGGTGTCCGGAAGGTCCTGGTCCCAGTCCTCGAGGAACGGCGGGCGCGCCTGGCCCGAGTACTTGCGTTCGACCCAGGGCCGCTCGTCCGCGGCCTCCGCGCCGCCGTACCACGCGTCCATGCGGGGCGGGTTCGTGAGCATCGGCTCACGGGTCGCGTCGCGGGCGGCGCAGCTCGTGGATCCCGCCAGAACGAGGGCGCCCAGGAGGGCCGCGAGCGGCGCACTCGCGCGGGTCGCGCTGCGGCGACCGACGTCACTCACGGGGCTCACGGGGGGGCGGTTCGTCAGGGAGTCGCGGGGGCGAGGGCGGCGGCCTTGGCCTGCACGTCCGCGAGCCGCGATGAGTCGGGGAAGTCGGTCACGAACGCCGCGTAGACCTCGGCGGCCTTGGCGGTGTTCCCGGCGGCCTCGTAGACCCGGCCGAGATCGATGGCCGCCTGCTGCTTCGCGTTGCCTTCGGAGCCCTTGTGCACGGCCTCGAACTTCGAGGCGGCCTCGTCGTAGCGCTCCAGCGCCTCGAGCGCGTAGCCCGCGCCGCTCCCGGCCAGTCGACCGCTGAGGCCCTTGGCGGCGCCCGCTGCGTCGTAGTACGTCAGCGCCCGCTCGTAGTCGCCGGTGCGGTACGCCGCGTTGCCCGCCTCGACCCGCGCCTGGTGCGCCTGCTCCGTGCCGTCGTGCTCGGCGATCATGGCGTCCAGGGCGGTCAGCGCCGTGTCCACGTCGTCCTTCTTCTCGGAGAGGTCCGCGTCGAAGCCGGTGACGTCCGGCAGCTCGAGGAGCGCCTCGGACAGCGCGCCCGCAGCGGCTTCGCTGCGCCGGTCGTCCGCGCGACCGAGCAGCGCGACCACGGCCAGACCCAACAGGATGACGCCGACCGCGCCCGCGATGATGCGCCAGCGCTCGAGGACCCAGTCCACGACGGGGCGACCGCGCTCCTGGAACTCGTCGGGAGCCTGCAGCTCCTCTTCGCGTTCCTTGCGCTTCACCTTGCGCTTGATGACCGGGCGGCGATGACCGCGAGGGTTGCGGGGCGTCTTCGGCGCCTCCGCGGGCGCCGTGCCCTCGGTCTGGGGATCCGTCACGTGTTCCTCCTGCTTCGGGAAGCCGACGATGGATAGCTTCTCAAGGGGCCCCGGTCAAGACCCGGAACGGTCCTTGAACAGCAAGCGCACGGGACTCCCGGGGCCACCGAACTCGGCGTGGGCCCTCGACGTCAGGAAACGACGATACGGAGGCTTGAGCGCGGTCGGCTTGCTGCAGAAGATCGTGAACGTCGGCGGTCGGATTCCGGTCTGCACTCCGTAATAGAACCGGATGGGGTGGTGGTGTTCCATCGGAGGGGGGGTGATGTCCACCAGGGCGTGCAGCCAGCGGTTGAAGGGCGACGTGCGGACGGTGGCGCGGTGGCTCTCGTTCGCCCGCTCCAGCACCTTCCAGATGCGGTGAGTCCCCTTCCCCGTCAGCGCCGAGACGAACAGCGAGTCGGCGAACGCGAGGTGCGGGAACCGGAGGCGCATGCGGCCGAGGAAGTCCTGCCGAGGCCCGTCGCCCTTCCCCGCGAGATCCCACTTGTTCACGACGATCACGAGCGCCCGCCCGCGGTCGGCGATCAGCGCGCCGATCTTCGCCTCCTGCTCGGTCACGCCCTCCTCGCCGTCCACCAGCAGCAGACAGATGTGGGCGGCCTCGATCACGCGGATGGCCCGGCCCACGGTCAGCTTCTCGAGCTTCTCGTGCACGCGCGACTTCCGGCGGATGCCGGCGGTGTCGATGAGGACCCAGCCTTGGCCGTCGCGCTCGAGGTAGCTGTCGACGATGTCGTGTGTCGTACCCGCCACGGGCGACGTGATCGCCCGCTGGTACCCGAGCAGCCGGTTCACCAGGGTCGACTTGCCCACGTTCGGGCGGCCCAGCAGCGCCACCCGGGGGACGAACCCCTCGTGCTCGCCCGCCACGTACTCTTCGGGCGGCGGCTCGATCGCCTCGCCGTCTTCGTCCCACGCGGGCACCGGGCCGTCGTCCCAGGAGCCGGGCCCCAGCTGCATGATCTCGACCCCGTCGTCGCTCAACGTGAGGCCGGGCTCGAGGCCTCCGAACTCGACGTCCGCCGACCGCGGAGCGTCCCCGCCGTCCCAATCCCGGGGGGCCGGCCCGGCGCTGGTGGTGGCCTGCGCGGGCATGTCGTCGCCCAGGAACTGCAGGCGCCCGGCGGTGTCGCGTCGGACCTTGTCGTCCTCGCGCTCCTCGGGGCTCTTGCGCCCGCGACGGGGACGGCTGCGCTTGGCGTGCCAATTCTGAACCCCGGCGAGGTCGTCCTTGGGCTCGGTCCCCTCCCCCTCGACGACCTCGGGCAGCGCCGCGACGATGGCCTCCTCGAGCTCGTCCACCCCCGCGCCGTGCTCCGCAGACACGAGCATCAGCGCGGGCGCCCCCAGCCGATAGAAGTCGTAGACCAGGTCGTGAGTCGAGGCGTGGTCGGCCTTGTTGAGGGCCCACAGGACCGGCTTGCTCGACGTGCGGAGCAGCCCCGCGATGTACTCGTCGCCGGACGTGAGCCCCGCGCGGAGGTCCATGACGAACACCAGAACGTCGGACTCGTCCATGGCCACGAGCGCCTGATCGCGGATCAGCCCCGCCATGAGCTCGCCGGCGATGCCTGCGTCGTCCTCGAACCCGCCGGTGTCGCACAGCAGGATCTCACGGCCGTCGAGGCTGCAGATCGCGTAGTTGCGGTCCCGAGTCACCCCCGGCGTGTCCTGCACGAGGGCCTTCTTGCGGCCGAGCAGGCGGTTGAAGAGGCTCGACTTGCCGACGTTCGGGCGGCCCACCAGGGTCACGACCGGGCGGCTCACGACTGCCCCCCGAACTTGCCCAGGTCGTCGACCTGGCGCCGATGGGAGGTCCAGCCCTCCTTCACGCCCACGGTGAGCTTCAGGAAGACCTTGCACCCGAGCAGCCGCTCGACGTCGCGGCGGGCGGCCGTGCCCACCCGCTTGATCATCGACCCGCCCTTGCCGATCACGATCGCCTTCTGGCCGCCGCGCTCCACCCAGATTCGCCCGAGGATGCGGACCATGCCGCCCTTCTCGGTGTCGTCTTGGAACTCCTCGATCTCCACCGCGGCGGAGTACGGCAGCTCTCGGTCGAGGTAGTGGAAGAGCTTCTCCCGCACGATCTCGCTGACCACGAAGCGCTCGGTCCGGTCGGTCAGCTGGTCCTTCGGGAAGAACGGCGGGCTCTCGGGCAGTCGCGCGCGGATCTCCCCGAGGAGCTGCTCCACCCCGTCGCCCTCGAGGGCGCTGATCGGCACGATGGAAGCGAACTCGGGGGGCGCGACGGCACCCTCGTCGGGGACCTCCGTCCACGCGGCGATGAGGGGCAGGACCCCCGCGCGGTCCATGGTGTCGATCTTGTTGGGGGCGAGGATGACGGGCACGTCCGCTCGCCCGAGGGCGTCCACCACCTGCGCGGCCCGGCTCGGGTCGACCTCCTTCGCGGCGTCCAGCAGCCACACCACCAGGTCGACGTCCTGCAGCGTCGCGACCGCCGCGTCGACCATCTTCTTGTTGAGGAGCGAGTGGGGCTCGTGGATGCCGGGCGTGTCCAGAAACACGACCTGGGTCGAGGCGTCGTTCCAGATCCCGAGGACGCGATTCCTCGTGGTCTGCGGGCGCGCGGACACGATGCTGAGCTTCTGGCCGAGCAGCGCGTTCAGCAGCGTCGACTTGCCGACGTTCGGCTTGCCGATCAGGGCGACGTAGCCGGTGCGATGGGAGGGCGTGGACATGCGGGGGGCGTCCTTACCCCGGGGGCGTCGGACCCGCAAGCCCCCCGTTCGCGAACCCCGCCGCCCGGGACCTCTCAGGACGCCTTGCGAGCCCCGACGGCGCCCTGGATCTGGTCCGGACCGGCGATGCCCCGCAGCACGACGGGGCGCCCGCGCGGCACGTGCGGCGACGTGAACACCGCCAGGTGGTCCAACCGGAACTGCTCCTTGAGACGCTGGAGCGCGCGGTTCTCGTGGCCTCGGAGGTACGCCTCCTCGCGCGGGTGGACGACGAACGAGAACTCGCGCAGCGGGAACGCGAACGCCGCCCGGAGCGCGTCGGTGGCGGCGGCCCGCAGGAGCTCGGCCTCCACCCGCTGGCGCATCGCCGGATCGAAGGGCCCCGCGAGCACGTCCGGGGCCTCCTGGAGGTCCACCGCGGGCTGGAGACCGACCCGGATGATCTCCGTGCCCCCGGTCCGCAGTCGGCGCACGACGTGACGGCACGTGGCCACGGCCTCCTCGATGGACATCGGGACCCACAGGCCCGCCTCGAAGTGGGTGGCGCCCCAGGTGCCCTCGAGCGCCAGGGCGGGCAGGACCCGGGCCGCGTCGGGGCGGGTCCGGGCGAGCAGTTCTGCGGACGTGACGGCCGTTCGGTGGCTCGATCCGGGGAGCCCGGGAGCGAGGTGCGCGATCGTTCGGAAGCCGGCCTGGCGGAGTCGACTCAGGGCGCCCCCCCCGGCGTCGGCGCGGCGGCGCGCGGCCAACCGGCGCAGGACCGCGGGATCGAACGTGAGGACCGGGACCTCCACGGCGCGGATTCCGCGGGCCCGCAGGTCCCCGAGGGGTGCCCGCAGCGCGGACATGGGCGACAGCGTGACCCGCACGGACTGGGCGAGGCCGCGACGCACCATCCCGTGCGCCGACGCCAACAGCGCCGCGCGGGGCCCCCGCGGCAGGGACCAGAGGTCGCCGCCGTAGAACGCCAACTCGACCGGCCGACCGGGGGCCTTTCGGCGCGCCCTGTCCATCGCCTCGGCCACCTGGAGCGGGCCCGGAATCGGGAACGCCTGCCCGCGGTCCGGGCAGTACGGGCAACCGGGAGCGCAGTACCCGTGCGGGATCAGCACCGGCGCGATGAGGGGCCGGCTCACGACGACTCCTCCGCCTCGAGGGTCGCCAGGGCCATCTCGGCCGCCCGCGTCTCCGCTTCGCGCTTGCTGGTCCCCTGCCCCGATCCGACGACCGCGCCGTCCTCGAGCACGGCGTGCACGCTCCAGACGGCGTCGTGGTTGGGGCCGTCCTGCCGAATCACGGGGTAGCTCGGCGTCCCGCGACCGCGACTTTGGAGCCACTCCTGCAGGAGGTTCTTGGGGTGCCGGACCTCGGCCTGGAGCTGGTCGCGCGGGCGGGATCGCGCCTCCACGACGGCCGCCGGCAGCCACGCGCGCACGGCCTCCCGCGCCGCCTCGATCCCGCCGTCCAGGTACACGGCGGCGAGCACCGCTTCGTAGGCGTCCGCGAGGGTGGACGCGCGCTCGGCGTCGCCGCGCCTCGTGGCCCCGCGGCCCATGCGCAGGTGGCCCGACAGCTCCAGATCCAGGGCCCGGGCGTGCAGCGCCGGCTCCGACACCAGGCTCGCGCGCAGCTCGCTGAGTCCGCCTTCGTCCAGATCGAGCCCGGCCCAGAGCTCTTCGGCCACGACGAGGCCCAGGACCGCGTCGCCGAGGAACTCGAGGCGCTGGTTGTCGGCCTCTTCGACGGCCTGCTCCTCTTTCCAGGAGCGGTGGGTCAGCGCGCGCAGCAGGATCGCCGGGTCGGCGAAGCGATGACCGAGCCTCTCCTCGAGGGCGGAGTAATCGCGGGACGTGGCGCTGCGCACGAGTGGATTATCTCGCGGGAGACCACCCGCCGGCAAATCGGCTCAGGGACCCGCCGCCGCCACCGAGTCCGGCCCGGCCGGATCGAGGGACGCCGACGTGATGGCGGCGCCCGTCCCGAGGGCGAAGTCGCCGCTCCCGTCGCCGATCGCGAGGACGAGTTCTCGCGCCGCGCTCGCCACTCCGGTGTCCCAGAGGATCACGAGATCGGAGAGCAGGTCTCCGTCGACGTCGGACAGGCGGAGCCAGCCTCGCCCGGCCGCGGGCCCGACCTCGTCGAGGGAGACGTCGAGCACTTCGACGCCGCCCGCGAAGCCGCCCGCCCCGTCCCCGGACGCGACGTACACCGCCCCGGGATCGAACCCCGACGACAGGCCGAAGACGAGGTCCGCGAGCTGATCGCCGTCCACGTCGCCGACCGCGAGGCCCGACGGCTCGGAGAGCAGCGTGAACGGCGGATCCGGCGCGGCGAAGGTGCCGTCGCCCACCCCCGGGTGCACGCGGCACGTGCGCCCGTCGACGTCGCCGCACTCCAGGAGATCCACGACGCCGTCGCCGTCGAGATCGTCGAGCGCGGCGGGGAGCACCCACGTGCCCGGCCCCACCGCGGCCGACGCGAGCTGGCCCGCAGCCACCGGCGGGGCGAAGGATCCCAGGCCGTCGTTGAGCTGGGTGAAGACGGCGCCCGCGCCGCCCGCGTCGTGCCGCACGGACACGATGTCGGGCGATCCGTCCCCGTCGAGGTCGCCCAGCGCCTCGATCCGCCGATCGTCGGGGAGGCTCACCCCCGGGACCGGCGCCGCGCCGAAGCCGCCCCCGCACGCCGGGCCCACGCGATCGACGACGTCCACGGTCGGGTCCGCGAGGTCCAGCTCCGCGCGCACGAACTCCACGACGCCGTCCCCGTCCAGGTCCGCCGCACCCACGGGGAACGTCGCCGCGACGGTGGTGCCCCCCGCCGAGACCGGGGCGAGCCAGGATCCGCCGGAGGCTTCGTACAGATCCAGCGCGCCGTCCGCCCGCGCGATCGCGGCGTACGGCGGCAGGCCCGTGGGATCGGGCTCGTCGATGAGGCCGTCGCAGTCGTCGTCCTCGCCGTCGCAGGTCTCCGTCGCCCCGGGGAAGATCGACGTCTCCAGGGGCCGACAGTCGCCCGCGCACGCGAACCACGTGTCGCCGTCGGGGTCTTGCTCCACGAGCGGGACGCTGCCGTTGCAGGCGTCGTCCACGCCGTTGCAGAGCTCCTCGTGATCGGGGTGTCGCTCGGGGTCGGACTCGTCGCAGTCGCCCTCGCAGGGGGCGTAGGTGTCCCCGTCGTCGTCGATCTCGCCGGGCGGGACGCCGCCGAAGCAGTCGTTGTCCACCCCGTCGCACACCTCGGCGAGGGACGGCCCCCGCGCGTCGTCGTCGTCGTCGCAGTCCACGCAGGCGTTGTCCCCGTCCTGGTCCGCGTCCGCGACGTCCGGATCGTCCTCCGGAGACACGCCGTCGCAGTCCGTGTCCACCGCGTCGCAGACCTCGTCCCGGGACGGGCCGCGCGTCGGATCGTCGTCCGCGCAGTCCCCGGCGCAGACGAGATCGCCGTCCTCGTCGGCGTCCACCTCGTCCTCGAGCACCGCGCCGTCGCAGTCCGTGTCGAACCCGTCGCAGACCTCGACCTCCGCGGGCGACACGGCGGCTCGGGTGTCGTCGCAGTCCGCGCAGCCGTCGAACCCGTCCCCGTCCAGGTCGCCCAGGTCCTCGCCGTCGAGCAGGCCGTCGCAGTCGTTGTCCAGGCCGTCGCAGACCTCCTCGGCGTCGGGCAGGACGGCCGGGTCGCGATCGTCGCAGTCCCCCTCCTCGGGCGTGACTCCGTCCCCGTCGACGTCGACCTGCCGATCCGGGTGAAACGCCGTGCAGCCGCCCAGGAGCACGAGCAGCAGCAGCGAGCGCAGGCATGCGCGATCCCCGATCACGGGGCGATCCACAGCGAGAGGCCGAGGCCGCCGCCGACCGCGGGATGAGGCCGGCCGTCGTCGAGGGCGTCCAGAGGGAGCAGCTCGCGATAGAGGAACCGCGCCGCGAGCTCGGGGTGCACGGCGCCGCCGTCGGGGGGCGAGAAGCGCACGCGCAGCTCCAGGTCGCCGCCGTAGGTGAGGTAGTGCCGCGGACCGCCGTAGCCGTCGGGCAGCGTGGGCGCGACGGGGGCTCCGTACCCGAAGACGATCGCCGCCCCGGGGATCAGCCAGGCTGCGCCGCCGGGGAGGTCGACGCGGGCGCCGAGCGCGAAGTTGCCGGCCGGGACGACCCCGAACGTGGGGACCGTGCCGTCCCGCGCCTCGACTCGCTCGACCGGGTGCAGGCCCACGTCCACGGCGGCGCGGAGCACCAGCGCGGGCCCCGGCACGTCGAGCGCTCCCTCGGCGCCGAAGAGCAGCGACGCGCCTCCGCCGCCCACGCCCTGCTGCACGAAGCCGAGCCCGCCGAAGCGGAACAGGGCGCCGACCCGGCCGCTCGGCGCGGCCACGGCGGCGGTCGACCCGGTGGACTCCGGCTCGGCGCGCTCGCCGTACACCCCTCCCCCGGCGCTGCCGACGCTCGCGCGCACGTCCATGCGGACGGTCTCCCGGGACGCCACGGTCACGATGTGGGAGCCGACGCGGTAGCTGCCCACGGGGAGGTACACGGACGTCGACCCGCCCTCGTCGAGGTCGTCGAAGCCGTCCAGGGCGACGCGGAACAGGCGCTTGAGCTCGGGGTCCAGGATCGCGTGGATCGGCTCGGGGAGCTGCGCGTCCGGGGATCCGCCGCCGATCACCAGGACCTTGCCGAAGCGCGTGGTGAGGAACTCGTGCAGCTCCACGAGCTCGGGGCCTGCGTCCGCGTCGGCGAGGATGCGGGCGGTGCGGACCGCATCCACGGCCTCCGCGATGCGCCCGAGGTCCAGGCGGACGCGCGCGAGCAGCGTGTGGAGCTCCACGCTCCGCCGCCCCTCGGACATCTCGGCCGCGGCCTCGAACTGGCCCAACGCGTCGGCCTTCTTGCCGGCGTCGAGGAGGAACCTCCCCTGGACCATGCGGTGGCGGAACGAGCTCTCGATGCCCGACTCGTCCGCGACCGCCACTGCGGGAGCAGCGATCGCCGCCCAGAGGAACGCGACGAGCACGGCGACACTAGAACCGGAGCGAGACACTGGCCTCCAGCCCCGGTGCGATCACGCTGAATCCGTCGACCTCGGCCTCGTGGAGGACGAAGTCACCGACCGACGCCCCCTCCTTCGCCGCGAAGGTCCCGCGCAGGATGTCGACCTTCACCCCCGCGCGAAGCTCCGCCCTCGCGGGGGCCGCGGTGCGGCCCAGCAATCGAGTGATGTCGAGGCCGACCTGCACACCGCCGACGGCCGTCGGGAGGTTGCACTCGCCGGCCCACCGCACCCCGTCGGCCTCGGCGCTGCAGCCGACCAGGAGCGACCCGAGCGTGCCCCCGACGCCCCCGACGTGAGGGGTGATCAGCCACGCCGGCCCCGCCTGGAGGTCCACGCCGAGATCGCCTTGCCCGAGGACCGCGAGCCCGACTCCGGGCCGGCTCGCGTCCTCGGGCGGGTCTTCCACGTTGGTGATGGTGGGCACCGCACCGATCCGCAGACGTCCCTCGATCCGGACGGGTCCTCGCCGGAACCCCGCGCGCAGGCCGAGCCCGAATCCCACGGACCGGGACAGCCCGACCGCGGCGTCGGGCGTCACGACCGCGCCCGCCTCGACGCTCACCCCGACGCCCCCGGCACCGGCGACCGCGCGCGCCCCGGCCTTCGCCCCCACGCCCGCCGATCGGTACGGGACCAGCTCCTCGGGCAGCAGCAGCTCCACCCGCTCGCCGGCGGCGGTGGTGAACGCCAGGGCACCGATCCGGTAGGGCCCGCCAGGAAGGAATAGTTCCTTTTTTTCCAGGCCTTTCTTCGCCAGACGTGACGTGACCCTTTCAAGGTACTTCTTCAGCTCGGGGTCGAGCAGCAGGCCCTCGAAGATCAGGTCGAGGGGGAGCGACGGCAGGGTCCGGCCCCAAGGGGCGTGCAGCACCACCTCGCCGTACGTCCCGCGGATGCGGCCGGCCTCGTCCCGGGCGAGCGTGTTCCCCTGCTCGGCCACGGCCTCGGCGCCGTCCCAAGCGAGCAGCGCGTCGTCGATCCGGTACGCCTTCTCCGCCGCCGTCGCCCACAGGCGATAGCACTCGAAGTTCTGGATCCCTTCGGGCGTACGACAGGCAGCCTCGAGGGCGTCGGCGGCCACTTCGAACCGGGAGTAGTCCAGGTTGAGCTTGCCCACGCGGAGCAGGTACTCGAACCCCTGGGGTTCCTCTTCCGCGGGTGCCTGGGCGACCGCGGCGGCGGGGGCGACGAAGGCGGCGAGCAGGAGCCCCAGGGCGGCGTCCCGGACGGACGCCGTCAACCGCGGCCCCCTCCGTCTTTGCCTGCCCGACGTCGCTCGCGGTCCGCCTTGCGCGCGCGGGCGGCGTCGATCATCTCCTTGGGGATGCGCAGCCCCTGGATCGTGATCTGCTCGCTGAACGTGGGCAGCAGCCCCGTCGGCTCGAGGGTGCCCACGACCTTGCCGTCCTTGTCCTTGCCGGTGGACTTGAAGATGAACAGGTCGCGCAGCTGGTACTTGCCGTCGTCGGTGAGGTCGAGGACCTCGCTGACGTACGCGACCTTTCGAGAGCCGTCAGGGAACCGAGCCACCTGGACGATGAGGTCGAGCGCCATGGCGATCTGCGAGCGCAGCGCCCACAGCGGCATGTCTACGTCTCCCATGAGGGCAAGGGTCTCGAGGCGAGCCAGGGTCTCCCGCGGTGTGGAGGCGTGGGTCGTCGACATGGAGCCCTTGTGGCCCGACGTCATCGCCTGGATCATGTCGATGGCCTCGCCGCCCCGCACCTCGCCGATGACCACCCGGTCCGGGCGCATCCGCATGGCGGAGCGGAAGAGCTGCCGCATGGTCACCTCGCCGCGGTCCTGGCGATCGGGCGGGCGCGTCTCGTAGTACAGCAGGTGCGGCTTCTGCAGCTGCAGCTCGGTGCTGTCCTCGATGACGATGATGCGCTGCTCCTCGGGGATCATCGACGACAGCACGTTGAGCAGCGACGTCTTGCCGGAGCCCGTGCCGCCGGACACGACGATGTTCATCTCGGTCTTCACGCACGCGTCGAGGAAGTCGGCGAGGGTCTGGCTGAGCGACCCGAAGCCGATCAGGCGCTCGACCGTGAGGGCCTCGCGGAAGAACTTTCGGACCGCGATGCAGATGCCCTTCCGCGCGATGGGAGGGAGCGTGATGTGTACACGCGAGCCTCCGGGGAGGCGGGCGTCGAGCAGCGGGTTCTCCCAGTTCAGCTGGCGGCCGACGTACTGGGCGATGTTCTTGGCCAGGGCGTGCAGGTGGTCTTCGTGCTCGAAGACGCAGTCGGTCTTCTCGAGTCGGCCGCCCACCTCGGCGAAGACCTCGAACGGCCCGTTGATCATCACCTCGGAAACCTTTGGATCGTCCAATAGTTTCTGGACAGGCTTCAAGTAAAGCCCGAGGGTTTGAGCGAAGACGGTTTCGAGAGTGGCTGACACGAGGGGACCGTCTCCTAACGCTCGCAAGCGCCCGCAGGCGCGCGCAGCGGAGCGGAGCGGAGCGGAGTTCTGAACTCGCTCTCGCGGGGCCCCCGGCGAGAAACCGTCGACCGGAGGGAGGCGGTTTGTCGAGAGGGGTGCATTAGAGGAACGACTTCTTCTTCTTGCCCTTCATCATGGAGCGAAGCTGGCGCTTCTTCTCCCGGGCGAACTGGTGTCGGGTGTCGTTCTTGTCGGGGAACATGCGAAGCAGGCGCTCCATCTCGCGGATGCCGCCTTCGTAGTTCCCCGCGTCCTTGTTGCGGACGTAGTTGATGCGCGCCTTGCGGTACTCCGCGTCGAGCAGCTCGGAGACCTCGTCCACGCGCGGCTGGATCTCCCGGGCGAACCCCGGCCACTTCTGCTGGTCGACGAGGAGGAGCTGCGCCTTCGTGGTCTGGTAGCGGGAGTACGCCTCCCAGAGGCGCTCGTCGGATACGAGGTACTCCTCGTGGAACTTCTTCGCGACGCGGTAGAGCCGGTCCGCCTCGGCGAGGATCTCCTCGTCCGTGCGGGGCCCTCGCTCCACCACGGGCAGCGCCTCGGCCGGGTTGTCGGGCCCGGCGGGGGCCGCCGCCGCGGCGGGCGTGGTCTTCGGCGCCTTCGTGCTCCCGCTGCGTTGCACGAGCGTCACCACGATCAGCAGCAGGCTGACCGCGATCACCACGATCGCGACGTTCCGGATCATCTGGGCGTTGGGCGCCTTGCGCTTCTTCTTCCGCGCGGACTCCACGCTGTCGGGGGCGCGGCCCGGGCCCGTGGTCATGCTCCCGCCGCCCGGAGGCATCGGCATCCCCGGAGGCGCGCCCGGCATCCCCGGGGGCGGCCCCGGCATCCCGGCCGGAGCTCGCATGCCCGGCGGCGGACCCGGCATGCCCGGCGGCGGACCCGGCATGCCCGGGGGGGGAGCCGGCGTGCCCGGGGCGGGGCGTTGGGGGCCCGGAGGCCGCGACGCCGCCGGCAGCTGCCCGCTGGACATTCCGGGGCTGGGGAACTGGGCGCTGCGTTGCGGAGCCGGGGGCCCGCCGGGGGGTGGGCCGGGGGGTGGACCAGGGCGCAGATGAGCGGGCTGCGGCTGGGGCACGCCCGGCGGGCCGTTGGGGAAGGCCTGGAACTGCGCGGTGGACTGGATGTGTCCCGGCGCGCCGGGACTGGCGGGCGGGCGGTGCTGCGGGGGCGGTGCCGGCGGAGGACGCGGAGGCCCCGCCGGCCCGGGGGGCACGGTGGTCTCGGGGCCCATGTTGGGGGGGCTCGGGTCGCCCGAGAAGACGACGGTGCGGTCGGGGTCCGCGGTGGGCTCCCCGCGCCGGGCCATGCGCACGCGGAGGGCCACGTCGCAGAAGGTGATCAGATCCCCGTCCTGCACGTAGACACGCTCGATGGGGCGGTCGTTCAGGTAGGTGACGTTGACGGTGCCGAGGTTCTCGAGCACCAACTGGTCGCCCTGCCACGAGAGCTCGCACTGCTGCCGGGAGACGTGGGGGCTGTTCAGCTGGAGGGCGCAGTGCGCGGCGCGCCCGACCACGACGGTCTCGTCCGAGAAGTCGAACGTCTGCCCGACGTTCGTCCCCGCCAGGACTTCGACCTCGAACCGGGTGGCACTCACCGTCGGGGGACCATCCTGGATCGAACCGCAAGCGCCCCCAGGCGCGCGCAGCGGAGCGGAGCGAAGCGGAGTCTGAGACTCGCCGTCCGCGGGGCCCCCGGCGACAAAGCGTCGAGCGAAGCGAGCGCGCTTTGTCGAGAGGGGTGCATCAGAAAAGCTCTCCCTTGACCGCGCGGATGATGATCGCCCCGAACAGGGTCAGCATCACCGCGCCGACGATGAACAGGAGGGGCATGATCATCTTGACCGGGGCCTCTCCCGCCAACTTCTCCGCCCGCTGCGACCGCTTCAACCGAATCGCCGCCGCTTGGATGCGGAGAATGTTGGTGAGAGGCGTGCCCATCTGCTCCGCCTGCACCACTGAAGATACCAGACCGGTGATGTAGTCCGAGGGCACGCGGTCCTTGAGGTTGATGAGGGCCTCGCGCCGCGTCGTGCCCATCTTCACCTCCTGCAGGACGTACCGCATCTCGTCGATCAGCGGGCTCTCGGTGGTGTCCTTGACCACCACGCGCTCGAGGCTCGAGTTGAAGTCGAGGCCCGCGCCCACCGACAGCGCGAGGACGTCCAGGAGGTACGGCAGGTCGCGGTTGATCCGGGTCAGGCGGCTCATCACCTGCTCGTCCAGGTACATGAGGGGGAAGTAGAAGCCGAAGATGGCCGCCATCGCGCACAGGGGGATCCGGGGCGCCCCCGTCACCGACGTGTTGAAGAAGAACGCCAGACCGAAGAAGGACAGCGCGGACACGCAGCAAAAGGCGAGGAACTCGTCCGCCGTGAAGCCCCCGATGTGGCCCGAGCGGGCGAGGCGGTCGCCGAGCCCCTTGCGCAGGGCGCCGAGGGGCACCTTCTCGCACCAGTAGGCGAAGATCAGGAGGATCTTGTTGAGCAGCCGGTAGAGGGGCGAGCTCGCGAGCAGCTGCCGCCGCTTGTTGAGCAGGAACCCGCGCTCGGGGACGGGGCCCTTGTAGGTCTCATCCGGGAAGAACCCGATGCCGAAGAGCAGCGCCGACGCGATGATCAGCAGCAGCGCGAACAGCAGGATGAGGTTGCTGGACATCAGCAAGCGCCGCCCGGGCGCGCGCAGCGGAGCGCAGCGGAGCGGAGTCCTGAGGAGGTACCGCGGGGCCCCCGGCGACAAAGCGCGAAGCGCAGCGAAGCGGTTTGTCGAGAGGGGTGCATGCCTACACGTCCACGGCGACGATCTTGCGGATCATGAAGATGCCGACGATCTCCATCAGCGTGATGAAGAAGAGGATGATCCAGCCGATCGGCTCCTCCCACAGCGGAGCGATCATCGTCGGGTCGACCTTGTAGATGATGGCGCCCATGCCCACGGGCAGGCCGCCGAGCACCCACGCCTGCATCTTCCCCTGGGCCGTCATGGTCGAGATCTTCGACTCCAGCCGCGTGATCTCGCGGATGGCGGTGGCCGTGTCCTCGAACACCTGGGGCAGGTTGCCGCCCGCCACCCGCGCGACCTGGATCGACGTGATGACGAGGTCCAGGTTCTTGCTTCGGACCCGCTCGCCCATGTTGTTCATGGACTCGTCGAGCGTGAGCCCGAGGCGGTGTTCCTTGAGCAGGAGGCCGAACTCCTCGTTGATGGGAGCGCCGATGTTGTCCACCAGGATCGACATGGCCTGGGGCAGCGTCAGCCCCGCGCGCAGCGAGTTCGACAGGGAGATGAGCGAGTCCGGGAGCATCTCCTCGAACCGCGCGGTCCGTTGTCGCTTGGCCCGCGAGAGCATGGCCCAGGGGATCATCCCGATGAGGATCGAGAAGAGCAGCCCGTTGAACACGCCGACGGTCATCGACACCAACAAGAACACGACCGAGAGCACGGCCATGTGCGTGTAGAAGAAGCGCTTCGGGCTCGTGCGCGAGTAGATCGAGTCGAGCTCGCGGTGGATGCGCTCGAGGTAGCGGCGCTCGAAGCGCTTGCCCGCGAGGACGACCTGCGGCCCGTTCAGCCACGTGACGAGGAACACGATCGCCGCGATGGCCAGAGAGACCAGGATGCTGAGTTCCATCTCGGCCCTCCTACAAGAATGACCCGTCGCTGATCACGCCGGAGTTGATCAGGTCGGGGATGAAGCTGGGGATGTAGCCGGTGAGGACGATCTCGCCCTCGACCGCGCCGCCTTCGCCGAGGCCGCGCTGCTGGAACTTGAAGATGTCCTCGAGGCGCACGCGCCCGGTGTCCTCGATGCCCACCACCTCGGTCACGTGGGTGACGCGTCGGGAGCCGTCGGGGAACCGGTTCTGCTGCACGATGACGTGCACCGCCGACGCGATCTGCTCGCGGATGGCGCGCACGGGCAGGTCCATCCCCGCCATCAGGACCATCGTCTCGAGCCGCGCGAGCATGTCGCTCGGGGTGTTGGCGTGGCCCGTGGTGAGGCTGCCGTCGTGGCCCGTGTTCATGGCCTGGAGCATGTCCAGGGCCTCGCCGCCGCGGCACTCGCCGACGACGATCCGGTCGGGCCGCATGCGCAACGAGTTCTTCACGAGGTCGCGGATGCTGTACTCGCCCTTGCCCTCGAGGTTCGCGGGGCGCGTCTCCAGCGACACGACGTGCTCCTGGGGGAGCCGCAGCTCGGCCGCGTCCTCGATGGTGACGATCCGCTCGTGCCCGGGGATGAAGGAGCTCAGGGCGTTGAGCAGCGTGGTCTTACCGGAGCCGGTGCCGCCGCTGATGATGATGTTCTTGTGCCCCAGCACGCACTTCTGGAGGAAGGACGCGATCTGCGGGGTGACCGACCCGAAGTTGATCAGGTCGTCGATGTTCAGGCCCTTCTTGCCGAACTTCCGGATCGTGATGCAGGGGCCCTTGATCGCGAGCGGCGGGATGATCGCGTTGACGCGGGAGCCGTCCTTGAGGCGCGCGTCCACGAGCGGAGACGACTCGTCGATGCGTCGGCCCAGCGGCGTGATGATCCGCTCGATGACGGCCAGGACCGCCTCGTGGCTCGTGAACGTCTTGCCGGTGAAGGTGATCTTGCCGTGCTGCTCCACGTAGATCTTGTCCTTGTTGACCACCATGATCTCGGTGATCGACTCGTCCGCGAGGAAGTCCTCGAGCGGCCCCAGACCGAGGGCCTCGTCGAGGACCTCCTTCATCAGCAGCTCGCGATCGATCCCCTGATCGATGTCGTGCTCGAGCTCCGCGATGATGTCGACCAGCAGCGCCCGCGCCCGACCCCGCAGCTCGTCTTCGGCGAGCTGGTTCATGTCGAGCGTCTTCAGGTCCATGTACTGGAGCAGTCGACGGTGGACGCGGCGCTTCAGGTCGACCGGGGCGGTGCCTTCGGGGTAGTGCAGCGCGGCCGCGTGGCCGTTGGCGCCGGCCGGGACGAGCGCGCCGGAGGCGTGCCCCACGGCGTGGTTCGGATCGAGCTGGGCGGTGCCCCCCGCGGCGTCGTAGCCCGCCTGGACGGGGTAGTTCCCGTGGGCCTGGGCGTAGGCCGCCGCGTCGTACTGCTCCGCAGGCTGGTACTGCTCGGCTTGGCCGAGGCCGTGTCCGCTCTGCTGGCCCGCCTCGTAGGCCTGCTGCTGGTAGTACTCCGCCGGGTAGGCCTGCTGCTGGTAGTACTCCGCCGGGTAGGCCTGCTCCTGACCCGCCGCCGCCTGGTCGGGGAACAGCTGGTCGTGGGTGTAGACCGTGAGGACGCAGTTGCCGATCCCGATGCGGTCCCCGCCCTGCATCATCTGCTTGCCGAAGACCCGCTCGCCGTTGACATAGGTGCCGTTCGTCGAACGATCGGTGAGGGTGACGGCGCGGTCGCTGATGAAGAGCTCGGCGTGGAACCGGGACACCTCCATGTAGGGCAGGACGAGCTCGTTGCTGCCCTCGCGCCCCATGCGGACGTGCTCGCCGTCGAAGTCCTGAGTGACCTCGCGCTGGCTCTCCGGGTCCCGGTAGACGATGCGGATCATGGGGACGCTCGCGTGCCCCCTACCACTTGCTGTCGGCGGCGTCGTAGATGTCCAGCGTCTCCTTGATCTGCTTGCGCATGCTCCGGCGGTCCGGATCGAGCAGCACGGGCGTGAGGACGATGATCCCGTCCACTTCGCCCTTCTCCCAGTCCCGCGTGCTGAACAGGACCCCGAGCCCGGGGATGTCCTTGAGGCCGGGGAGGCCGTTCACCTCGCTGCCCTTCGTGCGCTGGAAGAAGCCCGAGAGCGCGAACGACTCCCCTTCCCTCAGCTGCACGTGGGCGCGGTGGTGCTGGGTGTTGATCGAGGGCACGTTGCCGTTGAGCTCGAGCTCGCCGACGGTGCTGAACTTGATGTCGATCGTGAGGTCGATGTCCCCGTCGTCGTCGATGATCGGCGTCGTGGCGACGACCAGGCCGATCTCCTTCTCGTAGAAGGTCGTGACACCGGTGGACGGGTCCACGGCAGTGAAGATCAGGGTCTTGCCGCGCTGGAACTTCACCTCTTCGCCGGACACGGTGGTGAAGAAGTCCTTGTCGAGGATGCGGCGGATGTCGACCTGGCTGTCGAGCTTGAGCAGGTCGTCCGGAGTGCGCACCCCGCCGAACTGATCCCGGATCTCGCCGAGCCCGAACTGCACGTAGGACATCGTGTCCAAGACCAGCTGGAACGGCCCGTTGGACGTCCAGTCCACGCCCACGTTGTGGCTGCGGTTGCGGTTCACCTCGAGGATCTGGAAGTGCAGCTGCAGCTGCGCGCGCTTGACGATGTCGCGCTCGTCCAGGAGCACCAGCGAGTACACGAGGTTCTTGTTGCTGGCGACGATCTGCTCGATGCGGTCCCAGTCGTCGCGGCGCTTGACGATGCCGTCGATGACGACCCGGTCGCCCGACGTGAGGACCTCCACGCCCGGGATGTCGAGGATGAGGGTCTCCACGTCCTTCCGCAGGCGCTCGATGTCGCCGACGACGGTGATCTCGTAGTTCACGTCGCCCACCGTGAGGCTCGAGTAGCCGGGGCGCAGGCCGAACACGACGATCTTGTTCCCGTCGCGGTGCTTCTTCACCTCGATGACGTTCTGGTTGCCCACGCTGACCGCTTTGATGCTGCCGATGAAGATCTCGTGCGTCTCACCGACGCGCATCACGATCTCACGTGCGCGCTGGGCGTACGCCTCGTCCGGGGCGACGATCGAGAGGCTCGCCCAAGTGAGGATCCCCAAGAGGAGAGCGGTCGGCAGCCGGAACGTCATCGTCGGTCTCCGCGGCCGGGGCGAACCCGGCGTCGTCTCAGCGTCGGCCCCGGCGGGCGCCGGGGGTCAGGATTTGCAGGTCGTCTCGTTTGACCTGGATCCGCTTGCGGACCTCCGGTCGGAAGATGTCGGCGAAGTTCTTGCCCGCCAACTCCATCTCGGTGTTCACGTCCTCTTCGTTCCGCATCGTGAGCGACAGGCGCCCCCGATCCTGGGCGAAGACCAGCAGCTCGGCTTCTTCGGGCGTCACGAGGACGGTCACCGTGTTGGTGCGGTTGTTCCCGCCGCGCTTCTTGCTCTGGCCCGTGTCCCGGCCGGTGCCGAGACGCGACCCCACGGCGAGCACCGCCACATTCTGCAGCAGGGTGACGGTGTTCACGTCCCCTTCCCCGGGCTTCTGGAAGGTGCCGAGCACGTCCACGTGGTCCTTCGGCCGGAGCAGGCCGCCGAAGGTGTTGACCTTGTCGACGGGGATGGCGAGGGCGCGCATGCCCGCGCTGACGACGCGCGACAGGTGCGCCTCGGACTGCACGTTGGCCAGGTCCGTGGTCAGGATCGCCTGACCCTTGCGGATCGTGAAGGTGGTGGTCTGGCCGACGACGTCGTCCACGAGCGCCTTCGTGGTGTGCCGAGGTGGCAGGTAGTTCTTCGGGTACTCGACGACGGTGAGCTGGCTGCGCTCGATGACGGAGTAGGCCGGGATGTCCGAGCGGGCGGCGAGGATCTTCACGCGCTCGCCCGCCACGCCCAGCTCTTCGGCGAGGTTCTGGCGATAGAACTGCATGAGGACCAGCGCGAGCAGCGCCAGGATGGCGGAGAAGAGAAGGACGAGCTTTCGATTCATGGCGTCCGTCTGACCTTCCGGCCGGGATCACCCGACCTGCGCGCGCACGGGTGCGCGAACAACGAGTCTAGCAAGGCGGTGGGGGGAGCGGCTCAGCCGCGGTCGTGCACGACGATGGTGCTGGTGATCTCGCCGCCGGAACCCTTGAGGTTCAGCGACACGTAGGCCTCTTTGGTGCCCTTGGTGAAGAGGAGCGACGAGGTCGGGTCCTCCATGTTCTCGCGCGCGGCGTGGAACGTCTCGGAGATGCCCCACCCGTCGGCCTGCATCGCCTCGACCCAGTGGTCCTCGACGGTGCCCACGGAGCCGGGCCCGCGGTAGACGAACAGCTCGTAGTTCACGTCGCCGTGCTGCTGTCCGAAGGTGACGAGGCGCTTGTGGTTCAGGGGCCGCTCGATGTCGTCGGCGTCGTACCCCGGCGCGTCCTCGCCCCCGCGCGGACGGACCTTGCGCTGGTCGAACTCGGGCCCCGGCCACACGGTGAAGTACTGGGTCTCATCGGCGGACGGATCGTCGAACGCGACCACGATCTTGGGCTTGCCCAGGTCGTCGACCTTGCCGCTGCGCTTGAACGTGCGGAACCGCTCCACCAGGTCCGCCGTGTAGTCGGCGTCCTTCTCCTTGCCGGTGAGGATGGTCGCGAAGGCGCCCCAGCCCTTCTCCTGCACGCGTACGTGGTGGGTGTTCACCAGCTTCTCGGTCGCGTCGATGCGGATCTCGGCGGCCTCGCGCTCGGCCTTCGGGTACTTCGCGAGCACCGCGGCCTTCGCCTCCGGGGGCACGACCTGCCGCTCGTCCTGTCCGTACAGGTTCTCGTAGTAGTCGAGCAGCGTGGTGATGTCCTTGTCGGTGCGGTACAGCGAATAGAAGAGCGTGTTGTCGTTGAGGTAGACCTCCTGCACGGAGCCCTCGTCGACGCGCATGCGCATGTGCTCGGGCACGCCCTCGTCCACCAGCGCGGAGCCCACGCCCTCGAGGACCACGCGGGCCCAGGCGTCGTTCACGTTCGGCGTCATGAAGTGGCCGAAGCCGAAGATGGCGCCCACGAGCAGGACGATCGCGAACACCCGAAGGGCGCGCTTGCCGAGGAGTCGGAGGATCTTCATGGTGCGCTCCGTTTCAGTACTGGGACAGCGCCCAGGAGCTCCACCCGAACAAGCCGCCCTTGACCATCATGATGATGGTGTCGCCGCCGCCCGGGACCGTGTCTCCGAGGTGCTTCTTGTGCCACGTGCCGCCCGAGACGTAGTGCCGACTGCGGACCGACGTGCCGTCCGGAAGGGTGTCGTCCAGGATGCCGTTGGGGGCGTACTTGGCCGAGACCTCGTAGCCCGTGGTGTTGGAGGCCATGCCGAACATGCCCTGCATGAGGCTGCCCGCGTTGAACGGCCCCGCGCCGGGGGTCGTGGAGTCGACGCCGGGGAAGATGGAGCCGGCGTCCAGGTTCATGATCTGCATGTCGTTGTCGGTCATCGGGTAATAGACCGTCGCGCGGCCCTCGATCTGGCTCTGCTCGAGGTCCGTCTCGGCGCTCTGGGCCATCGCCCAGGACATGTACCGCGACGCCATGAGGCAGTTGAGCTTCAGGTCGTAGGCCTTCCCGAACCAGAGGATGCCGCTGATCATCAGGAGCATCACGAAGACCCAGATGACGAACTCGGCCATCGCCTGGCCCTCTTGGGCCTCGCGGACGGCGCGCTGGGGGTGCATGAACGTCATTCCGAACTCCTAGTGCGCGAAGATCTCGTCGATGCCGCCGCCGGTGAGCGCCGTCAGGTTGCCGACGAGTCCGCCGATGCCGGCCGCGCCGGACCCGGTGGGATCGCCCGAGAGGTAGCCGATGGCGGCCTGGGCCGTCTCGGAGCCGAGGGACACGGGCGCGAGGTGGGTGCGCCAGTGGGGGCTGAACATGCCGCCCTCTTCGTGGGGGTTGTAGATCTGGGCCTGCGCCACCACGACCATGCCCACGCTGTCCCCGTACGTGTTCTCGAAGATCTCCGGCATGAACTTCGCGCGGATGTCCTCGGGGGTCTTGTACGCGAACCCGTAGTAGTTGCGCTGCTCCTCCCAGTCGTCGACCAGGACGTACGGCTGCACGTTCGGGTTGCCGGAGTCGAGGAACGCGAACAGCGCGCCCAGGTAATAGAAGGGGTTGGGGATGCTGATCTCGTTGTCGTCGCAGAAGAAGCACCACCACGCCGCCGGGATCTCGAAGGGGATCCCGCTCGGGCCCATCGCGCCGCCGCACATCACCGAGTAGCGCGCCATGACCGCGAGCGGGAACATCACGTTGGTGAAGTGGTACGGGGCCTTCTGCGCCCAGAACACGTGGTACGGGATCTGGAGCTCGCCCCACAGCGGCCCGCCCAGGCCCACGCCGCTGACGATCCCCGCGACGATGTCCTGGATCTCGCCCGCGTAGCTGAAGCCGCCGATGCTGCCCACGGCCGCGCCGAGGGAGCCGCCCAAGGAGTTCTGGATCTCGTTGTAGCCGCCCTCGGAGCCGGACAGCGTGGTCTCGCAGAGGTCCGTGAGCTCGCCCTCCTCTTCGGGGATGGTGGGCGGGTACATGGCCCCGAAGGCCGCGCCGTTCATCATCGCCACGCGCACGGACTCGAGCTCACCGACGAGCGCGAAGGTGTTGTGCACGCCGTCCTCGACGTCGGAGAGCGTCTCCATGACGTCCCAGATGAAGTCCTCGTCGTCGCCCGTCTCCCAGAGCACCGGGAAGAGGTCGAAGGTGTCGACGATGACTTCGCCGGCGGGGTTGCAGGTGCCCGTCGTGAGGCACACGCCGAGCCAGAAGGCCTCGATGACCGGCGACAGGAGCAGCGCCGTCAGGGCCGTCCAGAAGACGGCCTTCATGTAGATCTCCTCCGCCAGGAGCATCGCCATGAAGATGTTCATCATCGAGTTGAGGTTCATCCCGCGGGCGACCCACGTGGACCCCGACAGGACAGAGGCGTCGGCCGCCGACTGGACCTGCATCTTGTCGTGCAGCAAGGCGCCGCTGTTGATCACCATGAAGGTGAAGCAGCCCAACAGGAACAGGATGAGCGCGATGTAGACGATGGACTGCCCGGACTCGTCCGAGTGGACGCGCCGCGCGCGGGACATCAAGTCGTCGAGACGTCGAAGAAGCTTGGACATGACCTCAATCCCACCAGCCGGTGATCGGCGGGTTTCCGGTCTCGCCTTCGAGCGGAAGCACGGAGACGGAGCGGATGAAGGTGTACTGACCGGGGAGGTTCAGGCTGAAGAAGGGCGGGATGCTCAGGAAGGACCACTCGTCCCCGATGAACCGGTTCACGACCGGGATCGGCAGGTAGTAGCGGTGGCGCACCCGCACGGCCACGTCGGCGTCGGTGGGGTAGTTCCAGGTGACGTTCCCGGACTGCTCCTCGAAGCCGTTGTTGCTGGCCTTGTAGAGCGTGACCTCGGTGGCGAACGTCGAGTACGCGTACCGCTGCAGGCCGGAGTCGAGGTACTCGCCGGTGAGGCCGAGGCCGCTCATCATCCCGCTGAAGGCGCCGAAGACGTCCCCGAGCATCCCGCCCACGCCGGGCATCCCCGCGAGCACGACCGACGCCCGGGGGCTGATCGGGACGCAGGCCAGCGACGCGGCCTGGTGGATCTTCGACCACTTCTCGCCGCCGTCGGTGTTGATCTGGTGCTTGCCCTCGTTCTCGGCCTCGGCCGGGATCCACACGATGGCGGCGCGGGCGCCCGCGAAGGCGGCGTACGTGACCACGTTGCGCGCCTGGTACATCAGCGCCAGCTGGATGAGGATCAGGGTGGTGATGAGGACGACCGGGAAGGAGATGGCGAACTCGGTCATCGCCTGGCCCTGCTCGCCGAGCTGACGGCGACGCAGCAGCACCGGCCCCACCACGCGCGCCGACTGCACGAACAGCGCGGCCAGCTTGAACATGGCGAAGAGCGCGCCCGCGCCCAGGAGCGCATACAAGGCGATGTCGACGTTGTAGACGCCGGGCAGCGGCGCCGCCTCGGCGAAGGACGCCTGGAGGCTGGGCGCGAGCAGGGCGACGCTCTCACGCCCCCACGTCGCGTCGCCCGCCCGGACGGCGAGGAGGGCCGCCAGCGCGCCGAAGCCCGCGAGGCCCATCAGTCGATTGCGCGTCGTGTCGTTCATCGCAGAGCCCTAGAAGGTCAGTTCGAGCAGCGGGGCTGCGCCGAAGTGGGTCTCGATCATCGCCCAGGCGAACCCGGCGACGATCGCCACCCCGAGGGGGAACGGATCGCTGTCCTCCTCCTTCAGCTCCTCGGTCTCGAGGAACGGCAGGAGGGACGTGAACATGTAGCGGCCGATCCGGCGCAGGGACGCGAACAGCTTCCCCTTCCAGATCAGGATCGCGAACGCCATGGCCCCGGAGCAGAGGCACATGTAGAGGAGGCCGAGGGCGGTGGCGGGCAGCCCCACGAGGGCGCCCAGGGCGGCCGCGAGCTTGACGTCGCCGCCGCCGATGCCGCCGAACATCATCCCCCCGAAGAGGACGCCGAAGCCGAGGCCGAAGCCCGCGAAGGAGGACCACATGCCCTCGGTGCCGCCGGTCAGGAAGCCGAGCGCCACGCCGGCGAGGATGGCGGGGTACGTGAGCTTGTTCGGGATGCGCCCGTACTTCACGTCGCTGACGAGCGCGGTGCCCATCACGCCGACGGTCGCGCCGAGCGCGATGGCGCCCCAGGTTCCGACCATCGGGTCCGCCATCGCCGAGCTCATGGGATCGGGAGGCTGATCCAGGTCGCGATGAACGCGTAGTAGCGCTCGAAGGCTTCCTGGAGGGCGTTCATGACGGGGATGAGGCCGATGAAGACCGCGACCACGAGCACGATGTACTCGGTCATCGCCTGGCCGATCTGGGACCGGAGGGCGGCGGTGCGGGCTTGGCTGCGAACGAGGCGCATGTCGGACTCCACGGGGGCAGGACGGACTTCCCGCCACGCCGAGGAGATTACGAGTCTGTCAGGAGGTTGTCAACGAATGTCTTGACATGTCTTGACATTTGCTTGACATCTACCAGAATCCTCAGTCATTCAGGTGATTTGGGCGGAGGAACGTCCCAGGCGATCTGGTCGCCCTTGACCGTCCCCGTGGCCGCGACGACTCCTACCGGCAGCTCGATCGTGTGCTTCGCGCGCAGGTGGATACGCGTGAACCGCCACGGCTTGAGGTTCTCGATCGCCCGCACGACCGTCCCGTCCTTCGCCACGAAGACGACGTCGAGCCCGAACGTCATGCCGAACATGTGCACGCTGTTGCAGGGCGAGATGACGAGGGCCTCGCCGGGGTCGAGCCCGTCCCGGTCCAGCAGCCCCCGCATGCGATCCGCGGCCTCGACGGCCCACGTCTCGTCCGTGGCAAGCACGGTGTCGCGGGTGACGTTCCTGATCAAGGCGCCTCGGGCGCGGGGAGATCGTGGACGAACACGCGGCGCCAGGCCTGCGCAGACGACGACCGGACGCCCTGGGACACGAAGGCGACGCGCCAGCGACCGGCCGCGGCGTCGTTCAGGACCGTCGGATCGCTGTTGTTGACGGTGCCGGTGTCGAGGACGCGCACGCGGTGGGAGGCGACGTCCACCACGACGACCGGATCGCCCTGGTTCGGGTCCGAGAGGACGGTAACGATCCCCTCCCCGTCCGGCGTCCAAGAGGGTCCGCGGCGCTCGTTGGGCACGACGTCTCGAGCCACGCGGAACGGGGTCCCGCCCTCGACGTCGACCACGTAGACGTCCCACTTCGTGCGGTCGCCGCGATCGTGGTTGCTGAAGAACGCGAGGCGTCGGCCGTCCGGCGACCACGACGGCTTGAGGCTCGCGGCCTTCCAGTCCGTGACGGCCCGATCGGTCTGCTGGGGTCGCGTCACGTCGCCGATGACGCGGATGTCGGCGCCGTTCTCGTCCATCGCGGCGTACGCCAGCTTCACGCCGTCGGGCGACCAGGAGGCGTAGAAGTCCAGGGCCGCGCCCCAGGTGAGGCGGACGGGGTCCTTGCCGAGGTCGTCCACCTCGAGCAGGTAGAGGTCGCCGTCGCCGGTGCGCGCGGAGCAGTACACGAGGTACTTGGAGTCGGCGGAGAAGGCGGGCCCGCCCTCCTTCTTCGTGGTGGAGCCGATCGGGCTGCGGAGCTCGCTCAGGTAGAGGTCGAACTCGTCGTCGTTTCCGCTGCTCGCGTAGGCGTGCAGGAGGCCGCTCACGCCGGGCCTGCGGCTCCACGCGAACTCGTGGTTCACCTGCCGCTTCGCCTCGCCGCCCTCGAAGAAGCGCCCCCCGAGGCCTCCGCCGCCGCCGCTGCTCGAAGACGTGAGGGACGGGTGGATCACCCGCTCGCGCCCGGAGTTGACGTCCCGCACGAACAGCTCGGTGAAGCGCTCCTGGGGGTGCGTCACCTCGAAGGCCAGCTGGAGGCCGTCGGGTGACCACTGCGGGTTCATGGCGTTCCCGGGGCGCTCCGAGGACGCGGGCTGCGCGTGCTGGGCGGCGGCGGGAGCGGCGATCAACAGCAGCAGTGCGGCGAACGAGCAGCGCATCAGGTCTCCAAACGCGGGGACTGTAGAGCACCGGACGACTCGGGGCGCGGGGCGAGGTCGAGCCCGGACGCCAGCAGGCGCGCGGTGTAGGGCCGACGCTCCACGTCCGCGCGGCGCGGATCGAGGTGCGCGGCGGGCATCTCCTCGACGATCCGCCCCTCGTGCATGACGAGGACGCGATCGGACATCCACCGGACGACGTCCAGCTCGTGGGAGATGAACAGGAACGCGGTGTCCGCGGCGATCGCGGCCTTGAGGACGGCGAGGACGTCGGACTTCACGGACGCGTCGAGTCCCGCCGTGGGCTCGTCCGCGATCACCAGCGCCGGACGCGGGAGCAGGCAGCGGGCGAGTCCGACGCGCCGCAGCTCGCCGCCGGAGAGATCGCGGGGCCTCGACCGTCGCTTCCCGCGGAGCCGGAAGGCAGCGAGGATCGCGCCGATGGCGGCCTCGGCGTCGTCCCCCGGGCGGTGCAGGGCCATCGTCTCGCGCAGGTGCTGCTCGACCGTCATCCCGGGGTTGAGGGAGGCGGCGGCGCTCTGATGGACCAGCTGCATGCGGGATCGGAGGCGACGCAGGGGCTCCGAAGGGAGGCTCGCGAGGTCCGCGCCCTCGAAGGAGACCGTGCCTGCGTCGGGCTCCAGGAGCCTGAGGAGCAGTCGGCCGAGGGTCGACTTGCCGCAGCCGGACTCGCCCACCAGGCCGACCACCTCGCCGCGGCGCAGGACCACGTCGACATTGTCGACGGCGCGCACCGGAGGGGCCCCCCGGCGAGGCGGCGGGAAGGTCCGCACGAGCCCGCGGGCGTCCAGGATCACGGCGGGGTCGGTCACGGCACCCCCCGCGGCGCCACGGACGACTCGACCGCGAGGCAGAGGACCCCGTGATTCACGGCCGGGCGACGGTCCTCGGGATCCTCGGTCCGGCACCGCCGGGCGAGGCCCTCGGGGGCGTCCTCGTGCAGGAGCGCGCAGCGGTGGGCATAGCGGCAGCCGACGTCGGTCGCCTCGCCCTCGTGCAGGACCGGCGGGGGCTCGCCGTGCGCCAGGGCGCGGGCGCGGATCTGGAGTTCGCGCGTGTAGGGATGCAGGCCCGGCCCCGGCTCGAAGAACGCCTTGCGGGGGCCGTCCTCCATGCGCTCGCCCCGGTAGAGGACGATCACCCGCTGGGCGAGGCGGCGGACGACGGCGAAGTCGTGAGAGATGAGGACGAGGGTGGTGCCGTGCTCGGCGGCGAGCGTCCCCAGCAGGTCGACGACGTCGCGCCGCACGGACCAGTCCAGGCCGGTGGTGGGTTCGTCGGCGACGAGCAGCTCGGGCTCCGCGGCGAGCGCGACGGCGATGGCGACCCGCTGGGCCATCCCGCCCGAGAGCTCGTGGGGATGCAGCTGCGCGACGGACGCCGGATCACGGAGCTGCACCTCGGCGAGGCGGCCATGGACGTCGTCGGGCGTGGGTGTGCCCCCGGTGAGGGCCACCGACTCGGCGACCTGAGAGCCTACCGTCCGCAAGGGATCGAGGGACGCGCGCGGGTGCTGGAAGACGTACCCGGCCCAGCCCGGCCGCGGACCCCTCCCCCCTTCCACGTACATGGCCCCGTCGGCGGTGTGCAGGGTCGCCGTCCCCGCCGTCTGCGCGAGGCCGGCCCGCGAGATCCCGAGCAGCGACCGCCACAGGACCGTCTTGCCGCTGCCGGACTCGCCCACGACGCAGGTGACCTCGCCCCGGCGCAGGTCGAAGTCGAGGCCCCGCACCACCGGCACCCGGCCGTCGGGGCGGACGGACTCGACGGTCCAGTCCCGCACCTCGAGGAGGTTGCGCTGGATCGAACCCGTCCAGCTCGCAGCCGCCGGGATCGTCTTTTCGGCGCTCATCGGCGGTCCCTCGCGGCAAAGTACTCGCCCGCGGCCAGGACGCCCGCGATCGAGACGACGATCAGCACCGTCGGCGTCGCCAAGGCCACGGCGCCGCCCTCGTTCACGGCGCGCAGGACCGCGTCCAGGACGTCGCCCGGGGCGAGCGACTCGGGGCGCAGCAAGGAGCGCACGTGGATCACCTGGGATCGGAGGCCGGCGAGGATGTTCCCCCAGGACGGGCGCGGGGGCGGCACGCCGTAGTCGCCGAGGTAGGAGAGGCTCGTCTCGACCAACAGGAAGGTCCCGAACAGCGTGCAGGCCTGGCGCAGGACGACGTTGCGACAGTTCGCCCAGAGGATGTGCAGGCCGAGGATGCGGGCGTGCCCGAGGCCGTGGGCGACGGCGGCTTCCACGAAACGTTCTCGTCGGAACCACGCGACCTTCTCTCCCACCGCCCCCGCGACCTGGGGGACGAACGACAACCCCAGGACCCCCGCGAGGAGGTAGAGGCGCAGGTGCGACCAAGCGGCCGGATCGTCGATGGAGGCGGTGAAGATGGCGACCACGACGACGACCAGGACCAGCTGGGGCCAGGCCGCGACGATCGTCAGCCCGAAGCGTACGACCGCGGCCGGGCGTGAACCGGGTCGGTAGCCCACGAGCGCCCCGGCCGGGACCCCCAGGACGAGGGCGGCGAGGCACGCGAAGAGGCCGGGGCCGAAGAACGCCTCCGACGACTCGATCACGCGCAGGAGGAGGTCTCGCCCCAACGCGTCGGTGCCGAGGGGGTGAGCGAACGACGGGCCCAGCATCGGGGCGTCGGTGAGCGCGGCGGGATCGACGTCGATGAACACCGCGATCAGGCGGAGCAGCACCAGGGCCCCGAGGACGGTGAGGCCGAACCGGTCGCGCGCGGTCATCGGGCCTCCCGGCGACGCGAGCGGCGGTCCTTGCGCACCCGGGGGTCGACGCCGAGGCGGAGCAGATCCACGCCCAGCTGCATGCCCGCCACGACGGCGGTCACGAACACGGTGATGGCGATCAGCAGCGGGAAGTCGGCGTGCTGGGCGGCGCGGTAGCCGATCAGCCCGAGGCCCTGGATCCCCAGGACCATCTCGAGCACGAGGATGCCGCCCACGAGGTACGCCCCCCGGTCGGCGACGAGCTGGGCCGTGGGCAGGACCAGGTGAGGCACGAGCCGACGCCACACGGGGAACCCGCGGAGGCGGGCCGAGTGCACGAAGTCGCGGTCCAGCAGCCCCCGCACCTCGGCTTCGAGCCCGCGCGACATCTCCCCCAGCATCCCGTCTCCCAGGGCCAGCACGCCGATGGCGGCGGCCCACAGCCGGGGCCCCTCCGGGGGCACGGCGAGGAGCACGAGGGCCAGGTAGGCGAGCAGGAAGACGGGCGTGGGAGAGGCCGCGCCCACGGCCGCGAACATCCACCGCCCCGCCCGACCTCGACCGAGGTTGCGGAGCAGCACGAGCCCCGCCGACAGGAGCACCGCGAGCAGGACGGCGGCGACGATCAGCGGGAGCGTCCGCCCCGCGCCGCGCAGCACCATGTCGTCCACGGCGTAGCCGCGGTAGCTGCGACCCATGTCTGCGGTGAGGGCGCCCTTCCAGAACGTCGCCACCCAGCCCGCGAAGGACTCGGGGCCGTCGTGGCTGCGGGCGGGGGAGCCGGGGGTGAACCAGAGCAGCGCGCCGAAGACGACGGACGACGCGAACACGACCGCCGCGAACGTCGCCAGGCGGGAACCGGCGAGGCGGACCGCGGGCGGCATCAGTCGCCCGACGGGACCGTCGGGGTCATCCGTCGGACGGGACCATCCGCCAGTCCGGGAACTGGGTGAAGTAGTAGAAGGGCTGCACGAACACGCTCTCGACCTCGCGGCGGAGCGCGGTGTAGTTGCGCAGCGTCCACAGGAACACGTACGGCTGGTCCTGGGCGAGGAGGCGATGGACCTCCTTCATGTACGCGACCTTCGCCGTCGGGTCCGTCTCCGCCATCGCCTTGGCGAGGAGGTCGTCGACGTCCTTGCTCTTGTAGGTGATGAAGTTCTGGGTCCCGCCGCTGTGGAAGAGGTCGTAGATGTTCTCGTTCTCGTCGAAGGACCAGCTGTCCAGGACGATGTCGAACTCCTTGGCCCCGAAGACCTTCTCGTTCCACACCGACTTGTCCATGGCGACCGGATCGGAGGCCTTCACCCCGAACCGGCGGAGCTGCGCCTGGACGTTGAGGGCGACCGTCTGGCCGGACTCGCCCATGCCGGAGCGATAGAAGAGGCGCAGCGTGAGGGGCTCGCCCTTCTTGTTCGTCCAGCTGCCGGACTCGTCCGTGAACCCCGCCCCCTTCATCAGCTCGGCGGCCTCGAGGGTGTCGTTGCCGACGAGCGGGACGGTCTCGGCGTGGTTGTAGAACTTGCTGCTGGGGACGAACGGCCCGGAGATGCGGTAGCCCTCGCCGATCAGGCCGAGCGCTTCGTCCACGTTCACGGCGCGGGCGAGGGCGGACCGCACGGCCACGTTCTGGAGCACGGGGTGCTTCGTGTTCAGCCCCAGGTACCACCAAGACTTGCCCTGGTAGGGGATGAGGTCCGCGTTGCGCGATCGCTCGACCTCGGCGAGGTACTGCGCGGGCACGTTGACCATCGCCTGGATGTATCCGTAGCCCAGCGAGCTCACCTGCTGGTTCTTGTCCGGCATCTCGCGGACCTTCACGGTGCGGATCTTCGGCTCGCGGAGGGCCTGCTTGTTGGGGAGCAGGCTCCAGGTGCCGATGTCCTGCGTCGCGAGCTTGTACGGACCGGTGCCGATCGGCTTGTACCAGAAGGGGTTGGATCGCTCGACAGCGGGGCCGTCGAAGCGGTGGGCCGGGAGGATCTTGAAGTAGAACTTCTCGAGCGGGTTGGGCTCGGGATCGACGAAGGTCACCTTGACGGTGAACTCGCCCTTGTCCTCCGCCTTCTTCACGAACGCGAGGCGGCTGCGATCCGGCGACGCCGTCTTCGGGTGCTGGTACGCGCGGATCGTGAACACGACGTCCTTGGCCGTGAACGGGGTGCTGTCCGACCACCGGATGCTCTCGCGCAGGAAGATCGTGATCGACTTCTTGTCTTCGCTGACCTCGTACGCGTCCGCGAGGCGCGGCTCGGGGGCGCCGTCGTAGCCGGGGCCCCACAGGGACTCGAAGAGCAGCTCGTTGAGCCGCGTCTCCGCCATGGACGACTCGTGCAGCGGGTTGAGCGTGAACGCGAGCTCGTCTTCGGCGTACTCGAACGGGTCCTCTGCCGCCCCCGGGGAGGCGACGGCGACGGCTCCGAGCAGCACCATGAGCGCTGCGGCACCGAGAGGTCTCTGCATCGTCTCCCCAAGCCTCATTCGCGACGGTTGAATCTGCCGGATCCGGGCGGATTTCGCCAGCCTCGCCCCCCCGATCACAGCTGCGAGGCCTTCCCGGCGACGCCGATCGAGCCCGCCGCGTCGAGTCGCCCGAGGTAGAGCTCGACCCCGAGCAGGCGCGCGTCGCGCTTGGCGAGCGGGTGGATGTATGCGAGCGCCGCGCCCGTCTGTCCGGCCCGGTGCAGGCAGCGCGCGAGGGCGACGAGGAAGGCGCGATCGTTGCGGTAGGAGACGCGCGTCTCGCGCGAGTCTTCGGCGCCGCCCTTGGCGCCCGGGTTCGGATCGAGGCTGCGGTCGGCGAGCCGCTTGGCCGGGGCGGCGTTCCCGGCTTCGACGAGATCGACCATGCGGGTGCGCAGCACGCGATCCGCGAGGCGACGGGAGAGATCCAGATCGTCGATGAGCGAGGTCCCGGCGTCGGGGGCGCCGTCGACCAACGCCGCGCGCAGCAGCGCTCGCTTGCCCTCCCCGCGCCGGAGGAGGTCGTCGACCACGGCCATGGCGTCGGCGTCCTCCGTGGGCGCGCCGAACACCGCGTCCCAGCGCGTGGCGAACGAGACCGCGGAGGGCTCGCCCCAGTAGGCGGCCCAGTCCGCCGCGTCCGCCACGGGCGACAGGAAGAGCGCCGTCCAGGGCGGCAGCGGTGCGGGGCCCGCGCTCAGCGCCTCCCCCTCCGCGAAGGTCGGGAGATCCCCGCCCCAGGCGGCCCGCACCGCGACGCGAATGTGCTCGCCTGGGCCCTCGAGCCCCGACGCGAGTCGCCACGCCCGGCGGAGCTCCTCGCGCGCCGTCGCGCGGATCGGGACGGAGTCACGGACGTCTGCGTCGAAGCTCACCCCGGAGCCGTCCCCGCCCCGCGGATCCACGAAGTCGGGCGCCGCGAAGAACCCCCGCTCGGACGACGCTGCGTCGCCCGCCGCGGTCTTGGAGGCGAACCGAAGGCGGGCGCGATAGGCCTCGGGCAGCTCGTCGGGGACGGCCGCGCGGGCGGGGTCGCCGACGTCCGCCCGCCGGTGGGCGAGCGCCCCCAGGGCCTTCCCGAGCTGGAGATCGGCCCCCTCGCGACCGGCCTGCAGACCCTCGACGGCCGCGCGCAGGAAGGCGGCGCGCTCCGTGGGCTCCACGGCTCCGGCGCGGGCGGTCGCCGCCAAGGCGGCCGCGATGAGGTCGTACGCCCCGGGCCGGACCTGGTCTCCATGGTCGCGCCGCCACCGGGCCAACTCGAGCGCCGCTTCGGCGTGCAGGTCCGCGGCCTCGGCCAGATACGCCGCCCGCGCGAGGTGGACCCGGGCGAGGCCGAGGCGGGCGCTCGGGGCGACGCCGCCGGTCTTGAACTCCTCCTCCGCCCGGTCGAGATCGCCGTGGAAGAGGTGAAGCCAGCCCGCGCCCCCCGGGGCGTCCAGCAGGCCCTCGACCACCGCGGGCGCGTGGGCCGCGTGGGCGGGCCACGTGTCCGCCACGAGCGCGGCCACGGCGGCGGGATCGACGGGCGTCGCCGCGGGGGCCCCGGCGGGTTCGTCGACGTCGCCGGAGCAGGCGGACAGGGGGAGGATCGAGAGGAGGGCCGCGGCGGCGAGCGGGGACAGGCCCGCCGCCGACCGCTGGGGGATCAAAGGGCCCCTCGGGCGAGGTCCGTGAGGGCCCGGATCTCGTCGCCCGCCTGGTCGGCTTCGCGCTGGCGGTAGGTGTGCTGCGCCATGTTCAAGTAACGCTTCCATACGACGATGGAGTCATCAATGTAATCGAGGTTTTCCGTCGCCTGATACAAGCCCTTGTAGGCCTTCGCCTGGACCTCCCAGATCTTGAGCTGGCGGTCCGTGCGGATGCGCGAGGGGATGTCCTGGGCGTTCTGCTCGGCGACCCTCGCGACCTCCAGGGCGTCCTGGTAGCTGCCCTGGCGCAGGAGGCACTTGCCGAGCTCCAGGTTGAACTGCGGGTCGGCGCGGTTCTCCCGCGCCCCGACGACCTGACGGGCCATGTCGCAGTGAGCCTGCTGGTCGCCCGTCGCCTCGTACTGCGCGAGCATCAGCGCGCGGCTGGGGCGGTACTCCGCGGTGCCGGTGGGGACGTCCCCCAGGGCTGCCATCTCGGTGTCGTCGAGCCGGCCGCGGCGGGCCCGCGCGCTCATCTCGGCGAGGTTCGACCGCACCATCTCCGCGCCCTGGTCGGCGCCCGCGCCCGCGGCCACGGCCCCGCCGTCGTCCGTGGAGGTCGCCGAGCTGTACGGAGACGCGAGGTCGCTGCCGGAGTCGGTCTCGACCCAGTCGTCGTCGTCCGCCCCCGCCTCCGAGTAGTCGCTGGGGCTCCAGTCGCTCGCGGTGCCGTCGTCCACCGTGTCGTCCCAGTCCGAGGACTCGACAGGCTCCGGCGTGGGGTCGGGCTCGCGGTACGTGCTCCGCGGCGTGGGATCGGGCTCCAGGTACGTGCTCCGCGGCGTGGGATCGGGCTCCCGGTACGTGCTCCGCGGGGTGGGGTCGGGCTCGCGGTACGTGCTGCGGGGCGTGGGGTCGGGCTCCCGGTAGGTCTCACGCGGCCGGGGGGTGGCCTCGGGGCGCTCCACCCGCGGCGGGAGCGGATCGGCGACGGCCGAGGAGGCGTCGGAGGCACCGGCGGCGGAGGCACCGGCGGCGGAGGCGTCGGACGCACCGTCGCGCTCGCCCGTGCTCCCCTCTTCGGCCGCGGCGCGGAACGGGTCGTCGACGCTCGGAGGATCCTCCACGGCGGCGACGTCGACGTCCGTGGCGGGGCCCTCGGGCTCGGGGCTGCCGGGCAGGAGGATGATCAGGATCGCCACGATGATGATCGCCGCGAGGATCGCCCCGATGCGGAGGACGCGCTGGTTCTTCCGGCGGGTGGCCTCGTATTCGTCGAAGTCGTCGTAGTCGTCGTCGGGCGCGACGAAGGTCGCGCTCTTCATCCCCCGCGTCTCCCCCGCGCCGATCGGCGGGGGGCTGACGTGAGGCGGAGGCGTGGTCGCGGCCCGGGCGGGCGGGGCGGGCGCGGGGGGCACGGGCGTCGGCCGGTGCTCGCCGGTGGTGGCGGCGGCCGCCGGCACCTCGCGATCGACGGAGCGCACGCGACCCCCGGTGGTGGGGGGGAGGCGGGTGACGCGTCCCCCCGAGAAGGAGGGGGGCGCGGCGGGCGCGGGGCGACGGCCGGAGTCGACGCCGTCCACCGTGGGGGCGGTGGGCGCGCCGAAGCGACGAGGCGGGGCGCCCGTGGCCCCGACGGCGCGGCCGCGCGGGTCGGTCACCACCGACGACGTAGCCGACTGCGTGGGCGACGCGGGGGCCGGAGGCGGCGCCGCCGGGGGCGCGCGGCGAGGCTCCGTGCGCGGGGGCGCGGGCACCGGCGGGGGCCGCGACGCCGCCGCGGCAGCGAGATCCTTGGCGACCTTCAGGCCCGTGGCGGAGGGGGGAGCCGTGACGCCGGGGCCCGGCACCGAGGGCATCGATCGCGGGGTCGGGACCATCGGGGGCTTCGGCGGCGCGCCTCCTCCCGTGGGCGGGCGGGACCGCTCCATCTTGGGGCCCTGGCGGTCCGTGGCCACCGGCGGGATCGGGGGCGGCGCGACCGAGATCGGCGCCGCGGGGGCGGCCCGGCTGCCCGCCACCGGGGCGGTCCCGGACTGCACCAGGGCGCGGAGGGCGGCGACGCTGTCCTTGAAGGCTCGGTCGTCCCCCTCGCCCGCACCGGCGGCGCCGGCGGCCACGAAGCCCGCGTCGGGGGGGCGCGTCTCGTCGTCCTCGGCGACCGGCGGGGGGCCGGGGACCGGAGTGACCGGCGTGGGGGGAGCGTCCGCCTCCGGCGCCTGCCCGAGGCCTCGGAGGTCCTTGATGTTCGAGTCGTCCGCCATCCGGGCGGCCGCGTCGCGCGCGAGGTTCGTGATCTTCGCCATGTACTCGCGGAGGTGCGAGGGCGACAGATCGACCTTCATCTGCTCGGCCACGAAGCGCAGGTCCTTCAGGACGAGCCCCATGTTCTGGTACCGAAGCTCCCGCTTCCTCGCGAGCATGCGCAGCAGGATCATCCGCAGTCCGGGCTCGATGCCCTTCTTGGTGATGTCCTTGAGGCCGACGTTCAGCTCCTTGATGGAGTTGATGACGTTCAGGTAGTTCGAGCCGGGGACCAGCTTCGTGAGGGTGAGGATCTCCCAGAACACCGCGCCGAGGCTGAAGATGTCCGAGGCGGCCGTGAGGTTCTGCTCGCCCGCCGCCTGCTCGGGCGACATGTAGTTGGCGGTGCCCTTCACCACGGAGCCCGTGTTGGACGTGTCGCCCACGCGCGCGATGCCGAAGTCCGTGAGCTTCACCACCCCGCGGTTGCTGATCAGGACGTTGCTGGGCTTGATGTCCCGGTGGATGAGGCGGATCGGGCGCCCCTCGAGGTCCAGGGCCGTGTGCGCGAAGTCCAGCGCCTCGCACAGAGAGAGGGCGATGTGGAAGAAGATCGACAGCGGAAATCGAAGGCCGCGCTCGCGGTGGACGTGCACCGCCTGGGCCAGGTCGATGCCGTCGATGTACTCCATGACGATGTAGTACTCGTCGTCGATGCGACGAAGGTCGTGCACGCGCACGACGTTGCTGTGCTGCAGCTGGCCGAGGAGGCGGGCCTCCTGCACGAGCTGGCGGATGAAGTACTGATCCAGCGCGAAGCCGCCGTGCAGGCGCTTCAACGCCACGAGGGTCTTGAAGTCCTCGTCCCCCTCCCGCTCGGCGAGAAACACCTCGGCCATGCCCCCCTCGCCGATCTTGCGGAGGAGGTTGAACTCGCCTCGCTTCATGGGAAACGTGGTCATGCGGGTCCTGAATTCGTGGGCACGGCGATCGAGCGGCCGAGGATACCCGGATCCGCCGCCGGAGGATCCTGCGATTCAAGGGCGGGGGGCGGGCTCGTGGGGGCGGCGTAGGCCTGGAACCGTACCGCGTAGACGTACAGGAACAAGACCGAGAGCAGAAACAGCACCGAAGCCACCAGCAGGCCGATGACCTTGGGCGAGATCGGGGGACGTCGGGGCCGTCGGCGACGACGCTTGCGGCCGTCCTCGGGCCGCCCGCGGCGACGAACCACCTCGACGTGGCCGCTGGTCATCGCGCCGGGCGGGAGGCCCACGGGGACGGCGGGCCCGGGCAGCGGGCCGCCGAAGGGTCCGGGCGGCTTCGGGCGGGCGGGCGCCGGGGTCGGCGCGGGCGCGGGCGGCGGCGCCGGAGTCGAGGCAGCCGCCACCGCCGCGTCGTAGGCGGCCTCCGGGGTCCCCGGGCTCAGGGCCGGGACGCCGGGCGGGAGGGTCTGCTCCTCCTCGTACTTGCGCTGCTCGCCGGACCGTACGCCTCGCCGCGACGGGCCGAGGTGCGCGGACGTGGTGCCGACCTCGGAGAGCGTCCCCAGCGGCGCCAGCTGCTGGGAGTCCGTGGTCCAGGACGCGGGACGCGGGGCGGGCGCCGGGGCGGGCCGCGCCTGGTCGGTTCCGTAGACCCCCTTCTCCGAGGGCGACGGGCCGTCGAACACGCGCGTCCTCTCGGTGTCGTCCTGCCAATCGTTCGGGGCCCCCGGGGGGGCGCTCTCGGGGCGCGGAGCGGGCACGGGCACGCGGGCGCCCGGGCCCGCGATGGGGGCGGGCTGGGGGACGGCGATCGTGCGCTCCCCGCCCACCGCGACGGTCGTCTCGTGGGGGGATGAGACCCCCGGGGGCATCGACGCGGGGCTGAAGGCGACGGTGCTCTCGCCCGACGGCTCCCCTTCCCCGGGGCGCGCCGTGAGGGACGCCGGGGCGATCGCGTCGGGGAGCGGAGGCTGCGGCTGGGCCGTGACGGGCGTGGGGGTCGCGGGGAGGGGGGGGCCCGACGGCGCGGACACGCCCAGGGCCTCGGCGGCGGCCGGGATGGGCGTCCCCTCCGCGACGGCGCGAACCCCCGCCTCGAGGATGTCCTTGGCGACGGCCCGGGTGACCTCGGACTCCTCGACGGCCGCGCGCCGCACCGGCACCGGCGTGGCCGGGGTGGCGGGGCCCGAAGACGGCGGCGGAGCGGCGGAGTCCGACTGCAGCAGCTTCTGGCCGAGCTCCTCGGGCACCGTGAGGCCGGAGAGCGTCGCGCGGCCCGGGGCGCGGCCCAGCAAGCCCATGAGTCGGCCGACGTAGGCCCGGATCCGGTGCCAGGAGAGGTCGATCTTCAGGCGGTCCGCGACGAACTGGAGGTCGTTTCGAACGCTCTCCATCTCCGCGTAGCGGCCCGCGAGGTCCGCGCTGAGCATCTTCGCGATGACCATCCGCAGCCCGGGTTCGACCCCGAGCGAGGCCAGCTCGTCCAGCGTGACCTTCCGCTCCCGGACCTGGTGGATCGCCTTGAGGTAGTTGTCCCCGTTGATGAGCGGACGCCCGGTGAGCATCTCGTAGAAGACCGCCCCGAGGCTGTACACGTCCGACGCCGCGCTGAGCCGCTCCTCGCCGAACGCCTGCTCCGGCGACATGTAGTTGGCCGTGCCCTGGACGAGCCCGCCCGTCACCGATCCGTCCCCCACGTGAGCGATGCCGAAGTCCGTGAGCTTCACGATCCCTCGGCGGCTCAGCATGACGTTGCTGGGCTTGATGTCGCGGTGGATCAGGGGGGTGGGGTTGCCGCCCTCGTCGATGGCCGAGTGGGCGTACGAGAGGGCCTCGGCGAGGCTCAGCCCCACGTGGAAGAAGAAGGGGCGCGGGATGCGCGTCTTGCGGGAGCGGTGGACCTTCACGACCGCCGCGAGGTCGATCCCGTCCACGAACTCCATGACGACGTAGTACTCGTCGCCCACGCGCTTGAGGTCGAAGACCCGCACGATGTTCGCGTGCTCGAGCTGGCCCAGGAGCCGCGCCTCGCGGACGAGCTGACGGATGAAGTAGGAGTCCATCGCGAGGCCGCGATGCAGGCGCTTGAGCGCGACGCGCGTGCGGAACCCGTCGTCTCCCAGCCGCTCGGCCAGGAACACGTCCGCCATGCCCCCTTCACCGATCTTGTGGAGGAGGCGGAACTCCCCCGCGAGGCCGGTCGGTTCGCTCACCTCGACTACTGACCCTGTCGCAGGACGCCGGTTCCCGTGTTGGTGTCGCCGACGCTCGTATCGACCACGCTCCCGAGATCCTCGATGGAGATCGTGTCCGGGTAGAGGGTCACGTCGACCTTCAGCGTGCCGCGGTCGTAGAGCACCGAGTCCTTCCAGGGGTGGTACCCCGCCCGGTAGACCGTCACCTCGTAGTACCAACCGGCGGGCATGCCCGCGTCCGTGCCCGCGTCGTCGCTCACGTGGTCGACGACCCAGCGGCCGCCCTCGGTGGTGACCGCGAGGCCCCGGGCGCCCGAAGGATCGGTGGCGTCGCCACGCAGCGGGCGCGCGTTCTCGCCCGCCGTCTCGGCGATGACGGAGACCTTGGCGAAGGCGATGGGGTTGCCCTCGGGATCGAGGACCATGCCCACCATCATGTCCGGCTCTTTGTTGCTCCCGGGGCCGCCGAGCGTGGCGCAGGCGCCCAGCAGGAGCGCGCACGCCAAGGCGGTGACGGCGAGGGGGGAGCGGAGCATCGCGCGGCCTCTCAGAACCCGCCCGGGCGGGGCGCGACTCCGTTGTCGCCTTCGGTCGGGTCGAGCTCGACGTCGCTGGGCATGTAGTCGTGGCAGCCGACCGCGCCCGCGAGGAGGGTCAGATCCTCGGCGCACCCGGTGCGAATGTCGCGCGCCCCGACGGTGCCGGCGAGCCGAATGGCGGACGCGTACCGCGCGTTGCAGGTGTCCAGGTAGTCCTGCCCGCTCTCGTGCCCGAGGTCCGGCCACAGGGCCTCCCAGTGCTCGAGGCAGCTGTCCAGGTAGTCGGCGTTCTCTGCGCAGAGCTGCGGGCAGACGGGCTGGCACCCGGCCGCGAGGGCGGTCACGAGGGCGACCAGGAACAACTGCAACCTCGACATCACCGGGGGTCCTCCGACCTGAAAGAGGGGCGTCGTTTCTAGCACGGCGGGGCCGTGATCGTCCCCCCTCCCAGGACCTCCCCGTCGACGGCTGCGTACAGGACCAGGGCCTGCCCGGGGGCCACGGAGTCCACCGGGCGCTCCAGCTCCACCAGCGCGCCGCCCCCGTCCTCGGACACGCGGGCCACCGAGGTGGGGCGAGACCGGTAGCGGACCCGAGCCACGACGTCCTCGTTCGGAGCGGGCCGCCGGAGCCAATTCATGCCCGAGGCGTGCACGCGCGAGGAGGCCAGCCGATCCTTCGTGGCGACGACGAGGCGACGACGCGCGGCGTCGATCCGGCTCACGTAGACGGGATCGGGGCCCGACACGCCGAGCCCGCGACGCTGCCCGATCGTGAAGCCGTGGACGCCGTCGTGAGTCCCCACCACCCGCCCGTCCTCATCCACGATCTCCCCTGCCCCCGCGCCGCCCCCGGCCCGGGCCACGAACTCGGCGGTGCGACCGTCGGGGATGAAGCACACGTCTTGGCTGTCCGGCTTCGCGCTCGTCCGCACCCCCAGGCGCTCGGCTCCCTGCCGGACCTCGGCCTTCGCCACGTGGCCCAAGGGGAAGCAGATGCGCGAGAGGGCGTCCGCGCGGATGCCGTAGAGGAAGTAGGACTGATCCTTGCCGCGGTCGACCCCGCCCAGGAGGCGGAGGTCGTCGCCCTCCCCGACGACGCGGGCGTAGTGCCCGGTGGCGAGCGTCGACGCGCCCACCTTCCCGGCGAACTCGAGCAGCCGGTCGAACTTGAGGACGTTGTTGCAGAGCACGCAGGGGTTCGGGGTCCGTCCTTCGCGGTACGCGCCCACGAAGGGCTCGATCACCTCGGCCCGGAACGCGTCGCGGTAGTCGAGGACGTAGTGCGGGACGCCCAGATCGGCGCACACGCGGCGGGCGTCGCTCACGTCGTCCGGGGTGCAGCAGCCGCCTTCGACGTCCGGGTCCGGGGCCTCGTAGAGGGACAGGGTGATGCCCAGCACGTCGCAGCCGCGCTCCTGGAGCACGGCGGCCGCCGTGGACGAATCGACCCCGCCCGACATGGCGACGACGACCCGCGACCCCGGCGGGGGCAGGCGGTTCTTCGGCACGGTCACGGTCAGGCCGACTCGGCCACCATGCGCAGGCGCCGCACCTCTTCGGCCACGGCCTTGGCGACGGTCTCCACCTCGTCCTCGGTGGTGGCGCGGCCGATGCTGAAGCGGATCGCGGCGTCCAGCCACTTCGCGTCCTTGCCGAGGGCGACGAGGACGTGGCTCGGATCGAGCGACCCGGACGTGCACGCGCTGCCGGTGGAGATCGCGATGCCGCGCAGATCGAGGTTCAGGACGAGCGCCTCGCCGTCCACCCCGTCGAAGGACAGGTTCAGGGTGTTGGGCAGGCGGCCCTCGGCGTCGCCGTTGGTCTCGACGTCCGGCACCTGGCTGCGGATGCGGAGCTCCAGCAGGTCCCTGAGCTCGGCCATGCGCTCGATGAGGCCGTTCTCCATGTCCTCGGCGATCCGTCGCGCGGCCTCGCCGAAGCCGACGATGCCGGCGGTGTTGTACGTCCCGCAGCGCCGCCCCCGCTCCTGCCCGCCGCCGAGGATCATCGGCTGGAAGGGCGTCTTGCGCTTCACCCACAGCGCCCCCACGCCCTTCGGTCCATAGATCTTGTGGGACGAGATCGACATCAGGTCCACCCCGAGGCTCTTCACGTCGATGCGGTGCTTCCCGAGCGCGTTGACCGCGTCGGTGTGGAAGAGCACGCCCCGCTCATGGGCGATCTCGGCCATCTCGGCGACGGGGTTCAGGTTGCCGATCTCGTTGTTCGCGAGCATCACCGAGACGAGGATCGTGTCCTCCCGGATGGCGTCCCGCAGCTCGTCCAGGTCGTGGCGGCCGAAGGAGTCGACGCCCAGGAGCGTGACCTCGCAGTCGTGAGCCTTCTCGAGGTACTTGACCATGTCGAGGATGGCCTTGTGCTCGATGCCGCTGGTGATGATGTGGCGGCCCTTGTCCCGATGCGCCCACAGGATCCCGTGCAGGGCGGTGTTGTCCGCCTCGGTGCCGCCGCTCGTGAAGAAGAGGTCGCGGGGGCGCGCGCCGATGAGCCCCGCCACGGCGTCTCGCGCGTCGTCGATCGCGGCCGCCGGGGCCCGACCCGCCCAGTGGATCGAGGAGGCGTTGCCCCACTCGGTCTCGTAGTAGCGCCACATCGCTCGCATCACCTCGGCTCGCACGGAGGTGGTGGCGTTGTGATCCATGTAGATGCTGGTCATGGGGACTCCGAAGCCGGGGGGCACGCCCCGAGTCGGGGCGCGATCCGGGCCGCCATCTTTGACCCGAAACCGGGGATCCGCAACAGGTCCTCGGGGCCTCGGAGGGCGCCTGCGCGCGCGGCCTCCGCCAACGCGCGTCCGCGGGCCGGACCGACCCCGGGGAGCGCCTCGAAGACCCGGGGATCGGTGGTGCCGCAGGGCACGGGCAGACCCAGAGCGACCCGACGTCGCGGGGGCACGTCGCCGGGCAGGGCGGCGAGCAGCGCCTCGGGCGTCTCCACCGACGGCGGATCGGGCCTCGCCCCCGGCGCGAGGGAGATCAGGAGGAGGACGGCGAGGGCGGCGAGGCCGCGAGCGTCGGCGTCGGCGTGGCGGTCCATGGCTCGACTCCCTCGGCGGACGGGAGTTCGATGTCCGCCGCCCAGGACACGTCGCCGCCGTCCCCCTCCCACAGGAGGACGCGTCGCCCGGTCCCCTGCTCTTCCAGACGGATCCAGAGCGTGTGAGGGGGCAGAATTTCCGGGATCTTGTCGGCCCACTCGACGACGGCGAGGGTGTCGGGGTCGCCCAGCCGCTCGGGCAGGCCGATCTGCTCCGCCTCGTCGGCGGACTCGAGGCGGTAGAGGTCCACGTGGAGGAGGCCGGGGTCGCTCGGGTACTCGGCGCAGACCGCGAACGTCGGGCTGTTGACGGCCACGTGCGGCGGCACGCCCACGGCCTCGCCGATCCCTTGTACGAGCGTCGTCTTGCCCGCGCCGAGGGGACCGACCAGCGCGATGACGTCGCCCGCCGAGACGGCGCCGCCGAGCACGCGACCCAGCAGTCGGGTCGCGTCGGGATCGCGGAGGAAGGCGGCGCGCGCGTCAGCCACGACGGTCCGGTCGGAACGCGCAGCGGGGGAGGAAGCGCCGCTCGCCCGCGACGCGCCAGGCCCGACCCAGGTGCGCGAGCACGTCGCCCGCCGTGATCGACGGGAGCCCCACCGCCTCGGCGGCCAGGTCCCCGGCCATGCCGTGCCACACGACCGCGGCGCGGGTCGCCGTCCCGGGGTCCACCCCGCGCGCGAGCAGGCCCGCGACGACCCCCGTGAGCACGTCGCCGGTGCCCGCCGTGGCCATGCCCGGGTTGCCGGTCGGGTTCAGGCCCGCCGCCCCGCCGGGCTCCGCGACGACCGTCGACGAGCCCTTGAGGGCGACCACCGCGGACAGCTTGTGGACCAGCGCGCGGGCGATCTCCAGGCGAGAGCTCTGGACCGCCGCCGTGGGCATCGACGCGAGCCGGCCCGCCTCGCCGGGGTGCGGGGTGATGACGCGGGGGCCCGCGGGCGGCCCCGAGGGCACGCCCCCCAGCGCCAGGGCGTTGAGGCCGTCGGCGTCGAACACGGCGGGCACGGCGGCCTCCTTGAACAGCCGCCGGGCGACGTGAATGGTCTCGCGGTGCGTCCCCAGCCCGGGACCCACGGCGAGGGCCGTCTTGCCCTGGAGGGCTTGCAGCAGCTCCGGCGCCGAGCCCTTCCCGAAGGCGCCCGACGGTTCGCCGGGGACCCGATGGATCATGACCTCGTGGGCCAGCCCGGCGAGCTCGTCGCGCCCCACCGAGTCGGGGACCGCGAGCGTCACCAACCCCGCGCCGGCGCGCAGCACCGCCTCCGAGCACAGCTTCGCGGCGCCGTACTTGCCCGGCCCTCCGGCGACCACGAGCGCGTGGCCGAAGGTCCCCTTGTGGGCCGCCAGCGGGCCCGGCGGCACCGCCTGGCGAAGCACCTCGGGGCTCAGCAGCTCCAGCATCTGCGAGTCGTCCAGGCGGTCGATGTCCACCGGGATGCCGATGTCCGCGACCACGAGCGTGCCCCGCAGGTCGCGCCCCGGGGCGGTGAAGTGGCCCGTCTTCATGGCCGCGAAGGTCACGCAGAGATCGGCCTCGACCGCCGTCCCCATCACCTGCCCCGTGGTGCCGTGCACGCCGCTCGGGATGTCCACCGAGAGCACCCTCGCGCCCGCGGCCCGAGCCTGGTGGATGGCGTCGACGGCGGCGCGGTGGACGCCCTTGACCTCCCGGGCCAGCCCCGTGCCGAAGATCGCGTCCACGAGCACGCCGCGCTCGGGCCAGCTACGGGCGGCGAACCCCAGGGGTTGGGGATCCGGCGCCTCGCGGACGGCCACCCCGAGGGACGCCGCCAGCCGCGCCTGGAGGGCCGCGTCGCCCTCGAGGTCGTCCCCGCGCGCGAGGAGCACGGCCTCGACGGGCACCCCGAGGATGTGGAGGCGCCGCGCGATCGCGAGGCCGTCGGCCCCGTTGTTCCCGGGACCGCACGCGACCGCCACGCCACGCCCCAGGTGCTCGGACCAGCGCTCCAGGATCTCTTCCACGCAGGCCCACGCCGCCGACTCCATCAGCACCGCGCCGGGGACGCCGAGCACGTCGATGGTGTGGCGATCCAGCGAGGCCATGGCCTCGGCGGTCAGGAGGACCTTCGGCGGCTGGGCGGAGAGCCTCACCTCTGAAGTTTCACTTTCACTGTCGTCGGCATCTACGCGTCAAGCCAGAGCTTCTTGAGCGGACGCGGCCAGCCGATCCGCCCACGAGTCGACGAGCTCGCGGCGCGGCCCCTCCACGAGGATGCGCAACACGGGCTCCGTCCCGGAGTACCTCACGAGCCGCCGGCCACCCACGGCGCCCAAGGCTTCGTCGGCCTCGGCGAGCGTCGATTGGAACGAGGCCAGCGTCTCCAACGGGGGCTTGTCTCCGGCGGCGACCTTGCGGTTGGCCACCGGGAAGCGCGGGATGCGCCCGAGCAAGGACGACAGCGAGCTGCCGGTGGCCGCGGCGCCGGCGAGGATGCGCACGGCCACGCGGAGGCCGTCGCCCGTGGGGCACTCCTCGGGGGTGAGGACGTGGCCGGAGGTCTCGCCTCCGAGGACGGCGCCTCGCTCCTTCATCGCGGCGGCGATGTGGCGGTCCCCGACGGGGGCGCGGATCAGCCCCAGGCCCAGCTGCGTGAGCCACACCGCGAGCCCGCCGTTGGACATGACGCTGCCCACCACGATGCCCGCGGGGAGGCCGCCGGGGCGGCTCCGGTGCTCCTGCTCGGCGAGCAGACCCAGGATCGCGTCCCCGTCGTGAACGGCCCCGGCCTCGTCGACGAGCATGATCCGGTCGCCGTCTCCGTCGAGCGCGACGCCCGCCCAGGCCCCCTCGGCGGTCACGCGGGCCGCGAGGGCTTCGGGGTGGACCGCCCCCACGCCGCGGTTGATGTTTCTCCCGTCCGACGGTGGCGCGAACGACACGACGCGCGCCCCCAGCGCCTCCAGGAGCTGCTCCAGCAGCCCCTCCCCCGCCCCGGACGCCGAGTCCGCCACGATCGCGCGCCCCGCGAGCGCGTCCGCCGGCGCCGAGGCCACCAGATCCGCAAGGTAGGCCGCGCGGGCCTCCTCGGCGGCGGTCCCGATGCTGCCCGGGTCCCCGGCGTCGTCGCCCGCGGCCGCCTCGTACCGCGCCGCGCAGTCCGCCTGCACGGCGTCGTCGACCTTCCCCCCGTCCGCGCCGAACAGCTTCACGCCGTTGTCGTGCCACGGGTTGTGGCTGGCGGTGATCATCAGGCCCGCGGTGATGTCCGGCCGATGGGCGACGAACCAGGACAAGCCGGGCGTGGGGAGCACCCCCAGGTCCAGGACGTTCCCCCCGCGGGACGCGACCCCCGCGGCCACCGCCGAGGCGATCAGCGGCCCCGACGCGCGGGTGTCCCGGGCCACCGCGACGGTGTGAGGCCCCTCCCCGAGGGCGTCCGTGAACGCCGCCGCGAGCCGCAGCGCTCCGGCCGCCGACAGCGGTCCGATCCCGGCGCGCCCGCGCACCCCGTCCGTCCCGAACATGCCCATCAGTCCTCCTTCGGCGGGTCCGCCGGGGTCGCGTCCTCTTCCGGGGCGGGCGCCTGCCGCCTGATCGTGAACCGTCGAGGCTCCACCGCCCGGATCTTCACCTCGTCGGCGCGGGGGTGCAGCACCTGCACGAGCACCGCCGCGCCCTCCTCGGGGGCCGCGGTGGTCCAGCCGACGCGTTGGGTCGCGTCCGCCCGCCAAGCGTCCTCGTCCACGGCCCCGACCAAGCGGGCCTCGAGCCCCCGACGCGCGATCGCGTCGAGCACCGGGACCGGGCCCTCCAGCTCCACCTGGCACGAACCCGGGTCCACGACGATGCCCTCGAGGGATTCGTCCACCCCGATGGGCACGTCGCCCAGCGAACGCGGCGCGATCGCCTCCGTGAGCCGGTAGGTGAGGCGGATGGCGCGGGCGGTCTCGGGGAGCACGTGCAGCCGACGGAGGTCCAGGCCCCACTCCCCCTCGAAGTCCTCCTTGCGGCCGGCCAGGGGGAACGGGGACGTGCGCACCTGCTCCAGCACCGACAGCTCGGACTTGGCCCCGACCAGGCGCACCCGGTCGGGCGCGATCGTCACCTCGGTCTGCACGAAGCCGGTGGGCAGCTCGCCGGTGGTGCGCAGCTGGACGGGGAAGGTGTCGGTCATGCGCTCGTCGAACACGAGCTCGATCTCCGCCGGAGACACCGTCGCGATCGACACGTCCTGGGGGAGCCCCTCGGGGGGCGCGCGGAAGCTGTGCACGACGCGCCCGGGCCCCACGCTCTCGAGGTCCACGAGGTAGCGCAGGGAGGCGCGACGCAGCTTGTTCAGCCCGGCCCGCGTGCCCGACGCCACGATGACCACCCGCTCGGGGGGCGGCTGATCCGCGACGAGGATCAGCTCGGGCGGGAGCACGTACTCCACGGGCGTCTCCACCGCGCTCTTGTAGGTCCGCTCCCCCTGGACCGCGAACCACGCCACGACCGCCAGCGCGAGCGAGACGACCTTGAAGAGCAGGTTGTCGCCCAGGGAGCTCATTCGTCCGGCTCCTCGTCGCCGCTGTCCGACACGGTCGGGACCGTCTGGCTCATCACCGGCGTCAACGTGGCGGTGGCCGTCTGGAGGATGCTCGTGGCGGTGGCCTCTTCCTGCTGCTGCTCATCGAGGGAGAGCAGGCGCTGGACCTCCAGGCGCAGCTCGTCGGGCGAGTCGACGGGGTGGAGCTCTCCGCGGAAGGCGATGGTGACGGCGCGACGCTCCTCCGAGACGGTGAACACCATGCAGTCGGTGATCTCGGTCTGGCCCAGGGCGGCGCGGTGGCGGGTCCCGAGGTAGCGGGGCAGGTCCTCGCGCTTGGTCAGCGGCAGGAAGGCCCCGGCGATCCAGACGCGGTCGCCGCGCACGACGACGGCGCCGTCGTGGATGGGGGTCGACGGCTGGAAGATCGCGACGAGCAGCTCGACCGTCAGGGTGGCGTCCAGGGCGATCGACTCGCGACGCAGCTCCTCCAGGGCGGCGGCCCGCTCGAGCACCACCAAGGCCCCGTGCCCCTGGTCCGCGAGCCGGAAGCAGGCGCGACCGATGCGGTGCACCGCCCCGATCTCGTCGTGCGCCGACCCTCTCCCGAACAGCGGGTTGCCGACCCCCGCCAGCGCCCGGCGGATGTCCTCCTGGAACAGCACGATGACGGCCAACGCGAGGTACAGCGAGAACTCCTCGAGCATCCACGACACGGTGTGGAGTTCGAGGAGGCGGGCGACGGAGAAGAGCGCGACGACCGCGGCGAGCCCCACCAGCACCTGGACCGCGCGGGTGCCCCGGATGAGGAGCAGCGCCCGGTAGATGATGTAGGCGACGACGAAGATGTCGAGCGCGTCCGCCCATCGCAGCGTGTCCAGCAGCTCGCGCACGCACAGAGGTTAGCCCGGGCGCGAGGCGTTCCCAACCCGCGGGGCGTACTCCAGCACCCCGCACGCGACTTGGACGGCGGCGGCCGTCTCCGCGACGTCGTGCACCCGGAGGATGTCGGCCCCGTGGACGACGCCCAGGACGGCCGCCGCGACCGATCCGTGCAGGCGATCGTCCCCCTCCAGGCCGAACCGGCGGCCCAGGAAGGACTTGCGCGAGGCGCCCAGGAGGATCGGGCGGCCCAGCCGAGCCAGCTCCCCCAGCCTCCCGATGAGCTCCACGCACCCCTCCGGCGTCTTTGAGAAGCCGACGCCGGGGTCGACCGCTTGGTGCTCGGGGGGGATGCCCGCCGCCGTGGCCGCCGCGCAGCACGCCTCCAGCGCGTCGCCGACCTCGCTCATGAGGTCGTCATAGTCGGTTCGGGTCTGCATGTCCCGGGGCGTCCCGCGCATGTGCATGAGGACGACCGCCGCCCCCGCGTCCGCTGCGGCCTCCAGGAGGGTGGGATCGGAGCGCCCGCCGGTGACGTCGTTGACGATGCAGGCGCCCGCGGCCAGGGCGGCCGCCGCGACGGCCCCGGAGGTCGTGTCCACGGAGATGGGCAGCGGGAACGGGCCCCGGGGCCCGTCGGGATCGGCGAGCGCCTTCAGCAACGGCAGCAGGCGATCGATCTGCGCCTCGGGGGAGACGCCCTCGGAGCCCGGACGGGTGCTCTCGGCCCCGACGTCGAGGATCCCGGCCCCGGACAGCGCCATCGACCACGCGTGGGCGACCGCGGCGTCCACGTCCACGTACCGACCCCCGTCGAAGAACGAGTCCGGGGTGACGTTCAGGATCCCCATGATCGTGGGCCCCCCGAGGAGGCCGCCCCCTCGCCATGAGAGCCTCACCTCGAGCCCTCCCGAAGCAGGGAAGCAAGCGCCCCAAGCGCGCGCAACGGAGCGGAGCGGAGTGGAGTCATCCGGGGTACCGCGGGGCCCCCTGCGAGAAACGAGCGACCGACGGGAGCACGTTTGTCGAGAGGGGTGCTAGGCGGGCGCGGGGCTGGTCGGACCGCCGCCGACGCCGAGGTAGGACTGCACCACGCGGCGGACCTCGTCCCCGGTGATCGTCTCCCGCTCGAGCAGGGCGGTGCTCAGGTCGTGCAGCGCGGCGAGGTTCCCCTTGAGGATGTCCATCGCCTTCGCGTAGCCGCCGGTGACGATGCGCTTGACCTCGCTGTCGATGTCCCGCGCCGTCTGCTCGCTGAAGTCCTGGTGCTGGGCGAACTCACGCCCCAGGAAGATCTGCTCCTGCTTCTTGCCGAAGGCCAGCGGGCCCATCTCGGACATGCCCCACTCGCACACCATCTTCCGAGCCAGCTCGGTGGCGCGCTCGATGTCGTTCCCGGCGCCGGTCGTGACCTGGTCCAGGGCGATCTCCTCGGCCGCGCGGCCGCCCATGAGGATGGCGATGTTGTTGAGGAGGTCCGCCTTGTTTCGGGTGAACTTCTCCTCGCTGGGGAGCTGCTGGGTGAGCCCCAGAGCCTGCCCGCGGGGGATGATCGTGACGCGGTGGATCGGGTCCGCGTCCGGCAGCAGGGCGGCCACCAGGGCGTGCCCCGCCTCGTGGTAGGCGGTGGTGCGCTTCTCGTGGTCGGAGATGACCATCGAGCGCCGCTCGGAGCCCATCATCACCTTGTCCTTGGCGGCCTCGAGGTCGACCATCGTCACGCTGTCCTTGTCGGTGCGCGCGGCGAGCAGGGCGGCCTCGTTCATCATGTTGGCGAGGTCCGCGCCGGTGAACCCCGGGGTGCCCTTGGCGAGGACCTCGAGGTCGGCGTCGTCCGCCAGGGGCAGCGACTTGCTGTGGATGGCGAGGATCTTCTCGCGCCCGCGGATGTCGGGGCGCGGCACGATCACCCGCCGATCGAAGCGGCCCGGGCGCAGGAGCGCGGGGTCGAGGACGTCGGGCCGGTTCGTGGCGGCGATGAGGATCACGCCCTCGTTGCCTTCGAAGCCGTCCATCTCCACGAGGAGCTGGTTGAGCGTCTGCTCGCGCTCGTCGTGCCCGCCGCCGAGGCCTGCGCCGCGGTGCCGACCGACGGCGTCGATCTCGTCGATGAAGATGATGCAGGGGGCGTTCTTCTTGCCCTGCTCGAACAGGTCGCGCACGCGGGAGGCGCCGACGCCCACGAACATCTCCACGAAGTCCGAGCCGGAGATCGCGAAGAAGGGCACGCCCGCCTCGCCCGCGATGGCGCGCGCCAGCAAGGTCTTGCCGGTGCCCGGGGGACCCATGAGCAGGACGCCCTTGGGGATGCGGCCGCCGAGGCGGGTGACCTTCTTGGGCGACTTGAGGAAGTGCACGATCTCGGCGAGCTCCTCCTTCGCCTCCTCGACGCCCGCGACGTCGCTGAACGTGACCTGCTTGCCCTCGTCGCTGAGGAGCTTCGCGCGCGACTTGCCGAACTGCATGGCCTTGCCGCCGCCCGACTGGAGCTGCCGCATGACGAAGATGAAGATCAGGACGATGAGCAGCAGCGGCATCCACTGCAGGGCCGTCGTGCCCCAGCTCTTGTCGTTCCCCTCGACGAAGTTGGGGACGAGCCCCTTCTCGCGAAGGATGCCCGCGTAGTACTCCTCGGTGACGGGGCCGCGGGTGGTGAACAGCTGCCCGTTCAGGAGCTCGCCGGAGATCTCCTCCTTGCCCGTGACCGTGAGGCTCTCGCCGTCGACGTTGCCCTCCTCCACCTCGGTGATGAACTGACCGAAGGCGATGTGCTGGGCCTTGTTCGCGCCTTGGCCGCGCACCACCGCGAGCAGCAGCAGGAACAGCAGCGCGAGGAAGAGCCAGAAGGCGAAGGTCTTATGCGGTTTCTGCATGGCGTCCGGTCGGCGAGGTCCCACGGTTCACGTCGGGGGACTGTTCAGTATAGAGCAATAGGGCCTGCCGGGACCCTCTGTCGAGGGGCGCGACGTGGGCCGCTCGGACCCCCGGCAGCCAGAGGACGTTCCCGTCGCCGTCGACGATCGCCGGATGGGCGGCGCGACGGGAGCGGGGGACCCCTGCCTCCGCGAGCAAGCGCCGCACCGTAGCCGATCCGTCGAGCCCGTACGGGCGGAGGCGGCGGTCGTCCGGGGCGGCCACGACCGACAGCGGTCGTGCGAGCGCGTCGGCGTCGAAGAGGGCGAAGAGTCGACCCGCGCCGGGGTCGGCCACGAGGTCCCGCGCCTCCTCCGGGGAGAGCAGCCGTCGGCGGAAGCGCCAGCCGCCCGGCCAGGACGTCGCGTCCTCGGTCCAGAGCCGCTCCGTCGGGGCCGCCGACTCCAGGCTCAGCGGGGCGTCGCGGAGCAGTCGGAGCTCGTCCCGCTCCAGGCGCGCGGTCCACCCTCCCCCGAGATCGAGGCGACGGGAGCGGCCCGGGGGCAGCTCGATCAAGGCGGACAGGGCCGCTCGATTCGGGGGGCGGCGGGGCAGATCGCCGGGGTCGCAGATCCGCTGAAGCAGCGCGAGGGCCACGTCGGGCGGGGCGGCGCGGAGGACGTCGGGGCGGATCCGGGCGGCGCCGTCCACGGCGCGGACCACGGCGCGGGGAGCCAGCGCCTCCACCTCGACGTCCCGCGCGCCTCGACGCTCTTCGGCCTCGGCGGCGGCGAGCAGGAGCGCCTCGTCGAACCGCGGGTCCTCGGCGCGCAGGGCGGGGAGCACGGTGTGCCGGATCCGGTTGCGCGGGTGGGACTCGTCCCGGTTCGACGCGTCCTCCCGCCAGGCCCAGCCGTGCTCCTCGGCGAGGGCTCGCAGGCGGGCGCGGGGGACCGTGAGGAGGGGACGGGCGAACGGGCCCTGGAGCGCGCGCATGCCCGTCACCCGATCGGCGGGGGCGCCCTGCATCAAGCGGAGCACGACCGTCTCGATCTGGTCGTCGCGGTGGTGGCCCAGGTACACGTGCGTGGCCCCGTGCTGGGCCGCGACCGTGCGCAGGAACGCGCGGCGGGAGGCGCGCAGGGCAGCCTCGAGGCCCACCGCGTCCACGGCGTCGGCGTCCGGCGGCAGCGACGCCACCCGCAGGGGCAGGCCGAGCTCTTCGGCGAGGGCGACGACGAACGCGCGGTCGGCGTCCGAGTCGTCCCCGCGGAGCTCGTGATCGACGTGCGCGAGGACCGCGCGGCAGCCCCAACGCGCGAGCAGCGGCGCCCACGTCCGCGCCAGCACGGTCGAGTCGAGGCCCCCGGAGACGGCGACGACGGCGGTGCCCCCGGGCGGCGGCAGGAGGGCCGGGCGATCGGTCACTCCCCTCCCCCTTCTTCGGCGAGCAGGTCGGTCAGGCGCTCGAGCTCTCCCACCAGGCGACCCATCTTGGACTCCAGCTCCTGCACCTGCACACGCAGACCGTCGGTCTCGGCTTGGAGCTCCGCCGCCTTGCGCGCCACGAGAGGGGCCAGCAGCGGGCGCAGCAGACGCCGCAGGGCGCGACGGGGGAGCGAGGGACGCGCGGACATCGCCGCAGGGTAAGTCCTGATGCGGCTCGGTCAAGCAACTCGGAGACGCCGGCGGCAGCCGGCCCCGTGGACTACGATCGCGCCGTGCAGCGAGCGACGAAGCAGGCCGTGTTCCAAGCAGTGTCGGTCGGGGCCGCCGCCCTCACCTACCGGGTCTGGCTCTCGTGGCGCTACTTCGGCTGGGAAGAGTCCGACTACGGAAACCTGAAGAACGTGCGCGAGGTCATGGACTCCGGGTTCACCTGGTTCAACCCCGCCTACGGCCCCGGCTACTACTCCATGGCGGGCGCCGTGCGCCTCCTGGTCGAGGATCCCCGCGCGTCCGCCTTGGCCATGACGATCGCCTTCGCGGTCGTCGGCGTGCTGGCCGCGACGATGGTCACTCGCAAGCTCGCCGGGCCGTCCGCGAGCTGGCTCGTCGGCGCGTGGCTCGTGTTCCAGCCCGACATCGCGCTCGAGGGCGCCTCCACGCTGCGCTACCCCGTGTACGGCGCCCTCACGGCGGTGGCCGTGGCCGCCATGGTCTGGGGGCGATCCGCGGTGTCCTACGGGGCCGCGGGGCTGGGGGCGATGGTCCACCCCGTCGCCTGGTTCAACGATCCCCTGCCGTCGCTCCTGTCCCCGATCCTCGACCGCGGCCGGGGCTGGCGGGCGATCCTGGTCCCCCTGGCGTTCCTGGTGGGCCTCGGCGCGCTCTGGCAGCTGTACGTCACGTCCGTGTTCGACGAGGGCTTCTTCGTCACCGCGCCGGTCCGGCTCAACGTGGAGAGCGACTTCGAGCTGAGGGACGCGATCGATCGCACCTGGGCCCTCACGACCTGGCTGGTCCCGCGCAAGCTCGGCTGGACCTGGATCGTCCTGGCCGGCGTCGGCGCCTGGGGGGCCTTGGCGGGGGTCGCGCGACCGGGCGGCCGCACCGTGCTCCTGTGGGCGTTCCTGGTGGTCGGGGCGTGGACGGGCATGGGCTTCCTCGCGTCCTACGACCCGAACCACAACCTGTTCTGGGCCCGCCTGCAGCCCGTCGTCCCCCTGCTGGGGATCCTCGCGGGCGTCGGGTGGGCGGTGGTGGCCGGGAAGCTCGACGGGGCCCCCCGGGGGACGACGTGGGTGGCCTGGGCGGTCGCCCTCCTGTCCGTCGTCCCGACGTTCGCGGCGGAGACCCGCTACCAGATGGACCGCAGCGAGCGCTGGTACCGCCCCCAGCTCGAGCACTCGCGCTGGGTCGAGGAGCACGCGCCCCCCGGCACCGGCGTCCTCACCTCCGCGATCCCCGAGGTCTGGCTCACGCGTGTGTCCGACCCCGCGGTCGACGTGTACGCCTTCTCGAAGCTGCCGGCGCACCTCCGCGACGCTCCTCCCGAGGTCGTGGGCGACTTCCTCCTGCGGCGGAACATCCGCTACGTGTGGTGGTTCCGCGAGGGCTGGACCGAGGCGAGCGTCATCCTCCCGAGCCTCGCCGAGGGCGTCGCGGTGACCCTGGGCGACGCGGTGGCCGTTCCGCTGGATCGCGAAGACGAGTACGGGTGGATCCTGTACGGCGTCCACCGCGAAGGCGAGGCCCCGGCGCCCGCGCCTCCGCAATACGCGGCGGGCGAGTTCAAGGGCCCCGGGTGGTGGAAGTGAGCGGACCCGGGAAGGGTGCCGATCGCGGCGCGTGGGCCGCCGCCCGGGACGCGCTCGGGGACCCGGACCTGTCCTCCGACCGGCTCCTCGCGAACCTGCTGGAGCTCGCGGACGGATCCAAGGCGGCGCGTCGGGGCGTGGCGACGGCGCTGGTGGGCCACGCCGTCGTGGACACCTTGGCGGAGCTCGCGGGCGTCGATCCCTCCCCCGGCGTGAAGGGCGTCGAGCGGCTCCTGCGCAAGGCGGCGGGGCGCGAAGGCGAGGCCCGCCGGCGCAGCAACCCGATCCGACGGAACGAGGGGTTCGTGTGCGATCACTGCGGCCACGACGTGCGACCCGCCGTCGGGGGCGGGATCCGCAATCACTGCCCGCGCTGCCTGCGGAGCAAGCACGTGGACGGCGACGTGCCCGGGGACAGGGAGGCGCGCTGCGAGGGCGTCATGGATCCGGTGAGCTGGTCGACGGCGGGGGGCGTCTCCGCCGTACTCCAGCGGTGTCGGCGGTGCGGCCACGAGCGGCCCAACCGCCTGCGCTTCGACGGACCCGACGATCCCGACCGAGACGACGTCCTACGCGCCCTCGGCGGCGAGCGCGCCCTCCCCCGCTGACCCCCGGGCCGACTTCTTCCGCAGCCGGGCGAGGCGGTGCTCGAACTCGCGGATCTCGGCGTGCCAGAGCTTGCCCGCGTCCCCGGCGTCCTCGAGCAGGCGCTCCACCAGCGCGACCGCGTCGGGCACCCGGTCGAGCCGGTGCTCCAGGGCGATGGCCTCGGCTGTCCACGGACGGAGGTCCGAGAGCCCCGCGACCCGCCGCATGCGTCGCCACAGCGACACCGCCTCGTCGTACCGCTCCGTGCGTCGCAGGTGCTCGGCGAGCAGGTGCAGGCACCCGTAGACGACGGGCTCGGCGTCGTCCGCCGCTCCCTCCGAGAGCCGTCGCAGCAGCGCCTCGCCGCGGTCTTCGTCGCCCCGCTCGAGCAGCAGCTTGCCCGCGGCGGCGAGCGACGACGGGTGCAGGAGCCGGGCCCCCGGCGCGCGGACGCAGCGCACGAGGTGAGCGGACAGCGTGAGCAGCGTGAGCAGGTCGATCGTGTTGTGGTCGAGCACGGCCTCCACGCGCCGGTCGTCGCCGGACCGGGCGAACGAACGCCAACGTCGCGGGACCTCCGAGCCGGGGATGTCCTCGGACCGGAAGACGCCCAGGTGCGCCTCCTCGATCGCCTTGAGCGTGCACGAGTCCATAGCCCGCCGGTAGAGCCGCCGGGCGGGGTGGATCAGGTCCAGGTGCGGCATCTCGCGCAGCCGCTCCCCGTCCAGGCGCTGCATCGCGAAGCGGTCCGCGAGGACGTGACGGTCGAAGGACTTGCCGTTGAACGAGACCAGGGTGTCGATCCCGTCCAGCAGCTGCTCGAACGCGTGCAGCGCGGCGTACTCATCGCGCGCGTCGCGCATGAGGATCTGGTCGACGATCGCCCCGCCGTCCGGGCGCACGCGCACGGCTCCGATGAGGATGGCGAGGGTCGGCCCGGCGTCTTGGTCGAAGTCGATCTTCGCGCCCCCGCCCGGCAGGCCGGTGGTCTCGAGATCGAAGTACAGCGCCCGCGTGGGGTCGAAGTCGACGAGGTTCGAGTCGCCCCCCACCAGGACGGCCCCCGCGCCGTCCACCTGGAGAGCGCTCGCGAGCGTGAGGTCGCCGTGACCGTGGTCCGGCGGGAGCTCGACGCGGCCGTGGATGTACCCGCCGTAGTCGGTCTCCACCACCCGCCGCGGCACGGGCGCGGCCGCGGTCGGCTCTCGGTCACCGGGGACGGACGCCCGGGGGTTGCCGTACCCGTGGTGCAGCCCTTCGCCCGCCCGGGGGGTCTCGGGCGCCGGCCCGAAGTTCCAGCGTCGGTGCCCGCTGCCGCGGTGCAGACGACGCAGCCGATCCTTCACGGACGGCGGGGGCGGGATCGGGCGACTGGCGGGGGCCGCCTCCACGGGGGACGGATCGTCGGGCGGAGTCTCCGCCGGCGGGCTGCCGGAGACCGAGGTCCCGAGCTGCCTCTTCAGCCGGTCACGAAGGCTCGCCACGACTCACGCCGGCGGAGCCGACGGCCCCGCAGTCATCGACTCACGGTGCGACTCACGCAGCTCACGCGCTTGGGGGAGCCCCTGCATCCCGTAGACCTCTTCGGCCGACTCGGGGCCCCGGGGGCGCGGGATGCGACCGCTCAGCCAGTCCGCCAAGTCGATGGCGGCCAGTCGGGCCCCCTGCTCCACCTCGCCGATGGGCCCCACGCACGACGGGCACCCGCTCGCGCAGTCGCACCCGACGATCAGGTCGCGCGCCGCCTTCAACAGCACGTCCGTGAGTGCGAAGATCTGCTCCGAGAAGCCGACCCCGCCGGGCATGTTGTCGTACAGGAAGATCGTGGGCCGCTGGAGCTGCAGGGCGTCCGCGGCGCGAGGACTCCCCTGCCCCGTGATGTCCTGACCGAGGTCGCGCACGGTGCGCATCCCGCCGCGCTCCAGGCCCGCGACCCACGCATCCTCTGGGTCGGCGAGCGAGAGCCCGAGGTCCCGCACGTCGCACATGAGGTGGAGGGCGGCCAGAGACTTGAGGGCCGAGCCCAGACCCAAGAGGCCGTCCACGACGTCCAGCCCCCGGTACCCGGCCGCGCGGAGCGGCTCGCCCGGCAGCGACAGCCACCACCCCATGGTGTGCAGCTCGAGGTCCGGGAGATGCACGTCTCCGTACCCCACGTTGTCCGACGTGTAGAGCTTGATCTTCTTGTAGCCGACGGTCTTCCGCGCGACGTGCACCTCGCCGTGAGCCTTGAGCCCCCCCGACTCACGCTCCTCCTGCTCGAAGCAGTCGAGGACCCGCACCTTCGAGTACGACATGGCGGTGGTGAAGTGGTCCACGTCCACCTGCCGCACGTAGGCCTTCTGCTGCTCCCAGTCGAGGTGATCCACCTGGTAGGGGCGGCTCTCCACCATGTAGATGGCGCCCTCGTGCACGATGGTCTGCGCGCTGAGCCGGTCGGTCTCCGCGATGACCCGGTCCCCGGCGGACGTGTCGATGATCACGACGTTCTCGGCGTCCGCGCTGCGCAGGCTCACGCCGTCCGCGGGATACGACTCCTCCCGCCAGTGCCACTGGTCCCCCAGCTTGTGGGCGACGCCCGCCTCCACCAGGAAGTCGAGCATCTCGCCCAGGTCCTCGCCCCCGAAGTCCTCGCCGTCCTTGAACGGCATCTCGTACAGCGCGCACTTCACGTGGGCGATGAGCACCATGAGGTTGTCCGGGTCGATGCGCGCGTGCTCGGGCGGTCGATCGAACAGGTACTCGGGGTTCCGGATCACGAACTGGTCCAGCGGCGTGTTGCGCGCGATGAGGAGCACCAGGGAGCGACGATCCCCGCGACCCGCGCGCCCGCCTTGCTGGAACGTGGACGCGACCGAGCCCGGGTACCCCGCCAGGATCGCCACGTCCAGACGACCGATGTCGATGCCGAGCTCCAGCGCGTTCGTGGAGACCACGCAGGAGATGTCGCCCTCGCGCAGGCCCTCCTCGATCTTCCGACGCAGGCCCGGCAGGTAGCCGCCCCGGTAGCTCGCCACGAGGCCCCCCGTGCCCGGGCGCTTGCAGAACCGCTCCCGCAGGTACCGGGACAGGATCTCGGTGTGCAGGCGTGAGCCCGTGAAGCAGATCGTCGGGATCTTCTGCTCGAGGAACGGCCCCGCCATCTTCCGCGCCTGGCTCAGCACGCCCTTGCGGATGCCCAGCTCCTCGTTCACCACCGGCGGGTTCACGAAGAGGTAGTCCTTGGGGCCCGACGGCGCCCCGTTCTCCTCCGCCGGGACCAGCGTGACCGGACGCCCCAGGAGGCGCTCGGCGTGCTGGTCGGGGTTCGCGATGGTGGCGGAGCTGCAGATGATCTGCGGGCGTGAGCCGTAGAACTCACACAGGCGCAGGAGGCGGCGCATCACGTTGCTCACGTGGCTGCCGAACACCCCGCGGTACGTGTGCATCTCGTCCACGACGATGTAGCGGAGGTCCTGGAGCACCTTCCGCCACCGGGGGTGGTTGGGGAGGATCCCGGCGTGCAGCATGTCCGGGTTCGTGACGATGACGTGCCCGCGGGTGCGGACCGCCGTGCGCGCGTCCGCGGGCGTGTCCCCGTCGTAGGTGAACGTGCGCACCGGCACGCCGAGCTGGTCGATGACGGACTGGAGGGACCCCACCTGATCCTGGCTCAGGGCCTTCGTGGGGAACAGATAGAAGGCGCGGGCGCGAGGGTCCTCGAGCACCGTCTGCAGGACGGGGAGGTTGTAACAGAGGGACTTGCCCGAGGCCGTGGGGGTGACGACCACCACGTCTTCGCCCCGACGGACCGCGTCCACGGCCAAGCGCTGGTGTCGATAGAGCTGCTCGATGCCGATGCCCTGGAGGGCGGTGACGAGCTTCGGAGCGAGCCAGTCCGGGAACTCTTCCAGGCGCGCTTCGCGGGCCGGGAACGTCACATGGCGCGTGATACAGTCCGCGCCCTTTCCGGTCGTGAGTTCCTCCAGGATTCGGTCGATGTCGCGTCTTCGGGGGATGTCCGGCACCCCTCGATCCTACCTGAACAGGTGTTCATGTGAAGTCCGCAGCGCAAATTCCTTTGCACATGCAACAAGGCTTCGCCACGACGGACGACGGGCTCGAGATCTTCTACCGATGCATCGGCGAGGGCGACCCCGCCATCGTGTGCTGCAACGGGATCGGGGTCTCCACTCACTTCTGGGAGTACGTCGTGCGGGGGCACTCCCCGAACCGGCGGGTCGTGGTGTGGGACTACCGGGGCCACGGGCGGTCGGCCGGGCCCGACGAGCACCACGACTTCGACGTCCGACGCCACGCCCTCGACCTCGGGTTCGTGTGCGACGCCCTCGGCCTCGAGGCCCCGGTCCTCGCGGGCCACTCGATGGGCAGTCAGGTCATCCTCGAGCGGTACCGCCACGCCCCCGACCGCGTGGGCGGGCTCGTCTCCGTGCTCGGCACGTACGGCCACCCCCTGGACACGTTCAGCGACCTCCCGTTCAGCCGCCAGCTCTTCGATCTCATCATCGCCGTGAGCCAGGGCCTGCCGAGGACGTTCGACACCTTCGGGAAGCTCCTCGTGAGCACGCCCATCGCCCACCGCGCGGCCCGCAAGCTCAAGCTCGTCGACCCCGACCGCTGCAACGAAGAGGACCTCTCGCAGTACCTACGCCACCTCGTGGACGTGGGCTTCCCCTTCTTCTTCAAGATGGCCGAGGTGCTCGGCGAACACAGCCGCCTCGACATCCTCACGCAGGTGCAGGTGCCCACCGTCGTCATCGCCGGGGAGTTCGACGCCTTCACCCCGCCGCACCTCGCGGAGAAGCTGCACGCAGCCCTGCCGGACAGCGAGTTGGTCTGGCTCCAAGGCGCGTCGCACGCCGGGATCATCGAGCAGCCGGGCCTCATCAACGAGGCGATCGACGACCTGCTCGCGCGGCTCTAACCGGCCGCGTGGGCCTCTTCGGCCCGGGCCTTGAAGGCGGCGAGCGTGGTCGGGAGCGTGGACCCCACCAAGCGCTTCGTGATCGAGCCCGGCACGAACACGCCGACGGCCACCTCGATGCGGTAGGTCGCCCGCGTGCGCCCGCCGTCCAGGGCCTCGAGGTTCCACCCCCCGTCGTTCGTCTGGAACATCCCCTCCACGAGCGTCCAGGACACGCCGCGGTCGGGCTCGCCGACCAGGCGGAGGGTGTACGTGAGGCGCTTGATGAGGTTCAGGGAGAACTGCACGTCGACGGTGTCGCCGTCTCGCTGCACGACCTCCGCGTTCTCGATCTCCGGGAGGAACTCGGGGTAGCGCCCGTAGTCCACGATCACGGCGTAGACCGTCTCTACGGGCGCGTCGATCTCGATTGTCTGGACGGCGGCGGACACGCGTGGACTCCGGTGCGAGGGCGCCGAATGGTACCACTCGAACCCCCGGCGACAGCCCGAGCGAGGCCCACTATCCTGCCCCTCCCGTGGCACTGATCGACCGATACGACGCCCTCGCTGTGGACGACGAGCTGCGCTCGATCCTCGACCGCATCCCGAACAAGGTGAACGAGTACGGGTACGACGCGTGGGGCATGAACCCCGAGACCGCGATCCGCACCGCCGCGGCCACGCGCTGGCTCTACCGCACCTGGTTCCGCGCCGAGGCCCACGGCATCGAGCACGTGCCCGCGGGCCGCGTCCTGCTCATCGCCAACCACGGCGGCCAGTTCCCCTTCGACGGCATCGTCATCGGGACCGCGTGCCTGCTCGAGGCCGATCCCCCGCGCGTGGTCCGCGCCATGGTCGAGCGCTGGGTCCCCAACCTCCCGTTCGTGTCCACGCTCTTCCAGCGGCTCGGCCAGATCGTCGGGAACCGGGACGACTGCCGGAAGCTGCTCGAGAACGACGAGGCCGTCCTCGTGTTCCCCGAGGGCGTGCGCGGCTCGGGCAAGACGATCTGGAAGCGGTACCAGCTGCAGCGCTTCGGGCTCGGCTTCATGCGGCTGGCGATGGAGACGAACACGCCCATCGTGCCCGTCGGGGTCGTGGGGTCCGAGGAGTCGATCCCCAGCGTCGCCGACCTCAAGACCCTCGCGCGCGCCGTCGGCGCCCCGTACCTGCCCGTGCCCGCGACGCTCCCGCTGCTGGGCCCCCTCGCCTTCGCCCCGCTCCCCACGAAGTTCATCCTCAACTTCGGCGAGCCGATGCGCTTCACGGGCCGCGCCGACGCCACCGACGCCCAGGTCGCCGACCGGGTGGAGCAGGTCAAGGAAGCCCTCGCCGCGCTGATCGAGAAGGGCCGGGGCGAGCGCGCGGGGGTCTTCGCGAAGTGAGCCCGCGCGCGAAGAAGACCAAGGAGCCGAAGGAGGCCCCGGAGGCCGACCGCCCCATCCTCGTCACCGGCGTGTGCGGGGGGCTCGGCCGCGCCTTCCTGCGCGGGCTGCTGGAGCACACCGAGCACCCGGTGGTGGGGCTCGACAAGCGCAACTGGGTCCTGGACGTCCCCGAGCGGTTCATCTTCCATCGCGTGGATCTGCGGCGGGGTGGCGCGGAGGACATCTTCCGCACCGAGAAGCCCTGGGGGGTGGTGCACCTCGCGTTCGTTTCGGACCAGCGCGTGGCCCAGAGCCGTCGCCACGAGGTGAACGTCCTCGGCACCGAGCGCCTCCTGGGGTGGTGCAAACGCCACGGGACGAAGCGCATCGTCGCGCTCAGTCGGGCCACCGTGTACGGCGCGCGGGCGGACAACCCGAGCCTCATCACCGAGGAGATGCCCATCAAGCTGGGCGCGGCGTACTCCGAGCTCGCGGACCTGGTCGAGTACGACCACCTGTGCCGCTCGTTCCTATGGGAACAACGCGACGTGGAGATGAAGCTGCTCCGGCCCGTGAGCGTCGTGGGGCCGAGCATCCGCGAGGGGATGCTGCACGGGTACCTCGACCGCGACCCGGTCTTCACCGCGCTGGGCTTCGACCCCATGGTGCAGCTGGTCCATGAAGATGACGTGGTGGACGCGATTCGGCTGGCGCTGCGCACGGCGGGTCGAGGCATCTACAACCTCACCGGCCCCGATCCGCTGCCGCTGTCCATCCTCCTGCGCGAGCTTCGGCGCCGCCGCGTGCCGCTCCCGCACCCCCTCCTCTCGCTCATGGACCGCGTGGCCTTCCGACTCGGGCTGTCCTCGCTGCCGCCCCACGCCATCGACTTCCTGCGGTTCAGCTGCCTGGTGGACGGCACCAAGCTACGAGACGAGCTGGGGTTCAACCCCCGACACAGCGCCCGCACCATCCTGGACGCCATCCGGACCCGCCCCGCCATCGTCCCCTAGAGCATCTCGTTGCATGCGGGCCGCATGCACATACCCCCAGAGTTATCCACAGGCGGAGCGCGCCCCCGCCGGGCGTGTAGCGCCCGAGTTACGTACGGACCTCGTCGCCTTTTCGCCAATACTGGCGCGATCTTGCGAGACATACATACGCGTTGGTATGTACCGAAATACCCGAGTAATTCCAGCTGGGTGGGGACAGGATTGGAATTCCCACGTACGCTGTTTCCGGGCCGGGACTTGGCCTACACTTGACACGAATTACCATCCATGGATAGTGTCGAAAGCGACAGTAGATGGCGCAGACCCTCCGCCATCATCCACACCATCCACAGCCCCTGACTCACGGGGCTTTCGGAGCGCCTCATGGGCAAGCTCACCCGCCGCGTGAAGTTCATCGCCAAGGAACGTCGGCTCAGCATCCCGGCCGAGTTCCTGCACCGTCACGGCATCGAGCGGGGCGACCACATCGTCCTGTCCTCCCACCGAGACCGGCTGTACGCGTTTCCCGTGCCCACCTACGAGCGATTCGAGGAGCTCGCGAGCCAGGCCGAGACCTGGTTCCCCGAGACCGCGCATCCGTTCCTCGAGCTGATCCGCACGGGCGTGCGCCTGCGCCTGGGTTCTCAGGACCGCATCGTGCTCCCGCGCGACTTCCCGTTCCGCCTCGAGCAGAGCGCGCGCCTGCGCTGGGATCTCGAGAACGGCGTCCTGCGCATGGAGCCCGAGCTCGCGCGCCCGCAGGTGCGTCCCCTCCTCTCCGTGCCCACCGGCCAGCGCAACCTGCTGGACCTCGTGGGCTCCCAGCCCGGCCCCGCGCCGGGGTTCGACCCCGACCGGGCGGCCACGGAGCTCGTCGAAGAGATCTCCGTCAGTCGCATCGACTGGCGCGACCGCACCTTCGCGTCCGGCAGCGTGGTCCCGGACGAGGCGCTCGTCCGCAGCATCCGCGTGGAGGGCATGCGCCGCCCCGTGGTCCTGCGGGAGATCGACGGCGGCTTCCAGGTGATCGACGGCTTCCGTCGGCTCGCCGGGGCTCGTCAGCTGCGCATGCGTGAGGTCCCCGCCGTCGTCTGGCGAGGCATCTCCGACGAAGACTGCGCGCGCCTGCGGCTCCTGCAGCCCAAGTCCGAGCCCACGACCTCCGGGTCCACGCTCCAGCGCCTCCAGTCCACCCTGCGATTGCACAACGACCAGGTCGCCCTGCGCGAGATCGAGCACATCACCGGTCGCCGCAAGCGCACCCTGCAGCGCTACCTCCGGGTCGCCCAGCACCCCAGGGTGCGCGACGCCGTGGAGGCGGGCCGCCTGTCCATCTTCAAGGCCGAAGAGATCCTCAAGGCCGGCATCGACGCCGACGAGGCGGTGCGCGAAGGCTGGACGGTCAAGCAGATCCGCGAGCGCGGTCGCAAGTCCGGCAAGCGCAAGGCCCGGCCGCGCCGCTCGGACGCCTGAGCCCGGAGCCGACCCGACGGGTCACCCCATGACCGAACCCACCGGTCCGCGAAACCCCTTCCCAACGGTCGACGTAATCGTCGAGCGGGGGGACGGCCGCGTGCTGCTCGTCCGGCGCTCGAACGAGCCCCTGGGCTGGGCGCTGCCGGGAGGGTTCATCGACTACGGCGAGTCCGCAGAGGCGGCCGCGCGCCGTGAGGTGCGTGAGGAGACCGGGGTCTCGGTGCTGCTCACGGATCTCCTCGGTGTCTACAGCCGCCCGGACCGCGACCCGCGTCATCACACGCTGACCGTCGTCTACATCGGGCGCAGTCGAGAGCCGGTCGCGGCGGGGGACGACGCCGCGGAGGTCCGGGAGTTCGCGCTCGACGCGCTCCCCGACGACTTGGCGTTCGACCACGCGCAGATCCTGCGCGACTACCGGCACTACAAGGACACGGGCGCGATTCCTCGACCGTCGCCCTGAGTCCGGCCTCTATTCGAGCTTGGCGACGGCCGCGGCCAACCGCCGGCCGGCCTCGCGGAGGATCTCGCTTCGCACCGGATAGGCCAACCGCACGCACCGCGGCTCCCCGAACCCCTCGCCGGGCACCGCGGCCACGCCCGCTTCGTGCAGGAACCAGCTCGCGACGTCCGCCCCGGTGGTGAGCACGTCTCCCGCCGGGGTCCTTCGCCCGAAGAGGCCGTCCACGCGCGGGAACAGGTAGAAGGCGCCGCCCGGGCGCACCGCCACGCTCACGCCGTCCAGGGCGTCGAGCGCGTCCGCGAGGATGTCGCGCCTTCGCCCCAACCCCCGGCGGATCGGACCCAGGAAAGACCGGTCGACGCTGAGCGCCCCGATGGCGGCCCGCTGCGACACGGACGCGACGCCCGAGGTGGCGTGGCCCTGGACCACCGAAGCGGCCTTCACCAAGGCCTCGGGAGCGACCATCCACCCCACGCGCCAGCCGGTCATCGCGAACGTCTTGCTCACGGCGTTGATGATGACCGTCCGTGCAGCGATCTCGGGGCCGAGCCCGGCGATGCACTGGGGCGGTTCGTCCGTGTAGTACAGCTCGTCGTAGATCTCGTCCGCGATGATCAGCAGATCCCGCTCGACCGCCAGCTGCGCGATGGCGCGCAGGCGATCCGGTGGAATCACCGCGCCCGTGGGGTTGTTCGGGCTGTTGACGATGATCCCGCGGGTGCGGTCGTCCACCGCCGCGCGGATGCGGTCCGGGTCCGGCAGGAACCCGTCTTCGGCCGCGCAGGGCACCACCACCGGGTCGACGCCGGCGATGAGCAGCTGAGGGACGTACGTCACCCACGCGGGCGTGAGGACGATGACGCGGTCGCCGGGATCGAACGCGGAGAGCGCGACGTTCATCAGCGCCTGCTTGCCGCCGTGGGTCACCAGCACGTTCCCCGGCACGCACGGCACGGACCAGCGCGTCCGATAGAAGCTCGCCACCGCTTCGCGCAGCGCGGGCAGGCCCGCGACCGGCGTGTACTTGTGCTCCCCGACCTCCAACGACGCCTTGGCGGCCTCCACCGCGGCGGCCGGAGGCAGCCCGTCGGGCTCCCCGGTGGAGAGGTTGATGATGTCGCGGCCGGCGTCGGCCAGCGCCCGCGCCTGCGCCTTGATGGCGAAGGTGGGGGACGGGGGGACGGCGGAGATTCGCTTCGAGGGCCCTGCGGTCACGCGCGCTCCGCCAGCTTCTTGTACATCGCTTCCTCCACCTCGGGAGGCACGAGCCCGGTGATGTCTCCGCCCAGGGCGGCGACCTCCTTCACGGTGCGCGAGGCGATGTAGAAGTGGTCCTCGTCGGTCATCACGAAGACGGTGTCGATCTCGGGCGCGAGCCGCCGGTTCATCATGGTCATCTGGAACTCGTACTCGAAGTCCTGAACGGCGCGGAGGCCGCGGACGACCACCGGTCGCTCACGCTGCCTCACGTAGTCCACGAGGAGCCCGTCGAAGTTGTCGACCTCCACCCCGGGCACGCCCGCGAACACCGTGCGGATCAGCTCGCTGCGCTCGGCGACGGTGAACATCCCCTGCTTGCTCGGGTTGCGCAGCGTCGCGACCACGACGTGCCCGAAGAGGTCCAGGGCGCGATGCACGATGTTCACGTGCCCCATGGTCAGGGGGTCGAAGCTGCCCGGGTAGATGGCGGTGCGGCCGAGGTGCTCGGTCATGAGGGCTCACTCGGCGCGGGAGCGCCTCGGTAGAAGGACAGGGTCGTGCTTCCGTAACGGCGTTCGTCGTCGCGCCGCAGGGGGCCGACGTCCGCGGGCAGGGGGTCGCCCGTGGCCGACTCGACCACCACGACGCCCTCGTCCCCCAGCACCTCGCCCTCGCCGAGCGCCTCCAGCGTCTGGAGCGCGAGCCCGCGACGGTAGGGAGGGTCCAGAAACACGAGGTCGAAGCGCTCTCCGCGGCGGTTCAGCCGGGCCGGGGCGCGGCGCGCGTCCATGCGCAGGATATCGGACTCGGCGACCCCCTCCAGGAGGGCGACGTTGCGCCGCAGGAGCTTCACGTGGGCGGGGTTCTCCTCCACGAAGACCACCCGGCGGGCGCCCCGCGAGGCGGCCTCGATCCCGAGCGTCCCGGCGCCCGCGAAGAGGTCCAGGACGTCGGCGTCCGACGCCCCGCCGAGGATCGAGAAGAGGGACTCCCGCACGCGGGAGGACGTGGGCCGGACCGCGTCGTCGCGCGGCGCCGCCAGCTTTCGCCCCTTGAGGCCGCCCCCGGTCACCCGCAACGCCATGGCTCGATCGGCCTCCTTCGTGCGACGGGAGGCCGTCGCGAAGGCGGATCTATACCATCATCGGAGGCCCATCCGACGGCGCAGGACCCACTCGATCCCGAGGGGCAGCATCAGCAGCCCGAGCATCCACGGGCGGGCCCAGAGAGGCTCGATCGTGCGGTCGAGCGCGCCCTCCACGTCCTCGTCGCGGCGGGTCATCTCGCGCGGGTCCGGAGCGGGGCCCTCGAGGACCACGCCGCCCGTCGCGGCGGCCACCGCGGCCATCAGCTCCGGACGCACCGCCGGGTCCTCGAGCTCGCCCTCGCGGTCGCTCACGGACACCCGCACCTCGGCCGTCCCGAACGGCGCGGCGATGGCGGCGACGTCCACGGAGATCACGTGCGTCCCCTCGACATCCCCCGCCACGGAGGCGCTCATCTGGCCGTCCGCGTCGGTGACGCCGTGGAAGACCGTCGCCTCCCCGCCCCCGGGCCGGTTGAGCGTGCCCACGACCTCCGTGCCGGGGCGCGGCGCGTAGTCCTCCCCGAGCACCTGCACCTGCACCCGAATCGGCTCGCCGAGGCGGTAATTCTCCCGGTCCGTGAGGACCTGGACCTGCTTCTGCTCCACGTCCTTGACCAGCCAGCGGACGGCGTTGCGCCAGAACTCCGAGTGGTCCTCGCCCGCCCCGGGGCCCGCGGTGCCGCCGAGCCCCCAGCGCCAGGTGGTGTCCGTCGCCACCACGAGCGTCCTCCCCTTCCCCACCGTGCGCGCGGCGGCGATGAGCGGGTCGGAGTCGGCGGGGCCCGCGCGGAAGAGGGGCACGGCGCCCTCCTGGAGGTCCCCGAGGGGGTTCCAGCCCTGGAGCCGAGGCAAGCCCTGCCAGCGGGCGTCGTTCTCGGCGGAGTCGCGGTCGAGGCGCGTGATCGGGTGACGTCGCCCGGTCTCGGTGAGGACCGGGGCGAACGTCGTGGCGGTGGACGAGCGGGTGGGCACGTCCGTCGGCAGCACCTCCGCCAGCGCCGTCTCGCCGTAGCCGACCTCCCCCAGGGAGCTGTCGCCGCCCACCATGAGGAACGCGCCGCCCTGCTTCACGAACTCGGAGAGGGCGTCCATGTAGCGGTCGCCGTCGAGGCTCGAGAAGGACGAGAAGGAGAAGTTCTGGAAGACGACGAGGTCGAACCCCTGCAGGTCCGTGGTGAAGAGGTCCTCGTAGGGGAAGGCGATGAGCGACAGGCGCTCGCTGCCGTTGGTCAGCGGGCCGCGCCAGCTGCTCGTGCGCAGGATGAAGAAGGAGACGAGATCGATGTTCGGATCGGTCTTGAGGAGCCGGCGCAGGAACTTCACGTCCCAGGACGGCCGGGACGTGACCTGCAGGACGCGCGTGCGGTCGCGCACGACCTTCACGGTGCGCTCCATCGTGTTGTTCGTGGGGACGGTGTCGCCCACCGGGGTGGGGACGACGGCCCGGTACGTGTGGTAGCCGACACGATCCGGCTTCACCTCGAACGTCGCCGTGAGGGTCTCGCCCGTGCCCACCTGAAGCTCGACGCTCCCCACGGCCTCGTCGTCGCGCCAGAGCGTGACGGGCACGGCACCCCCCGGGAGCGCGCGTCGCTCGATGTCCACGGAGACCGTGAGCGGGCGCCTCACGAACCCGAAGGGCGGGGCCTCGATCGTGCGGACGGCGAGGTCGCCGGGGCCCCCGGGATCGCCCACCGCGAAGGTCGACACGGGGTAGCCCAGCTCCCCCAGCAGCTCCTGGATCCGCGCGTCTCGAAGCTCGGGATCGGCGGCGGCGCGGCCCAGAGCGGCCCGATCGGCGCCGTCCGAGACGAGCAAGGCGCCCGCCGGGCGACGGCCGTCGAGGGCGTCCCGCAACGCGAACAGCGCGCCCCCCATGTCCGTGCCGGCCCCGTCCGCGGGGACCGGCTCGCCGCTGAGCGGACCTCCCCCGGCCGACGCCGCCAGGTCCGGGCGCCCGTCGCCGTCCGGATCGAACGCGTCCGAGGCCCCGTCGCCCGCGGGCAGGCCCCCTCCGCTCCAGGGCTCCAAATCCTCGTCGACGAGGAAGAACCGCAGGTCGTAGCGGGCGCGCAGCGCGTCGAACGCCGGCCCCGCCTGCTGGAGCCAGCTCCCCACGGCGGCGGCGCGGCTGCCTCCGTCCACGTCCTGCACCCGCATGCTCCGCGACGAGTCGATGAGCACGGCGAGGGGCTCACGCACCACCCGGTCCTCGGTCGTGACCCGGGCCGGCCCCGCGATCACGAACGCGAGCAGCGCGACGGCCGAGACCCGCAGCCCCAGCAGCGCCCAGCGCCGACGGGTCGAGATGCCGGCCGTGCTCCGCCATCCCAGGACGAGCACGAGGAACGCGAGGCCCCCCGCGGCCCACAGGCCCGGCTCCGAGAGCAGGGGCTCCCAGGCGAACATCACGCGCTCGACGAGGGCGCCGTTCATTCGACGTAACCGCCCTGCCGACGCATGCGCTTGAGCAGCGTGTCGACGTGCACCGCGTCCTTCTTGTAGTTCGACGTCAGGGCGAAGAGGACGAGGTTGATTCCGAGCTTGCGCGCTTCCCGCCGCTGGCCTTCGCCGCCGGGGATTACCTCCTCGGAGAACCCGCCGCCGGGAGCCCGCGCGCACGCCCCGAGCAGGTCGTTCCGCGAGTAGACGACGGGGGTGATGTCTCCCTGCCACATCGCCTCGAGGTAGGGGCGGACCGCCACGCGCCCCGCGACCGTCCTCATGAGGAAGAAGCTCCGGTAGATGGCGTGGTCGCGCCCCACGGTCTTGAGCTTCGTGCCCGGCAGGATGCGGCGCAGGTCGCGCCTCACGCAGGTGTCGAAGTCGCTCGTCTCGACGCCGGTGGCGTCGTCCACGAAGAGGAACCCGCCCTCGCGCAGGTACAGGCGCAGGTTGGAGACCGCCTCGTCGGGCAGCGGGTCGAAGCCGTCCGCGCCCGAGAGGACCACGAACGGCTGCTCGAACAGCTCGAACGACGCGGGATCCACGTCCCGAGGCGTCACGTCCGGCTGCACCGAGGTGTTCTTCTCCACTTCCGCCAGCAGCGCCGCGATCGCCCCGGGGTGGGGGTCCTCGAGGCCCTCGATCTTCAAGCGGGCGATCCCCACCGGGGCCTCGCCCAGCGCGTGAGCCGACCTCGCGCCGCCCAGGCTCACGCCCGCCGCGATGCCGACACCGCCTGCACTCACGCGCAGGAACTCACGCCGAGAGAGGCTCACGCGCGCCTCCCCGCGAGGACCGCTTCGCCGAGCATCGCCAGCCCCAGGAGGACGAGCACCCAGGGCCCCAGGGACGACGTCCTCACGACCTCGCCTCGCTCGTCGCCGGAGAGGACCGAGGCGCCGTCGTGCAGCACCAGGCCGGGGACGGCCGAGAGCAGCGCGGCGCGATCGAGGCGCGTGAGCCGAGACTCCAGCGGGCTCACGCGGGCCGCGAAGCCCATGCGCAGGACCCCTTCGGCCCCCTGACCGACCCCCCAGTAGAGGCGGTAGTGGCCGGGGATCTCGGTGCCCGCGAAGCGAACCCGGCCGTCGGCGTCGGCGGCGCCGAGGTCCAGGGCGATCCGACGGCCGTCGGGGCGCTCGACCCACGCTTCGTCGTCGGGATCCGGCGGCGCGGGCACCAGCACCGGCGCGCCGACGTCCACGGTCGCCCGACCGTCCAACATGAGCGTCCCCGTGAGGCTGCGCGCGAACTGGTGCATGAGCGGCACGAAGATGGAGCGTACGGGCAGGTCGGTCCAGTCGTCGTCGATGCTCGACGTGAAGAGCACCACGCGGCCGTCGCCCACGCGACGTTCGAGGAGGGCCGGGAGGCCGTCGGTGAAGCGCAGCAGGACCTCGGCGTTCTCCTGCACCCGCGGCTCGGTCCCCACCATGCGCCCGAAGCGCGCCTTGCCGAACACGCTCGCGCCGCCGCCGCGGAACACCTGGAACTCGTCCCGCTCGAGGGGTGGGATGCCGAGCCCGGTCGCGTTCTGCTCGAAGGTGCTCCCCCCGCGGGTCTTGATCTCCGTGAGGCGGGCGGGGAGCAGCGAGCCCAGCGTCTCGTTGTAGAGATCGGGGTCGACCCGGTTGCCGACGGTCACGAACAGGCCGCCGCCCCGCGCGACGAACGCCTCCAGCTCCGGCGCCAGGGTGCGCGGGTCGGCGACGTTGCACAGGAACACGAGGTCGCCCTGCCCCCCGTCGATGCGCCGCAGCTCCTCGGCCTGGACCACCCGAGGCCGGATGCGCGACAGCGACCCCGGCCCCGGCTGGAGCGCGCGCTCCAGGTAGTAGGTCTCGTCGTCCCGGGGGTGGGTCCCGCCGTCGCCGCTCACGAGCAGGACCTCGAGGTCGCTGTCGCCCTGGAGGAGGAAGGGGTGCCGGTCGTCCGCCGGGACCGCGTCGGCGGGCATCACGAGCTCGGCGGCGACACGCCCGGCCGGGGGGACGGGCAGCGTGAAGGTCCGCGCGCCCGCGCCGTCCGCGTCGAAGGCGACGTCCCCCACCACCTCCAGGCCGTCGCCGAGGCGCAGGGTCACGGGGACCGGCTCCTCGGGGCGCGGCCCCACCGCCCGGAACGTCGCCTCCACCCGCAGGCCCTCGCCCCGGCGGGCCCCGGTCTTCACGTCCGCGGTGACGGCGTACCGGTTGGAAACGGACCCGCGGGAGAGGTCGTGGTAGTGGACCGCGAAGCCCTCGGGCCAGTCGTCCCCGAGGCCCGCCGGCGGGGTGGTGGCGGTGCCGTCCGAGAGGACGAAGAGGTTGGCGCTCTCGATGCGGCCGTCGATCAGGAGGTCGCGAGCCCGACGGAGGGCGCGATCGAGGTCGGTGCGGTCGTAGCCCACGGTCACCTCCTCGAGCGCCGCCTTGAGCCGACCGCGGGCGTCGGTGAGGCCGGGGCCCAGGGGATCCGCCTTCCCGTCGAAGGCCACGACGGCCGCCGCGGTGCCGTCCGAGAGCCCGTCGAGCAGGTCGCGCGCCTCGTCCAGGGCGCGGGCGAAGAGGGCGCCGTCGTCGGCCGACATGGAGGCCGAACGGTCGATGAGCACCACCGACGGGCGCGCGGGGTCGAACCCGGCGAGGGCGGGAGCCGTCCACGTGAGGCTCGGCTGGGCGAACACGCCCACGATGGCCGCGACCGCGGCGAGGCGCAGGAGCAGCAGGATCAGCGACTCCAGCCGCGTGCGCTTGCGCACCTTGATCTGGGACGCGCGCAGGAACCGCAGCGTCGGGAAGTCCACGGCGCGGACCTCTCGGTACCCGGTGAGGTGCGCGACCACGGGCACGCCCAGCAGGACCATGCCCACGAGCATCCACGGCGCGGCGAAGGAGATGCCCACCCCTCAGCCCTCCAGGAACCGGCCGAGGGCGCCCGACAGGGGCTCGCCGGTGTTCACCCGCAGGTAGCGGATGCCGCGGTCCAGGCACGCCTCCCGACGGTCCTCGAGGAACGCCGCGAACTCCTCGCGGTAGCTGCGGCCGGCCTCCCGGGGGTTCAGCGACAGGTCCCCTGCCCCCTCGAGGTCCCGGAACAGCGTCGGCTCCTCGTACGGGAAGGAGATCTCGGCGGGGTCCACGACGTGGAGCACCCACGCCTCCCGACCGCGGGCGGTGTGCACGGCGAGGGAGTCGAGCCAGCGGTCCCCCTCCTCCACGAGCAGATCCGAGACGACCACCACCAGGTCCCGCCGCCCGCGCGCGGCCACGTCTTCGACGGCGCGTCGCAGGTCTCCGCGGCCCTCGGCGGGGCTCGCCAGGAGCCGGGACGCGAGCACGCCGAGGCGCGACTCCCCGCCCTTCGGGGGCAGCGCCGGGGGCGCGTGGGGCTGGATCATCGACAGCCCCACCGGGTCCCCCTGGCGGAGGAACGTGAAGCCGAGCGCGAGGGTCAGGAGGCGCGCAGCGTCCCACTTGGTGGCGGGCCACGGGCCCCAGTCCGCGGCGGCCCGCCCCCCCGTCGTGCCGAAGGCCATGGACCCCGAGCGATCGACCAGCACCCGCACCGCGGTCACGCGATCCGCGAGGTACCGACGCACCACGTACCGGTCCGTGCGCCCGAGCACCTTCCAGTCGAGGTGGCGCAGGTCGTCGCCGGGGCTGTAGGGGGTGTACTCGGAGAACTCCGATCCGCCCCCCCGCAGGCGGCTCCGGTGGATGCCGGTCCGCATGCCCAGCACGAGCGCCCGAGCCTGCGCCGAGAGCGCACGCGCGCCCTCGAGCAGCTCGGGGGGGATGTTCGGGCGTTGGGCCGGACCGAGGCTCACGTGGCTCCGGTGTCCTAGAGCGGGGCCACGGGGTCGACGAGGTCGAGCAGCTCGTCGACGACGTCGGTGGAGCGCACCCCCTCGGCCTGGGCCCGGAAGTTGAGGAGGACGCGGTGACCGAGCACCGGCCGGGCGAGGGCCCGGATGTCGCTGCGGTCGACGGCGGCGCGGCCGTGCAGGAGCGCCCTCGCCTTGCCCCCGAGGATCAGGAACTGCGAGGCGCGCGGCCCCGCTCCCCAGCTCACCCAGCGGTCGGTGACCTCCCGCGTCGGGCTCCCCTCCTCGGCCGCGACGGGCCGGGTCGCGCGCACCAGGTCGACGGCGAGACGCACGACCTCGGGCCCCGCGGGGACCTTGAGGACCTGCTCCTGGAGCGCCACCAGCTCCTCGGGCGTGATCTGCGGCCGGGGCGCGTCGGCCACGCCGCCGGTGGTCCGCTGCACGATGGCGACCTCCTCGTCCGCAGACGGGTAGTCGACCTCCACCAGGAACATGAAGCGGTCGAGCTGCGCCTCGGGCAGCGGGTAGGTCCCCTCCTGCTCCACCGGGTTCTGCGTCGCGAACACGAGGAAGGGCTGCGGGAGCGGGTAGGTGTGGCCCGCGGCGGTGACGCGCCCCTCCTGCATGGCCTGGAGCAGGGCCGCCTGCGTCTTCGGGGGGGTGCGGTTGATCTCGTCGGCGAGCACGAGGTTCGCGAACACGGGCCCCTGCACGAAGCGCGCGGCCCGGCGGCCGGTGGTGCGGTCCTCCTCGAGGAACTCGGTCCCGGTGATGTCCGCGGGCATGAGGTCGGGCGTGAACTGGATGCGGCTGAACGCACACCGCGTCGCCTGCGCGAGGCTCTGGATCAGCAGCGTCTTCGCGAGGCCGGGCACTCCCTGGAAGAGCCCGTGACCGCGGGCCAGGAGCGCGACGAGCAGGAGCTCCACCACGTCCTCCTGCCCCACGATCGCCCGCCCGATCTCTCGGCGCAGGCGGACCGCCAGGTCGGCCACGTGTTCGGCGCGGGGCCCCGCGGGAGCGGACTCCTCGGGGTCGGGGACGTCGGGCGCGTCCCCCCCGAGATCGGTGTCGATGTCGTTCATTCGGTGGAGGTCTCCTCGGCGGCGGGCTCGGGGGCCGACCGACCGACGGGGGTGATGGGACGGAGGCCCCGCATGCGCCGACCGAGGTGGTCGGCCAGGACCTGCAGGACCCGCTCCTCGTGAGCGGCGGCGGCTTCGTCGCCGAGCGCCCGGTGCGCTTGGAGCAGCACGTGATGGACGTCGGGATCGAAGGGGTTGAGGGCGATGGCGCGCGCTCCTCGGCGGACGACCTCGCGAGGGTCGTCGCCCTCGTAGGCCAGGCGCGCCAGCAGGCTCACGGTGGGGGTGTAGTCCGGGTACAGGTCGACGCTCGACAGCAGCACCTCGCGGGCGTCGTCGATGCGGCGGAGGGCGTGGAGCGTCCGGGCGATCTTGTTCGCCAGCTCGGGGCTGTGGAAGCGGCCCGCCCGCTCGGCCCTCCGGTACTCGATCAGCGCCGCGTTCATGCGGCTGCGGCTGCGCAGGAGGTCGCCCACGCGCGCGTGGTCCTGCATGCGTCGGTCCTCCTTGAGGACGCGGTCCATGCCCTTCGATCCGTCGTCGTCGGACACGGCCGCCCCGACGGTGATCTGCTCCCGGAGGTCGGCGACCTCGGCCCTCTCCTTCAGGTTCAACGTCTTCAGGTGGCGACGGAACCGGCCCTCGAAGCCGCCCGGCGCGGGCCCGAGCACCGTCAGGATCGCGCGCATCACGTCGCCGTGTCGCCGCGTCTCGTCGACGACCGACCGGTACCCCTTCGCCTCCCCGTGCTCGAGGAGGTAATCGATGGCCGTCGCCACCTCGGCGAACGCGAGGGCGGCGTCCTGAGACGAAGGCAGGGCCGCCATGGACGGGTGCATGTCGTCGAAGGAGATGAGCCGGTCCTCGGCCACCGCCCGGGCGAGCAGCGTCTCGGATCGGAGACCGAGGTGGTCTCCCCCGCGGGGGTCGCGCCATCGCCCCTCCAGGACCTTCGCCGAGCCCTCCTGGAACCACACCGGCAGGCGGTCGTGGGAGGCCCGAGACAGGGCGTAGTGCACGTACTCGTGGGCGAGCGTGTCCTTCCACGCGTACCCGCGGCGCATGTTCATGGGCGACAGGACGATCAGCCGGTCCCACTTGCTGATGGCGACGGTGTTGGTCGTCTCCACCCACGCGGCGGGGAGGCCGGAGGCCGCGAGGAAGGACTCCACGTCGGGCATGAACTCGATGAGGGTGGGCCCCCCGGGCACCACCCCGAGCAGGCGGCCCATGTACGTGCGCTGCCCCTCGAGCGCGTCGAGCGCGTAGTCCACGAGGATGGCGTCCGCGGTGGGGGCGAACCGGATCTTGAAGTTGCCCTCCACCCGCTCGAGCATCCCCTCGACGGCCCGCGCGGCGCCCTCGATGTTCCGGCGCAGGTACGCCAGCCGTCGCTCGATCTCGGGATGGCCCATCGGGTCGGGCAGCGCCTCCGCCGCGGCGTCGTAGTCCCCGCGGTGGAACGCGAGGGAGGCGCGCGCGTAGGGGGTCAGCGGATCGTCGTCGTCCAGCTTGCGCGCCTCCCTCGCCGCGTCCTCGATGCGCGAGTGCTGCAGCAGCTTCAGCACGCCGAACGCCGCGGTCTCCGGCAGCTCGGGCGGCTCGTCCTGCGCGTGGGCGGGGAGCGCGAGCAGACAGGCGGCGAGGAGGAGCGCGAGCCGCCTCATCGGACCAGCTCCTCGTAGTAGGAGCCGTTGAGGGGTCGATACCGCTCGGGGGTGTCGTCCTGGGCGCCTTCGAGCACGAGGGCGCGGAACGCGTCGGGCCCCAGGAAGTCTTCGGGCTCGGGCATCTCGACCTCGCCCTCGTCGTCGGAGCCCTGGAAGTCGTTCATGTTCTCCCACGGGTTCCGCCGGCCCGACTGCTGCCCTCCCGCCATCTGCGCGCCGCTCGGCATGCGCCCCTGCCCCATGGCTCCCTGCGCCTGCTGGAGCGACTCGCGGAATCGGCGCAGCTGCTGGAGCGCGCCGTCCTGGGCCCCCGCGGCGCGGCCCGGGCGACCCTGATCGAGCTTTGCGCCGGCGCGGAGCATCAGGTCCTCGGCCGACCGCAAGCTGTCCCGGCCGGCCACCGGGTTGAACGCCGATCCGCCCATCTCCTCCACCGTGCGACGGAGGCCCGCGGTGTCCATGGCGAGGCGGTTCTGGGCCTGATGCTGCGACGAGCTCCCGCCCCCCGCGGCGCGACGCTGGAGGTCGACCTTCTTCTGCGCCTGCTCCAGCAACCGGATGAGCTCGCCGGTCCGATCCGACGCGGCCTGCGCCTGCCCCTCCGCCCGGGCCGCGCCCGGCACGGCCAGCTCGCCCGAAGCGCGGACCTCGAGGCCTTGGCGCGCTCGCTGGAGCTCGCGTTGGGTCTGGACGCCGAGCGCGATGGCTTCCTCCACGCCCCCCTCGGCGAACGCGCCGCGCATCGCGTCGGCGGCCTGGTACGCCCGACGGGCCCAGCGCTCGGCCCGGGACCGGAGCGCATCCTCGCCGATCCCCACCGGGATCTCGGCGATGTCGCGCATCAAGGCGTCCATCTCCCGAAGGATCCGCTCCTGCTGGTTCGCGTCCATGCCGTCGCCCGAGCCGAACTGCTCGATCAGCCCGTCCGTCTCCTCCCGCAGCGCCGCCTGGCGGGCCTCCAGGGCGCGCGTCTGCTCGATGGCTTCGTTCAGGGCCTTCGCCAGCTCCTCGGACTCCTGGGAGCCGGACATGGAGTCCATCTCGCGCTGGAGGCCCTCGGACTGCTTCGCGAGCGCCTCCTGGGCCTGCTGGATCATGCGCATCGCGTCCTCGTACCGACCCTCCTCCAGGGCCTTCTCGATCGAGTCCAGCGCCTGCTGATCCGCGCCCGGCGGCAGCTTGTTCTGGAACCCGTCGTCGGGTCCTCCTCGCCGCTCCTGGAGCTTCTTGGCGGCCTCCGCCATCGCCTGCTTGAGCTCTTCGAGGGCCTCCTTGATGCGCTCGTCGTCGACGATCTCGCCGTCGGCCCCCTCGCGCACGAGGTCGGCGAGGCTCGCGAAGCTCTGGTCGAGCTCGGCGACCTCCGCCAGGGCGTCGGAGGCGCGATCGAGGTCGATGAAGTCCGCCAGATCGAGCACCGCCTGCTCCAGCTCCGAGATCGCGTCGTCCCGGAGCACCACCAGGCCGGCCACGACGCCCTGATTGACCATCGGGCTCTGCGCGTTCTCGATCTCCCGCTCCACGTACTCCTCGATGGGCGACCACCGCCGGGCGAGGTTCTCCATGAGCCGAGCGGTGCCGATGAACGAGTCCGGGCGGGCCAACGAGTCGCGCTGCATCGCCTCGGCCAGCCGCCGCGCCACCTCGAACAGCTGCCCCGCGACGCGCTGCTGGACGCGGTGATCACGCAGGACCCCCTCCCGGAGGACCGCGACGCGGCCGGGGTTCCGGAGGCCCTCGGTGTCCACCAGCATCTCGGCGAGCAGATCGAGGGCGGCCCCGAGCAGCTGCTCCTGGAGCGCGAGGACCTTGGCGTGCTGGTCGCGTGCGGTGGGGATGTAGATCTCCAGCGGGCGCGATCGCGTGCGCTTGGGGCCGTTGACGTCGTCGTTGTCGAAGGACTCGATCACCAGCGCGAGCTCGCCGCCCGCGTTCGGGAGATCCTGCATCGGGTCCCAGCGGAACCGCTCCACGACCTCGGCGCGGCCCGCCACGTCGGCTACCGGGGAGCGGGCGACCTCCACCCCGTTCCGCTCCACGACGCGCTCGAGGCGAGTGAGGGCGAAGTCGTCGGACGTCCGGATCTCGAGGGGGACCGTCTGCCCCGGCCGCAGCTCGATGCCTGTCGTCGGACCGACGACCTCCAGCTCGGGTGCCTTGTCCGGCAGGGCGTCCACCCGGAACGCCCGGGTGACGAGTTCATCCGACCCCATTCCCTTCGTCATTCTCACACGGTAGGTCCCGGAACCTTCGGCCGAACTCTTGAAGTTGAACTTCAGATGTTTTCCTTTAACTTTGCTCTCGGCGAGGACCACACCCTTCGAGACCAGGCGCGCGGTCTTGCCGGACACCGGGCTGTCCGCCTCGAACACCACGTGAGTCCCCGGCAGGGCCTGGAAGTCGCCGGTCGTGCCGGGCAGCTCGAGGGGCTCCCGCTCGGAGTACGCCGGGGGCGTCAGGGTGAGGGCGACGTTCCGCAGCACCAGGGTGACGGGCTCTTCTTCCTCGGCGGCCACGGTCGCGTCCACCTCGGGGCCCGGACCGAGCAGCCGATCGAGGCCCCGCCGCGCGTCGTCGGGCAGGCCCACGAAGACCGCGACGAGGAGCACGAGCCCCACCGGCCCCGCCTGACGCGCGGCGGCGAGCACGGACCAGGGCACGAGCGCCTTGGGATCGACGGCCTTCGCCTGATCCGCGGCGTGATCGAGGTGGCGGCGGGCGAGGCGGAGCGTCTCTTCGTCTTCGAGGCGGTCCAGCGCCCGGGACAGGTCGACGGCGGTCCAGAGCGCGTCGTCGGTGGCGGAGCGGTCGTCGATCGCGCGGGCGAGGGCGAGGGGATCCGCCGTGCGCCGCCAGGGGGGGACGACGAAGAGAGCGAACGGGAGCAGGAGCGAGCCCGCCAACCAGGCCCGCGCGGCCCAGCGCATGCCGTCCGAGAGGGGCTCGGGGCCCACCAGGACCGCGGCCCCGACCACCAGCACCGCCAGCCCGAGCGTGCTCCACGCGAGCGCCTGCACCACCGCCAAGACCCGTCGGCGACGACGGACGGCAGCGAGCGCGGCGAGGACGCGCGGGGGGAGCGGGGCCGGATCGGTCATGCGAGGCAAGATAACAACCCCCCGGCGCAGTCGCCCTTCCGGGAACCCTCCGGGAACCCTCCGGGAACCTCTCGGTTCCCTGCGGGTTCCTTGGCGAATCCCCGGCACTCGCCCCTTCGGGGCTCTCGGGATTCGTGGGGAGCTCAGGTCCTCGCCCCCCTCTCGGTTCCCGGCGGGTTCCTTGGCGAATCCCCGGCACTCGCCCCTTCGGGGCTCTCGGGATTCGT
>CAZUHI010000002.1:0-28459 GCA_964620495.1 uncultured Rickettsiales bacterium | reverse complement strand
GGGGACCTCTTATATTCGCCGCGTGATTCGCTCTCTTTTCCTCGCTGCGGTGCTGCTGGCCGCCGTCTCCGTCCCTGCGGGACCCGTCCAGGCAGAGCAGCCGATGGACCGGTTCGAGCGCATGATCGCGACCGGCAAGGCCTCCGACGTGGTCGCCCAGGCCCGCAAGTGGCTCGAGCGGAACATCGTCGACGATCGCCGCGAGGCCGTCGTGGGGCTGCTGCACGAGGCGGCCTACGCGGTGGTCCTGGAGAAGCCCACGGTGGCGGGCGTGCAGGAGTACCAGTCTCAGTACCCGAGATCGGCCCGCTTGGAGGACGCGAAGCTGCTCGAGGCCAACTTGAGCCTCTACGACGCGGACGCGGAGGGCACCGAAGCGGCCTACTTGGACGTCGCGGACCGGTACTCGGGCACCCCCGCCGCCCAGGAGGCCCGATCGCGCGCGATGAACGCGGCCTACGCGGCGGCGGAGAAGACCGGGACCAGCGACGCCTGGGGCCGCTTCCTCAGCGACTACCGAGACTCGACCAAGGCCGACGGCGCGCGGGCCGTGTACCGCGATCTGCTGTGGTCGGAGGCCGAGGCGGCGGACACCGTGGACGGGTGGCTGGCGCTGCGTTCGTCCGACCCGGAGCACCCGCGGGTCGCCGAAGCGCTGGAGCGAGAGGCCCGCCTCGCCGTCGACGGGTTGGCCGACGACGCGGGCTTCCACGACCACAACAAGCTGGTGCGGCGCTACGTGGACACCGACGCGGGTCGCGACGCCTTGGCGCGGATGGCCGACTGGGCGCAGATCCGAGTGGAGGGCGGCCTGGCCCGGGGGACCGGCGACACGCACGACTACGCGTTCCTGCTCGCGAAGCAGCCGGTCGACCCGACGATCGCCGCGCTGCCCCAGGACACCGGCACCGTGTCGTCCATCGACGGGCTGACCCCCCATTGGCCGGGGCCGACGCCGCGGGGGTTGGCGCTCGTAGCCGATCTGCTGCATCGAGCCGAGCCCGGGGCCGAGCCGCGGCCGTGGCCGGAGGTCGCGGCCGAACTCGCCGTGCAGTGGGCCCCCGACGTCGCCCTGGACCCCGAGGTCTGGGCGGGCGGGGCCTGCCGCCGGAGCGAGGAGGAGTCCTTCTCGGTGCGCCTGGCGGTCCTGCGCGGCGACGAGGAGGTCGCCGAGCGCTGGTTCCCCGTCGAGGTGACCCAGCCGTGCGCCGGCCCCCTGCCCTTCGCGGTGGCGACGGACGGCGACGGCGCGGCGATCGGCTGGAGTCGCGTGGGCCGGAACTTCACGATGGGTGCGCTCGAGACGGTCCCGGCGCTGGGCGGCGTGGCCTGGCCGTGCACGTCGGACGTCGCCATGGACGCGACGGGGCTCTGGCTCTCGTGCGCAGGCCGCCGGGTGGCCGTCGACGGGCTCCCCGAGTACGCCGTGATCCGACCCGCGCGCGCCGAGGACCCGATGCTCGAGTTCGGGGACGTCGCCGACGCGGAGGGCGCCGGCCTGCCCGTCGTCGAGGACGTCGCGACCTGGCGGGGGCCGTTCCTGCCCCCGCGCGAGCTCCTCGCCCCGCGCGCGTTCTGCGCGCTGCCGGAGACGTCGGAGCCGGGAACCGAGGCCCCACCGCGGCCCGACTGGCTCCCTCCGGGCGTGGAGCCGAGCCTCGACGTGGTGGCGGACGCAGACCGCTCGGGCGCCCCCGATCGCGTCCTCGTCGTCCCCGGCGCGGGAGACGATCCTCCCTGGCTCCTGGTCGCGTTCGGGGAAGCCGTCCGCCGGGGCGCGGTGTGGGTGCAGCCCCTTCCCGAGGAGCTGGCGCCGGACGCCCTGCCGGCGTTCGGGGTCGGCTGCGCGCTGGCGCCCATGCCCCCGCCGCCCGAGGAGGCGCCGTCGTCCGGCGAAGAGACCCCCGCGCCCGCGGAGGAGACCCCGGCCCCCGCGGAGGAGACCCCGGCGCCCTTGACGGGGGGCGACGCTCCCCGGTAGGACTCGCGGCGAGCCGAAGTGGCGGAATCGGTAGACGCGCCGGATTCAAAATCCGGTTCCCGCAAGGGAGTGTGGGTTCGAGCCCCACCTTCGGTACCAGCGAACTCGAGAGACGCTTCGCGTCCATCGAGTTCGTTCTGCCAATCCTCGTCTCGCTCGCGCTGCGCGCTTGCTCGCGGGATTGGAGGCCTTTCTTGTAACGACGGCGCTGCTCCGGAGACGTACTCCCTGCAGGACTTCGGTCCATTGTTTGGAGTTCACGTTGGAGCCCATCGCCCCGGAAGACGTCACCGAGCTCGTCCGCCGCGCCCGAGAGGGCGACCGGCCCGCGTTCGACGCGCTCGCGAGCCGAAACTTCGGTCGCCTCTTCGGCCTCGCCCTGCGCATCTGCGGGGACGAGCAGCACGCCCGCGACGCCGTGCAGGAGGCCCTCCTCGCGGCCTGGCGCCACATCGGGACCTTCCGCGGCGAGGCCGCGTTCGACACGTGGATCTATCGGATCACGATCAACGCGACCTACCGCCGCATGCGGCGGCGCCGGGAGCAGCCGCTGGGCGAAGAGCTCGAGCGCATGCAGGCGCGATCGGACCTGGTGACGGCGTTCCGCCCCCAGGGGACCCCGGCCCCCCGGCCCGACGTGGACCTCGAGCGGGCGGAGATCCGCCGGATGATCGCCGAGATCGTGCCGACCCTGCCTCCCAAGTACCGGGAAGCGTTCACCATGCGCGACCTCGAGGGCCTGAACCTGCGCGAGATCGCGGACATGACCGGGCTGACCGTGCCCGCGGTGAAGACTCGCATCCACCGCGCCCGCCTGCGCGTCCGGGCCGCGCTCACGGATCGGTGGGACTACGCCCCCTACGGGCTGTCCGCCTGAGGTCCCCCAGCCCACGGGGCCCTCGCGGCGTGCGATCCTCCTCCCCGTGAAGTCCCCCTGGAGCACCCCCGTCGTCGTCCCCGGCGATCCCGACGACGCGCGCCTGCTGGAGCAGCTCCGCCCGGCCGGCCACGTGAACCCCGAGCCCCAAGACCGCTACGACCTCGTGGTGCTCGGCGGGGGGACCGCGGGGCTCGTGTGCGCCTTCGGGGCGGCGGGGCTCGGCGCCCGGGTGGCCATCGTCGAGCGCGACCTGCTCGGGGGGGACTGCCTCAACACGGGGTGCGTACCCAGCAAAGCCGTGATCGCCGCCGCCGCGAAGGTGAAGGCGCGGTACGGCGACGAACGCCCCCCTCAGGAGGAGTTCACGGCGGCGCTCGCGGGCATGCGCGAGGTGCGCGCGGACATCGCGGCCCACGACTCCGTCCGACGACTGCAGGGGGCGGGGATCGACGTGTTCCTGGGCCGCGGGATATTCACCGACGGCGAACGCCTGGAGGTGGCGGGCGCGATGCTCCGCTTCCGGGCCGCGGTCGTCGCGACGGGCGCGCGGGCCGCGATCCCCCCGGTGCCGGGCCTCGCCGACGTCGCCACGACGAACGAGACGATCTTCGCCCTCACCGAGCGCCCCGAGCGGCTGCTCGTGCTCGGGGCGGGGCCCATCGGCTGCGAGTTGTCCCAGTCCTTCGCGCGCCTGGGCTCGCAGGTCACGCTCGTGGACATGGCCGACCGGGTGCTGCCCATCGAGCACGCCGACGCGTCCGCCCTCGTGCTCGAGGCGCTCCGCGAGGACGGGGTGAAGGTGGTGCTCGGGACGCCCGCGGAGGGCGTGGCGACGCGGGACGGGACCATCGTGCTCACCGCCGGGGGGGAGCACGCCGGGGACGCGCTGCTGGTCGCGACGGGGAGGTCCCCGAACGTCGACGGCTTGGGGCTCGAGGCGGCCGGCGTGCGCGTGGACCGCACGGGAGTCGTGGTCGACGACCGCATGCGGACGACGAACCCCCGGATCTACGCGGCGGGCGACGTCGCGTCCGAGAAGAAGTTCACGCACGCCGCGGACGCCCAGGCGCGGATCGTCATCCGCAACGCCCTCTTCCCGGGCAGCTCGTCGGCGGCGGGGCTCGTGATCCCCTGGGCGACGTACACGGATCCGGCCGTCGCACACGTCGGCCCCCTGCCCCACGAACTGGAGAGCAGTCCATCACTCACGGCGCTCACGGTGCCCTTCTCGGACGTCGACCGAGCCCGCGCGGAGCTCGACACCCGGGGGTTCGCGCGGGCTTGGGTGGACCCCAAGGGCCGCATGGTCGGCGCGACGGTGGTGGGCCGGGGCGCGGGCGACTTGATCGGAGAGGCGACCCTCGCGATCACCAAGGGTCTCGAGATCGGCGACCTGTCGGCGACGATCCATCCCTACCCGACGCGGGCCGAGGTGTGGCGGAAGCTCGGGGACCAGGCGAACCGGGCGCGCCTCACACCCACCGCCCAGGGCTGGCTGCGGCGTTGGTTCCGCTTCCCCTGGCGCTGATCGCCACCTGAAGGGTCAGGCCGCGGTCCGACCGAGCCCCAGCGCGGCCACCGCCCCCACCGCGGCGCCGACCCCGAGACCCCGCAGCGGGGCGACAGGGCCCAGCACCAACACCCCCAGGCCGAGCCCCACGAGGACGAACGCCTGCAGCCGGTCCCGCTCGTCGCAGCGGGTGACGGCGAGGGACGTGCCCGCCACGATCGCGCCCGCGAGCAGCGCCTCGGGGCCCAGGCTCTTGCCCGCGAGGGCGGCCCCGCCGACCGCGACGCAGCCCGACGGCAACGCCACATGCACCGCCGCCAGCACCGACGAGAGCCGCTCGTCGAACGACGCGGCGCGGGTCGCACCCGACACCGGGACCCACAGCATCGCCCCCACGGCGACGACCAGGCCCAAGCCCAGCAGCAGCGCGAGGCTTCGCGTCGCGTACAGGCCGCCGAGGACGAGCGCCGCGGCCCGACCCGCGACGGCCGGCGCGCCCGTCCCCGCCGGGAGGCTCTCGACGAGCGCCGCGAGGCGACCGTCGGCCCCCGGCTTCAGGCGCACGAACCCCACGGCCACGGACTTGTCGGGCGCCACCAGCGGGCGCGTCTCGTCCGGGCGGTCGAACATCAGGAGGTACTGCTGCACGAGGTCGGCGCGATCGGGGAGCGTCCCCGCCTCGGCGCCCGACACGGCGGCGTGCAGCCCCGCGAGGAAGTCGGTCCAGCCCACGACCTCCTCCACCCCCGGATCCGCCTCGAGGCCCCGGGCCGCCCCCTCCAGCTCGGCCAGCTGGGCGGGGTCGGTCATGGCGCCCGGGCCGGCCGCCGAGACCACGTGCAGGGGCGTGCTGCCTCCGAGCTTCGCGTCCATCGTCTGCATGGCGATCCCCGCCGGATCGTGGTCCGAGAGCCAGTGGGAGGGCCGGATGCCGAACGGCGACCCGGTGGCGGCCCCCACCCCGATCCCGACGAGGATGCCCGCCGCCGCGATCGCCGCCCCACTGGGCCGCCGGGTGAGCCCCAGGAGCTCCGGATCGATGCCCGCCGGCACCTCCAGCCGCACCGCCCGGCCCGCCGTCCAGACGGTCGCCCAGGCGATGGCGAGGGCCGCCGAGAGGCCGAGGCCCGTGACCCCGTGGAGGTCGCGGCTGCACCACGGGAGCAGCAGGAGGAGCAGCAGCTCCAATCGCGGCGGGCGGGGGCTCCCGGCTCCCAGGAGCCCCAAGGTCGTGAGCACCGCCGCGCCGACGATCAGGCCCGCCGAGATCGGGTGCAGGGGGACGCCGAACCAGCCCATGACCCCCGCCGCTCCACCCATCGCGACGCCCGCGGCCCCCACCGCGACGATCGCGGTCTTCCACGACTCCCGCCGGGTCGCGACGAGCACCGGCAAGGCCGCGAAGAGGCCGAGGACGGCCAACGCGAGGTGCTCGGCGTAGCGGGCAGAGACGGCGCGCTCCACCAACGGCGCCCCCACCGGGAGGCGGCGAATGCCGTCGGGAGCCGCCCCGGCGACCGCGGCGGCGACCGCGTGCTCGGCGGCCCCCTCGGGGGCCTCGGCCTGGTCGGACGCGTGGGCCCACAGGAAGGCGAGACGCTCGGCCGCCGGGCCGTCCCCTACACGCGCGTCGCGGAGCGCCGCCGCCACCGCCGCGTCGGGAGGCCCGGCCCGGTCCCCCATCATCACGTCCAGCCTCGCCTGGTCCACGAGGGCCCGCAGCGCCTCGCCCGCGGGCGTCGCGCGGAAGTCGGGATCGGCGAGATCAGCGGTCGCGGCGTCGACGAACCGGGCCTCGGCCCCATCGCGGCGGATCCAGCTCACCACCAGGGCGGCGCGACCGTCGTCCGAGAGCAGACCGCCGGTGAACGGATCCGCCGTGAGGCGCGTCTGCGCCGCGGCCCATCCGGCCGCGTCCACCGGCGGCGGATCGAGGGGGGTCTCTCCCGTCACCAGCCCGTCGCGCGCCGTCAGGAGGGTCAGGGTCGTGAAGTCCCGGGCCCCCGTGACCCCGGCGACGGGCACGAGCTCGGCCCGAACCGCCGCCGCCGCCGCGACCCCGGCGGGCGACACCAGCGTGTCCTCGGAGAGGAGCAGCACGCCCACGACGTCGTCGCCGCCCGTAGCCGCCGTGAAACGCTCGTTGAGCTTGAGGAGCGCGTGGTCCGCGGGGAGCCGATAGGCGGCCTCCCCGTCCTCGACGAGGCGAGGGATCCCGGTGGCGCCCAAGACCAGGGCGACGGCGACGACGGCCGCGGCGATCCCTCGGTCGCGGGTCTCCCGCGCGGCGCTCGCTTCGTCTTCGCCCATCGGCACCCTTGAAGGTCAGAAGTTGTAGCGGAGGCCCAGCTCGACGCGGTGGTTGTCCCGGTACGGCGCGAACAGTGTGCCCTCTGCTCCGCGGATCACCATCCATCCGCCGCTGACCTCGAACCGGTCGAGGAAGAGGTACGCGAGCTTGCCCGTGAAGAGCACGCTCGGGGCGCGGGGGTCGCCGCCGAGCAGCGTGTCGGGCCCGTGCAGGCCCACGAATCCGCGCAGGTCGAGGGACAGCTCGTCCGTGAAGCCGAGGTTCACGTTCCAATAGACGGCGTGCTTGTACGGATGCCGGATCGCACCGACGGCCGTGGATCCACGCTCGTAGTCGGTGGCCTGCAGCTCCTCGCGCTCCGGGTCCGCGGACACCACGAGGGTCGCGTCCGCGTCCGCGTTCAGCACGTCGTCTCCGTCCTTGCGGATCTCGACGTCGCCGTTGTACTGGGCGCGGATCGCCAGGTCGAAGTTCCCCACGACGTTCTGGAGCATCAACTCCACCCCGGCCGCGTACTTGATGTACGGGTCGTCGATGAGGTCGCTCTCGTGCTGCATGTCCTCGGTGAGGAACCCGGCGACCTCCCCGCGGAGCACGAGGGGCCCGGCGTTGACCGCGACGTCGAACCCCGGCACGAACAGCCGGGCGTGGCGCGGATCGATGCGCAGATCGGCGTGGATCGCGTCGATCCCGCCCTCCTCCTCGCCCGTGAAGAAGCCGGCGAGGTCGTTGGTCGCCTCGAAGTCGGTCCACGTGGGGAGGCGGTCGTGGACCGTGGAGAACGAGAAGCCGACGTCCGCGGACGGCAGGAACAGGTCCAACCGGATGCCCCCCTCGAAGCCCCGCCCGATCGCGTCGCTCGCGCCCGTGGGGGTCCCGTCCAGGAACTCCTGGTAGTTCAGGGGGACGTCGTATTCGCCCGCCAGCGGCAGCGGGACCTGCTGCGTCTCCGGGAGGAACCGCGTCATGTCCCACCGGGACGGCGCCGCGTGGCGGAAGCGGGCGGGGCGGAAGGCGGGGACGAAGACGCCCTTCACGGACACGGGGCCGCGGGCGTAGCCGAGCACGATCCCCGGCACGGGCAGCGGCTCCGGGAAGAACAGCTCCTCGTAGTCCGGGACCATGAACGTGTCGGTCGGCGACGCGACGTCCATCTTCCCCCAGCGCTCCTGGAGGGCGCCGCCCTCGAGCCGGAAGCCCTTGTGCTGGATCCCGAGGGTGGCCTCGCGCAGGATCACGCGCCCGCCGCGCCCGGGGTCTCCGAAGTCGTGCCGGAACTCCACCTCGGCGGCGGCCCGCAGGAGCTTGTAGCGAGCGCGCACCCGCGGGGCGAGGCGCAGCATCGTCGTGGCCCGCACCGCGTCGGGCATGTCGAGCACGTACTGGTGATGGTCGAAGGCCGCGAAGCCGCCCACGCGGACCTCCGGGGGCGCCGCCTCCGCGACGGACACGCCCCCGAGCAGGACGGCCGCGGCGAGCGCGATCCTCACGGCGCTACCAAGCCTCGAGCGCGGACGGAGAGAACACCGAGTCGTCGACGGCCCCGGCGGGCCGATCGGTGACGGTCATGACGGTCTTGCTGCCCTTCTGCACGTCCGCGATCGTGGCCGACGTCCAGCGCCAACCGTCCCCCACCTTCACCATGCCGTCGCTGCTCATGACCTTCAGGAGCGCGTCCGACTTGTCGTAGAACTGGACCATCGCGACGAGACTCGTCTCCTTGTCCACCTTCAGCACCACCCGCCCGTAGCCCGACTGCTTCGCGGCCTTGTCGTTGGCGGGCTTGTCCTCCACCACGATGCAGGTGCGATCGCCGCACGCCTCCTCGCCCTGGAGCGTGTAGAGGCGATTCTCGGTGTCCACCACCACCGAGAGGTCCTCGATGGTGAAGTCGCTCTTCACGAACGACTGCGTCCGGTTCTGGGGCGCGATGCGGCGCACCTGGTCCAGGGCGGGGACGTACAGCCAGTTGTCCTGGGCCTTGCCGGGCGGACGGATCGTGAGCAGCGCGGTGCCCGCGATGGCCGCCGGCTCCTGGAACCGGATCAGCGTCTTCGCGGCCTTCCCCTCGAGGTGGAGGCTCCACATGTTGAGGGTGCGCGACTCGGTGCCGCCGTCGGCCGAGGTGATCTCCATCTTCACCACGACCTGTTCGCCGGGGCTGAGCATCGCCTTCTCGACGGCGTGCATGACGGCGTCTCCATCCCCCGCCACGGCGGGGGCGGCGAGGAGCGCGACGACGGAGAGGAGGAGGAACGGGGAGCGAGGCATTCGGGTCTCCAGCAGGTCGGTCAGGTGCCACCTTCAACGCCGACCGAGGCGGATTTTCCAAAATCGGTGCGCTTTGCGTAGTCGAGGATCGCCTCGAAGTAGTCCCGCACCTTCGGCGCGGGCACGCCGAGCTCGGCCAACGCCCCGTGAGACCGGCTCACGTCGAACACCGGGTTACCGTCGAAGTACGGGATGAAGAACTTGCCGCCCTCGCGGATCACGCGGCGCTTCTTGCCCCACACGAACATGTCCGCCACCGGCCGACCCCAGCGCCAGAACGTCTTCGTGGACATGAACCGCGCGGGCTTGCCGCCGAAGTAGGACTGGGTGATCTCGGCGAGCTCGCCGATCGTGAGGACGCCCTCGGGGCCCGCCGCGAGGTGGTAGTTGCCGCCCACGGGGGAGTCGTCCCGCGAGAGGGCCTCGATGCCGTCCGCCACGAAGTCGACGGGCACGATGTCCAGCGTCGTCTCCGCGCGGCCGATGATGGTGCGCCACCAACCCTGGGCATAGACGCGCAGCGGCCAGTACAGCATCCCGAAGTTCGTCGTCGCGCCGGTGGTGCTCTCGCCCACGATGATCGACGGACGGAAGACCGTCAGCGGCAGATCCGCGGCGATCTCCGAGAGCAGCACCTCGGCCTCGTACTTCGTCTGCTCGTAGGGGTTCTTCCACCCCGCGTCGTGCACGAGGTCGAACTCGGAGACGACGTCCCGGCGCAGGCCCGCCACGTAGGTGGTGCTCACGTAGTCGAAGCGCGCGAGGCCCCCCGCCGCCTGGGCGGCGTGCGCGAGGTCCACCACCTGGCGGGTGCCGAACACGTTGTACGCGCGGGACTCCTCGAGATCCCGGTTGAACCGGACGTCGGCGGCGCAGTGGAGGATGCCGTCGGTGGCGGCCGCGAGCTCGGCCCAAGCCGCGTCGTCGAGCCCGAACCGCTCCTTCATGAGGTCGCCGGGGAGGGCGTCCACGCGCTCCATCAACGCGGCGCACTCCTGCTCCGTGGCGGCGCGGCCCAGCGAGCGCGCGAGCCGCTGACGTCCGTGCTCCGGGGAGTCGCAGCGCACGAGGCACACGAGGCGATCCACGCCCGCCCGGCGCAGGAGGCGGGCCGCGGTGTAGCGCCCCAGGAAGCCGGTCACGCCGGTCACGAAGAGGGTCGTCATTCAGACCTCCGTTCGGGGACGCGCTCGGTCGCTGCTCCGCGCGCGTCTCCCGGACCCGACAAACTCGGCCGATCCGCCCCGACGAACCAGGGAGGATTCGACCCGATCACATCTTGAATCCACCGTCCACGGCGAGCACCTGCCCGGTCATGTAGCTGGACCCGTCTTCGGCGAGGAAGGCGACCACCTCGGCCACCTCCTCGGGCTCGCCGAAGCGCTTCTGGAGGATCTCGCCGAGGATGATGTCCCCCGCAGCCTCGCGGACCCGCGCCGACATCTCCGTGGCGATGACCCCCGGGGCGACCGCGTTCACGCGGATCTTCTTCTTGGCGAACTCGACCGCCATCGCGCGGGTCATGGCCTCGACCGCGCCCTTCGAGGCCGCGTAGTTGGCGTGCCCGCGTCCGGCCTTCTGCCCGGCGACGGACGAGAGCAGCACGATCGCGCCCCGCCGCCGCAGGAGCATGTATCGACCGACGGCCTTGCAGACCCGGTAGGTGCCCCCGGCGTTGGTGTCCAGGACGGTCGCCCAGTCGTCCTCCTCCATCACGAGGAGGAGCTTGTCGCGGGTGACGCCGGCGCTGTGCACGAGCACGTCGATGCGCTTCTCGGCCTCCCACACGGCCTCGACGGCGGCCTGCACGGAGGCCGCGTCCCGGACGTCCAGCTGCACGACCCGGGCCTCGCCGCCCGCGGACTCGACGTCCACCCGCACGGCGTCGGCCGCCTCGGAGCGCTCGTGGTAACCGATCCAGACCCGGTGCCCGCTCCGCGCGAGGCGACGCGAGACGGCGGCGCCGATGCCCCGGGACCCCCCGGTGACGAGGGCGACGCGGCGGTCCTGCTCGTGAAGGTCGCTCATGGCGCCGGAGAGTAGCAAGGGCCAGAACGTAAGGCGGGCCGACCCGGGAAACCCGGATCGGCCCTGCTCGGCATCGATCATCGAAAGTCGCTCGCGGGCCGCGCCTCTCCAGAGACTGCAACGAACCGGAACCTTGCAGGCGCGGTGCCCCCCGCCTGCGGAACGCTCTCAGAGTTGGTCTGTCCTTCAGAGTCTTGGTCGTCGTGACGAGTAGCGAGCCCATTGCTTCGGCTCGCCCCGCCCATGGGCTTGCACCTCTCGGCGCGCCCTTCGGCGTATTCCCCGTCTCGACGCACCCCGGGGTCAGGTCCGAGGTGTGGTCATCCTCTCGTGGACTTCGGCCTCTCTCTCAGCGTTCGGTTTCCGGGTCGCGGCGCTCGTCTCGTCGTGCTCCCGCAGCGGCACTCGAACATGTCCCGAGGGGCATCTCCGCGTCCCGTCGCCGTCCCACGACGCTCGTGGCGCCGTCCTCTCCTGAGGTTTCTCGCCCCTTCGACGCTTCAGGTACCGCCAGTCCCGCGCGAGGGAGTCGGTTGCTCTCCGACTCCGGGGTCCGCCTTCGCCGTTTCTCACGACCTTGACGGTTTGATCCTGGACGGTCCGTCCCGGTGTGTTTCAACCGGAGACGCCCTTGGGGTTCGATGGCCGCCGAGGTGAATCCCCGAGATCCGGCCCAGCGGCTGCGTCTCCGCATCCGTGGTCCATCCCCCGGTCCGTCTCCGCCGGCACTCCCTCTTGAGGAGCGCCGGGGCTCGAGCCCTCGTCGGCTGTTGGTTGCACCTCGTCTCCCGGAGGAGTGTCGGTGCCGACCCGCGTTTTCAATGAGCAGTGCGTCGCTGGGAAGAAGCTATTCGCTGGACACAGCCCCGGTCAACGGCCGGATCGGGCGCAAATACTCCCAACCGGCAAGTGTCCGCGCGAGCACCGGGAAAGCGGGAGATTTCCGATTTCAGAACCTTTTTCCGGCCGCGATTCCCCCGGGATCCATCTCCGCAAGATCCTGGATCCACTAGGCTTTTAGAGTTTCCAACAGACTATCCACACTGTGGAGATCTCCGGCGGACGCGCGGGCCGGCCCGCCCAAGTGCCCGCGACGACGAAGAAACCGCCCCGAAGGGCGCGATCGAGTGCTCGAAATCGGGCACCCCGCGACCCGCTCTAGTCGGTCGCGTCGTTCTCGAAGTGCTGGGCCACGGATCGGCTGTAGTAGCGGAGCAGTTCGCGCCCGGAGGGGCGCACTTCGACGCTGGCGGGCCCCAGGATCAGGGCCCGCCGGTGAGCCAGGATCGTGGTCGCCAGCTCGTAGACTCCGGAGGCCTCCTCGTTCCCGATGAAGTCCTTCTCGAAGTCCAGGAGCCCGCCCCGCCGCACGCCCTGGTCGATCGCGTCCCGCTGCCCCGACAGCTCCTGGAACTCCGGCCCGAGCATCACCGGCACCCGGGCCGCCCGCGCCTGCTCCAGACGGGCGCGGATGGCCGCCAGCACGAGCTTCCGGTCCACCGGCCGGTCCACCTCCAGGGCTCCGGTGTCCTCGAGCGCCGTGACGAAGAGCGGCACCGACGTCAGCGGGACCTCGCCGCCGATGCGCTCCATCAGCACCTCCGCGAAGCGCAGGAGGTGATCCCGTCGCTCCTTCCGAGGCAGCTCGGCGATGGCGGCCACGTCGTCGCCGAAGAACTCACGCATGCCCAGCGTGGGCCCGGCGTGCACCGCCGCGACGCCGAAGGTCCACCGACGCTTCTTCGCGAGCCGCCACGCGCCCTTGGCCATGCGGCGAAGCCGATGCAGGGCGAGTCGCGGGAGCATCTTCGCGAGGAAGCCCAGCGAGCGCACCTTGTCGACCGCGCGCGGCGCCTCCGCCTTCCCCTTCTTCTCCCCGAGCAGGTTCACGTCCTCGAGCACCCGGTCGAAGTTGAGCCCCACCGGCACGAAGCGCACGTCGCCCGTGAAGCCGGGATCGGACACGACCTGCAGGAGCGAGTCCAGCAGCCCCACCTTGGGGGGCCGCAGGTGCCCGTCGCGGCTGAGCCCGCCCTCGATGAAGATGCCCTGCGTGAGGCCCCCCCGCGTCACCAGCTGGAGGTAGCGGCTGAGCACCGCGTGGTACAGCGGGTCCTTCTCGCCGCGCCGCACGAAGTAGCTGCCGAAGCTCTTGAAGAGCGTCTCCAGCGGCCACACGCGGGCCCACTCCCCCACGGCGTAGGAGAGGGCCACCTCGCGCGACATCACGTAGGCGAAGAGCACGTAGTCGGCGTTGCTGCGGTGGTTCATGACGAAGACGACCGCGTCCTCTTCGGCCGCCGACTCGGCCGCGTCGTGCAGGTTGTCGTGCACGCGGACGACGTCGTAGAGCAGCCGCAGGACCGGCTTGGCGACGCCGAAGCCGAGCTTGTAGTAGGACACCAGGGAGAAGTACGGGACGATCTCCTCGATGTAGGACTCCGCCCGAAGTCGCAGGGCTTCGGTACCCTCTCCCTCTTCGGCGGCCCGGTCGGCGATGAAGCCGCCCAGGTCGGGGTCGTTCAGCAACGCCTCGCGGATGTAGTGCTTGTGGGTGAACTTGAAGCGGTCGAGCTTGACCCGGTGCCTCGCCAGGTAGCGGCTCACGCTGTGTTCGAGGCGGATGCGGGCCCCGCGCAGGAGCGACGCGCGCAGCAGCTCGTAGGCCACGACCGCGAGCACCACGCCCGTCGTCCAGAGCGCCACCTCGACCAGCGTCGCGACCATCCGGCTCCCCTCGTGCTTCTCGCCCTCGCGGGCGCGCTCTGCCTCGTCGGCTGCCGGCCGCGCACCGCGACGCCGACCCTCGACCCGGCGACGTGCCGGGCGGAGATCGACGACGTCTTCGGCCCCCAGGATACGGCAGTGGTCGCCCTGCGCTCCACCGACGGCGGCGGCGTGTTCCGCCCCGACGTCCTGGAGGCGATCGACCGCGTGTGCGTGGCCTTCGAGGACGCGCAGGTGGACCACGACGTGATGACCAAGTGCCTGACCAACGTGCCGCTCATGGAGGCTCGCCCCGGCGGCGCCCGGCTGGTCATGCCCCGCGACGAGCTCCCCGTCGATCCGCCGGGCGCCGTCCGCATCCAGACGCTGATGCTCGAGCTGGAGTTCGCGGTGGGCGACGTCGTCGACGGCTCGGGGACGCGCAGCTACATCCACGTCAACCGCGGGATGTTCGACGGCGTGGACCTGCGCGCGCTGTTCGAGGCGCAGCAGGCGGCCGAGCCGAGCCTCGAGATGGCGATCGACCTGGAGCCGGGCGACCTCGCCGCCTACCGCAAGGTGGCGGGGGCGGGGCCGTCGGCGGCGGCGGTGCTGGGGCTGCTCGACACCGGGCAGGACGGCGGCATCAAGGAGCCCTCCGCGCTGCAGGCCCTGGATCGCTTCCAAGTGGCCGCCGAAGGGACCCCGAAGGTCGCGCAGTCGTTCACCATCGTCGACGACCTGAAGGTCACTCGGCGGGGGCTGCGGCGCGGCAACCCGGCGGAGGCCGTCATCCCCCCGAAGCGGTCGGAGGTCGCGCAGCTTCTGCTCGCGATGACGATGGCCCCCACGGGGGACATGTTCGGGCCTCGGATCGACTCCGCCCAGCGCGTGGCGCTCGTGCGCGTCAACCTCATGCCCACGACTCCGGAGATGCGCAAACGGGTGACCAAGCGCCTGGAGGACGCGCTGCTGCTCGAGGCCCCCGAAGGCGCCCGCGCGATCGTCTGCGAGGAGTAGTTACTCCGAGCCGGGCCGCGACGCGACATTCGTCGCTCTCAAGCGACCTTCGGTCTCGTCTTCGTCGCCCGCGATGATCAGGTAGCGGATCAGCCCGTAGCCCGGGGCCCACGTCTCGTGGCGGACCTGGGTGGTGATGAGCTCGCCGTTGTTGTGGTCGGTCGTCTTCGTGCGGATGATCTCGAGGCAGCCGTCGTAGGTGCCGTAGGACGTCTGCAGGGGCTCCGTGCACCACGACTGGGTCACCTCCATGGTGACCTCCGAGTCGGACTCGCCGGGCACGTCGTACTCCCAGGAGTCCGAGTAGTCCGGGTTGCTCGGCTCCGGAACCTTCACGAACCACTCGTTGCGGTCGCCCTCGTCCGCGGGCACGTCCTTGTACTGCCAACCCAGCAGCTCGCCTTCGACGGTGCTCTCCGTCGAGACGTTGAAGTTCCGCATCTGGATCTCGATGTCGGGGAGCGCGGTGTCCGGGTTCGGGTACGTGCGCACCATGCGGAACATGATGTCGCCGCGGCCGCTGCGCGCGTCGTCGTTGTCGTCCGGGTCGTCGCTGATCGCGTTCCACCGCTCGCCGTCCTCGCCGCCCGAGAGGACTATGTACTCCCACGAGTTGCCGACGGCGAGCTGGAAGAAGTCGCTCTCGCCCGCCGCGGGGCAGCCCGCGAAGACTGCGGCGAGCGCCGCGATGGTGATGGTGCGAAGGAGTGTCATCGTCGAATCCTCAGAAGCCGACGCTCGGCTTGAAACGGAACGGGTACTCGATGTCCGTGGGCGACTCGGCCTCGGCGAAGCGCCACCGCGAGACTACCCGAGTGATGCAGGAGAGCATCGCGCGATTCCCCGTCGAGTTCCGCACCACCCGCGGGGCCCGGACCTTGCCGTCGGCGCCGATGGTCCAGCCCACCACGACCTTGCCCCCGAAGTCCGCGCCCTTCTTGAGCTCCTTCTCGTAACACGCGCGCACCTGCGGGAGGTTGGGGCGGATGCCCGCCTGGACCTGCTCGCCGCTGAGCGTACGCCCGCCCGCGTCTCCCAGGCCCGGGTCGGAGGAGACCTTGTTGCTCTTCGACGCCTGGGGGGCGGGCGTCTCGTCGGACCTCCCCGAGCCCTTCGTGAGCATGGCGAACGCCCCCGGAGTGGCGTCCTCGACGCCGCCCTCCTCCACGGAGCTGCCGAGCTCGATCTCCGCCATGGCGGCCTCGATCGCGGCGGCGTCGGGCTCCTCCGGGGTGGAGTCGACGGGCTCCGGCAAGGGTTCGACGACCTCCCCGCAGGCGAACAGCAGAGCGAGGACGGGGCTGAGAAGCAGGAGTCGATTCAGTCGCATGGTCCCAGGGGGGTCGGGAGTCGGGTGGGCCGATCGGCGGCCACATATCATCCGGTAGGATGCCGCCGAATGTCTACTCGCCCCACGGCACGCATCGTCGTCATCGGCAACGAAGTGCTCAGCGGCAAGGTCATCGATCGCAACACGCCGTTCCTGCTCGGCCGCTTCCGGACCCTCGGCGTGGAGTGCGTGGGGGTGGACATCGTTCCGGACGACCTGGACCGCATCGCGGACGCCGTGCGCGCGGCCTCCGAGGGGGCGGACTTCGTCATCACGACGGGCGGGGTGGGCCCGACGCACGACGATCTCACGATCGAGGGGGTCGCGCGCGCGTTCGGGTTGCAGGTGGTCGAGGACCCCACCCTCCGCGAGCTCATAGAGACCCACTGGACCCGCAGCCGGGGCGCCGCGCGCTTCCGCATGGCCCGGGTGCCCGACGGCGCCGCGCTGGACGGCGACCCGACCTTCCCCACGGTCCGGTGCCGCAACGTCTACATCCTCCCCGGCGTCCCCCGGCTGGTGGTCGGCCGATTCGCCGCCCTGCAGGAGCGCTTCCGCGGCCCCGAGGTGCACTGCCAGTCGGTGTGGACGAAGCAGGGCGAGAGCGAGTCGGCGGACACCGTGGAGCGGATCGTCGCGGCCCACCCGGCGGTGGAGATCGGGTCCTACCCCCAGTGGGGTCGCGAGGACGTGCGCGTCATCCTCACGGTCGAGGGCACGGACCCGACCGCCGTCACCGCCGCGGCCGACGCCCTCGCGGGCGCGCTCGATCCCGATCGATTGGTACGGATCGAGCGAGAGCACCGCGCGGAGGCCGTGGATGCGCTGTCCCCCCAAGGGCCTTGACATTCCCTTGACAAAACGAGGCGTAGGACTTGTGATTCGGTCCGGCGGAGGCTGCGTATCATCCACGCACAGCACGCCTGCTCAGGAGTATCGATGCGACGTCTGATGATCCCGGCCGCCCTCGCGGCCACTCTCCTCTCGACGGGGACCGCGGAGGCCACCGCCCCCGCCGAGGACCTCCTCGAGGCGATGGAGATCGACCGCTCCTGGATCGTGCCCGGCACGGTCTCGACCCCCGGCTCCACGGCGACGATGTTCACCGTCCTGCAGCAGCTGGGCGTCCTCTTCCCGATGGATCCGCAGACGATGGCCCTCATCTCGACGGGCAATACGAAGAACATCACCGAGCTGCGCGACTACGACTACCCGGGCGACCCCCAGCTGGACGACTCGGACGGCGACCACGCCACGCTGCGCGTCGAGCTCACCGTCCCGGAGTTCGCGAACTCCTTCTCCTTCGACTTCTACTTCCTCTCGCGTGAGTACCCCGAGTGGGTCGGCGAGGAGTTCAACGACACCTTCGAGGTGTGGCTGAGCTCGGGCGCGTTCAACGGCCAGATCGTCTTCGACAGCGCCGGCAACGCCGTGAACGTCAACAACGGCCTGTTCACGGTCGTCTATGACGAGGACGACTCGCCGGACGTGCTCGCGGGCACCGGCTTCGACGTGGACGGGGGCACCGGCTGGGTGACGACCGTCGCGCCGTGCGTGCCGGGCGAGCAGATGAGCCTGTCCTTCGAGATCTACGACGTCGCCGACGGAATCTGGGACTCGGCCGTGCTGCTCGACCGCTTCCGGTTCAGCAGCGACGAGCAGAAGGACCCCACCTCCGACCACACGCCCAACGACGACCTGGAGATCGGCTACGTGTCGCCCAAGGAAGCGGACGTGGGCGGCGGGGGCGAGGTCCTCATCCACGGCGGCGGGTTCAACGAGAACACCGTCATCCTGTGGGGCGACCACGCCATCACCGCGCCCGGCATCGACTCGGGCGACGTCCTGATCGTGAACTCCATCCCCACCGCCGCGGAGGCCGGGGTGCCCGACGGCGGGACGATCGACATCACCATCCAGCGCGGCGACGAGGCCGTCGTCCTGGGCAGCGGGTTCACCTACCACCGCCCCGCCGAGGGCGAGACGAAGCCGTGGGTCACCTCGGTGCTGCCGGGCTCCGTCCACCCCGACGGTGAGACCGAGATGCGGGTCCGCGGCAGCGGGATGCGCTCGGGGCTGACGGTGTGGTTCGTCGCCGACGACGGGACCGAGACCGAGGCGCGCGTGGAGCTGGTCCAGCCCGCCGAGGGCGGCCAGATGGCGACCGTCATGACGCCCCCGCACGCCGAAGGCTGGGTCGAGGTCGTCGTGGAGAACCCCAGCGGGCTGCGGTCCACCCCGGGCTACCCCGTGGAGGTCACCACCAACGCCATCAATACGAACCTCACCGGCGGAGGCGCGGGCAGCGGCTCGAACTGCTCCGTCGCGGGCGCGGGCTCCGCGGGGCTCGGCCTCGGGCTCCTGCTCCTGGGCTTGATCGGCGTACGTCGCCGGGAAGGGAGCGTCCGATGAAGCGCTTCGTGGCCTCCTGCCTCCCCCTCCTGCTCGCCGTGCCCCTGATGATGGGGACGCAGTGCAGCGAATCGGGCCTCCAGCAGGTCCCCAACCGCGCCCCCGTGGCCGTCGCGTTCGTCTGGGAGGGCGCCGGCATCGAGTCGACCAAGCGCCTCGGCTACGTGCTCGAGGGCGACACGGCCACGCTCGACGGCTCGCAGTCCTTCGACGAGGACGCCCGCGGCACCATGACCTTCGACTGGACCCTGCTCTCCTCGCCCGAGGGCAGCACCGTCCTGCTCGAGGTCCCCGAAGACGACCCCGCGACCGACGACGTCGAGAGCGCCTTCCCCTACTTCGTGCCGGACATGCTCGGGACGTACCGCATCGAGCTGGTCGTGTCGGACACCCGCGAGGGCGTCTCCAACCCGGCCATCGTGAACGTGCAGGCGGTGCCGCCGTCGCAGCTCTCGGTGACCCTGGAGTGGGACGTCAGCGGCGTGGACCTGGACCTGCACCTCGTGCGTGACGGCGGCGCCTACTTCGACCGCGCCGGCGGCAGCGACTGCTTCTCCTGGTCTCCCAACCCGGACTGGGGCGACCCCACGTCCGCCGAGGACAACCCCGTGCTCGACCGCGACCTCGACGGCGAGGGCCAGGGCCCGTTCCGCGAGACCATCCTGCTGCCCGAGCCCGCGGACGGGACGTACGCGCTGTACATCCACTACTACGCGGACCACGTGGCCATGGACGGCGGCAACGACCAGGTCGCGGACGCGACCATCGACGTGAAGGTGCTCGGTCGCACGATCACGGAGACCATCGCGACCCCCGCGCCCATGCAGGCGGGGCAGGTCTGGGCCGTCCGCGAGCTGACCTGGCCCGCCCAGGGCCTCATCTCGCTCGGCGACACCTACACGTCGCACGGGGCGCTGAACGGCCCCGACTACAACACCGACGAGTAGCCGCTACTCGGCTCGCTTGCGGAAGAGCACGACCCAGTAGCCGGCGTTGCGCTTCCAGTACTTCTCGAAGACGTAGTCCCGGGCGAAGCGAGGGTCCTGGTACATGCCGTGGGCGTGGCTGTTGGCCTTGAGCCGCGGGGCGAAGATCGGCTCGACGGACTCGCCCGCCTTCTCGGCCTTCTTGATCCTGGCCGCGAAGGCCCGCCGCTTGCGCTGGGGCTTGCTCACGTAGGCGATGTACGCGACCCACTCGGGGTCCTGGTCGAACGCGTAGTCGCGGACCCGCTTGTCGAACTGCTGGATCTCCTCGCGCCCCCCCGGGAGGCTGCGCTTCTGAGACCTCATGAATGGGTTCAAGCCTATGGCCGCAAGTTCAGTCGCTACAAAGCGATTCAGGATCCCGATCGTGTCGATCCAGACGATATCCGGCGACGTCCACGGCGCCCCGCCCATGTCCTGGAAGACCGCCACGTCGCCGGGCTCGGACCGCTCGGCGACGTACGCCCCCATCGCCTGGAACGAGTCCTGGGACCAGGTCACGAAGTTGCTGTTCCAGCGCTGCTTCGAGGCCGTGAACTGGACGCACACGACGACGCCCGCCCAGGTAAGCAGCGCGGCCGTCCCGACGGCGACGAGCCGCCCGCGGTCCCCTCCCCCGACGAGCCTCCCCAGGCCCCCGAACAGCGTGCGCGCGCCGTCCGCGGCCAGCGCCAGGGCGATGGGGTACACCGGCAGGAAGAGCCGGTAGTACTTCATCTCGTCGCGCCCGATCTTCACGAGGTACACGAGGTACGCGACCGTGAGGAGCAGCCCCCACGCCTTCACGAGGCGCCGGCTGCCCGCGAACGGAGCGAGCAGCGCCAGGAGGAAGACCGCGGGGTTCACGTTGAAGCCGAGCAGGCCGCGCACGTACTTCACGCCCTCGGCCCAGACCTCGGGGCCCGCGCCCGCCTTCACCAGCGCCGTGTTGGGGAGCAGCCCGCCGAAGTAGAGGAAGCGCCACAGGTGGTAGGGCGCGAGGACGGCCACGAAGACGCCCGCCCACAGCAGCCAGTGCGGCGCGACGCGACGCTCGCGCAGGACCTGCAGCCCGACGAACGCGGCGGCGACCAGGAAGATCGCGTGCGCGTCCGGGCGACAGAGCGCGGCCCCGGCGAGCAGGAGCGCGGAGAACAGCGCGTGGCGCCGGGCCTCGGCCGGGTCCTCGGCGACGTACGCCTTCATCGCGAGGAGGGTCCCGCCCCCGCCGACGACGGCCATGAAGGTCGGCTCGAGGCCGCCCATGCTCCACAGGACGACCGAGGTGGACGACGCCCAGAGCGCGGCCGCCACGTAGCTCGCCCAGTCGTTCCGGTCGCCGCCGAAGAAGCGCGCCGCCGAGTACGTGACGACGAGCGCCAGCTGCCCGAACAGGCACCCGAGGCCCTTCACCCAGGACAGGGGGTCGATCCCGAGCGCGAACGCGGGCGTCGACAGCAGGATCCACAGGAAGTTCGTGTACCCCTCGAGGCGGTCGCCGTGGTTGAAGACGAGGCCGTGACCCTCGACGAGGTTGCGGGCGTACCGGAGCGAGATGTACGCGTCGTCCTTGACGTATCCGCGGTACTCCCACTGCCACCAGGCGAGCAGGATCGCGAGCGGGAGCAGCAGGAGGAGGTCGAGACGCCGGCGCATGGGCGCGCGAGGCTATCACCACTTCTCGACGCACGGCGGGGAGGTCGTTAGGGTCGGCCCGTGACCCTCCTGCGCCCCCTCCTGTTGGCCTGCCTCGCCGCCCTGATCGCGTGCCCGGTCCCCCGCGGCCCGTCCGGAGACGACGACGACGCGACCGACGACGACGACGGCGCGGACGACGACGACGCGACCGACGACGACGACGCGGCCGACGACGACGACGCGGCCGACGACGACGACGCGGCGGGATCGCCCCCGGTCCTCCAGAACGTGGTCGCGTGCGAGCGGACCGTGGTCGGCCAGTCCTTCATCGTCTTCACGGCCTTCGTGACGGACGACGACGGCGACCTCCTGGCCCCGGTGCAGTACTCCATCGCCCTCGACATCGCGCCCCCCCGCGCCTACTCGTCGGGCACCAAGATCGGCGGCGGCGGCGAGCTCCCGCACTCCTGGGAGATCGGCGCGGACGGGGTGAACGAGGGCGAGACCCACGACTTCCACTGGCTGGTGTTCGACGCCGCCCAGAACGTCTCGAACATGGTCACCGTCACCTTCACCGCCGACGGCGGAGACCCCTGCTGAGCCCATGCAGGTCGGCTCCGTCTCCATCCCGCGCGTCGCGATCCTGGCCCCCATGGCCGGGATCACGGACCTGAACTTCCGGCGGCTGTGCCGGGAGCTCCGCTGCGGCCTGGTCTACACGGAGCTGGTGTCGGCCTCCACGCTCCTCGCGGGCGTCCGTCGCTCGCTGCAGCTGGTGGAGACCACCGAGGTCGAGCGACCCGTCGGCGTGCAGCTGTTCGGACCCGAGCCCGGCCCGCTCGCCGAGGCCGCGCGCTGGGTCGTCGAGCACGTGCCCTGCGACCTCATCGACCTGAACATGGGCTGCCCCGTCGCCAAGGTCGTCAGCCGGGGCGCGGGGGCCGCGCTGATGCGGGACCCGGACCTCGTCGGGCGCCTCGTGGAGGCCGTCGTGGACGCGGTGGACGTCCCCGTGACGGCGAAGACGCGGTCGGGCTGGACCGACGCGGAGGTCAACGCCGTGGAGGTCGCCCAGGCGGTCGAGGCCGCAGGAGGCGAGGCGATCGCGATCCACGCGCGGACCCGCGCCCAGCGGCACGAGGGGCCGGTGGACTGGGCCCTCCTCGCGCGCATCAAGGAGTCGGTGAACATCCCGGTGATCGGCAACGGCGGCATCGGCGACGCGGCGACGGCCCTGCGCATGCGCGAGCAGACCGGCGTGGACGCGGTGATGGTGGGCCGCGGCGCGATCGGCAACCCCTGGATCTTCGAGCAGATCGACGACGCGTGGCACGGCCGCCTCGTGCGTCGGCCGTCCTGGGAGGAGCGCCTCGACGTCGTGCGTCGGCACCTCGCCGAGGCCATGGCGTCGTTCCATCGCTGGAGCCGCAAGCAGCGGGAGAGGGAAGGCGCCGATCAGCGCGCCGTCCGATTCCTGCGCGGCCACCTGGTGCGCTACTGCGCGGACCTTCCGGGGGGCGAGGCGTTCAAGCGAGGGGTCAACTCGCTCCACGGCCCGGAGGCCTTGCTCGCCGCCCTCGAGGACCTCATGGGGCCCGCCGCCGCCGCCCGGCACCCGGACCTGTCGTGCGAGCGATGGGACGCCCCCACGCGCCCCGCCTCCGCCGCGTGAGGGCCGCACCGAGCGCCGCCCTCGCGCTGATCCTGGGGGGCTGCGTGGGAGCCCTCGGCCCCGACCCGACCCCCGAACCCGAGCCGCCGCGCCTCCTGTTCTCGCTCCCGATCGCGGACGGCGGGCTGATCTCCGAGGTGGTGGGCGTCGACCACGACCCCGAAGTGCACGAGGGCACCCTCGGCCGCATCCAGTGCACGAACTACGCGGGGGACGGCTTCCCGGCCTGCTACGACGAGCACGACGGCACCGACTACATCCTCGACGGGGGGTTCCGGGCGATGGACGCCGGGAGCGTCGCGGTCGTGGCGGCGGCGACGGCGACCGTGGTGGAGGTGGACGACGCTCACTACGACCGCTGCCACGCCGACGTGAACGAGCCCAGCGGGGTCAGCTGCGACGGCCACCCGATCGTCGCGAACCGCGTGGTGCTGGAGCACGAGGATCCGGGCTCGGGCGACGTCGTCCACACGCGGTACCTCCACCTGATGCAGGACTCGGCCGCCGTCTCCGAGGGCGAGGGCGTGGACTGCGGCGACGTCCTCGGGATCGTGGGCAGCTCCGGGCGCAGCTCGCTGCCCCACCTGCACTTCGAGGTGAGCGGCCCGGACGGCGACGAGGACGTCGTGGACCCCTACGCCGGGCCGGAGTCGCAGCCGGAGTCGTGGTGGCGCGTGCAGCTCGCGGAACACGGGCTGCCCGAGCCCTGTCCATGACCTCGAACCTCTTCGCCGGGCGGCTCGGTCCTACCCCTGAGGAGCCGTCCTCCCGCTGCTCGATCCGCGAGCCCTGATGTATGCTCCCGCCGCCCCGAAGCCGGCGGCAAACCCCGGAGTCGAACGCACCATGCGCACCCTGCTCTCCTTGATTTTCGTGCTCGCCCTCTCCGGCCCCGCGGCCGCCACAGGCGGAGCGGCGGTCGACACGATCACCGCCTCCGCGGACCACGACCGTCTCGCCTTCGGAAAGAAGAAGAAGAAGAAGAAGAAGAAGGGCAAGAAGGGCCAGGAGGAGACGCCCCCGCCCCCGCCGCCGGACTCGGACGGGGACGGCGTGACCGACGACGTGGACAAGTGCGTCGAGGAGGCCGAGGACGCCGACGGCCACGAGGACGAGGACGGCTGTCCGGATCCCGACAACGACGGCGACGAGATCGCGGACGTGGACGACGCGTGCCCCGACGAGGCCGAGAACAAGGACGGCTGGGACGACGACGACGGCTGCCCCGAGGCCGACCCCGCCATCAGCCCCTTCATGATCGACGCCACGCTGGTGGACGGCACGAAGGTCAAGGGAAAGGTCATCCGCATCATCGCCACGGACGAAGACGTGGAGAACCCCGAGCCGCACGAGCCGGCCGAGGTCGGCGTCATCGTGGGCGACGTGGACGAGTTCACGACGCCTTGGAGCAACCTCGCCTCCATGAGCACGCCGAAGATCAACGTCACGGACGGCACCGACTGCTACTCCGAGGGCGTCCAGGAGCTCGGCGAGCCGATGATGTGGGAGTGCACGCTCAAGAACCCCACCACCTTCAAGCTGCGTGAGACCACCCGCAAGGGCACCCACTCCGGCAACGACAGCAAGATGCACCGCTACGACCTCAAGATCGACGAGCTGAGCTGCGAGGGCGACTCCTGCGAGAAGGTCGAGACCGACCGTGGGTTGTCGATCTACATCTACAAGGTCCTGACGTTCGTGAAGAACGACGATGAGTACAAGGCCGTGAAGGAACTCAACGAGCGCCTGCGCGCGATGCAGAAGCTGCAGATCCGCAAGGCCACCTTCTCCGCCGTCGAGTAGCCGAACGTGCGCGGGGGAGCCCCGAGGGCAGGAGCGATCGCGTTCGCGGTGGTGCTGCTCACGTCCGCCCTCGGGTCGGCGCAAGAAGAGCCCTTCGAACCCAGCCCGCTGCTCGACGCGGATGTCTCCACCGTCACCCGGGCGGAGATCGACGCGGCGCTGCCCGCGCGGGCGGCGTGCCACAACGCGGTGGAGGTGCTCAACGAGCGGGGGCTTCGCTGGGAGCGCGTGCGCGCGGGGCTGGTCGACCTCAAGGAGTTCGAGCGACAGCTGAAGAACGCCGAGGACGACTGGCCGGTCGCGCGAGGGCTCTGCGGGCAGGCTCGGAAGGCGCTCGGGCTGCCGCAGGATCTGCTCACGAGGCGCGTCCTCGACCACGACGCACGCCGTCTCGACCGGCTGAGCGACACGATGAAGGGCATCGAGAAGGGCTGGCTCGAACAGATCGACGTCGAGGACATCAACGCGCGCCTCGCGGCCTACCGCGCGGAAGCCGCCGACTACGCCGCCTGGACACGAGCGGCGGCGGAGTTCTGGCAGGTAGAGTGGCTGCGGGAGGGGACGAAAGGGTGCGTGGACGACGTCGACGCCGAGGTCCGCAAGGCCGCGACGAGCCTGCGCATGCTGCTCGTCGAGCCCGAGAGCGAACGCGACGACGCCGTGATGAGCCTCGTCGGGAAGGTCGGCGCCATCGATTCAGCGCGTCTCGCCTGCAGCCCCGAGCCGGCGACCGAACGCATGGACCTCGAGCTGCTCGGGAAGCTGTTGGCGGTCTACCGAGACGCCTTGGAGGGGCTCGCGGCGGGGGACGACGAGCGCGTTCGCGACGCCATGAAGGCGGAGCAGGCCCACACCGCCCGCCGCGCCCGCTGCGCGAAGGAGCACGCCGCAGGGGACCCGAGCACGCTGTGCCGCCCCTCGCCGAAGGTCGACGAGACGGACGACGAAACGGGGGCGCCCGACTCTAAGTAGTGAGGCGGCGGTAGATGGAGGGCAGCCGTGACGGCAGCGCGGCGACGCTGTCGATGACCGCGTACCGCACGGCCCCGTACATCTCCTTGAGGTAGTCCTCGCCCTGGGGGTCGACGGTGATGCAGAAGGGGTGGATCCGCTGGGCGCGGGCCTCGCGCAGGGCGGTGCGGGTGTCGGCCTGGGCGTACGACGCCTGGTAGAGGTCGCAGCCGCAGTCGAGCGGCTTTCCGTCCGACAGCAGGATCAGCAGACGCGACCGCGCGTCCACGTCCATGAGGCGCTGGGTGGCGTGGCGGATGGCGGCCCCATCGCGGTTCTCCATGCGGTACGTCATGGCGCCGATGCGCCCCTTCACGTCCCCGCCGTAGCGCTCGCCGAAGTCCTTGAAGACGTCGAACGTCACCATCTGCCGGCCCCGGCCGGAGAAGCCGAAGATCCCGTAGCGGTCGCCGAGGGCCTCGAGGGCCTCGCACATGAGGACGAGGGCCTCCTTCTCGACTTCGATGACGGACTTGCCCGACTCGCCCACGCTCTCCCGGGTGCTCGCGCTGAGGTCGACCAGGAACGCCACCGCCACGTCGCGCGTCGAGTAGCGACGACGCTGGTAGACACGCCCGTCCGCGGGCAGGCCGACGCGGCGGTCGACCAGATCCGCCACGAGCGCGTCCAGGTCGAGTTCTTCGCCGTCCCGCGCCCGACGTTCGCGACCGAGGCCGGTGGGGCGGAGCATCTGGAACTCCCGCCGGAGCTGGGCGACCATCGGGCCGTGCTCGGCGAGGACGGCGTCGACGAACGCGCCCGCGTTCCCCTCGGCGCGGCGCTCCCACACGGTCGTCCAGCGGGGCCGGTAGTCGCCGATCTGCTCATCCCACTCGGGGTACCGGTGCAGCACGGCGCCGGTGTCCGCCTCGCCCTGGCGCGCCCCGGTGCGGTCGCTCTTCTCGTTGCGGCGGAGCCCCTCTCGGAACCCGTCGATGATCGACTGCTCCAGCGCTCGGTCCGAGAGCTCCGGATCGAGCTCCAGGGCGTTCATGATCTCGCGGAGAGAGGCGGGGATGCCGCGGGCGTCGAGGGCCCGCTGGATGCGGGCGGCGCGCTGCTCGAGGGCGCGCTGGGCTGCGTCCTCCACGTCGGGCACGACGCCGCCGTGGAAGGGCCGCGTGGTCCCCGGGGGCGCCCCGTCGCCGCTGCCCGCGTCGCCGCCCCGCGGATCGCCGCGTCCGCTGCCCGCGCCCGACTCCGGCCCGTCTCCGCTCCCGTCGTCGAGCAGACCCTCGGGATCGAGGACGATCGACGGCCCGCCGCCCGGGGGTCCTTCGCCCGCCTCGTCGCCCTCGCCGCCGCGTCGAAGCACGCCGATGGACATCCCCTCGCCCGGGGTCTCCGGGGGCGGCTCCGGCACGTCGCCGGGCTCCCCTTCCCCGCCGAGCAGCCGATAGAGCCGCGTGGCCGCCCCGGCGGAGTCCTGCACGCCCGCGCCGGGGTGCCGGAGGGCCTCGAGCAGCCAGGCGGACTCCCGGAAGCGTCGCCAGACGTCGCCCTCGGGGAGCGACTCGCCGTACCAGAGGCGCCGCGCGAGCAGCTCCAGCAGCTGCTCGGGGCCCTCGAGGTCGTCGATGTCGGGCCGGTCCTCCCGCTCCACGCGGGCCATCTCTTCGATGTCGCGGGCGAGCCCCGGGTACTCCCGGCGCAGGCAGGCGTCGACGCGCAGGTCCTCGGCGAACAGCAGCAGGCGCTGGGCGAGGGGCGGGTCGTCGAAGCGCGACGCGAACACGAGGACGGGGTTGCCGTCGCCGTCCCCCGGCGGGGACTCGACGTCGATGGGATCGAGGCCGGGGACGCCGTGGGGGTCGAGGTCGAACGTGCCGAACTCGATGCGGCCGACCTCGTGGGCCGTCGCGACCTTGTAGAGGCGAAAGTTGGCCTCGGGGTCTTCGAACCGGTCGAGGCGCGGGACCAGGAAGATGCGGCGCCCGTCGGTGATGGCGATGGCGCCCGGCGGCATCCCCATGCCCGCGGGGAGGTCGGTGGCGGCGCGCACCTCGATGTGCTCCCCGACGTGCGACTCCGCGTAGAACTGCAGGGTGCGAGCGACGGTCTGCAGGGCGAGGCCGTCGCGCTGGTTGTCCCAGGCGTGCTGCCCGGCGCTCGACTCCCGCAGGAGGAAGCTTCGGGCCACGACCTCCGAACGACCGGCGAGGGTCAGCGCCTCTTCGAGGAACTTCGCGAGGCCCTCGGCCGAGCCCTCGTCGAGCAGCGCCTCGACGGTCGGGAGCGCGGCGAGGCCGAGCCCCGGGAAACGTCGGCAGAGGTCGGAGAGGGCGGAGATGACGCGGAGGCGGGCGTCGCGATCGTCGATGCGACCGGCGCACCCGGGGAGGATGCGGGCGAGCTGACGGGCGAGGGTGCGGTCGGCCTGGATGGCGCGGGCGATGGCCTCCCCGACCCAGTCCAGGGTGTCGGGGTGCTCGCGGGCCAGGGGCGGCGCGCACTCGGCGAGGTAGGCGGCGGCGGTCCAGTCTCGACGGGCGACGAGCAGCACCGCGCGCCGGAGGGCCTGGAAGGCGTCGGAGGGAAGGCCGGGGCGGACGTCGCTGAGGGCGCGGGTGACGTCGGCGGCGGCCTTGGCGTGCTCGACGGGCGACTCGCGGATGCGTGAGCGGGCGAGGACGAGCAGCTCGGCGGCTTCGCCCACCGGCAGCGACGCGATGCGCTTCAACCAGCGGCGGCCCGCATCCGATCCCTTGCCGTCGTCACCGTTCCCAGAGGCCATCGTCCCCCAGTGTAGTGCCGAACTCACGCGACCGCCGGGGCCGTCGTGGACACGAGCAGCAACGCAAGCGCCCCAAGCGCGCGCAGGGAGGCGCTCGGAACGAGGCCGACCGGAGGTCGGGAGGCACTGCGGGGCCCCCGCCGAAGAATCGCCGCAGGCGAAACGGAGTGGTTCTTCGGTGGGGTGC
>CAZUHI010000001.1:98496-288718 GCA_964620495.1 uncultured Rickettsiales bacterium | reverse complement strand
TGCGGAATCCTCCCGGGCCAGACTCCATCGCGTCGTCTCGTCCAGACAGCGGCGTGGATCCACGGGCTGCTAGCTTCCGCCGCATGCGGACCCTGGCCCTCGACGTCGGCACGCGCACCATCGGCGTGGCCATCTCGGACCCGCTGGGAATCATCGCCCAGCCCGTCACCACGATTCAGCGCACCGGACGCAAGGCCGACACGGCCGAGGTGATGGCGATCGTCGCGGACCGCGAGGTGGGCCGGATCGTGGTCGGCCTCCCCATTCGACAGGACGGCACCGAGGGCGACTCCGCGGCGGAGGCGCGTCGGATGGTCGCGGCGATCGAGGCGTCGTTGGCGGAAGCCGAGCGGGAGGTCCCGGTGTTGTTGGAGGACGAGCGCTACACCACGGCCCAGGCCGAGCGCTCCCTGATCAAGAGCGGTGTGCGCCGCAAGAAGAGGAAGAAGGTGATCGACCAGGTGGCCGCGGTCCTCATCCTCCAAGGGCACCTCGACAGCGGGGGGGGACGATGAAGCGCTTCGTTCTCGGGGTGTTCCTCCTGGCGCTGCTCGTAGGGTTTGCGGGCGTCTACATGGCCGCGAAGTCGGCCGACGTGTTCCTCGAGGCGAAGCCGACCGACGTGCACGAGGAGCGGATCCTCGAGATCCCGCGCGGGGCCGGTCCCAAGGCTGTCTCGACGCTCCTGGCGGACGCGGGCGTGGTGACCGACGCCGAGCACTTCTATTGGTTCCTGCGCTACCGCGAGGCGACGCCAAAGCTGCGGGCAGGCGAATACCGGTTCTTCACGGACCTGCTCCCGGACGAGGTGCTGGACATCCTCGCCAACGCCCCGGAGGTCACCCGCCCGATCACCTTCCCCGAGGGGCTGCGCCTGGAGGAGATGGCGAAGATCGTCGAGGCGTCCGGCTTCGGCACCGAGGCCGAGTACCTGAAGCTGGTCCGGGATCCCGCGTACATCGCGGCCGCCGGGCTGCCGGTGGACCCGCCGCCGACGAGCCTCGAGGGCTTCCTGCTTCCCGACACCTACGAGTTCTCACGGGACGTGAACACGAAGATGATCGTGGACGCCCAGGTGGGCGCGTTCGTGGGGCTCTGGGACGAGCGCCGGTCCGCCCGGGCGAAGGACCTGAAGCTGTCGGCCAACGAGGTCGTGACGCTCGCGAGCGTGGTGGAGAAGGAGACGGGCGCGCCCGCGGAACGTCCCCACATCGCTGGGGTTTTCCACCTTCGTTTGAAGAAGGGGATGAAGCTTCAGAGCGACCCGACCATCATCTACGGGCTCGAGGACTACGACGGCGACATCCGCTACAGCGACATCCGTCGGCCGCACCCCTGGAACACGTACGTCATCGACGGCATCCCCCCGTCCCCCATCGCCGCCCCGGGCGAGGCCGCCATCGACGCCGTGCTCTGGCCCATGGACACCAACGACCTCTTCTTCGTGAGCCGCAACGACGGCACGCACCACTTCAGCCCGACGTACGCGGAGCACGCGCGGATGGTCAGGAAGTACCAGTCGAGGCGGTAGTCAGCCGGGGGGGGCGAGTCGATAGGTGCCCAGCGTCTCGACGCCGTGCTGATCGGCGCACACCAGCGTCACCGCGCCGGGGCTGCTCGCAGCGTCGAACGTGATCGCCACGAGGTGGTCCTCCGTGGAAGTGTAGCTCTCGCAGTCCTCCGGCGGCGCGTCGAGCGCGACGGATGTGCCGAGGACGGGTAGGCCGTCGCCTTCGTCCGCGGCGGCGACGATCCGCGCGGAGCTCACGTCGCCGGACTCCTGGAGCACGATGCAGGAGGACAGCGTCCCGGTGGAGCGGACAAGGATCTGGAAGGTCTCGCCCCGCGTGAGAGATTTCGACCCGGGAGGGACGAAGGTCGGGGGACCTGTGAATCGCGCGACTTCTTCCCGAGCCTCTCCCTCGGCTGTGGCGACGAGGAAGGCGGTCCCGGCATCGCTCGCGATGAGGCGCGCGCCGGCGAAGCTGCCCGGGTCGTCGTCGTCGTCGCCTGCGGGCGCGCGCTCGCCCAACTCGAGCTCGATGGTCTGCTCTTCGAACCCGACGAATGTCCCCGCGGTCGTCGAGAGCCGGACGGCGCCGCCCGCGGACCGCCCCAGGGCGGTGATCTCGATCCACCCCGGGTGGGACCCGTCCGAGGGGAGCGTGCAGAGATCACTCCCGTCCTGCGCCTCCGGGTACACGACTTCGAGCTCCAGGCCCTCGACCCGAATCTTCGGTCGGAGCTGCAGCTCGAGGGCCAGCGGGCTGCTCAGGACGAGCGCGCTCTCGTCGAACAAGGTGGCCGTGACCGGCAAGGACAACTCGAAATAGGTGTCCGCCGGATCGCCACCGGCACGTTCGGCGGCCGCTCGGAGCTCGTTCAACTCGATCTCCACGGACCAAGTGGCGAAGTTGGCCGTGTCCGGGGTCGCCTGCCAGGTGCCGACTTCCACGCGGCGCACCGTACAAGCCGACGACACGGTTCCCGCGATCGTCACGGCCCCATCCACCGTCCCGTTCGGGGAGGCGGTGACCGCGATCTCGCTGCCAAGCGTGACGCAACGGTCCGCCTCCTCGGGGAGGCAGCCCGTCGTGAGGGCGAGGCCCGAGAGAAGGAAGACAGCGAAGAGAAGGGTTCGGCGGTGCTCCATGATCAACCTCCCGGAGCCTTGACGGTCTTCATGAAGTCGGGCGACACGTTGAAGACGAGGCCGAAGCCGGGGAGGGGAATCGGCGTCGTCTCGACGGTGGTGCCGGCGGCCAACGGCGATCCCACGGAGAACCCGTCCGCGAGCCGGACCCCGAACCGAACGGAGCCGACGAGGGCCAGGGACACGTCCTTGTTCAGGGCGATCTCCACGCCCACGTGAAACGCGCTGAGGGCGCCCAGCCCGGAGGCGCCCGCGGATCCGAGCCCGACCCCGACGTAGAACCCGGGTTTTCCGGGCAGCTCGTCCACCAGCCTCGGCTCGCCCCAGAGCGAGTAGGCCACGACGATCTCGAACCCGGCGTCCCACTCACGCGTGCGCACGACCTCGGCCGACCCCGCGCCGCGTGCCGCAGTCCCGTAGGTGACGTGCAGCGGGGAGCCGTAGATCCCGAGGCCTACCCGCAACGCGCCCACGAACTCCTTGCGGACGAGCAGGCCCTGCTTGGTCGCGGAGATCGTCTCGGCTTCGGCGTCTTTGAACGTGACCGTGACGTCGAGGGCGCCCGGCAGGCGGGGCGTGTGAGCGCGGGACAGGAGGCGGCGCTCGAGGCCTTGCGCCTTCACCACTCGCTGCCGAATCTCTCCGGCCCAGACTCCGGGCGTCCCCCCGACGTCGATCTCGACCCCTGCGGCCGCGCCGTCCTCCCAGGCGACCACCACGACGATCGTCTGATCGGGCCGCAGGTGGAGCGGGCTGCCTCCGCTGCGGCTCCCTCCGGCGTGATGCATCGCCACCGTGGGGTGCTTGATGTCCGGCCCGGCGTCCACACAGATCACGAAGCGCTGCGTGGCGACCCGCTTGGAAGCTTCGGCCAGGCAGTCGGCATCCGGGAGCGGCGCGAGCTCTTCGGCCTGCGCAGGTGGGGCGAGCACCAGCGCGGCTCCGACCAAGCCCGCCGTGAGTGCTCCGCGCATGCGCCCCCCTAGAAGAATGCGTTCAACCCCGTGACGTGACGACCGATCGACAGCGTGTGGATGTCGTTCGTGCCCTCGTACGTCTTCACCGACTCCAAGTTCATCATATGCCGCATGATGGGGTACTCGTCCAGGATCCCCATGGCGCCGTGGATCTCGCGGCTGATGCGCGCGCAGTCGCAGGCGACCCCCACGTTGTTGAGCTTGGCCACGCTGACCTGGATGGGCGTCATCGTGCCCGCGTCCTTCAGGCGGCCGAGCCGCCAGGCCAGCATCTGGGCCTTCGTGATCTCGACGGCCATGTCCGAGAGCTTCTTCTGGACGAGCTGGAACCGGCCGATGGGGCCGCCGAACTGCTCGCGCTCCTTGCTGTACTGAAGCGCCGAGTCGAAGCACGCCTGCGCCGCGCCGATGGCGCCCCAGGAGATGCCGTAGCGGGCCTGGGTGAGGCAGGACAGGGGCCCGCGGAGGTTGGCGGGGCTGTCGTGGAGCATCGCGTCGGGGGCCAGCTTCACCTCGTCGAAGACCAGCTCGCCCGTGAGGGACGCGCGCAGCGACCACTTGTTCTTCATCTCGGGCGCCGAGCATCCCGGGAGGTCCATGTCGACGATGAAGCCGCGGATGGCGTCCTTGCCGTCCTCCTCGACCTTCGCCCACACGATGGCGACGTCGGCCACCGGCGAGTTCGTGATCCACATCTTGGCGCCGTGCAGCACCCAGCCGTCCGACGTGCGACGCGCCCGGGTGACCATGCCCCCGGGGTTGCTGCCGTGGTCCGGCTCGGTGAGCCCGAAGCAGCCGATGAGGTCGCCCGCGGCGAGCCCCGGGAGGTACTTCTGCTTCTGGGCCTCGCTGCCGTACTTCCAGATGGGGTACATGACGAGCGAGCCCTGGACCGAGGCGGCCGACCGGAACCCCGAGTCGCCGCGCTCCAGCTCCATCATCGCCACACCGTAGGAGATGTTGCTCAGGCCCGCGCAGCCGTACCCCTTCAGGGCGGGGCCGTAGAGGCCCAGCTCGCCGAGCGTCTTGAGCTTCTCGCGCGGGAACGTGCCCGCCCGGTGGTGCTCCTCGATGATGGGGTTCACCTCGTCGTCGACGAAGCGGCGCACCATGTCGCGGACCTGCCGCTCCTCCTCGGTCAGCAGACCGTCGAGGTCGTAGAGATCGAGCTCCTGGAACTTCGCCATCGGGGGACTCCTGCGTCCTGAACTGCCGCGGCGCGCGGCGGCGGCAGGATGTCAGAAAGTCCCGACGAGCGCCCCCCCGGTGGCCAGGGGCGCGAAGCGCATGCGCAAGGCCGGTCGGCCGCTCCGATCCGGCACCGTCACGGCCAGCGGATCGCGGTCGTGAGGCCAGTCGATCTTCATCGTCAGCCCCACCACCGTGAAGCCGATCCCGACCCCCTGCAGGACCGTCAGGCCGATGGGCCAGGGGTCCGTGATCCCCGACGTGCCCATGAAGATGGCCGTGCCCACCACCGGGATGGCCGCGGCCCAGGCCGACGCGTGGTCGGCCTCGCCGAACTGCACCGCCGCGCCCGCCCCCGCGAAGCCGATCGCGTAGCCGGTCGCCAGCAAGGGGATGCCGAGGCTCAGGAACGCGCGCTTCTCCCGCGTGCGGTCGCGCCACTGGCGGTAGAGGCGCCGCCGCGACCGCTTCTCCTTGAGCTTCTTCTGGGCCTCCGCCCAGCGCTTCTCGGTCTCGGGGTCCACGGCGCGGGCCTCCACGGGCTCGGGGGTCGTCTCGCCCGCGGTCGTGGAGGTGGAAGACGACGGGCCCACGTCCCAGGTCGTGTCTTCGGTGGGCGGGGCGTCCCGGGGCGCCGCGGTGGGCTCCCCGGGCGTGATGCGCAGGGGCACGGCCACCTCGAACGGGGTGCGACGGCCGGGGGTGCTCAGCCGGATCGCCTGGTCCACGCCTGCCGCGACGCGACGGAGGTCCACGCCGTCCAGGAGCATGAACTGGATCGACTCGAGCGCCGACGCGATCTCCGCCTCCGTGGCGACCGCGCCGATCCCGGTGTAGTAGCGGTCGATCATCTGCTTCAGGCGCACCGTCAAGGGGTCGTCCTCGGGCGCGGCCTCCTCGGGCGCGGTCTCCACCTGCGGGGCCTCCGCCTCGGCCTCGTCGGAGGCCTGGGCCGAGGCGACGGCGGGGAGCAGCAGGGCGAGCAGCAGGGTCGGCAAGAGCAAGCGCATCATCGGTCTCCGAACAGCTCAGCGAGGCCCTCGTCGAGGGGGCGGGGGTCCCAGCCGAAGTCCCGTCGTGCGGGCTCGATGTCGACTTCGGTGTCTTGGAGGAAGGCCATCACCTGGTCGACGTTGATGGGCGGGTGCGCCATCAGCCGGCCCAGGATCCGCGCCCCCAGGAGCGACACGGACGCCGGGATGTGAAGCGGCTTGCTCGTGCGGCCCATCGCCCTGCCGACCGCCCCGATGAACTCGTTGAACGAGATCGTCTCCGGCCCGGCCACGTCGTAGGTGCGGGCCCCGGCGTCGTCGTCGGCCAGCACCCGCAGCAGCAGCTCCACGGCGTCCTCGACGAACACCGGACGCAGCCGGGAGGTCCCGTCCCCCGGGATCGGCACGCGGGGGGCGCGCCGCACGACCCCGGCGAAGAGGTCGAACTCCTTGCTGCCGAGCCCGTAGATCATCGCGGGCCGCATGTGGGTGACGCGGAGCCCGTCGAGGTCGAACTCCTTCTCCGCCCGCAGCTTCGTCTCTCCGTAGGCGTCCTGCATGCGTCGACCCGCGCAGGTGCTGGAGATGTTGACGATGCGGAGCGCCCCGGCCTCCTGGGCGGCGCGGGCGAGGCTGCGAGAGCCGCCCACGTTGACCCGCTCGTTGAGATCGGGATCGGAGCTGTCGGCCACGGCGGCGAGGTGCATCACGGCCGAGCAGCCGTGCACGGCCCGAGCCAACGAGGAGGGATCCAAGAGGTCCCCTTCCACGAGCTCGGCCCCGAGCTCCTCCAGGGCGGCCCCCCGGGCGCGCTTGCGGACCATCCCGCGCACCGGGATCTCGCGACGGATCATCTCCGGAATGAGGTGCAGCCCCACGAACCCGCTGGCGCCGGTGACGAGGACGGTCATCCGAGGCCCCGCTCGTGCAGGTCGTCCTCTTCGAGTCCCAGGTAGTGGCCGACTTCGTGATGGATCGTGATGCGCACCTGCTCCGCCATGTCTCGCGCGTCCCCGCACACCGCCTCGAGGTTGCGGTGGAAGAGGTAGATGTGGGGCGACGCTCCGCCGTAGAGGGACACCTCCGCATAGGTGGGTCCGTCGAAGAGCCCGAGCAAGCGCGGGTCGAACGGCATGTCCTCGAGGATCCACGGATCCGGGTGGTCCTGAACGAAGATGGGGACGTCCCGGGCCGCGTCCTGGACCCCCTTCGGCAGGGACTTCACGGCCCGCTCCGCCCACCCCAGCACCTTGTCCTCGGACCATCGCAGCGCGGGCAGGGGAGGGGCGAAGTCGATGGCGTACACCTCCGCGAACGCCGCCTTCATGCCGGCCACGTCCCCGCCCCGTTCGCGGGCCACGGCGAGGTCGTACCAGGCGTCGGCGAAGTCGGGATCGAGGAAGCAGGCCTCTTCGAGCGCGGCGACGGCCTCCTCGTGCCGCCCCAGGCCCGCGAGCGTCCAGCCGAGGGCGTACTGGACGTCGGGCGAGTCGGCGTGCAGGGACGCCGCTTCGGTGGCGGCGTCGAGGGCGGGGGCGAGGTCTTCGTCGAGGGACAGGACGCGCCAGCGCGCGTATCGGAAGTCGAGCGTGGTGCCCGCGCCCAGGCGCTTGAGCAGGCGGCGCGCACGCGACCGGTCCCCGTGATCCACGGCGTCGTGGAGCCGGGCCAGGAGTCGGCCGGGGTCGGCGGGGGTCCGCCTGCGTGCGCCCATGAAGTCTCCGCCACCGATACGCGTTCGGGATCCTTGCCGCGTCGGGGATCGAAATCTAGGGTGCCACGACCTCCCGGGGTGGGCGAGCCGCCTGGGCCCGTCCCGACCCTCGGGGAGGCAGGATTTCGAACCGATGACCGATTCTCCGACCGTCGCCCGACGGCCCGACACCCTCCGCGTCGAGGGGCGCGTGTTGTTCCTCACGCGCGACGATGGCGACCTCGCGGCCCAGCTCCGCGGGGAGGATCTGGCCTACGACGCGGACCGGCCCCTGATCGACAACATCTCCACGGACGAGATCACCCCCGGCTGGGTCTGCTTCTATTACGACGAGACCCTCGGCGAGTACAGCCTCGTGGGCCTGCGTCGCGGCACCATGGAGCGCGGCTCCCTCAAGAACGGCGGCTTCTCCGTCGTGGTGTCCGGCAAGTCGAAGGGCTGCGGCAGCTCGCGCGAGACGGCCCCGTACAGCGAGCTGTGGGCGGGCGTGCAGCTGGTCATCGCGGAGTCGGTGGAGAAGATCTACAGCCAGAACTGCCAGAACATCGGCCTCCTCACGTCCAGCGACTTCGGCCTCATCGATCGCATCCGCGCGGGCGAGGAGATCCCGATCGAAGAGTTCACCGCGGGGCTCGACCCCATCTCCCGGGACATCGTCCTGTACGGCGGCCTCTTCACCTACAACAAGGCGCGGCTCGCGGGCGAGATCGCCCCCCCGGTGCTCGACACGCCCGCCCGCCCCATGAACCTCGCCGAGAAGATCATCGCCCGGCACGCGGTGGCCGACGCGAGGACCGGCCGGACGGGCCTCCCGGGGGTCGAGCCCGGCGACGCGCTGTTCGTGCGCACGGGCATCCGCTTCACCCACGACTACGTCACCGCCATGGCCGACGCCCTCCTGCGGCAGTCGATCGGCGAGGACGCGAAGGTCACGGACCCGTCGTCGGTCTTCGCCTTCCGGGATCACCTGACCTTCCTGGGCGACGTGATGCCCGAGAAGCGCAAGAGGCTCGGCCTGCTCGACAAGGCGAACAACCTCGCCGTCGTGCAGCGTGAGTTCGCCGCGCGCCAGGGCGTGCGGCTCTACGACGAGATCCGGAGCGACGACGGGACCAAGGGCAGCGAGGCGATCTGCCACAACGCCGTGCTCGAGGATCTGGCGCTGCCCGGCGACGTCGTGGTCGGGACCGACTCCCACACCTGCACCGCGGGCGCCCTCGGCTGCTTCGCCTTCGGGGTGGGGTCCACCGACATGGCCAACGCCTGGTACACGAAGGACGTGCGCGTCCGCGTCCCGGACGTGGTGCGCTACCGCCTGAGCGGAGAGCCGTCCGAGGACATCACGGCCAAGGACATCATCCTGTACATCATGGCGCAGCCCTACATCCGCGAGGGCAAGGCCATCGGCAAGGTGCTGGAGTTCACGGGCGACACGATCGGCCACCTGGGCTTCGACGAGCGCGCGACGCTCACCAACATGGCCGTGGAGGCGGGCGCGTTCACCGGGATCTGCGAGGCGGACGAGGTCGTCGTCGAGTACCTGCAGCGCATGCGGCCGGGCATCGACGCCGACGACGTGCGCAGCCGGTTCCTCCGGTCCGATCCCGACGCCGAGTACTCCGCCTCGTTCGACATCGACGTGACCGCCATCCCCCCCATGGTGGCCACCCCCGGCGACCCCCGAAACGGCGTGCCGGTCGTCGATCTCACCGAGCACGTCCCGATCGACATCGCCTACGGCGGCTCCTGCACCGGCGGCAAGATGACGGACATGGAGCTCTACGCCCAGGTGCTGCGCAAGGCCGTCGCCGAGGGCCGCAGCGTGGCCCCCGGGGTCGAGGCGTACATCCAGTTCGGCAGCCAGAAGATCAAGCAGTACGCCCGCGAGCAGGGCTACATCGACATCTTCGAGAAGGCCGGCTTCCAGCTCATCGACCCGTCCTGCGGCGCCTGCATCAACGCCGGTCCGGGGGTCTCCGACACGTCCGAGAAGGTGACGGTCTCGGCGATCAACCGGAACTTCCCGGGTCGATCCGGGCCCGGCCGGGTGTACCTCGCGAGCCCGCTCGTGGTGGCTGCGTCGGCCATCGCCGGCCGGATCGTGCGCCCGGCCGAGCTGTGACTCGAAAGCCTCGGTAAGCACGTCGAGCGGCAAGATCGGCCGCGGCGTTCTATCTTGGCAGCGATGCGACCTCTCACTTCCGCCTCCGCTGCTGCTGCGCTCCTGCTGCTGACGTCTTCCTGTGGGCTGTTCCAGGAGACCATCGCCGACACCGACGGCGACGGTCACGGCCTCGACATCGACTGCGACGACCTCGACCCCCGCGTGTTCCCCGGCGCGGGCGAGGTGTGCGACGGCATCGACAACGACTGCGACACCGCGATCGACGAGGGCTACGACGAGGACGGCGACGGCGCCAAGAGCTGCGGCGATCTCGCGGACTGCGACGACGACGAGCCCCTCGCCCGCCCCGGGTTCGACGAGGTCTGCGGGGACGACATCGACAACGACTGCGACGGCGTGATCGACAACGACTGCGTGCCCGGCGACGACGACGACGCGGGGGACGACGACGACGCGGTGGACGACGACGACGCCGCGGGCACGGACGCGGACGAGGACGGCTGGACGGTGGAGGACGGCGACTGCAACGACGCCAACCCCTTCATCCACCCCGGCGCCAACGAGGTCTGCAACGGCGGAGACGAGGACTGCGACGGCTCGATCGACGAGGGCCACGACGCGGACAACGACGGCTGGACCGTGTGCGGCGCCGACGGCGACATCACGAGCGTGGCCGACAACGACTGCAACGACGCAGACTCCAGCTCCTTCCCCGGGGCCACGGAGGTCTGCGACGGCGACCTCGAGAACTGCCTCGGGGTCGTCGATCAGGACGCCTGCACCGGCGACGACAACGACAACGACGGCTACACGGGCGCCCAGGGCGACTGCGACGACAACAACGCCGCCATCAACCCCGGCGCGTTCGAGATCCCCGACGGCTTCGACAACGACTGCAACAACGGGATCGACGAGGGGTACGAGGGCGGCGCGTCCGCGTCCCTGCTCTCCCCGCACGACGACGGCCTGGCCCTCGGCCGGCTGGGCGAGCGCCAGATGGCGTCGGGCGACTTCAACGACGACGGGTTCACCGACTTCGTGGCCGCGTCCCCCTACTGGGACAACGGCCGCGGGCGCGTCGATCTGTACCTCGGATACACCTTCTCGGCGGCGGCGCCCCCCAGCGTCATGACGCCCACGACGACCATCACGGGCATGAGCGCGAACGACCTGTTCGGGTTCAGCGTGGACCTCGCGGACGTCACCGGCGACGGGCGCGACGACATCCTCGTGGGCGCGCCCATGAGCACCAGCGGCAGCCCCCCCAACGGCCTCGCGTACGTCTTCAACGGCCAGCCGAGCCCGGCCGCGTCGTGGACGGCGAACCAGGCGAGCTTCCGGTTCGTGGGCGACTTCCCCACGGAGCAGTGCGGCACGTCGATCGCGGGCGTCGACCTCGACGGCGACAACACGAAGGAGGTGGTCATCGGCTGCCCCTGGTACAACACGGCGAACGGCATCATCGGCCGCGTCGTCGTGTTCGAAGGACGCGCCGCCACCACCTGGATGGCCGGGTCCCCGTGGGGGACCGACGAGGCGGACCAGAAGATCAACGGCGGCGCCGCCGACGTGTACTCCGGCTGGACCGTCGCCTCCCTGGGCGACTTCACCGGAGACAGCCGCGAGGACCTCGCCATCGGCTCGCCGGATCACAACAACGGGGCGGGTCGGGTCTGTCTTCGCCCGGGTGCGATCAACGGCGGGTTCGTCGATACCACCATGGACATGCTCACCTGCTGGACCGGCAGCCCCGGCGAAGGACTCGGCTTCTTCGTGGGCCCCGGCAACGTGAACAACGACACCTTCGGCGACGTCCTCATCGGCACGCCCGGGTACAGCAACGACACGGGGCACCTCACGGTGGTGCACGGGTCCGCGTCGCCGCTGGGCGGCAGCGTGTACGTGCGAAGGGCCTTCACGATCCTGGGCGACGCGTCGGGCGATCTGGCGGGCACGTCGGGCGCCGTCGCGGACGTGGACGGCGACGGCTTCGCCGATCTCCTGATGGCGCGCCCCGGCAAGGACATCGGCGTGAACGGCGACGCCGGCGTCGTGGACCTGATCTACGGCCCCTTCACCACCTTCACCGGCAGCGTGGCCATCGGGCCGGTGCAGGACGCGTACTTCGCGGGCCCGGCCCAGGGCGACTTCCTGGGCGGCTCGGTCGTGGCCGCGGGGGACGTCAACAACGACGGCGGCGAAGACGTGATCCTCGGCGCGCCCTTCTCCGACTACGGCGGCGGCAACTCCGGGCGCGTCTACTTCGTCGCCGGGTTCCCCTAGGTCCCCCATGCGCACCTTCGTCGCCCTCTTCCTGGCGCTTCCCGTGCTCGCGGGCTGCGACTTCCTGCTCCCCGACGACGACGACGCCGGCGACCCCGGGCTCGTCGGAGACGCGAACGGGACGGTCTATCGGCTCGCCGCGGGCATCGACTCGGTGTCCATCGACTGGACGGCGGACGTCGCGGCCGCGGACACCATCTCGTTCGCCTCCGTGGGGGACACGATCGTGGTGGGCGCGGGCGCCGAGGTGACGGGCCTGGACCCGACCACCGGCGAGAACCTGTGGAGCTCCGCGGTCGTGGACCAGGTCGTCGCCATGACGTCCGGCGGCGGCCTCGCGTACGCGCTGAGCTTCACCGCGCTCACGGCCCTCGATCCGGCCGACGGCGCGGTGGTGTGGACCCAGGACTTCACGGTCGAGGGGATCACCGGGGTCTCGTTCGCGGAGCCCGTGTTCGCGGGCGGGGGCGTGATCCTGGGCGGGGACCCGGTGCGTCGGTTCGACGGCGCGACGGGCGCCCCGGACGGCACCTACGCCACCGGCGACACGGAGATGCTGGGGCTCGCGGTGGACGGCGGCGGCGTGTTCGTGGGCGGCCGCAGCGGCATCGCGGGGCTGTCGAGCGGCCTCGTGGAGGCGTGGCTGCGGGACACGGTGGAGGACGTCGATCGCATCGTCCCGACCGACGCGGGCATCGTCTACTCCCAGGTGGGCGCCGGGCTCAGCCTCATCAGCGCCGACGGCAGCCCCGGCTGGAGCGACGACGACGGCTCCGTCTACGACGCCCTGGCGGCGTCCGAGGGCCTCGTGATCGGCGCGCGCCTCCAGGGCACCGTGCACGGCTGGGGCTCATCCGACGGAACCCAGGCGTGGGTCACCCCCGACGCCGCCTCCCCCGTGCGGGGCCTCGGCGTGTCGGGGGCGACCGTCCTGTACGCGGGCGGCACGTTCGTGCGGGGCCTGAACCCGTCCGACGGCAGCCTCCTGTGGGAGTGGAGCCCCGCCGCGAACCCCGTCGGGCTCGCGGCCTTCTAGGCGTCGGCGAACTGCTCCGCTTCGGTGCTCTCGGCGAGGGCGCCGGTGCTGCTGAGGCCCCCGCTGAGGACCTTGCCGACCTCGTCGAAGTAGCCGGTGCCGACCTCGCGCTGGTGCCGGATCGCCGTGTAGCCGTCCACCTGCGCCGCGAACTCGGCCTCCTGCAGGCGCGAGTAGGCCGTCATGCCGCGGCGGCTGTAGTCGCGGGCCAGCTCGTACATGCCGAGGTTCAGCGAGTGGAACCCGGCCAGGGTCACGAACTGGAACTTGTATCCCATGGCCCCGAGCTCCTCCTGGAACTCGGCGATGGTGGCGTCGTCGAGGTGGCGCTTCCAGTTGAAGGACGGCGAGCAGTTGTAGGCCAGCGGCTTGCCGGGGAACTGCGCGTGGATCGCCTCGGCGAACTCGCGGGCCTCGTCGAGATCCGGCGTGGACGTCTCGCACCAGATGAGGTCGGCGTACGGCGCGTAGGCGAGGCCCCGCTGGATGGCCTGCTCGAGCCCGCCCCGGATGCGGAAGAAGCCCTCGGGGGTGCGCTCGCCGGTCATGAAGCGGTGGTCGCGCTCGTCCACGTCGGAGGTGAGGAGGCGCGCGGAGCCGGCGTCCGTGCGGGCGATCAGGACGGTGGGCGTGCCCATGACGTCCGCGGCCAGGCGGGCCGCCACGAGGGTGCGCACGAAGGTCGACGTGGGCACGAGCACCTTGCCGCCGAGGTGCCCGCACTTCTTCTCGGAGCTCAGCTGGTCCTCGAAGTGCACCCCTGCGGCGCCCGAGACGATCATCGACTTCATGAGCTCGTGGGCGTTCAGGGGGCCTCCGAAGCCCGCCTCGGCGTCCGCCACGATCGGGGCGAACCACCGGCAGGAGGTGCCGTTGCCCTCCGAGAACTCGATCTGGTCGGCCCGCTGGAGGGCCTGGTTGATGCGGTTGACCACCTGGGGAACCGAGTTCACCGGGTAGAGGCTCTGATCGGGGTACATCTGCCCCGCGACGTTGGCGTCGGCGGCCACCTGCCAGCCCGACACGTAGATGGCCTGCAGGCCCGCGCGGACCTGCTGCACGGCCTGGTTGCCGGTGAGGGCGCCCAGGGCGCGGACGGGCTCCTCCTGGGTGGAGATGAGGTTCCACAGCCGTCGGGCGCCGACCGCGGCGAGGGTGTGCTCGATGCGCAGGGACCCGCGCAGTCGCAGGACGTCGTTCCAGTCGTAGGGGCGGTGGATCCCGGCCCAGCGGGGGCCGTCGAAGGTCGGGTTCTCGGTCTCGGTCTCGGCGGGGGCGGGGGCGTTCTCGAACGGGGGCATGTCGGCTCCTAGCTCAGCGGCAGCAGGGGGTAGGCGGGGAGAGTGAGGAACTCGGCGAGCTCCTCGGCGGTGATCAGGGATTCGAACAGGGCGCGCGCGTCGGGCGCGTCGGCCGGGGCTTCCTGGTTCAGGAGATCGCGCACCAGCGCGGCGTCCACGAGGCGACCGTCGACGAGCCGGGCGCCGTGTCGCAGCCACTGCCAGACCTGCGCGCGGCTGATCTCGGCGGTGGCGGCGTCCTCCATGAGGTGGTCGATGGGCACGCACCCCTGCCCGCGGAGCCAGGCCGCGAGGTACGTGGTGCCCACCCGGAGGTTGGTGCGCAGGCCCGCCTCGGTGATGGCGTCGTCGGCGGGGACGGCGAGGAGATCCTCCGTCCGCACCTCGCCCTCGGGGACGTGATCGATCTGGTTCGGGCCCGGCATGTGGGCGTCGAACGCCTCGAGGGCCGTGGGGACCAGCCCCGGGTGCGCGACCCAGGTGCCGTCGTGGCCGCCCTGGACCTCGCGCAGCTTGTCGGCGAGCACCTTCGCGAGCGCCGCCACGTTGGCCTCCTCGTCGCCGCGGATCGGGATCTGCGCCGCCATCCCGCCCATCGCGTGCACGCCGCGGCGGTGGCACGTCTGCACGACGAGCTTGGTGTAGGCCGCCAGGAACGGCTGCGTCATCCCCACCAGCGAGCGGTCGGGCAGCAGGAAGGCCGCGTGCGCCCGCGTGGTCTTGATGAAGCTGAAGATGTAGTCCCAGCGGCCGCAGTTGAGGCCCGCGGAGTGCTCTCGCAGCGCCTCGAGGATGCGGTCCATGACGAACGCGGCGGGCAGCGTCTCCAGGAGGACGGTCGCCTTGATGGTCCCGGTGGGGATGCGCAGGGCCTCCTGGGCGAAGACGAAGACGTCGTTCCACCACCGGGCTTCCTCGGCGGACTCCAGCTTCGGCAGATAGAAGTACGGCCCCGAGCCGCGGGCGATCAGCTCGTCGGCGTTGTGGAAGAAGTACAGGCCGAAGTCCACCAGGGATCCGGGGACGGGCAGGCCGTCGACCTCGAGGTGCGCCTCCGGCAGGTGCAGCCCCCGGGGTCGCACCATGAGGACTGCGGGGTCGGGCCGCAGGGCGTACCGCTTGCCGCGGGCCTCATCGTGGAAGGTGATCGTGCGGCGGACGGCGTCGAAGAGGTTGATCTGGCCGTCGACGATGCGATGCCACGTGGGGGCGGTGGCGTCCTCGAAGTCGGCCATGAAGACCGACGCGCCCGAGTTCAGGGCGTTGATGACCATCTTTCGGTCCACCGGGCCGGTGATCTCGACGCGGCGGTCCAGGAGATCGGGCGGCAGCGGCGCCACCGTCCAGTCGCCGCGTGGCGGGACGAGCGTCGGCAGGCGCCCCGTGTCGTACTCCAGGCGGCGGCCCCGTCGCAGCGCGAGGAGGGCTTCGAGGCGGGGGCGGAACCGGCGGGTGAGGTCCGCCAGGAATCGGAGGGCGTCGGGCGTGAGGACCCGCTCGTAGGACGGCTCCATGGGTCCCGTCACCCGGGCCTCGGGGTCGGTGCTCAGGGCCCGAACGGGCCGCGGGTCGGTCGTCGTCTGCAACATCGTCAACTCCGTGCGTCGGCGCTGTCGATGGTTTACGATTGGCTCGATTCTTCGGCCGGCTTTACGGCGACATTCACTGATTTTCGAGTGGTTTTCGGTTGTCGATTGACACTATTTACTCTGTAAACACTTTACAGGAGCAGTGATGCGGAGCCGACGACTCGGGAGCAAGGTGCGGGCCCTCCGTTCGGAGCGGGAGCTGACCCAGAAGGCCATGGCCGTGGAGCTGGGGATCTCGCCCAGCTACCTGAACCTCATCGAGCACAACAACCGACCGCTGCCCGCCGAGCTGCTGTTCAAGATGGCGGCGAAGTACGGGATCGACCTCGGGGAGTTCGCGCGCGAGGACGACGACCGCCTGCACGACGACCTCATGGAGGCCGCCCGCACCAGCGAGTTCGAGGACGACGGCCTCTCGGAGCAGGCGCTCCACCGCCTGGTCCGGGACCAGCCGGGCCTCGGTCGCGCCGTGCTGAAGCTGTTCCGGTCCCACCACAGCGCCCGGCAGTCCGTGGCGACGCTCGCCGAGCGGATCGCCGGTCCCACCGAGGTCGTGGAGGGGTTCGGTCGGGGGCTCCTGCCGACCGAAGAGGTGAGCGATCTGGTCCAGGTCCACCGCAACCACTTCCCCGCCCTCGAGGCGGCCGCGGAGGCCCTGTGGGCGTCGGGGGTGCTGGACGCGAACAACCTCTTCGCGGGGCTGGTCGAGCACCTGCGGATGCGGCACGCCGTCACCCTCGAGGTCCTGCCGGTCGGCGCCGAGGGCACGGACACCCTGCGCCGGTTCGACCCCAAGCGCCGGGTCCTCACGCTCTCGCGTGCCCTGCGCCCGCGCACGCTCAACTTCCAGCTGGCGGTGCAGATCGCGCTCCTCGAGCACCGCGCCGTCATCGCCGAGATCGTGGACGCCGGGGGGCTCGGCAGCGCCGACGCGCGCAACCTCGCGACCCTCGCCCTCGCCCGCTACTTCGCGGCCGCGGTGATCATGCCGTACCAGCCCTTCCTGGCCGCCGCCGCCGCGCATCGCTACGACATCGAGATGCTCGGACACCGCTTCCGCGCGAGCTTCGAGCAGGTCTGCCACCGCCTCACGACGCTGCGCCGCGAGGGCGCCGAGGGCGTGCCCTTCCACTTCGTGCGGGTGGACATCGCGGGGAACATCATCAAGCAACACAGCGGCTCGGGCATCCGCTTCCCGCGGTTCGGGGCGGGGTGCTCGCTGTGGAACGTCTACCGCTGCTTCCAGGCGCCTGGACGCATCCGGATCCAGGTGAGTCGCATGCCCAACGGCGAGCGCTTCTTCTGCCTGGCGACGACGATCCGCAAGGGGATCGGCGGCTACAAGGACGAGCACACGGTGCACGCCATCGGCCTCGGCACCAACATGGAGCACGCCCGCAAGCTGGTCTACAGCGACGGCGTCGCCCTCGACGTGCCCGCCGCCGACGTGCGCATCGGCGTCACGTGTCGGCTCTGCGAGCGGGAGGGCTGCGCCCAGCGCGCGTTCCCGGCGATCTCGGTCCCCCTGCGGGTCAGCCTCGACGAGCGGGGGCTCTCGCCCTTCGACGCGCCGCGGAGGTAGCGCCGCCGTTCAATCCGGGTCGAGTTCTTCTTTGCCGGGGTCCACCAGGAAGCGGCCGGCCAGCACGTCTCGGCCCAGGACGATGCCGACGCCGTCGCGGGCGGTCTCCACGTCCAGCGCGACCTCCACCGGGCCGCTCCCCAGCGTCAGCGTGCATCGAACGAGCGGCTGGTCGGGCGCCTCGCTCCGCGCGGTCACGGCCGCGGCGTCGTCGGCCAGGCGGAAGTGCAGCAGCGGCTCGTCCGACGTCTCCAGCCAGCTCCAAGTGGAGACGAGCAGGGCGGAGCGATCGCGGGTGGGGTCGGTGGTGAGCAGCGTACGCCCCATCTCGGGAGCCAGGGGGGTGACGAGGCTGCGCCAGGGCAGGACGCGGGGCACCAGGGGCCGGCGCGGGACGGGGCGGGTCGTGTCCACGGGAACCGAGAGGTTCGGCGGCGGGGGCGGCGCGGGCATGCGCTCCGTCTCGGGTTCGGCGGCGTCGACGGTGGGGCCCCACGGGTCGTCGATCGCCTCGCCGTCGCCATCCGCCACGTCGACGTCGGACTCGTCGGTGTCGTCCACCGGGGTCCACCGCTCCCCGGCCTCGGGAGTGGCGACGTCCAGGAGCGCGATGTCCTCATCGCCCAGGTCCTCGACCTCGACCCAGAACTCGGCCTGCTTCTCGTCCTCGTCCAAGAGGTGGTCGAGATCGATGTCTCCGTCGTCCTGGAGCGCCTGCTCGGCGGCGATCACGATGACGTCCTCGTCGTCCTCGTGCGCCTCTTCCTCTTCTTCGGCCCGCAGCGTCACGGCGCCCTCCCGATCGGCGGCGACCGGCGGGTGCGTCTCCTCGGGGCCTTTGGGGGGCTCCGTGGGCTTGTCCTCGAGCTCCGCCGGGTCCTCGGGCTCGCTCACTCGGCGAACCGATCGTCGAGCCGCGCCAGCAGACGGCGCACGAACACGGCCGACATCTTCTTGCGGTACTTCGGGTCCAGCGGGACGTTGCGGTACGCCAGCGACGCCTTCTGCACCGCGGCGCCGACCTCGGCCGCCAAGTCCGCGCTCGCGGCGCGCCCCACGAACCCCGAGACCACCGACCGGAACGACTCCGGCCGCCCCGTCATGGCCGTGTTGACGACGCGCAGGTCCGCGACGGTGCCGTCGTCCGCGACCCGCACCGCGACCGCGATCCCCAGGGACGGGAAGTCGATGGAGTCCCGGATGCGCAGCTTCTTGTAGCCCGCGGACAGCGCCTGCGCGCTCTCGGGGATGCGGACCCCGACGACGATCTCTCCGGGTCTGCGGTCGGCGAACCGGACGATGCCGTCCGCGTGGAAGAAGCCGAAGATCGGGACACGCCGGGCACCCTCGGGGCCGAGCAGGTCCAGCTCGGCGTCGAGGGCCGTGAGGGCGCAGGCGAGCTCGCCGCTGTAGGTCGCGTAGCAGGCGCCGGTGCTGTTCCGCACCACCAGGCACTGGGTGCCCTCCGCCTTGAGGCAGTACGACTTGCTCTCGCGCCACATGGGCGACTGGTTGAAGTAGTAGCAGCGGGTGTCGAGCATCAGGTTCCCGCCCACCGTGCCGTGCTCGCGCAGGGGGGGCGAGCTGATCTCGGCGGCGGTCTCCGCGAGCACCGGGAGCGCCGCCCGGATCGCGGGGCTGCGCTCGATCTCGACGAGCCGGGTGAGGGCCCCGAGGTGGGTCGGAGTGCACGCGTTCAGCCCCTGGACCGCCGCCAACGAGACGACGTGGGGCTTCGCGTTGAGCCGGTTCTTGTAGTTGGGCAGCAGATCGGTCCCGCCCGCCACGACGTCGGCGTCGTCGCCGTACCGCGCCAGCAACGCCACCACCTGCTCCGGCGTCTCCGGCCGGTGGTACTCGAACGCGGGCAACTCCATCAGGCGACCTCTTCCTTCTTCTTCTTCCGGCGGTCGTCGCGCTGCTTGCGTTCGATGGCGGCGAGCACGACGTCCGGGGTCAGCGGCAGCTTCGTCACCCGCACCCCCACGGCGTCCGTCAGCGCGTTGGCGATCGCCGGGAGGATCGGCGCGAGCCCGCCTTCGCCGCACTCCTTCGCGCCGAAGGGCCCCTCGGGGTCGAGGGACTCCACCAGCACGACGTCCATGGGCGGCGTCTGCGACGCGGTGGGGATGCGGTAGTCGAGCAGGTTGCCGTTGGTCAGCGCCCCCTCGTCGTAGTCCATCTCCTCCATCAGCGCCTGGCCGAGCCCCATGTGGATCGAGCCCTCGATCTGGCCCTCGACCGCCATGGGGTTGAGCGCCCGTCCGCAGTCGTGCGCCGCCCACACCTTGATGGGGGTGATGAAGCCCGTCTCCGGGTCGACCTCGATCTCGCACACGTAGGCGGTGAACGAGTAGGTGGGGGACAGGCCCGCCCCGGCCCCCTTGTAGCCGCCGCCCATGGGGGGCGAGTGGTACGAGCCCTTCGCGGTGAGCGCGCCGTCCGACGTCGCCTCCTCGATCAGCTCGCCGTAGGGCACCGAGGCGTCCGGCCAGTGCCGGTTGTAGGCGAACCCGCCGCGCAGCTCGAACGACTCGGGCGCGTACCCGCTGATCTTCGCCGCGGCGGCGATGAGCTGGTCTCGAATGTCCTCGGCCGCCCGCTTCGCCGCGAGGCCGTTCATGAACGTCACGCGCGAGCTGTAGGACCCGAGGTCCACCGGCGACATGTCCGTGTCCACGGCCACGACGCGCATGTGCGTCATCGGCAGCCCGAGCACCTCCGCGACGACCTGCGCGACCATCGTGTCGCTGCCCTGACCGATGTCCGCCGCGCCGGTGTGGATGGTGACGCCGCCGTCGCCGTCGATCTTCAGGTGCACGGTGGAGTGGGGGAGCTTCGACTTGTGGATCTGCAGCGCGCTCCCGGAGATGTAGAAGCCGCAGCCGATGCCGATCCCGCGGCCGTACGGCAGCTTGCCGTACTTGTCCTTCCAGCCCGAGCGGTCGCGCACCTGGCGCAGGCACTCGCTGAAGCCGTTGGACGTGATGCGGAACTCGGAGATGACGGTCGTGAACTCCGGCAGCGCGTTCTTCAGCCGCACCTCGATCGGGTCCCAGCCCGCCTGCCGGCAGATGTCGTCCATGAGGACTTCGGTGCACAGGCGCGTGTTCACGCTGCCGTGGCCGCGCATGGCGCCCGACACGGGGCGGTTGCTGTAGATCCGGGTGCCCATGTACTTGAAGTTGGGGAGCCGGTAGGGCCCGTGGCAGAGGACGCCGTTGTAGTAGGACGTGACCACGCCGAACGAGCCGAACGCGCCGCCGTCGATGAGGGCGTCGACGTCGAGCGCCGTGATCATCCCGTCGGCGTCCATGGACATCTTCACGGTCGACTCGGTGGGGTGTCGGCCGTGGTTGCTGAAGAAGACCTCCTCGCGGTCGAAGAGGATCTTCACGGGCCGCCCCGTCGCCCTCGCCAGCCAGGCCACGACCATCTCGTGAGGGAACGGGTCCGACTTGCCGCCGAAGCCGCCCCCGACCGCGGGCTTGATGACGCGGATGCGGTGCATCGGCATCTCCATCACCTTCGCCAGGGCCTTGTGCGTGTAGTGCGGCACCTGCTGGGAGGTCCACATCACGAGCCGGTTCTCGGGCGTCCAGTGGGCGATGGCGGCGATGGGCTCCGTGAAGCCGTGGTTGATGCCCTTGAAGGTGAACGTGCCCTCGGCGGTGAAGGCCGCCTTCTCGAACGCGTCGGGGACGTCGCCGAAGTGCTGCTTCACGCGCTTGTGGATGTTGTTGTCCTTGCGGGTATGGGCGTGGATCTTCTCTTCGCCCTCGCGCAGGTCGCGCACCGACTCGCGTCGCTTCAGGAACGGCTTCAGCTCGGTGACCTGCACGTCGATCAGCGACAGCGCCTCCAGGGCCACGGCCTCGGACTCGGCGGCCACCGCGCACACGCCTTCGCCCAGGTGCCGGACCTTGTCCACGGCGAGCGCGGTCTCGTCCTGGCTGATCGGGAGCACCCCGAACTGGATCGGCGCGTCGGTGCCCACCATGACGGCGTGCACGCCGGGCAGCGCCTCGGCCTCGCGGGTGTCGATCGAGTCGATGCGGGCGTGGGCCCACGGGGCGCGCATGATCTTGCAGGTGAGCATCCCGGGGAAGCGGATGTCGTCCGTGTAGACGGTCTCTCCGGCGGCCTTGCTCTGGGCGTCGATGAGGGGGACGCGGGTGCCGATGAGCGCGAAGTCGTCGGGCTCGCCGCGGCGCGGCCCGCCGGTCACCTCGGGGAGATCGCCGGACAGGCGTCGGTTCGCCTTCTCATCCTGATACGTCGCCATCGTCTCTCCGCCGTTCGGGACGGGAAGGATACAGGCTCGTGAGCGCCGCGACGACGATCCAGGGCAGCGCCGGCTGTCGAAGGCGGGTGGCCCCGACGGTGAGCGCGATGCCCACGGTCCACAGGCCCACCGCCACCGCCAGCGCTCCCACGTCGCGCCTCCGGCGAGGGTTCACCGCGGCGATGAGGAAGCCGAGGATGAGCGCGCTCTGGAGGCCGGTCAGGCCCGCGTGAAGCACCTGCACCACGCCCTTGGGGGGCGGCCTCGCGAACGCCCGCTCGTCCGCGAGGTGTCGGAGGAGGAAGGTGTCCGTGGACCACGCCTCGAGGACCCGCAGGAAGGAGCGGGCCGTGGCGCCGAAGGGGGACTCGCGGATGGTCCGTCGCGCGATGTTCCCGTAGGTGCGGGCGTCGCAACGCACCCGGGCCGCGTCCACGCCGTCGCCGCACACGTCCGCGACGTCGGCCCGCAGGAGGCGGATCGCGTCCGTCTGGTCGAAGCTGCTGCCTCGCCCGGCCGGGATGTGGGGGTTGTTGCCGAGGGCGACGGTCTCCCGGCTCGCGAAGTCCATGGGCGTGGGCATCCCCAAGGCCACGGACGCGGCCAGCGACCACGGCAGCCAGAGCGCGAGGGTGGGGCCGAGCACGGAGGCGAGGGAGCGTCGCTGAATGCGGTACGCGACGGCCGCCAATAGGGGCAGGAGGAGCAGCGCCTGGGGGGCGAGGAAGGGCAGGGGAGCGAGGGTCCACCCGGCGGCCACGGCGCGGCCTCGGGAGTTGGGGGCGCGCGCGAAGTCGTCCAGGGCCAGGGTGCCCGCGGCGAGGCACCAGGTCGCGAGCGCCACCGGCCAGAGCGCGAGGCCGAAGAAGAGCATGGAGGGGTGGAGCCACACGATCAGCGCCCCGATGAGCGCTCCGGATCGCCGGACCCGGCGGACGAGCAGCGCATGGACGCAGAGCCCCGTGTGCACCCCCGCCACCAGCTGGAGCAGGCGCAGGCCCCACCCCGCGGAGTCGCCGATGGTCGCGAAGAGCGTCGCCAGGACGCCGTAGCCGGGGTTGTGCCAGGCGATCCGACCCAGGACCGAGGGGTCCCCCGTGCCGCCGGTGAGCCACGCGGCCACGGCCTCGCCGGTCTTGAGGTAGCCCGCCTCGTCGTAGATCGGGACGCGGTCGCCCCACAGGACCAGGAGCACGATCTTCAGCAGCGCGACCGCCGCCGCCGCGACCCACACGGGCCTCCGCATCAGGGCGTGCACAGGCCGTCGTTGCAGTACGTGATGATCTCCAGCGGCGGCTCCCCCTCGGGCGGGCAGCGCGTGGGCTCCGTCCACTCCCCGTCCACGCACTCCTGGAACTCCTGGTCGCCGGAGCACAGGCGGTCGCCGTCGTCGCATGCCCCCTCGGCCGGGCCCCCGGGGTCACACGCCGCCCCCAGCAGGACGATCACGATGATGGCGCGGATCACGACGTCTCCTTCGGCTTGCGGATGCGCTTCGGCAGGCTCTTGTCGCCGCCGTCCCGGACGAACGTCCCCGCCCCGGCGTTGCGATACACGGTGAGCCCGCCCTTCTTCGCCTTCGCGATCTCTTCCTCCGTGATCTTCTCTCCGCCCAGCCGCTCCAGGGCCTTCGCCCGCAGGGCCTCGGGCGGCACCGTCGCCGAGGGTCGCTCCGCCGACGTGGGGAGCGCGCGGTTCGCGACCACGTTCGCGGCCGTCACCACGCGGCGGACGGTGCCCTCGCCGAACGCCCCCGCGTCCCGGCGCTTGCAGGCGAGCCCGCACGTGGTCCGCGTCGCGCTCATCGCGTGCAGGATCTCGAGCTCGGCGCCGCAGGTGTCGCAGGCGTACGCGTAGACGGGCATCGGTCCGATCTACAACGTCACGCCGGAGTCGGCCAGCAGGGCTTCCATCTCCTGCACGGTGACGGCGCCTCCGGACTCGGCCCCGGAGAGCACCGCGTCGGCCATCGCCTGCTTGCGCTGCTGAAGCTCCACCACCCGCTCCTCGACCGTCCCCTCGGCCACCAGCTTCCAGGCGATCACCGGGCGCGTCTGCCCGATGCGGTGGGCGCGGTCGACGGCCTGCTGCTCCACGGCCGGGTTCCACCACGGGTCGAGGTGGAAGACGTGATCGGCCGCCGTCAGGTTGAGGCCCACGCCCCCCGCCTTGAGGGACAAGAGCATCACCGGGGGCCCGTCCGCCGCCTGGAACGCGTCCACGACGTCCCCGCGCCTGCGGGTCGAGCCGTCGAGGCGCACGAAGTCGAGGCGGGCCTCCTTCAGGCGCGGCTCCACGAGATCCAGCAGCGACGTCCACTGGCTGAACACGAGCGCCCGGTGGCCCTCTTCGGTGGCGAGGACGAGGCGGTCCATGAGCAGATCCAGCTTGCCGCTGGGGGCGGTCGGCTCGCCTCCGGGCAACAGCCCGGCGTGGCAGGCGGCCTGGCGGAGCCGGGTGAGCGCTTCGAGCACCTGGAGGCGGCGGCGCCCTCCGCCCCTCTCGGGGGGCTGCTCGAGGCCACGCAGCGCCGCGATCCGTACGGCCTCGTAGGCCTCCTTCTGCTCCTCCGAGAGGGCGCAGCGGATCACGACCTCGGTGCGCGGCGGCAGCTCGCTCGCGACCTCGCTCTTGAGGCGGCGCAGCACGAACGGCCGGACCCGGTCTCGGAGGATGCGCAGGGCGTGAGGGTCGCCGCTGCTCGCGGGCCCCGCCAGGCGGTCTTCGAACCGCTTGCGTCCGCCGAAGAAGCCCGGGTTGAGGAACTCCATCAGCGACCACAGCTCGGCGAGCTTGTTCTCGATCGGCGTGCCCGTGAGGGCGAGGCGATGCCCCGAGGGGATCGCGCGGGCGGCCCGGGCCGTCTGGGAGTCGGGGTTCTTGATCGCCTGTGCCTCGTCGAGGACCACGAAGTTCCAGTCGATCTCCGAGAGGCTCTCTAGGTCCCGCCGCAGCAGCGCGTAGGAGGTGATGGCGAGGTCGGCCTGCCCGTCGCGCAGCTTGGCCATGCTCCGGGCCCGGCGCGGGCCGTGGAGGACGACCGCGCGCAGCCCGCCCGTGAACTTCGCGGCTTCGTCGCGCCAGTTGCGGAGGACCGACGTGGGCGCGACCACCAGCGACGGGCCGCCCGCCTTCAAGGCGAGCAGGACGGACAGCGCCTGCACCGTCTTGCCGAGGCCCATGTCGTCGGCGAGGACGGTGCCGAGGCCCTGCTCCGCGAAGAAGCGGACGCGGCGATAGCCCTCGACCTGGTAGTCGCGAAGCGTGGCCGTGAGCCCCTTCGGGAGCGCCGTCTCGGGGACGCCGCCGCCCTCACGCAGGGCCTCCACGAGGGGCCGGAGATCCGGGGGGACGGGGGCGCCCGCGCCGGCCAGCAGCTCGGCCGCGATGGGCGCGAGGTGCGGCGTCTTCGCGATGTCCTTCTGGTGGTCGAGCAGGGTCTGGATCCTGTGCCCGTAGCGCTCCAGCCAGTTCAGCGGCAGCGGGATCCAGCCGCCGTCGCCCGCCACCGGGACCAGCCGCTCGCCTCGTCGCCAGGCGGCCACGGCGCGCTCCGCGGCGACCACCGCCTCGCCGTCCGTGAAGTGGACCCGGAGGCCGTCGTGCTCGTCCCACCAGATCTTCGGCTGGAGCGACTCCTCCCGCAGCCGGTAGCTGGTGGCGATCGCCCGACCCACCACGGTGCCCGTGAAGTTCGGCAGCTTCTCGTCGAGCCACAGCGCCGCGCCCTGCCCGCTGAGGTGCAGGCGACGGCCGGGGCGCAGGTTCAGCTCCCTGTCCAGCTGCTTCACCAGCTCCCACTCCCGACGGCGGTCCCGGGGGGGCAGGATCGAGGCCCCGCCGAGCGGCACGAGCACGTCCCCGCGCATCTCCGCGACGGGCGGGTCGCCGTAGACGACGCGGGCCAGGATCTCCACGCGCCCCGGCTCCTCACGCAGCTCCAGGCGGAGCTCGAGATCGCCGATGCGCGGCTCCGGGACGCCCTCCTGCCGGTCGACGCGGATCGCCTTCTCCAGCGCGGGCAGCCACTCGGCCGTGAGGCGCGGCAGCTCTTGCTCCGCGAAGACCAGCGTGTCGCGCAGCTGATGCCGCTGGAGCATCGACAGCTTCCCCCAGGCCCGGGGGCGCAGGACGTCGTCGGCGAGCACCAGGGGCGGGTCGCCGTCGAACCGCGCGACGACCTCCGGGGGGTCCGTGAGCCGCACCCGGAACCCGGTGCCGTAGCGCTCCACCAGGGCGATGACGTCCAGCCCGACGCTGCTGGCGGTGATGCGGCGGTCGTCCAGGAGGACCTCGTCCGCGATGCGCAGGGCGGCGAGCAGATACGAGTGGTGGCGCGGCGGCACCAGGTCCGTGGGCCAGCCCCCCGCGAGGCGGAGGATGCGCTGGGTCAGCTGATCGAGCTGGAGGCCGGGGACCGCCTGCCCGGTCCAGGGCTCCAAGGGCCCGTCGTCGCCGACGCGGGTGGCGGTGGCGAAGCGGATGCGGCCGGACTCGGAGCGCCGCAGGACGTACACGAGGTGGGCGGGCACGGCGGCCTGGGGGACGTCCGACGGGCCCGACTGGAGCGCGAGGAGGGCGGCGACCGCGTGGGCACACCCCGCGTCCTCCCGTGGGCACTCGCACTCCCACTCGCCCTCGCCCGGCCACACGGAGACGTCGAAGGACGACGCGCCCGCGGACACGGCGAACACCCACTCGTCGAGGTCGGCGTCCTCCGACCGCAGGGCCACCCTCCCCGCGCCTTGGGCGGACTCCCCCACGCGCCACGCCGCCGGCGGGACGGCGCGACGAAGCGCCTTCGTGAGGGGCTTGAGGTTCAGATCGTCCGCCGGTGGATCAGCCGTCGGTCTTCGCGGCTTCCGAGAAGCTCAGCGTGACGTCCAGGGTGCCGATGTCCTGCTGGCGGCAGTCGACGATGTCGGTGTCGATCGCCTCGTTGAGCACGCTGCTGCTCGTGAACAGGAAGTTGCCCGCGCCGTCGTCCTCGGCCACGCCGACCTCGGACCACTCGCCGGTGTTCCCGTCCTCGGTCCAGATCGTCCACTGGGTGGCGGACGTGAAGATGATCCCGAAGGCGCCCTCGGTGGGCGCGGGCTGGTCGAGCAGGTCGGTGCAGGTGTCCTCGCCGCCCTTCACGACCGGCGTGTACGGCCCCTCGAAGGTGAGATCGCAGGTGGGGCAGAGGTTGCCGTCGGTGCGCCGCGCCATGGTCGACGTGTAGCGGTCCGCGCAGTTCGGCATCTGGTAGTCGAACTCCAACGGGAACTCCCCGCACTCGATCTCGAAGCCGGTGAACTCGACGTCGGTGCGCTGGTCGATGGCGTCCGGCCACACGCACAGGTCCTCGGCGGCGCAGTCGGAGTCGTCGCAGTCCACGGCGCCGTCGCCGTCGTTGTCCTCGCCGTCGCCGCAGTCCGTCTCGGGATCGGCCGCGTCGTCGTCGTCGGTGGCGTCGTCGTCGTCGCCGGCGTCGTCGTCGTCCGTGCCCGCGTCGTCGTCGTCTCCGCCGCCGCCGGGGCGGGTGGGGCAGGCCATGAGACCGATCGTGAGGAGGGAGAAGAGGACGAAGAAGGCGACCTTGCGCATGGCGGCTCCAAACCGAGAAACGGAAGAAGCGGGGAGCTTACAGGCCCGAAGCGGCGAGCACATCGGGCAACGCGAGGCGTGCTCGCGGACGGCTACCGGACGTCGTAGTAGATGTCGATGCGGGTGTCGTCGGGCAGCGGCTGGGTGAACTCGACCGCCCACTCCTCCGTGACGCCCTCTTCGATGAGGTCCCAGGCGAACAGGCCGCCCTGCACGCCCTCCGAGGGGATGTCGATGCCCTCGCCTGAGAACTGGGGCGTGCCCGGGATGAAGAGGACGACCACAAGGGTCTCGGGCCGCGGCACCGCCGAGAGGGTGAAGCGACGGCCGGACTCCGCGGTCGCGGCCGCGAGCCGGTCCAGGAAGCTCGTGGGATCCGGGTTGCAGATCGAGTCCGCCACGCCGCCCGTGTGGTCCACGACCATCGCCAGCCTCGTGGCCGCCTCCGCGCCGAACTGGTCGTGGTCGCCGCCGCAGTCCGACGGCTCCTCGAGCTGCAGGTCGTAGCCGAACAGCCCGTGGGCGTACCACCCCTGGGGGGCGAAGAGGTCCACCTCCTCGATGAACTGCGAGACCCCCACGTCGTCGCCCGCGTCCTCGTCCGAGACGAACAGGATGTGCAGGGGCGCGTTCGCCCGGAAGAAGTCGACGTTCCGGCTGCTGTCGGCGCTCTCGATCGCCATGAGCGACGTGACCAGCGGCCGCTCGTGGTACGAGCCCGTCGTCCCCACGGTCACGTTGCGGCGGAACGCGGTGCTCGGGTCCGGCGTGAGGTTGTCGATGAAGGGCGGGTTGCCCACGAGCCGGCCGCGGTCGGCCCGGTCCGTCGTGATGACGCCGATGTGGAAGTCGAGGTTCGCCTCGAGCAGTCCGTCGCCCAGGGCGTCGAAGGACGCGCCCAGGACGGCCTGCTCCGAGGCCATCGAGCCGCTGTTGTCGACCACGAGGAGGAGGTCGGTGGTGGTGCGCGGCGTGACGACCGCGCTGTCGACCCGCTCCTCGATGTGCAGGCCGAGCTCCGAGTCGCTGCAGCCGGTGAGGGCGAGCGCGGCCCCGACGACCAGCGTGGCGACCAGGGGTCGTCGCCGGCCCACGAAGACCAGCCCCAGGGCCAGGACCCACAGCGCCGACGGACCGAAGCCGCCGCCCGCGGAGCAGCCCGCGGTGATGCGGTCGCCGCCGCCGCGGTACGCGAACCCGAGGGCGCACGCGTCCCCGAAGCCGTCGCCGCTGCTGTCGACCTGGCTCGAGTTGGGGTGCTCGGGGCAGTTGTCGCAGGGGTCGCCCACGCCGTCGCCGTCGTAGTCGCCCTGCCCGGGGTTGAAGTCCTCGCTGCAGTTGTCGCAGGCGTCCCCCACCCGGTCGCCGTCGATGTCGATCTGGAAGCCGTTGGGGGCGGCCGGGCACACGTCGCACGCGTCGCCGATCCCGTCGTTGTCGCGGTCGCTCTGGCTCGAGTTGGCCACGTTCGGGCAGTTGTCGCAGTTGGAGCCCACGCCGTCGCCGTCGAAGTCCGCCTGGGTGGCGTCCGAGGAGTCGCTGCACAGGTCGCACGCGTCCCCGATGCCGTCCTGATCGCGGTCGAGCTGCCAGGGGTCGGAGACCGTCGGGCAGAGGTCGCACGCGTCGCCCACGCCGTCCCCGTCGGCGTCGCCCGTGGCGCCCGCGTCGTAGGGGCACAGGTCGCAGACGTTGCCGATCCCGTCGCCGTCCTCGTCCGCCTGCTGGGGGTCCCACTGGCGGAAGCAGAGGTCGCAGTCGTCGCCCACGCCGTCCCCGTCGAGGTCCTCCTGGAGGGGGTCGTACAGCCGGGGGCACACGTCGCACTGGTCGCCGATGCCGTCGCCGTCGAAGTCCGCCTGGTCCGGGTCCGGGTCGTCCGGGCACACGTCGCAGGCGTCGCCCACGCCGTCGTCGTCCGAGTCCTCCTGGTTCGGGTCGTAGTCGAACGGGCAGCGGTCGCAGTCGTCGCCCCGGGCGTCGAAGTCGCGGTCGATCTGGTCCTCGTTGGGCGTGCCCGGGCAGTTGTCGCAGCCGTCGCCGACCTCGTCGCCGTCCATGTCCGTCTGGAAGGGGTCGAAGAGGGTGGGGCAGGAGTCGCAAACGAGCGTGACGAGCAGCGCGACGCCGAGGCCGGGGTCGATCAGGGACACGTTGCCGGAGCCGTACCCGTCGCCGTCGGGATCGTTGGAGGAGTCGAGGGGGAAGGCGCAGCCGTGGAGGTCGTGGAGGAGGTAGTGGTCCGCGTTGGCGTAGGGCTGGCCCAGCGCGTCGAGCGTCGCGAGGCACTGCGGATCGGTGAGATCGACGGCGGGCTCGAGGTCGTGCTCGAGGCCGTTGCAGTTGAGGTCGGTCGCCGACGCCGGGGCAGGGATGGCGGCCGTCAGCAGGCATGTCGCGGCGAGGAGCGCTCTCATTCGTCGTCCTCCGTCTCTTCCCAAGGTACGGGAGGCGTGTCCTTGGACCAATCGGGAATCTCGTCGACCCACTCGCTGTAGACCTTCACGATCCGCAGCTCCACGCGGCGGTCCAGCTCCACGGGCTCCTCACCCTCGGCGGTCGGCTCGTCGGTGGTCGACACCACCTCGCCCATGCCGCGGTGAGAGAGGCGCCGCGGGTCCACGCCCGCCTCCACGAGGTGCTTGAACACGGCCTGCGCGCGCCGGTTGCTGAGGTCCCAGTTGTAGTCGCGCTTGCCCTCGGCGGACGCGTGGCCCTCGATCAGGAGGTGGGCGATCTGGGGGCTGCGCGTCATCACCTCGGCGATGGCCGCGAGCACGGGGTGGGACTCCTCGAGGATGACGGCCGAGTCGTAGGCGAACTGGATCTCCTCGCTCACCACGATCAGGTCCCCGACGATCGTGGCCGTGGGGGGTGCCTCCTCCGGCTCCTCCTCCTGCTCCACCGGGGTCGTGTCGGCGACCTTCATGTCCCGCTTCTCGGGCTTCGGGTCGATGATCAGGACGTCGGCGGGGTCGGGCTCGGGCTCGGGCTCGGGCTCGGGCTCCTCGGGCCAGGCCGGCTCGCGGGCCTCCATCTCCTCGTCGTGGTCGCGGAAGGCGACGCCCACGATCGCCCGGTAGACCGGCGCCCCGTAGCCCCCGCCGAGGCCGAAGCCCACGGCGACGTCCAGCTGCACGGCGCGATGGGGCAGCGCGCGGATGCCGAAGCGGGCCTCCACCGGGTTCTCGGCCTCGCCGGTGAACATCCGGGCCACGCCCGCCCGCGTCTGCACCTCCCCCAGGATCGCGACACGCCCGGCGATCGGCCAGCCCCGCACGCCCACCGTGAGCCCGAGCTCGTTGCCGAGCTGGAAGTCGTAGCCGGTCACCACCTTGCGCCGCAGGAGGGCCTCGAGCCCGAGCATCACCGTGATGGGCCCGATCATCCCCTGGCCCGCGACCCCGAGCAGCACCCGGGGCGTCCCCTCGCCGTTGAACAGGTTGGGCGTCGCGCGCGAGAGCGGAAGGAAGATCTCCGCCCGGGGGGCGACCGCCAGGTGCCGCAGCTTCACGAGCCGGTACATGACCTCGAGGCGGAAGTCCCCCACGGCCGCCACGCGCGGCGCGTCCCCGGTGAGGGCGCCGTGCATGACGTAGATGGGGGCGGAGATGGCCACGCCGAGGCCGTCCACCGGGGCCGCGGCCCCGCCGATCGTGAGCGAGTAGCGGTCGGAGATGACCTCGTGCACCTCGTCGTGATCGAACTGCAGGACGATGGGGGCGGCCTCGTACTGGAAGACGACGCCGATGCGCATGCTGCCCTTCGGGCCGGGGTCCGCGCCGGGGTTTCCGTAGAAGGCCCAGGGCATGAACGACGGCCGCAGCAGCTGCGTGTCCATGCTCTGCTCCTCGGCCGACGCCGCGCCCGGGGCGACGAGCAGCGAGGCCCCCAGGAGCGCCGCGGGCAGGCGAGGGGACAGCGTCCGACGGCGGCGCAGCCCCACGGCCGCGATGAGGAGCAGCGCGCCCCAGCTCGCCTCGGTGGGCCCCACGGCCTGGGTGCAGGCGCAGGCGGGCTCCTCGCAGCGGTTGTCCGGCTCGAGGCACGGCGGGGGGAGCACGCAGGGGGCGTCCACGTCGTCGCAGTCCTGGTCGATGCCGTCGCCGCAGGTCTCCTCGCCGCCCGGATGCACGACGCGGTCGCCGTCGTCGCAGTCGCCGCAGGCCACCAGCGGGCCCTGGCCGGTGCAGTCGTCGCACGGCTGGAACCCGTCGCGGTCCTCGTCGGGGCGGTCGGGGGTGGCAGGGCTGCAGTCGTCGTCGCGGTCGCTGCACAGGATCTCGGTCGCCGCGGGGTTGATCGAGGGGTCGCCGTCGTCGCAGTCGTCGGCGTAGTCGACCCACCCGGCGGGCTGGTCGCACGCCAGTTGGGGCTCGGCGCCGATCTGTCCGTACCCGTCGCGGTCCTCGTCGGGCCACCAATAGACGGCCACGCCCTCGCCGTTGTCGAGCCCGTCGCAGTCGTTGTCGATCCCGTCGCACAGCTCGTCGGCGCCCGGGAAGGTCGTGGGCTCGGTGTCGTCGCAGTCGCCGTTGCAGGTGAACCAGCCGTCGCCGTCGACGTCCAGTTCGGTGGGGAGCCGGCTGCCGTCGCAGTTGGTGTCGGCGCCGTCGCAGGCCTCCTGCTGCCCCGGGTGCACGTCGGGGTCGAGGTCGTCGCAGTCGCCCGCGGTGAGCCCGGTGGCGCAGTTGCCGGAGGCGCAGTAGCCGTCGCCGTCAAGGTCGATGAAGCCGGGGAGACCGTCGAACAGGTCCACCCGGCCCTCGCCCTGGAAGGTGATCCCCTCGTACGGGGTGCCCACGGCGACGTCCTCGAAGCCGTCCCCGTCCACGTCGCCCGCCGCCACGGCCGTGCCGAACCCGCCGCTGGGGTCCACGCCGCTGAGGGTCATCGCGGGCGTGGGCGCGAGGCCGGTGTTGACCCCGGCGTGGACGAGGATCCGGCCCACTGCGCCGCCCTGGGGGGCCGCGATCACGACGTCCGGGCGGCCGTCCGCGTCCAGGTGGGCGACGGTCCCGCCGAAGCCGAACAGGGCCCCCGTCTCGCCGCCGTACACCTGCTGGATCGGGGACGGCTGGAAGAGGAACTGGGCGGTCGCGCCCTCGAACACCTCGAAGGCCCCCTCATCCACGAACGTGTCGGCCGCGAGGGGCGTGCCCACGAGCAGCTCCGGAGCGGGCCCGAGCAGCACGTCGCCGAGGCCGAGGACGAACTCCCCGAACCGGTCGCCGAGGACCGCGTTGCGCGTCCACATCGGGTTGGAGGTGAGGCCCCAGAGGACGCCCCGGAAGGCCACGACGCGCCCGGTCGGCGCGCCGCCGCCGTTGTCGTAGCCGGGGACACCGACCGCGAGATCGTCGCGCCCGTCGCCGTCCACGTCGCCCAGTCCGGCGAGGGAGCGGCCCGCCTCGGCGTACGGCTCCGCGGGCGTCCAGCTCCAGGTCGGCGGCCCCGGCGGCGCAGGCCCGCGGTAGAGGTAGACGCGCCCCCCCCAGGTCGCTTCGTCTTCGTAGGGCGCGCCCACGGCCAGGTCGTCCGCGCCGTCGGCGTTCGTGTCCCCCGCGTTGGCGATCACGCTCCCGAACGCGCCCGCGTCGGCCGCGCCCCACAGCGTCCACGACGGGGTCCCGGCGAGGCCCGACGGGCCGCCCAGGTAGACGACCACGGAGCCCGCGTTCATGCCCTGGGTGTTGGCCCCCGGCGCGCCCACGGCGAGGTCGTCGTACCCGTCGCCGTCGAAGTCCCCGACGGCCAAGGCGGAGCCGGCGTGGTCGTAGGAGGAGTCGCCCGGTCCCGCCCACCCCGCGAAGGTCTCCAGGCCCGCGGACGTGCCCGCGAAGACGAGCGCGCTGCCCGCGGAGATGGCGCCGCTGTTGAGGCCCGGAGCGCCCACGGCCAGGTCCACGCGCCCGTCCCGGTCGAAGTCGCCGAAGGCCAACGCGGAGCCGAACGCGGCCGAGAACTGGAAGCCGGAGCCCGACCAGCTCGCGTTGGGGACCAGGTAGGGGTCGACGCGGATGGGGTAGACGGCGTTTGCGTCGTCCACGAACAGGCGGGTGGTGCCTCCGTCGGCCTCGAACCGGACCGGGAGGGCGGCCCCGCGGGCGTCCACCGCGAACGCGTCCACCCAGCGCACGTACTCGGCGGACCCGTCGACGTCGGTCACGAAGACCAGCTCGCCGCGGCCCGGGGGCGGCGTGGCGACGTCGAAGCCCTGCTCCAGACCCCGCTCGTCGGCGACGTACCACTCGACGACGTCGCCCCGGACGTACTCGAGGCGGCGCTCGCACCGTCGGAAGAGATCCAGGCGGGTCGTGGCGCAGGCGCCCAGCTGCGGCGCGGCGGGGGAGACGGCGCGGACGTCGCTCGCCCGTCCCCACCGGGAGAGCGTCACCCGGAGCGTGCGGTCGCCGGTGTGGACGTCGATCCCGGGGTCCGAAGCCGACACGGGGAACGGTCCCGCCCGGGAGACCCAGCCGGCGCCGGCGGCCAGCCAGGCGCGCGCGGTGATGTCCACGCGCTCGGCGACCTCGTCCGACCAGGAGCCCGAGGAGTCGGGGGCAGGCGCGGCGCCAGAGAGGATGGGCGACGCCGCCAAGACGGCCACGCTCCACCAAGTGTTGATTCGGCTTCCCCGACAGCCGGCCACCCGAACCTCCAGATTCCCCACGTTAGGGCCGAGATCGCAGGCGGGGGTCGGGTTCGTGAATGCCCGGTGGGGGACATTTCTTCGTCGGGCGGGTTATTGCCCGGCGCGGGGAGCCTCCATGCACTAGCTTGGATACTAGATCAGTGATGGGACCGGCCATGACGGCTGGTGAGAGGAAGGCAATGTCTTACAGCACTCAGTTCGCCCGTTGCGCTTGCGCGGCGGCTCTCCTTGTCTCGATCGCCGGCTGCGCGCCGGACGAAGAGGTCCCCCTGACGGACGTGTCCAACGCGACCGCCGGCATCTCCGGGGTGCTCGTCGGACCCCAGGCCGTGCCCATCGCGGGCAGCGTCGTGCAGGTCGGCGACCAGGAGACCACCACCAACGCCGCGGGCGAGTTCAGCCTCATCGGCCTGGCGGAGGGCGTGCCCCTCGACCTCTACGCGCGCAGCGACGCGTGGTCCACGGCCCACCACCGGATCGAGCTCGGCGCCGCCGAGAAGCGCTTCCTGCGCCTGACGGCCCTCCCCGTCGTCACCTCCACGCTGGCGAGCGCCCAGGCGGGCGGCGAGATCGAGACCGAGGATGGTCTCCGCCTCGACTTCGCCCCCGGCGCGCTCGTGTTCGCCGACGGCACCGCCGCCGTGGGCGAGCTCACCGTCCGCAGCACGCTCCTGCGCACCCCCGCGTCCACCGCGGTGGCGCCCGGTGGGATGATGGCCGTGGTCGAGGAGAGCCCCCAGGCCTTCCCGCTCGAGAGCTTCGGCATGGTCGAGGTGCGCCTCAGCGTCGACGGCCGCGAGGTCCAGCCCACCGAGGACGTGGTCATCGACCTGCCGCTCTCGCTCACGGGCGACTTCGAGCACGGCGAAGAGGTCCCGCTGTGGTCCTTCGACGAAGAGACCGGCGTGTGGCAGCTGGAGGGCGAGGGCACCGTCCTCGACCGTCGCTTCCGCGCCCGCGCGTCCCACTTCTCCTGGTGGAACGTCGACGTCCCCCAGGACACGACCTGCGTCGGCGGCACGGTCACCATCGACCCGCCCTACACCCCGCCCGACGACCCGACCGCGCCCCCCGTCTCGGACGCCGGCGGCATCACCGTCACCAGCACGGGCGTGGACTACATGGGCAGCTCCGCCACGGTCACGCAGCCCGACGGCTCCTTCGTCCTGCCCCTGCGCCGCGCCTCCAGCGCCGTGCTCGACGCCACCGCGGGCGTGTGGGACGGAGGCGGCCCCGTGGGCCAGCTGCGCGGCAGCCTCTCGATCGCGACCCCGACCGTCCGCAACAACACCTTCGTGGGGTGTGAGGACATCGGCACGATCGTCGTCCAGGACACGAGCCGCGACGACGACGAGGACGGCTACACCGTGTGGCAGGGCGACTGCGACGACGACGAGCCGGCCATCAACCCGGGCGCCCAGGAGGTGTCCTGCAACGACCTCGACGAGGACTGCGACGGCGTCGCCGACGACGGCGTGGACCGCGACTTCGACGGCCAGGGCATCTGCACCGACTGCGACGACACGGAGTCCTTGGTCTACGTGGGCGCTCGCGACGTGTGCGACGGCATCCTCGACAACGACTGCGACGGCGTGACCGACGCGCGCGAGGCCGACGAGGACAACGACGGCGTGACCTGGTGCGCGGGCGACTGCGACGACGCGGACCCGACCATCGGCGGCGAGTGCGCCTGGGCCGGCGCCACCACGGGCGACGGCTTCTTCTGCGGCCTGAACACGTCCCGTCGCCTCATCTGCGACAACCGCATGGCCACCATCGCCGAGGGCGCCTCCGGCCGGTACTCGGACGTCTCGGCCGACGAGGGCTACGTCTGCGGCCTCCTCGAGGACTCCTCCGTCGAGTGCTTCGGCGCGGGCGGCCTGTTCACCCCCGCGGGCCTCGGCGACGGCTTCACCGCCATCGACGCCGGCCCCAACCACCAGTGCGGCCTCACGGACGCGGGCGCGGTCCGCTGCACGGCGAACGCCCCGGGCGGCATCCCCGCCGGTCCCTTCGAGTCCTTCGACACGGGCCCGCTCCACGGCTGCGCGCTCGACGCCCAGGGCGTCGTCACGTGCTGGGGCGACGGCGACGACGATCGCCTCGCGCTCGCGGGCGAGGTGGGCACCCAGGTCGTCACCGGCTCGCTGTTCACCTGCCTGCTCGACGAGCTCGGCGACGTGCGCTGCGTGGGCGACGACACGTACGGGCAGCTGCAGGTCCCCGAGGGGTGGATCTACCGGTCCATCTCGGCCGGCGCGCACCACGCGTGCGGCGTCACCGCCAAGGCCACGGTCGAGTGCTGGGGCCGCAACGACAGCCTCCAGTCGAACGCCCCGGCGGGTCGATACATCAGCGTGCACGCGGGCCCGACCCGTACCTGCGCCATCGACGCCCAGGGCGCCGAGCGCTGCTGGGGCGCCGTCGACTGATCAGAGAGAAGAACGAGACGCGGCGGGGAAGCCATGGCCGCCCCGCCGCGATTCGTCCGGATGTCGGAGGCCCGTAAGCCGAGTTCTGTCCCGAGGGCCCGTCGCCGGTCCCTCATGGGCGATCATTCCTCTAGGCCCGCCGTTGCCGACGGGCTCCAGCGGCCTACCCGGACGCTTCGGGCGGGCAACCCTCGAACGCGTCCCTAGACGGCCTTGCTCCGGGTGGGGTTTACCGGGCCGACCCGGTCTCCCGAGTCGCCGGTGCGCTCTTACCGCACCCTTTCACGTTCACCCGCGGGCCGAAGCCCGCGACGTCCCCGCTGCCGCGTGAGCGGGCGCTGGACGGGGGACACCGAGGCGTCCCGGCGGTCTGCTCTCTGTGGCACTTTCCATCGGCTCTCGCCGCCCGGCCGTTGGCCGGCACCCTGCCCTACGGAGCTCGGACTTTCCTCTCGCCGCGCACGAAGCGCGACCAGCGATCGCCTGAACCTCCTTTCCGGAGGCCGGACGGTGCCCGGTCGGCGCCGGGAACGCAAGCGCCGTCGGCTACGGCGGCAGCGTGGCCGTCGCGTCTCCGTCCAGACGCGGGAGGCGGACGGTGAAGGTGGAGCCGCGGCCCTCTTGGGACGCGATGGTCACCCGGCCGTCGTGGCGGCCTATGATGCTCCCTACGATCGCGAGCCCGAGGCCGGAGCCGCCCGTGGACCGGTTCCGCGACGGATCCACCCGGTAGAAGCGGTCCATCACCTGGTCGAGCGCGTCCTCGGGGATGCCGATGCCGGTGTCGGTGATCGCCAGGCACACCTCCTCGCCCTCCACGAACACGGACACGTGGATGCTGCCTCGCTCGGTGTACCGCAGGGCGTTGCCGAGCAGGTTCATGCCGACCTGCTCCAGCCGCATCTGGTCGCCGAGGCACACCACGCCGGGGGAGATGCTCGAGTCCAGCCGGAGCCCCGCCTGCTCGCAGCGCGGGCCGATCCGCTCGACGAGGGCGTGCCCCACCGTGCTCAGCGAGACGACCGCGCGGTCCATCGTGAGGCGGCCGCCCTCGAGCTTCGTGAGCGTCTCCAGGTCCCGCGCCAGGTGCGCCAGCCGCTTGGCCTCGTCGTGCGCGACCTGCAGGAAGCTGAGGCGGGTGGCCCCGTCCATGCCGCCGTCCTCCTCGGAGATGATGAGGCTCTCCAGGTAGGCGAGGACGTTCGTGAGCGGCGTGTTGAGCTCGTGGGCGAAGTCGGCGATCAGGCGCCGTCGGTTGGCGTCGGTGGACTCGAGGTCGCGCACCGTGCGCTCGAGCAGCGCGGCGGTCGTGTTGAAGGCGAGCGCGAGGCGGCCCACCTCGTCCATGTCCTTGATGGGGATGCGGGCGCTCATGTCCCCGGCCGCCATCCGCCGCACGCTCTGCTCCGCGCCCCGGAGCCGCTCGGTGATGGACCGCGTCCCCAGGAAGGCCGCGAGCATCGCCAGCAGGAAGATCGGCAGGCCCCACTTCCAGGACAGCTCGAGCACCAGGTCCCGGGTGCGCAGCGTGGACACGTCGGCCACCACGCGGACCCAGCCGAGCACCTCACCCTGCCCCACGACCCGCGCGTCGGCGCCCCGAACGGCCACCACGGCGAGGTGCGTGAAGTCCTCGGCGACCCGCTGCGGGCCGTCGGCGGCGGACCCCTCGGCGAGGTCCCTGGGGAGCTCCCGGGGTGCGGAGCCGGGGCTCCCGACCTTCTGGGCGAGGCGGACGCGATCGGGTCCGTACAGCGCGATCGTGAGCCGCACGTGCTCGCCGTACCGACGCCCGAGGTGGTTCTGGAGCTGCTCGTTCGTCCACCCGGAGCCCAGGGGCCCGGCCATGGCCTCTTCGAGGGCCGTCAGCTGGGGATCGAGCAGGTCGCTCTCCAGGACCTCGGAGAGCACGGTCGCGCCCAGGCGCCAACCGAGCAGCAGCATGAGGCCGCCGTAGATGGCCAGGACCGCGCACATCGTGATCAGCAGGCGCCGGAACAGCGAGCGCTTCGCGGGGGGCGGCTCGGGGAGCTTGAGGGCGTACTTCGCCCGGATGTCGGACTCGGCGGTGCGGGGGGCCCCTTCGGCGTGGACCTGGTCCCACGCGCGGCGCGCCTCGCGAAAGCGGACGAGGGTGGGCTCTACCGGCGCCGGGGGCTTCTTCCCGCCGCCCGGGGCGTCACTCACCGGGGTCGTCGCGGAACCGGTAGCCGACGCGGAAGACGGTCTGGATCACGTCGCGAGGCCCGTCCGCCTCGGCGACCTTCCGACGGACGCGCGCGATGTGCGAGTCGATGGTGCGCGCGTAGCCCGCGTGGTCGTACCCCCACACGTGGTCGAGCAGCTCCTCGCGCGTGAAGACGCGGCCGGGGCGGCGGGCCATGAAGTACAGGAGGTCGAACTCGGTGGGCGTGAGCTCGATCAGCTCGGCGTGGACGTGCACCTCGCGGCGCCCCGGATCGATGCGGATCGGGGGGCGCTCGATGGGGCGCGGCGTGGCGACGGACTCGTCCTCGTCGGCGGCCCCGTCGGCGGGAGCGGCGGGGGCGGCCGGGGCCACGGCGCGGGTCGAGGCGGTCTGGGCCTGGATCGCGCGTCGCTGCAGGAGCGATCGGACCCGGGCGACCAGCTCCTTCACGCCGAACGGCTTGCGCACGTAGTCGTCCGCCCCGAACGTCAGGCCCATCACGGCGTCGACCTCCTCGACGCGGGCCGTGAGCATGAGGATCGCGGGCTGGGGGCCCTCGGACGCGCGGATCTCGCGGCAGACGTCGTACCCCGACTTGCCGGGGAGCATCACGTCCAGGACCACGAGGTCCGGCTTGAGCTCCAGGGCCAGCTCGAGCCCTCGGTCGCCGTCGGCCGCGTGGTGCACCGCGTACGACTCGCGCTCGAGGTGAAAGCGCACGACGGAGGCGATGCGCTGGTCGTCTTCGACGATCAAGATGGTGTTCGACACGCCCGAATCGTAGCAGGGGAGCCGCTCCCGGTCCGGTCGGCCGCAACGTCTGCAACATCAATCGCAACGAACAAACACGGCCTCCACAACATCTCCGCAACACCTCGGGACAGGTTCGCAACAAGCGAGGAAGACACTAGTTGTCAAGACGATGTCAACCCGCGCCGAGGCACCTCGACTCCTCCGAGGATCACCCAACGCGCTGTCAGATAGCTCCTACGGGAGCACGGAGAGAGAAACCATGATCAGCAACGCTTTCGCCACGATCGTCGAGTCCGCCAAGACCGCCGCCGCGAACCTTCACACGGACGAGCGCGGTCAGGGCATGACCGAGTACGTGATCATCCTGGTCGCCATCGCCATCGTGTGCATCGCCATCGCGGTGTCCTTCGGCGGCAAGATCAAGGGCCTGTTCGAGACGGCCGACGCCGAGATCGACAACGTCGACTCGAACCTCTAGTCCGACCCCTCTCCCGCGCGCCCCGTCGACTTCGGTCGGTGGGGCGCTCGTGGTTCTGGGTGCCGCGCTGGGTTGCACCCCCTTGCCCTCTGCCGCGCGGGCACCATGCTGGAGGTGTCCCCGAGGAGGCAGCCGATGACCGACGACCGCCGCGACGAAGACGCACCCCCCGTGCCCGTCGACCCCCCGCGGGTCCTCTCGCACGAGACCTTCCAGTTCAACTTCCGCGTCTCGACCGCCGCCCGCGTGAAGGCGATGCACGGCGCGCCGTCGTGGTCGCGCCGCAAGAAGCGCCTCGACGACCGCCTCGAGCGGTTCTGGCGAGAGCAGGACGACCACGCCGCGAAGCTGTGGATCGCCGCCGGGGAAGGTCGGATCGGGGTGGACGGCCGGGAGATCCGCCAGGCGCTGCTCGACGGGGAGGGGCGAGACCCCATCGCCGCCCGGGAGCGGCGCAAGGAGCTGTTCAAGGCGCGCGTCGATCGCGACGAGGCGCAGATCGCCGAGTTCAACCGCGCGTGGGAGGCCTACCTGGGTCGCCTCACGCTCGGGGACCTCGCCCGCCGCATCGAGGACTTCAACAAGTACTTCCCCATCGAGGCGAACCTCCCCACGGACCCGGACACCGAGACCTACGTGTGGATGGGCCGCGCCTGGCAGCCCGCCGAGGCGCCCGACGCGGCGGCCGTGCTCGCCCGGATCCCCTACCGCTGACGGGGACGCTTCGCGCTCCGACGCGCGCGCGCCTTCCTTCGACGCCGATTTGCGGCAAGATGCGCGCCATGCGTCGCTTCCTGATCCTCTTCGCCGCGCTCGTCCTGGGGACGGTCGCCGCCCCTCGCTCGGCCGACGCGGGCGGAGTTGGCTTCTACAACGGCACCGGCCTCCACGTCGGCCCGCCGCTCGAGGGGGAAGGCACCGGCGTGTGGCTCGACGAGGGGGGCGGCCTCGAGCTGCTCCTCGGCAAGGACGGGGCGCGCCTCCACGGCCGGCTGCGCTTCGCCTACAACGCGATCTTCGACCTCGGTGAGAACCCCACCACGCTCGTGCGCCACTCGGCGGTCCTGAGCCTCGGCGCCCGCATCCAGCTGCTCGAAGACGTCGAGACCCCCTTCGGCGTGTACCTCGCGGCGGACGTCGGCGTGTCGCCGCTGGTCACGCACCTCCGCTCCTACTTCACCGTCAACATCGGCCCCGGCGTGCGCATCCGCCCGGCCGAGCGCCTCGAGCTGTTCGCGGAGGCGAACTTCCTGCTCCGCTACGAGAAGGTCTTCGCCGCGGGGCCGATGTTCTTCTTCGGGGCCCGCATCTCCTTCGACTGAGGGTCCCATGGAGCGGAAGCCGCGCGCCCTCCTCCGTCCGCTGCTGCCGGCGCTGCTGCTCTGCGGCTGCAACCCCTTCGCGTCGCTCCCCCCCGGAGAGACCGAGCCCCTCCCCGAGAACCCCTGCTACGACGTGAACCTCCTGGACGGCCTGTCCGAGGAGGGGCCCGCGGAGCTGCGGGCGCTGTACGAGTGCTTCAACGTGGACGGCGGCTTCGACGGGGCGGAGGGCGTCGTGCAGGCGCTGGAGACGGAGAGCACCCGGTCGGGGGCGAACGCGGCCGTGGAGCTGGCGACGTTCGTGAACCGCCTCCCCGGCGAGGTGGACATCGTGAGCGTCGTGCGGGAGGCCTCGCGGCTCCTCCAGGAGCGGGACGAGTTCCTGCTGCACGTCGTCCACACGCTCGCCGAGTGGACGTACGGGCGCCCGTGGCCCGAGGTGGAGGTCGCGTTCGGCACCGGCGGCGGTCCTTTCCTGGAGCCCGCGGCCGTGGAGATCGGGCTGATGCAGCCCCTGGTGACCATGTTCGGCACCATCTCGTCGGCCACGCTCGACGGCGGCGACCTGCCGGAGATCGCGGCCGCGCTCGGCGATCTGACGGCCATGCCGGAGCTCGCGGACGCCCTCGACACCCTCGCCTACCTCGTCGAGACGCAGGAGGCGGACCTGTTCGCGCACGTCGCCGACGACTCGGGCGCCTACCTCGAGGCGTCGCCCGGCCCCGACGGTCGGGACACGCTCCTGGCCCTGCTGCAGGGCGCCGTGACCCCGTCCCCCGGCGTCGCGGGAGCGACCCCCATCGAGGCCGCGCTCCCCCTGGTGGACGGCATCCTCGACGACGACGTCGTGACCGACCGCCTCATCGCCGCCATGGGCGACCTCTACCGCGACGGCGAGCTCCTGGGCTTCCCCAACCAGCTGCACGGCATGCTCGAGATCGACGCCGAGGGCGGCTCGCTGCAGGAGGGCGAGCTCTCGGCGCTGGAGGCGCTGATCCAGCTCCTGGAGATGACTGACCAGCCGGTGTCGTGCGGGCTCATCGAGTTCGACAACCTGGCGGTCTTCATCCTGGAGACGATGGCCGACTGGAACCCCTCGACCGTCGAGACCGCTGCCCTGGTCTTGATCGACCTGCTCCAGCCGCTGCTGGTGCCCGCGGGCTGGGTGTGCGACGGGGTCGGGCCGGAGCTGGCCGACACGATGCCGTCGGTCGTGAGGCTCGCCGAGAGCGGGGCCATGCACACGCTGATCCCGCTGCTGCACGCGATCAAGGGCGACGCCGGGCCGAACCGCGTGGCGGACGTGGTGGACCTCATCGCCGTCCTCGAGCAGAGCGGCCTCGTGCCCGCCGTGGCCGCCCACGCCCGCGAGGAGCTGGGCCTGTCCCTGGTGGGGAACGTCCTCCACATCGTCGGCGCGTACGTGGCGCCGGAGGGCGACGTGGCGGGCGACATCGACACGATCCTGGCGATCGTCGACGCGGTGATCTCACCCCGTGGGGGCGGCGCGCCGAGCAGCCTCCTGGGGTCGCTGCAGAGGCCGATCCGCGACCTGATCGGGGAGGACGAGCAGCTCCTCGCCGACTGGCTGCAGCGCTGGGCGGTGGTGCTCCAGGCGGAGGGCTCCGCGAGCAACCGCTTCCTCTACAAGGTCGCCCCGCTGCTCGCCATCGACCCGGACCTCGACCTGCTCGCGGGCGTCGGCCGGGTCCTCGCCAACGACGAGATGAACGTCCCGCTGTTCCGGCTGATGGACTGCCCGGGGTTCGTGGAGGCGCTCGGCGCGTCCGCGGCGCCCGACGGTCGCGAGGGTCTGCTGGGGCTGGGCGGGCGGTTCGCCGCGGACGGCTCGCTGGAGGGGCTCCTGGCGATCCTCCGGTGGGGCGCCGACACCCTGGACTCCATCGGCTTGTTGCCCGACGGGGGAGACGACGCCGCCGACTGACGGCGCAGGAGGAGACGATGCGAGACGCGACCTACACCGACCTGCCCCGCGCGGTCCAGGAGATCGATCACGCCTACAGCGGCCGCGTGCACGTGCTGGCGGACGTGATGGCGCTGTCCCTGCTGGCGCGACTGGGGAGCCCCGCGCCGCGCCAGCCGGAGGTCAATCGACTGCTGGAGCGCTGCTACAACACCCTGTTCCAGGCCTGCGTGAACGTGGTCTTCCCGCGCATCGACACCGAGGTGCCGACCCGGATGGCTTCCACCGTGGAGGGGGCGGCCTACCGGGGCGACCTGATCGACCCGTCCACGCGCGTCGTGCTCGTCGGGGTGGCCCGCGCGGGCACGCTCCCGGCGTACCAGGGGTTCGCGCTCCTCAACGACCTCTGCCTTTCGCCCGGGATCCGGGTCGACCACGTCTACATGCAGCGTCGGACGGACGCCGAAGGGCGGGTCGTCGGCGTCGACCTCGGGGGCAGCAAGTTCGGGGGCGACGTGGACGACGCGATCGTCCTGCTCCCGGATCCGATGGGCGCGACGGGCTCGTCCATGTCCGACGCCGTCGGCCTGGTGAAGGCGCTCCCGGGCACGCCCCGGGCCATCGTCTGCCTGCACCTGATCATCACGCCGGAGTTCATCGCGCGACTGACCGCCGACCACCCCGACGTCGAGATCTTCGCGCTCCGCCTCGATCGCGGCCTGTCTCCGCCGGACGTCCTCCAGGCCCGCCCGGGCGAGAAGGAGGGCGAGGTCGGCATCAACGAGATCCAGTACATCGTCCCCGGCGCGGGCGGACTCGGCGAGGTGATCAACAACTCCTTCGCCTGACCTCGGCGGTCCGGCGACGAGTCAGTCCAGGAAGAGGCTGATGGGGGCGTGGTCGGACATGCGGGTGTCGGCGTCGATCTCCATGTCGTCCACGCGCGCCAGGGTCTCCGGGTCGACCCAGAAGGTGTCGATGCGCCACCCCGTGTTGGTGCGGCGCCCGGCGGTCTTGAACGACCACCAGGTGAAGACGTCGTCCGCGTCCGGGTGCAGGTGCCGGAAGACGTCGGTGAAGCCCATCGACGCCAGCCGGTCGAGTCGCGCTCGCTCCTCGGGCAGCGCGCCCGCCTTCCCGCTGTGCTTTTCGGGCTCGGCGAGGTCCGCGTCCCGGTGCGCGACGTTGAAGTCCCCGGTGACGACGACCTTCAGCCCCGCGGCACGCTGCTTCTCGATGCGCGCGAGGAGCGTGTCGTAGAAGTCGAGCTTGAACGCGACGCGCTCGGGCCCTCGGCCGCCGTTGGGGAAGTAGCAGCCCCAGATCGCGAGGTCGCCGAACCGGACCATGAGGGCCCGACCTTCGGCGTCGAATCGCTCGACTCCGAGCCCACGCACGACCTCGTCCGGCGTCAGATCGTCCCGCCAATACGCGCCGGTGCCCGAGTATCCGGGGTTCTGGGCGGCGAAGAAGGTGCTGTTCCACCCGTACGGCTTCGCCAGGTCTCCCGAGAGCTGCAGCGGGTTCGCCTTCGTCTCCTGCAGCAGGACGAGATCGGCGTCCTGGTCCTCGAGCCAGTCGAGGAAGCCCTTGCCCTTGGCGGCCCGCAGCCCGTTGACGTTGTAGGAGACGATGTGCACCTCAGTCGCCTCCCATCTGCGCCACGTGGTGCACGAAGTCGGCCTCGGTGAGGATACCGACGAGGCGGCCGTTCTCCACCACCGGGAGGCACCCGTACTTGCGCCGCATCATGAGCTGGGCGGCCTCCACGAGCAGGACGTCCGGCCCCGTCGTGACCACGGTGCGCGTCATCGTCTCGGCGACGGGGAGCGAACGGAGGTACGGGCCGCGGATCGACTCGGGGAGGTGCTCTCCGCCGCCCATGGCCCGCCGCAGCAGGTCTCGATGGGTGACGAGCCCGACCACGGTGCAGCCGTCCTCGATGATGGGCACGTGGCGGATGCGCGACCCGGCCATGAGGGCGTTGACCTCGGCGAGGTTCGCGGTGTGGTGCAGGGTGTGCACGGGTCGAGACATGAGGTCGCGCACCAGCAGATCCTTCATCGTCAGGCCCCACCGGTCACGGCCGCCCAGATGTCCGGGAGCGCGCCCCACACGGCGAGCAGCACGCCCGTGAGACCTTCCCCGGCGATGCCGCCGGCGCCGATGGCCCCCGCGAAGGCGGCGATCCAGAGCGGGTTCTTCTGCTTGAGGCCCCACATGATCATCGAGCCGATGAAGATGGAGAAGCAGTAGCCGTAGGGCACGAGCATCGCGACCCCGAGGCCTATGGCGCTGGGCATCCATCGCTTCACCTTCGCGGGCGCGACCGACTCCAGGATGGGGATGGCGACGCCGATGGCGATGCCGATGCCGAGCCCCCACATGGCCAGGTGCGGCAGGGAGTCCGTGCCCTTGGCCATCATCGTCGCGAGGCCCGACCAGGTGATGGCGGCGGGGGCCGGCCAGTACTCGGAGCCGATGGGGTTGCCCTGGATGAGGACCCAGAAGATGGCGGCGCAGAAGAAGGACCCGAAGAAGACGCCCATCAGCTGCGCGTAGACCTGGCGCCTCGGCGTCGCCCCCAGCAGCCAGCCGGTCTTGAGGTCCTGCATCATGTCGGCCGCCTCGGAGGCGCCGCCCGCGGCCACGCCGCCGGTGAGCAGGTTGCCGTTGATGACGGCGCTGGTCGCCGCCGCCGAGCCTGTCTGAAGGGCCCCGAAGGCGATCTGCGTGACCGAGCCCATGGCGCCCACGGGGTTGATGTCCGTCTCGCCGGTGGCCCGCACGGCGATCACGGCGAGGACGAAGGACAGCATCACCGAGAGCAGGCCGAAGTAGGCGGGGACGCCGAAGCGCAGCTGGAGCATCGCGCAGACGGCGAGCGTCGAGCCGACCAGGCCCGAGACCCACACCCAGGTGGGGACCTCGAGGTGGGCGATGGGGGAGGGGCCCGCGGATCGCACGAACAGGCCCTTGATGGCGCGCGTGATGATGCGCCACTTGAGCGCCGTGGCCGTGAGGCCCGAGGCGACCATGATCCCGATGCCGGGCCACATGGTCCACTTCACGATCACCGAGTAGTACGCGCCCGCCTCCATGCGGGCCATGTACTTGCAGTTGGCGCCGAACCAGTCGTCGGTGGTGCCCGCCGCGAGCAGGGTGTTGCACTGCTCGAGGTTCGCCTCTCGGGTCATCATCCGGGCGAGGTCCATCGCGATGCCGCTGTCGATCAGCCAGGGCGCGATGACCCCGAACGCCGCGAACCCGCCGATGGCCAGCGAGATGCCGACGCGGGGGCCGACGAGGAAGCCGGCGCCGATCATCATGGGCGAGACGGCGGCCGAGATCGTCAGGTTCTTGAGGGCGATGCCCTTCACCTTGAGGAAGGCGGGCGCGGCGATGTCGTGCGGCAGCCAGTGGAGGGCGTCGCGCGCGAACGTGATCGCGGCCGACGCCACGCCCATGATCCCGAGGGCGCGGGCCTTGGCCATGGCGTCCTCGCCCTTCGCGTGCATCGCCTGGATGGTCTGGGCGGCGGCCGTGCCCGTGGGGAAGACCAGCTGGTCGACGACCAACATCTGGCGGCGGAGCGGGATGGCGAAGAACACGCCCAGGAAGGACGTGAAGAAGACCCAGAGGAGGATGTCGACGAACGTGGGGCTGCGCTCGATGAGGCCGTCCTCCGCGAGGAGGATCAGGGCCGGGATGACGTTCACGATGTTGCCGAGCGAGCCCGCCGCCGACGCGAACGTCTGGGTCGCGTTGTTCTCGAGCTCGGAGTACTTCCGACCGAGCGCCCGCATGATGGCGAAGCCGAGGATGACGGCGATGATCGAGCCGCCCTCGCCCCAGCCCGTCTTGAGGCCCATGTAGATGTTGAAGGCGATCATCAGGGCGCCGAGGCCCAGGGAGAGCACGAACACCTGGAAGGTCAGCTCGGGGAGCGAGTCGCCGCGGTAGACGTTCTCCAGCCAGCGTCGCTCGATCGCCTCCAGCTCCTCGGGCGTGGACGGCGGCGGGGGGGCGTCTTCGACGACGATGTCGGACATCTATCTCGGGCCTCTCGGGAAGGGTTCGGAGACTGGCAGAACCCCCCGAGGCCCGCAAACCAAGGCGCGGTAAGGTCCCTGCCGTGGCGGACGACGACGCACAGGCGCGATCCGACGACCCCGAGCCGGGGGTCCTCGATCTGCTCGTGGGGGCCTTCTGGGGGCGCGACGGCTATCGCGCAGCCGCCCGGCGGGGCCTCGGCGGGTCGCTGGCCGCGGTGGTCGTGATGTTGCTGCTGATCACGCTCGTGCTGGGGGTGCAGCAGTACCTGCACCTGGGCGCTCAGATCGCCGCCGCGCGCGACTCTGCGGTGTGGCTGATGCCTCGCCTGAACATCGCAGGCGGGGTCGCCGAGATGGAGGCCCCCGCGCCGCGCACGCTCGCCACCGAGCGGTTCGTGGTCGTGCTCGACCCCCGGGACGAGCCCGAGATCGAGCCCGCGGCGCCCGGCGACACGCGCACTCGGTTCGTCGTCCTGAGGACGGCCCTGGTGGTCTTCACGTACGGCAGCCCCGTGGGGAACGCGCTGCCGTGGCAGCAGCTGAACTCCGTGCTCGGGCCGGTCTCCGTGGACGGGCCGGAGCTCGTCGCCGCGCTCGACGAGGCCCGCCCGAAGATGGTGCTCGCCGTGTCCGCGCTGCGCTTCCTGGGGACCTTCTCGCTGGTGCTGTTCGGCGGCCTCCTCGCGGGGGCCCTCTACCGCGTCGTGTTCTACTCCCGTCCACGCCTCCCCGAGGGTCGGGCGCTCATCGCCATGGCGACCCTCGCGGGGGTGCCGGGCGTGTCCGCGGCGGGGATCGTGAGGCTCCTGGGGCTCGGGGACGCCACGGCGGTGGCGACGCTGTTCGCGGTGGGCGGGGCGGCCTTCTTCGTGGCGGCGGCGGGCATCGAGGCCACGGAGTCGTGACGCCCGCCGTCGGGCCCGCGCTGATCGCCGTGTACTCCGCGGTGACGGTCGCGGGCGAAGCGCTCCCCGCGTTCGGGACGCCGGCGGCGAAGGTCGCGGCGGCCGCGTTCGTCCTCGAGGCCGTCGTGCGTCGGGCCCGAGAGGGGGGCCCGGGCGCGCCCCGAGCGCTGGCCCTGTGGGCTGCCGTGGGACTCCTGGCCTTGGGCTCCCTGGCGTGGTCCCAAGACCCCGCGGCGACCCGACGCGTGGCGCTGCACCTGGGGCTGGAGGCGCTGCTGCTCGGCGCCCTCGCGCTGCACCCGCGCACCGCCGCCGTCCTGCGCGGGGCCGCCGTGGGGGCCGTCCTCGGCGGAGCCATCCTGGGGCTGGGCACCGGCTGGGTCTACTTCGCCGCCGACGATCTGCGCGGCGTGCGCATCTCGGTCGGGGAAGGGGAGCCCGGGGTGCAGGCCAGGGCCGCGGGGGCGGCGGTCGTGCTGGGCATCGCCGCCCTGGCGGCGAGGGCCGCCCCGGGGGATCGATGGGCGCTGGTCGGGATCGCGCTCGCGGGGTGGGGCGTGGGGCTCGCCGGGAGCCGCGGGGCTTGGCTCGCAGTCGGGGCGGCGCTCGTGGTGGCGGGGGTCCTCGGGCCGACCGTCCGTCGCGTGGTGATGGTCGCGGCCGTGTCCGTCGCCGTGGGGATCGGGGCTCTCACCCTCCGCCCCGACGTCCGGGGGCCGCTCCCGGGGGTCGCGGACGCGGACCTGGAGGCCATCACGTCGGGGCGGGACGCGATCTGGCGCAACGCCGCCTCGATCGTGCGCGAGCACCCGGTCCGAGGGGTGGGCGCCGGGGCCGTCCCGGCTGCCTACGAGCCGCACCGACGGGCGCTCGAGGCGTCGGGCGGACCCACCAGCAAGCCGCGGCGGGACGCGCACTCGGTCTACCTGGAGGTCGCGGCGAGCCTCGGCTTGGGGGGGCTGCTGCTGCTGCTCGCGGGCTTCGTCGCGGCCGCGAGGGCGGCGCCCGGACTCCGGTCCGTCGCGCTCCCGCCGCTGGTCTTCGCGGCCTTCGCGGGGCTCACCCTCACGACCTGGGAGCACACCGCCTGGTGGCTCGTGCTCGGCTGGGCGGCGGTGGCGGGTCAGCCGGCCGCGAGGGACCGGACGGCGTCGAGCAGCGGCGCGAGCGCCACCTCGGGGGAGTGACGGGCGGCCACCCACTCGCGGCCCTCGGCGCCCATGACGGCGGCCTTCGCGGGGGCCGAGAGCAGCTGCACGAGCCGCTCCGCGAAGGGACGTCGGAGCCGCGCGACCTCCATGCCGGTGCCCGCGCCCCCGGACGTGCCCAAGGCCGCGGCGGCGGGGGGCGTGATCACCACCGGCGTCTCCATCGCCAGGGACTCGAGGACCTTGTTCTGGACCCCGCTGCCGAACTCCAGGGGGCACGCCGAGGCGACGGCGGAGGCCAGCGCTCCGTCCATGTCCGCGACCGGCCCCACGAACGTGACGCCGGGGCGTCGACCGAGGGCGCGCACGGCCTCCGAGGCCTCCACGCCCACGATCCTGAGCTCCGCCGTGCGGTGGACCGACCGGACGATCGGCCACACCCGCAGCGCGAGGAGCTCGGCCATCGCCCGGTTGCTCGCGGTCCGCAGGTTGCCCGCGAACACGACCCCGCTTCGGGGGACGGGCGAAGGGAGCGGGCGGAGATCGACGGCGGCGCCTGCGACGATGCCTGCCCGGTGGGTCTGCGCGCCGAGCACCAGGGTCCGATCGCGCGCGGAGATGAACGACACGACGTCGGCGGTGCGGACCGCGTTCTGCTCGGCGTCGCCGATGCGACGGGCCTCGACGCGGGCCGCCGCCCCGCGCCACCCCCGCGCCCGGCCCACGGCGCCGGCGTACTGGGCCGAGAGGGCGTCCTGCACGTCCACGAGCACGGGGGGCCGGACCCGCGGGAGCCAGGGCACCGTGCGGATGAGGTGCGCGACGACGACGTCCGCCTCGGCCGCCAGCTCGGCCGTGGCGGCGGCGGCCCCCGGGTCGGCGTACAGGGCCTGCTGGAGGAGCGAGCCGTCGAGGGCCGCCCGGAGGGCCCGGAGCGTCGCGCCGCCCCGGGCGAGGACCGGGAGCCGGATTCGATCCACGAAGGGGAGCCCCGCGGCGACCGCGGCGGGATCTTCGTCGGCCGATCGCGTGGCGACGAGGTCCACCGGCCCCAGCGTCGACAGGGCGCGGGCGAGGTGCCAAGCGCGGAGGCGGTCCCCTCCGGTGAGCGGCCAGGGCGGCCGGCTGCAGAGCAGGAGCGTCCGCATCAGGGCGTGCGGGCCCGGACGATGACGACGAAGGAGCCGACCAGCGCGTCGAGGCGGTCGAGCGGCCACTGAACGGCGCGGTCGGAGCGGGCCCGCGAGGGCTCGGGGTGCGTCTCCAAGTAGAGGGCGTCGAAGCCCGCCCCGGCGGCCGCCCCCGCCAGGACCGGGATCGCCTCGCGGTCGCCTCCGCTGGCTCGCCCCTCGGCCGACGGGCGCTGGGCGCTGTGGCCGGCGTCGAAGAGGGCTCGGTCCGCGGCGGCCTGGAGCTCCCCCGCGCCTCGGAAATCCACCACCAGGTCGCCGTGTCCGAAGGACGTGCCCCGCTCGGTGACCCACACCGCCGTCGCGCCGGCGTCGCGGATCTTCTCCACCGCGGGCGCGACGGCCCACGGCGCGAGGAACGGTCCCTTCTTGAGGTTCACGGTGCGCCCGGTCGCTCCCGCGGCCCGGAGCAGATCCGTCTGGCGGCACAGGAAGGCCGGGATCTGCAGGACGTCGCACACGGACGCGGCCCGCTCGACCTGCGTCGCGTCGTGCACGTCGGTCAGCAGCCGGACCCCGGTCTCGGCCCGGACCTCCCCGAGGATGCGGAGCCCCACGTCGATGCCGGGTCCCCGGAAGCCCTCGCCGGCGGTCCGGTTCGCCTTGTCGAAGGAGGCCTTGAAGACGAACTCGCAGCCGTGGCGGTCGGCGACGGCGGCGCCCTCGCGGGCGACTCTCACGCAGTCCTCGACGGACTCGATGACGCACGGCCCGGCGACGAGGAGGGGAGGGGGGCGAACCACGCGCGAAGAGTACGTCCGAGGACCGTCCGTCGGCCATGCGGGGAGGCGGGTGCGCGGCCCCGCGCGCGGGTCGGTGGGCGGCCGGCTAATATCCGCGGCGATGTCCGACCTCCCCCCGATTCTCCACGCCATCGCCTGGCCCGGCGGCCTCTCGGGCGCCGCCCGCTCCATGGAAGAGAGCCTCGCCGCCCTCGCCGCGGCGGGACATCGCGTCTCCGCGTGGCTCGCGAACGCCACGCGGGTCGCCGAGCCCGTGATGCCCGAGCGCCTCGCCGCCCGCGGGGTCGCCTGGACCCGACGGGAGAACAACAGCGCCCTCGACCCCGGCTCGGTCGGGGCGCTGGTGCGCGAACTCAAGGCGCTGGGGCGGGGCGCGATCCTGCACACGCACGGCGAGCGGGCGCTCCTCTGGGGGCGGTTCGCGTCGCGCGCCGCCGGGGCGAAGCATGTGCACACCGTGCACGGCTTCATCGAGAACGACGACCGGGACCGCCGCCGCGCGGCCGTGGCCCGTCGCCTGCTCGCGAGCGTGGACGCCGTCATCGCCGTGCATCCGTCCCTGGCCGGGGGCCTCTCCGCGCACCAGATCGTGCCCAATTGCCTCGACGCGGACGCCTTCACGGCCGCGGCGCCGGACGGGGTCGACGCCCGACGTCACCTGGCGCTCGGCGCGACCACCCGCGTCTACCTGTACCTGGGGCGGCTCTCCTTCGAGAAGGGGGCGGACGCCATCGGAGTCCTGCAGGCGACGCTCGAGAAGGCTTCGGCCGCGGCGAAGCTGGTGGTCGCCGGGCGGGGAGCCTTCGCGCCGGGGGTCGAGGCCATGGAGGACGTCCTCTACCTCGGTCAGCGCACGGACCCCGAGACGCTCCTGGCGATCGCGGACGTCCTGATCATGCCGTCGCGCCAGGAGGGCGTGCCCATGGTCGCCCTCGAGGCGGCCGCGATGGCCGTCCCCGTGGTCGGGTTCGACGTCGGGGGCCTGGCCGACGGGGGGCTCGCCCGGACCGTGCCGGTGGAGCACACCGAGGACCTCGCCAAGCTGGCCCTGCACCTCGCCCGCAAGGCGGACGACCGCGCCCCGGTGCTCGCCGCGTCGCGGGCCGCGCTCGAGGGGCGCTTCTCGCCGCGGGAACACGTCAGCGCGCTGGAGTCCGTCTACCGCGGGCTCTGATTCGCGGTGCTCCGCGCCGGCGGAGGGGCGCCGCGCCGTGAGTCCTGCGGGCGACGCTGCTAGGATTCGATCCCTCAGACCGCAAAACTGCCGTCATCCGACGGAGAGGACGTACCCATGGCCAGTGGCCGACTCGGCGAACTGCTCGTACGCGAGAAGCTGATCACCCCCCTGCAGCTGCAGGAAGCCATGCAGGAGCAGCGCTCCGGGGGCGGTCGACTCGGTTACCAGCTCACGAAGATGGGCTTCATCGAGGAGAACGAGCTCACCGCGTTCCTGAGCAAGCAGTACGGCGTCCCGTCGATCGACCTGTCCGACTTCGACATCGAGCCCGAGATCATCAAGCTGATCCCGAAGGAGGTGGTCCTGAAGCATCAGGTCATCCCCATCAACCGGACCGGCTCGACGCTCATCGTCGCGATGGCGGACCCGTCCAACATCTTCGCCATCGACGACATCAAGTTCCTCACCGGATACAACGTCGAGGTCGTGGTCGCGTCCGAGCAGGCCATCGAAGGCGCGGTCGAGAAGTACTACACGTCCAACGTCACGTTCGACGACGTGATGCTCGACTTCGAAGACGACGAAGTCGACGTCATCGACGCCGAAGAGGACATCAACGAGCTCGACCTCGAGAAGTCCGCGGGCGACGCCCCCGTCATCAAGCTCGTGAACCTCATCCTCTTGGACGCCATCCGCAAGGGCGCCTCGGACATCCACGTGGAGCCGTTCGAGAAGCAGCTCCGCGTCCGGTACCGCATCGACGGCATGCTCTACGAGGTCATGAAGCCGCCGGTGAAGCTGAAGCACGCCATCACGTCGCGTATCAAGATCATGAGCCAGCTCGACATCGCCGAGCGGCGGCTCCCTCAGGACGGCCGCATCAAGCTCAAGATGGGCAAGAACAAGGAGATGGACTTCCGCGTCTCCGTCCTGCCGACCATCTGGGGCGAGAAGATCGTGCTCCGGTTGCTCGACAAGTCGAACCTGCAGCTCGACATGACGAAGCTCGGCTTCGAGGAGAAGATCCTCGAGGACTTCAAGAAGACGATTCACCTGCCCTACGGGATGATCCTCATCACCGGCCCCACCGGGTCCGGCAAGACGACGACGCTGTACTCGGTCCTCTCGGAGCTCAACAAGACCGATACGAACATCTCCACCGCCGAGGATCCCGTCGAGTACAACCTCTTCGGCATCAACCAGGTGCAGATGCACGACGACATCGGCCTCAACTTCGCGAGCTCGCTGCGTTCGTTCCTGCGACAGGACCCGGACATCATCCTCGTGGGTGAGATTCGCGACTTCGAGACCGCGGAGATCGGGATCAAGGCGGCGCTCACCGGCCACCTCGTCCTCTCCACGCTTCACACGAACGACGCCCCGTCCTCCGTCTCGCGGCTCCTCAACATGGGCATCGAGCCCTTCCTCGTGGCCGCGTCGGTGGTCCTCATCGGTGCCCAGCGTCTCCTCCGCAAGCTCTGCCAGGAGTGCAAGGAGCCCATGGAGGTCCCCGCCCAGACCCTGCTGGACCTGGGCGTGCACCCGGACGAGATCGACGAGTTCGTCGTCCACCGCGGGGCCGGCTGCCGCGTGTGCAACAACACGGGCATGAAGGGCCGCATCGCGGTCTACGAGATCATGACCATGACCGAAGAGCTCCGCGAGTTCGTCCTCAACGGCGCCTCGACCCTCGAGCTCAAGCGTGAGGCCGTGCGTCAGGGCATGAAGACCCTGCGAATGTCGGCGCTGACGAAGCTGAAGATGTCCGCGACGTCGCTCGACGAGGTAGGCCGAGTCACCGCCAACGATTGATTGCGGCGGCCCCCGCACCGCCTCGCTTCCTCCGGCACCTCGGCCCGACTTCGGCGTATTTCAATACGCCTTCACCCGCGCACTCGGCACCGTCGTCGCGATCCGGCACGGGTCCTCACCGCAATCGAACTGCCGATCCCCCTCCCCCAGGCGGGGCCCTCCCTTGTGTCGTGCCCTCGCACCCCGTCATTGCAAGAGACGAACTCGACGTGCCGGACGCGTCGAGACTCTCTTCTGCAACTCGGGGTTCTGGGCTCAGCGTCGATGGAGGCCCCCGCCTGGGGAAGGGGAGTCCGCGCCGTCAGGGAGCGAGCGCAGCGAGCGGAGGCGCAGGGCTCCCCTTCCCCAGGGCGGAGGGGGCCGGCGAGAGCTGACCGGGGTGGGGTCCCCGCCTAGTCGGAGAGGCGGCCTCGGATCTCGGTGGCTTCGCCGAGCTGGAGGCGGAAGCGGTCGGGGAGGCGGTAGCGGCCGCCGGGGCGCAGGTCCTTGCCGTTCAGGTTCGTGCGGTTGCTCGCGGTCGGGGAGACCTCGAGCCACCACTCCTTGCCCTGAAGGGCGGGCCGGATCACGACGTGGTAGCGGTGCACCGTGTCGTCGCGCTGAATCACGACGCGGTTGTCCGTGGCGCGACCGACGCTGAAGACCTTGCGGAACTTCTTCGTCTTGCGCGCCACCGGCCGCCCGTTGAGGAGGACGCCCACCTCGAACGCGCGCTCGGCGTCGTAGGCGGTGCCGTCGTCCAGGACCGGCATGGAGACGGTCATGCCCGTGGACGGACCCGACGCCGCGGGCTTCTCCATCCCGGACGTGGTGGACGCGGCCGCGGCGGGCTGGGCCACGGGCTCGGGCGCGACGGTCTTCTTGGGCTCGTCCTTCGTCGGCTCGGCCTTCGGGGTCGGCGCGGCCTTCGTGGCTTCCTCGTCCACGGCCCCGCCGGGGGGACCGAGCTGGGCCGCCTTGGCGACGTCCTTCAGCGCGGGCATCACGCCGGTGAGCTGGAAGATGGTGGCGTTCCAGGCGTCCGCGTCCAGGGCCGTGGAGACCTCCTCGGCTTCCCCGACGGCCTCCCACTTCGCCATGTCTTCCGCGCCCGCGCGGGCCTTGAGGAACGCGCCGATGCCGATGAGAATGATGAAGACGGCGAGCCCGGCCCACAGCTGCAGGCGTCGCACGCGCGCCTTCTTCTCCTCCGCGGCGGCGACCCAGGCGTGGGGCATCTCGTCCTGGATGAGGACCGACTTGTACGGGTTCTCGACGCCGGAGGCCGTGACCGTGAGGTCGAACTTGCCGCCCTCGTAGGGGACGCCGGAGACGGTGAGGACCTCGTCCACCACCTCGGTGTCGAGCAGCGCCTTCTTGACGTCCTCGCGCGTGTCCGCCTTGAACAGCGTGACCACGGAGAGGGCGTCGCCCGCGCTCTTCTGCACCTTCTCGAGCCACGCGGCGCGCTCGGCCTCGCACTTCTTGTCGATGCCTTGGTCCCACGTGAGGAAGACCACCGGGCCGCCGAACTTCGCGAGGTCCGGGACCCTGGCCTCTTTGCCCACGCAGAAGCTCGAGAAGATGAACGCCTTGCTGCGGTTCTTGCCGCCGCCGCCCTGGGCGAGCACCTGGTCCATGAACTCGGACACCTGACTCACGATGCGCTTGCGCGGGTCGCTGGGGATCTGCGCTTCCCATCCGCCGACGAGGCCCTTGAGCCCCGTCTCCACCGTGTCGGCGTTGGCGACGGCCATCGCTTGGCCGGTCTGGTCGGCGACGATCACCAGGGGGGGCTCGCCCGAGAAGCGGAACTCGCCGAGGCGGCCCTCGGCCTCGAAGCGCGAGCGGGCGCGGTCGAGGATCAGGTTCTTGATCTTGTCGAGGCCGTCCGGGACCACGTTGCTGCGGTCGACCATGAACACGAGGGGTTGCCAGCGCCGGGTGCGGACCCGGCTCGATTCGGTCACCTCGACCGCTTGGCCGTCGACCTTCACGACCACGGGCTTGCCCTCGGAGCCGCGGACTGCGACTCGCAGGGCTCCGGAGGTCTCTTCGTCGAGGACCGTCCCGAGGATCTCGGCGCCGTACGCAGCGCACGGGATCGCGAGCGCGACCGAGAGGAGCAGCGGGAGCAGGAGGGACCTCGAACGCGCGGCGCGGTTCGTCGGATCAGTCACGGGGGGAGAGCCTCGGCAGGGGGTTCGGATCACTCGCGCGCGGGCGAGGGGAAGCGACCGCCGACCCTACCAGGGATGATCGGCGGGCTCAACGCGGCCCGGCCCGCCCCGGGGCCCCGAGACGGGTCGGCTGCAAGGACCTTTCGATGAACGGCGTTCTTGCTCTATGATCTCCGCGGTGTACCCAGAGGTACACGTGGTCCCGGCCCCGCGCCGGGACCGGAGGTGATGTCGATGCCGGTGTTCGTATACGAAGGTCGCTCCGCTTCCGGCGAGGTCAAGAAGGGCGAGCTCGAGGCCGCGAATCAGCAGGCCGTGATGACCAAGCTGCGGGAGATGAAGATCCGCCCGACGACGGTCAAGAAGAAGGGCGGCCTCGACCTCTCGGGCGAGATCAACATCCCGCTCCCGGCGTTCCTGCAGCCTCGCGTCAAGGAGCAGGACCTCGTCGTCTTCACGCGCCAGTTCGCGACGATGATCGACTCCGGTCTGCCCCTCGTGCAGTGCCTCGACATCCAGGCCTCCAACATGGAGAACCCGACCTTCAAGAAGCAGCTCCTGGAGATCAAGGAGACGGTCGAAGGCGGCGCCACGTTCGCCGACGCGCTCAAGAAGTTCCCGAAGACCTTCGACACCCTGTACGTGAACCTGGTGGCCGCCGGCGAGGTCGGCGGCATCCTCGATACGATCCTCAACCGGCTCGCGGCCTACATCGAAAAGAACAGCAAGCTCAAGCGCCAGGTGAAGGGCGCCATGACCTACCCGATCGCGATCATCGGGATCATGTTCCTCATCCTCGCGGTCATCATGACCAAGGTGGTGCCCGTCTTCGAGTCGATGTTCGCGGAGGTCGGCGCCGAGCTGCCCGTCCCCACCCAGATCCTCATCGGGATCTCCGACGTGTCGGTCAACTACGGCCCGCACTTCGTGGTCGTGTGCGTCATCTCGTACTTCCTCTTCCGCAAAGCGATGGAGACCGAGCTGGGCAAGAAGACGTTCGACCGGACGATGCTGCGCATGCCGGTCTTCGGCGACCTCCTCCGCAAGGTGGCGGTGGCCCGGTTCTGCCGGACCCTCGGTACGATGATCTCCTCCGGCGTCCCGATCCTCGACGCCCTCGAGATCTGCTCGCGCTCCGCCGGCAACTACGTCGTCGAGATGGCCATCATGAAGACGCGCGACTCGATCTCCGAGGGTCGCACCATCGCCGAGCCGCTCGCCGAGTCCGGAGTGTTCCCCGGGATGGTCTGTCAGATGATCAACGTCGGTGAGGCCACCGGCGCCTTGGACACGATGCTCAACAAGATCGCCGACTTCTACGAAGAAGAGGTCGAGGTCGCCGTGGCGGGCATCACGTCGCTCATCGAGCCCTTCATCATCGTCTTCCTCGGCATCGTGGTCGGCGGTCTCGTCGTCGCGCTGTATCTGCCGATCTTCACGATGTCGTCCGCCCTCATGGGCTGACGCTGGGACTCCGGCCGCTTCAGATCCCCTCCGCCTCGCCAACCGAACCGACGTCCTCGGGCACCTCTCCTACGGCCGGGCTCTACGGCGCCGCCGTCGAGGTGGAGTCGGGCACGCGCATGCGCGTGGTGGTGCCGCCTCCCCCCCCCGACATCGACACCGCCGACCGGGAGCTGCTCTTCGAGCGCCTCCAGTGGTTGATGTTCGTGCGGGTGCTCGTCGTGAGCGTCCTGTTCGGCGTCCTCGTCTTCCTTCGATTGCAGCAGCAGGAGTCGATCCAGCCGATCACGACGCTCTATCCGGTCGTCATCGCGGCCTACGCGAGCTCCCTGCTCTACGGCCTCGTGGCCAACCGGATGCCGAACCTGGAGTTCTTCAGCTACCTGCAGTTCGGCGTGGACGCGGCCTGCATCGGACTGGTGGTGATCTTCACGGGCGGGCAGGACTCGGTCTTCACCTGGCTCTTCGTCTTCAACGTCTTCGGCGGCGGCTACCTCCTGCTGTTGCGGGGCGGCCTGGTCGTCGCGAGCCTCGACTCCATCGTCTACCTGGCGTGCCTGCTGGCCGTGCACCAGGGGTGGGTCCCCCAGCTCGACCCCCTCGGCCGTCCGCTCGCGATCGACGTCGGCGGGTCGCCGCTGGAGATCCTCCGGGCCTACTCCACGGTGGGCTTCCACATCGTCTCCTTCTATCTGATCGCCTTCCTGTCCGGCTCGCTCGCGTCGAAGCAGGCGGAGACGGGCCGCGCCCTCGCGCGCGCGTCCATCAGCCTCTCTCGCCTCCAGGACATCCACGGGCGGATCATCCAGAACATCGACGCCGGGCTCCTCACCATCGGTCCCGACGCCCGGGTGACGTCCTTCAACCGAGCCGCCGAGACGATCACGCTCTGCACCGCGGAGACGGTTCTCGGCCAACCGGTCGCTTCCGTCTTGGGGGACGTCGACGCGCTCTTGTCGGCGCACGAGACCACTCCACGCCCCGGCGAGCGCGCCCTGGAGAAGTGGATCACCCGGTCCGACGGTCGTCGGGTGTACCTGCGCATCGCGGTCAGCGAGCTCCGCACCACCCTCGGTCGGGTCGACGGCCACATCCTGGTCTTCGAAGACCGGACCCGCCTCCTCCTCATGCAGGAGCGGCTGGAGCGCGAGGAGCGGCTCGCCGCGGTCGGTCGCCTGTCCGCGGGCATCGCCCATGAGATCCGCAACCCCCTGGCGTCGATCAACGGCTCGGTGCAGGTCCTGCGCAGCGCGCTCGCGGTCGAGGAGGAGGACGACGAGCTCTTCGGGATCATCGAGGCCGAGTGTGAGCGGCTCGACAACCTCGTCTCGGACTTCCTCTCTCTCACGCGCGAGGAGCGCCTGCGCCTCGTCCCTCAGCAGCTCGGGTCGCTGATCAAGGACACCCTGCAGCTCCTGGACGCCCGGGGGGTGCTCGAGGGGATCGAGGTCTCCTCGGAGATTCGGTTCGACCCCGTGCTGGAGGTGGACGCGCAGCGGATGGCCCAGGTCCTGTGGAACCTGCTCAACAACGCCTGTCAGTCGATGTCGGGCAGCGGAGGGCGGCTCCGAGTGGCGCTGGAGCGAGCCCACGACACGGACCTGGAGGCGAGCGGGGACGTGCGCATCGAGACCTCACCCGACGACTCCCTCGGCCAGACCTACCTCGCGCGCAGCACGACCGACGAGATCGACGCGGAGTCCGAGGTGTCCGTGGAGGTGATGCGACCGACGGACGACCCCGGGGACTCGCTTCGGAGGCCGCCGGGGCGGTGGGGGGACGGCGAGGTGCTGCGGCTCGTGGTCGCCGACACCGGGCCCGGGGTGCCCGAGGACGCGATCAGTCGCATCTTCGATCCCTTCTATACGACGCGCTCGGGCGGGACCGGCCTCGGGTTGGCGATCGTGCAGCGCATCGTGCAGGCTCACCGCGGCGTCATCACCGTGCAGACCCGGCGGGGACGCGGAACCCGGTTCGCGATCTGGCTGCCGGTGAGACGCATCGCGTCGACCGGGCTGGGTGACGAGCCGGACACCCTCGACGGCCCCGACGACGACGCGGTGGGGACGGAGACCGGAATGACCGCCGTGACCACAGACCACCTGGGGGCTGCCGATGGCTAAGGGCTCAGTCATCGTCGTCGACGACGATCGTTCGCTGCGTCAGTTCCTCACGATCCTTCTGCGGCGCAACGGCTACTCGGTGCGCGCGGCCGGGGGCGGATCCGAAGGGATCTCCCTGATGGAGGAGAGCCCGGCCGACGTCGTGATCACCGACCTCAACATGGAGGGCATGGACGGCATGGAGGTGCTGCGCCTCGTGAAGGCGGGCTGGCCCGAGACCGAAGTGATGATGGTGACCGCGTTCGCGACCACCAAGAACGCCGTCGAAGCGATGAAGGACGGCGCCCTCGACTACATCACGAAGCCCTTCAACGTCGACGAGCTGAAGCTGGTGCTCGCCAAGGCCTTCGAGCAGCGCGCCATGCGCCGCGAGAACCGCGCCCTGAAGCGGATGCTCAAGGAGCGGTTCACGTACGGCCGCCTCATCGGTCGTTCTCACCCGATGCTGGCGCTCTACGACCTCATCGATCGCGTCAAGGACACCCCGGTGACGGTTTTGGTCACCGGCGAGAGCGGCACCGGCAAGGAGCTGGTCGCGCGCGCGATCCACGGGGAAGGGGCCCGGAACGAGGGCCCGTTCCGCTCCATCAACTGCGGGGCCATCCCGGAGAACCTGATCGAGGCGGAGCTCTTCGGTTACAAGAAGGGATCGTTCACCGGCGCCGTGCGCGACCACGACGGCCTGTTCGTGAGCGCCCAGGGAGGGACCGTCTTCCTGGACGAGGTCGGCGAGATGCCGCTGCACACGCAGGTGAAGGTCCTCCGCGTGCTCCAGGAGCGGATGGTGAAGGCGGTGGGCGGCGTCGGCGAGAAGAAGGTGGACGTGCGCATCGTCGCGGCCACGAACCGCGACCTGGCCGAGGAGGTGCGGGCGGGCCGGTTCCGCGAGGACCTCTACTACCGCCTCCGGGTCGTGACGGTGGCCCTCCCTCCCCTGCGGGACCGGCTGACCGACTTGCCGCTGCTCGTCGAGCACTTCGTCGAGCACTACTGCGCGGAGTTCGGGCGGCCTGAGTTGGGGGTGACCGAAGAGGCCATGCACGTGCTGGCGGCCCACGAGTGGCCGGGCAACGTCCGCGAGCTGGAGAACGTGATCCAGCGGGGAGTGGCCCTGTGCCAGGGGACCGCCATCGGACTCGAGTCGCTGCCCGCGGAGGTCGTGGGGGACCGGCGGCCGGAGGTCATGGACGGCCCGCTGCCCACCCGCGTCGGGGCCGAGGGGCTGCCGCTGGAGCGGACCCTGGAGGAGTACGAGCGCATGCTCCTCGAGTCGGCCCTCGGGACGGCCGGAGGCGTCAAGAAGGACGCCGCGAAGCTCCTGGGGATCACGTTCCGGTCGTTCCGGTACCGCCTCCAGAAGCTCGGCCTCGAAGAGGCGAACGGCAACACCCTCTCCTAGAGCACCAATCAGCCTCGGAGCGCGGATCGTCGGGTCGCCCCCCGCCGTTTCGATCCGGAGGTGCCCAGTTTCGTCACTTCTCGCGGTCGATCGGTGACGCTGAGCGTCACCCGACGGGATCGTCCACAATGGTCGCGCCCCGCAACCAAGACTCGGAACGACGTGCTGCGAGGCCGCGCCGACAAAATTCCGCAAAAGTCCGCCCGCCGGCACGGGCCTTGCTCCTGTGTCCGCCGCAAAGCAACCCCCACTCACTCTTTGGAGAAACCATGCTTCGTAACAACAAGGGCTTCACGCTCATCGAGCTCATGATCGTCGTCGCCATCATCGGCATCCTCGCGGCCATCGCCATTCCGAACTTCCTCGCGATGCAGATGCGCTCGAAGCGCGCTGAGATTCCGTCGAACCTGGACGCCCTCCGCACGGCCGAGAAGGCCTACCACGCCGAGTGGGACAGCTTCACGTCCGCGATCGCCACGCCGGCGACCGCCCCCAACCGTACGCAGATCAACTTCTCCGGTGGTGGCTTCACCGCCTTCCAGAACCTCGGTTGGGTTGCTGACGGCAAGGTCCGTGGCCAGTACACCGTGGTCGCCGTGGCCGGCTCCTCGAGCCAGACGGACGACTTCACCGCCACCGGCGTCGCCGACGTGGATGGTGACTCGACGAACTCGCAGTACGAGTGCAACCGCGCCGAGAAGGCGTCGATGCTCTCCAGCAACAACATCTACTGATCGGCCGCTCCCCTCGGGGAGCTCGTTCATTCGGGAGGCTCGGCGTCCGCGTCGGGCCTCCCGTAGTTCTGGGCTTCGGAGGCGCTCCTCGATCGCGCCCCGTCGCCGCTTTCCAACCCATTTCTCGGTATCCTGAGCGTTCATGGCCGACACCAAGAAGTCGGAGTCCCCGGTCCGAGGTCCCTCTGAGGGCAGCCGGGGCCGCGTGGAGTCTTCCGCCCGCTCCGGAGCGGGGAGCAGCGACGGTGTGCCCCAGGGCACGTTGGACATCCTGCTTCGCCTCAAAGAGGGTGACGAGCGCCGCTACCGCTACGGCGAAGAGATCGGGAAGGGCGGCCACGGCCAGGTCACGGTCGTGTTCGACACCCACATCGGGCGACGAATCGCGTTGAAGCGCCTGCGCAAGGGGCTGAACGCCAGCTCGCGTGACATCGCCCGCTTCCTCGAAGAGGTCCAGATCACGGGCCAACTCGAGCACCCGAACATCGTCCCGGTCCACGACCTGGGGCTCATGCCCTCGGGCGAGATCTACTTCACGATGAAGCTCGTGGAGGGGCGCACCCTCGAGCGGGTGCTCAAGGCCCTCAAGCGCGGGGAGCCGGAGGTCGCCCGGGAGTTCAGCCGGGTCAAGCTGCTCGGCATCCTGCAGCAGGTCTGCCAGGCCGTGGCCTACGCGCACTCCCGAGGCGTGATCCACCGGGATCTGAAGCCGTCGAACATCATGCTCGGCGACTTCGGCGAAGTGCAGGTCATGGACTGGGGCCTCGCCAAGATCATCGGCGAGGCCGAAGGGATCGAGCCGGGGGACCTGTCCGTCCTGGGCCCCACGCAGGTGCGCACCAACCACGGCCACGAGACCGAGGTGGTGACGCAGGTGGGCACCGTCAAGGGCACGCCCGCCTACATGTCGCCGGAGCAGGCGCGCGGTCTCGTCGAGAAGGTCGACGAGCGGTCGGACGTCTACAGCCTGGGCGTGATCCTGTACGAGATCCTCACCTACCGCCGTCCCTTCTCGGGCAAGGACCCCCGCAAGGTGGTGAAGGCGGTCGCCTTCAATCAGCCGGTGCCCCCGCGGAAGCGGGCCCCCCACCGGAACATCGCTCCGGACCTGGACGACCTCGCCACCCGCTGCCTCAGCAAGGACCCGGAGCGCCGTCCCCGCACGGCCATGAACCTGTACCGGGAGCTCGAGGCGCACCTCGAGGGCACGAAGCGGCGCCAAGAGGCCGAGCTGCGGGTGCACCAGGGCGTGACCCTCGCGTCTCGATACGAGGAGGTCCAGGCGGGCGTGCGGGACCTCCAACGTCGGGTCCGCAAGCTGCGCGCGGGCGTGAAGGCCTGGGACCCGATCGACAAGAAGCGGGAGCTGTGGTCGGCCGAGGAGGAGATGAACCGAGCGACGGTCGACGCCATCGACGTCTTCGGCGCGGCCCTCACGTCGTACAGCCAGGCGCTCGCCCACGACCCCGAGAACCGGGAGGCCCGCCTGGGGCTGGCGGCGCTCTACTGGAACCAGTTCCGCGACGCCGAGTCGCGGCGCGATCTCAAGGATCAACGCTCCTACCGCAACCTCGTGGAGCTCTACGACGACGGCACCTACGCCACGTTCCTGGCGGGCACCGGCCGGCTGTCCCTGGAGACCACGCCCCCCGGCTGCGACGTGACGCTGTATCGGCTCCAGGAGCGGGATCGGGTGGTGGTGCCGGTGGAGCCGGAGGAGCTGGGCGCGACGCCGCTGCTGCAGGTGGACGTGGCGATGGGCTCCTATCACCTGGAGATCCGCGGCGAGGGGCGGCGGAGCGCGGCCATCCCGCTCTTCGTCGACCGCATGGAGCACGTTCGGCTGCACGTGCACGTCCTCGAGGAAGGCGTCCTGCCCGACGACTTCGTGCACATCCCGGGCGGCCCGTTCTGGTCGGGGGGCGACCCGGCGGCCTTCGGCGCCCTCCCTCGTCACCAGCTCGACGTGGCGGACTTCGCCATCGCGCGCAAGCCGGTCTCCATGGGCGAGTACCTCGCCTTCATCAACGAGCTGGCCGCGGGCGATCCGCTGCTCGCCCGGTTCCGCGCGCCGCGGGAGTCCGAAGAGACGGGCCCCCACTTCCACCTCCAGCCGGACGGCACGTTCGTCCTCCCCGACTACACCCGCGAGGGCGCCCCGTTCACCGTCGATCTCCCGGTCTTCGGGGTGTCTTGGGACGACGCCAAGGCCTACTGCGAGTGGCGTGGCCGGCGGGAAGGGGTCCTGTACCGGCTGCCCACCGAGGCGGAGTGGGAGAAGGCAGCCCGCGGCGTCGACGGTCGCTTCTTTCCCTGGGGCGACCAAGGAGACGCGGGGTTCTCGAAGACCTCCGAGAGCCGCCAGGGCCGGCCGGTCCCCGAGCCGGTGGGCGCGCTCCCCACCGATCGCTCCCCCTACGGCGTCCAGGACCTGTCGGGCGGGGTGGGGGAGTGGTGCGACGGCTGGTTCGACGACGAGCAGGTCCAGCGGCCGGTGCGCGGCGGCTCCTGGGCCCAACCGGCTCACTACGCTCGCGTCTGCACCCGCACCGGGCGCCTCGCCCAGGAGGTGTTCCCCTACGTGGGCTTCCGCCTCGTCCGGGAGCTCGGCCGCCGGATCATCCCGACGCCCTGACCGTCAGGCGGGGGCGCCTGCGTCCAGCTCGTCCAGGAACCCGCTGAAGTAGCTCCACGCGGACCACACCGCGAAGAGAGTCGCCACCAGCAGCAGGCCGTAGCCGACTCGCTGGAGGCTCACGCCGTACAGGGGGTAGTGCAGGATCAGCAAGGAGAGCGCCGTGCCTTGGAAGGCCGTCTTGAACTTGCCCCACTTGCTGGCGGCGATGATGAGGCCCTCGGACGCCGCCACCGCGCGCAACGACGTGATCGCGATCTCGCGGCAGATGAGCAGGGCCACGAGCCAGGCCTCCACGCGCCCCAACGGCACCATGATGATCAGGACCGAGCCCACCAGGAGCTTGTCCGCGAGGGGGTCGAGGAACGCGCCCAGGGTCGACTGCAGGTTCATCCGACGCGCGAGGTACCCGTCGAGCCAGTCGCCGATGATGGCGAAGATGAAGATCCACCCGGCGATCCAGGAGCGCGCCCAGGTGTCCTCTGCGAGCACGACGAGGATCAACGGAATCGCCGCGATCCGCACCACGGTGATGGCGTTGGGGAGGTTCCAGAACTGCAGGTTTCGGCGGCGGGCGCGGGGCATCAGCGCAGCGGTCTCTCCGCGAGGAAGTACGCGTAGTACTTGAGCACCTTGTCGACGTAGTACTCCGTCTCCTCGAAGGGCGGGATGCCCGCGTATTTGCGCACGTTCCCGGGCCCGGCGTTGTACGCCGCGAGGGCCAGCTTGCGGTTCCCCTCGAACGAGTTGAGCATCCGGCGCAGGTAGCGGGTGCCCCCCTCCACGTTCTGCTTGGCGTCCCAGGAGTCCGCCACGCCGAGCTCCTTCGCCGTGTCCGGCATGAGCTGCATGAGACCGCGCGCGCCGGCGGGGGACTTGGCGCGGGGGTTCATGCCGGACTCCACGAGCATCATCGCCTTGATGAGCTCGGGCGCGATCTTCCACTTGGTGGCCGAGGTGACGATCGCGTCGTCGTAGTTGTCGAGGTTCTTGCGGAGCAGGGCCGCGTCGATCTTGGCGAACTTCGACGGGCGCCCCTCGAGGTCCTTGATGAAGACGTCGAAGCCCTCGCCGCTCGCGGGTGGCGTGTCCGTGAATGTGAGGACGCCGTTGTCGTCCGTGCCCATGTAGATGTCGCCCGCGTTCGCCGGAGGCGCGAGGAGGCACACCGAGAGGGCGGCGGCGACCGGAGCGAGGACCTTGCAGGGGGCGGAGGCGACGATGGCGCACGATACCGTAGGCCTCGGCGGGTCGGTAGGATGCCGTCGTGCCGTCCTCGCGCCCCGCAGCCGCCGAAGTTCGGGCCGACTTCCTCGTGATCGGCGCGGGTTTGGCGGGGCTGTCCTACGCCCTCCGCGTGGCCGAGCACGGGGACGTCGTCGTCCTCTGCAAGGGGGCCGTCACCCAGTCGAACACGGCCTGGGCCCAGGGGGGCATCGCGGCCGTCTGGGACGACCAAGACTCCATCGAGGCTCACGTGGAGGACACGCTGGAGGCGGGCGCGTTCCTGGCCCGTCGGGAGGACGTGGAGGCGATCCTGGCCGAGGGCCCCGCCGCCGTGCGTCGCCTGATCGAGCTCGGCGTGAAGTTCTCCCGCCGCGAGGACGAGGAGGGCTACGACCTGACGCGCGAGGGGGGGCATCACGCCCGCCGCATCCTCCATCACGGGGACACGACGGGGTGGGAGATCCAGCGCGCCATCGTGGCCGCCGCCGAGGCCCACCCGCGCATCCGGCTGATCGACGATCAGGTCGCCATCGACCTGATCACGCAGCGGAAGTGCATGCGTCATCTGGCCAAGCGCAGGCTCGGCCTGCGCGGCCCGGAGGTCGAGGAGATCTACGGCCCGGGGGGGCCGGAGGGCTGGATGCCCGGACGCCGGGACCGCTGCCTGGGAGCCTACGTGCTGGACGTCCCCAGCGGCCGTGTGCGCGTCTTCTCGGCGCCGGTGACGTTGCTGGCCACGGGCGGCTCGGGGAAGCTCTACCGCTTCACCTCCAACCCCGACCTCGCCACCGGAGACGGCATGGCGATGGCCTACCGGGCGGGCGCGGTGCTCGCGAACCTCGAGTTCGTGCAGTTCCACCCCACCTGCCTCTATCACCCGAGCCCGGAGGCGAAGTCGTTCCTCATCACGGAGGCTGTCCGGGGCGAGGGAGGGATCCTGAGGCTGCCGGACGGCACGCCCTTCATGGACGACGTACACCCCATGGGCAGCCTCGCCCCCCGCGACGTCACGGCGCGCGCCATCGACGCCCAGATCAAGCGCCACGGCCTCGAGTTCGTGCACTTGGACGTGTCCCACCGGGAGCCGGAGTTCGTGCGGAGGCGCTTTCCGGCGATTCACCAGAAGCTGATGGGCCTGGGCATCGACATGACCCGCGAGCCCATCCCGGTCGTGCCTGCGGCGCACTACTTCTGCGGGGGGGTGAAGGTCGACGGCCACGGCCGCACCCAGATCGACGGCTTGCTGGCGGCGGGGGAGGTCGCCTGCACGGGGCTGCACGGGGCCAACCGGCTCGCGTCGAACTCGCTGCTCGAGGCCGCGGTGGTGGGTGAGCGGGCGGCGCGCACCGCCCTGGACGCGCACGCGGCGGCTCGTGACATCGCGCCCGCGGACGTGCCCTCGTGGGACGCCGGAGCCGCCCGGGACGCCGACGAGCTCGTGGTCGTCGCGCACACCTGGGACGAGATCCGCCGCCTCATGTGGAACTACGTGGGCATCGTGCGCACCGATCGTCGGCTGGCCCGCGCGCTCCGGCGGGTGGCGCTGATCCGCAACGAGATCCGCACCTACTACTGGGACTTCAAGGTCACTCGGGACCTGATCGAGGTGCGGAACCTCGCCTTGCTGGCGGAGCTGGTCATCCGCTCGTCCCTGGGGCGGCGGGAGAGCCGTGGGCTGCACTACAACTCGAATCACCCCGAGACCGACGACGTCGGCTGGCGACGCGACACCCTGCTCCGCCGCGAATGGTAGGGCGGAACGCCTCGCGTTCCCTCACTCGGCGGCTTCTTCGTCTTCCTCGAACCACTCGTCGACGAGCGCGCCCGGGTTCGTGCCCGGGTGGGCTGCGGCGGGGATGGCGGGCACCTCGGCGGTGCTGCGGACCGCGGGCTGCTCGGACGTCGCCTGGATGCGCGCCCGCAGGGCGGCGTCGACCTGCCCGGGGGTGACGGCCTTCACCACCGGCGGCGTGATGGTGGCCCCCGGCGGCCGCGAGCCCCCGGGATCCGTGCGGCCCCTCGCGAGTCCCGGAGGCCGGAGCATGCGACGGGCGCGGCGCTCGGTGTCGACCGCGGACGGAGGCGGCTTCACCGCAGGCGGGTCGCCGATCTGGAACAACGCGTCGCTGATGTCGGCCTCGGAGATGGAGGGGATGGCGCCCGTGCTGGGCGCGCGCGGCGGATCCACGTCGTACACGCGGACAGGCTTCACGGGCGGGCGGCGGGGCGCCTCGGGAGGGGGCGTTCGGGAGGCGCCTCGGCCCTGAACGAACCCCCCGTCGTCCACCGAGAGCACGCCGTAGACGTCCCCCACCAGACGACCGCGGGGGCCGACGCTCACGCGCTTCGACGCGCGGACGGAGCCGTCGAGGGAGCCCTCCACGCGGACCACGGCGGCCGTGATGTCGGCCTCCACGATCGCGTGCTCGAAGATGCGCACGGTGCCGCCTGCCTCGATGGCGCCGCGGACCCTGCCGAAGATGAGGATGTCGCCACGGGAGAGGACGTTGCCGTTGAGGCTGCACTCGGGCCCGATGACGGTGGGTTCACCCCGCATTCGGCCATCATGGCGCGTTTGCGCGCGGGGGGCCAGCGGCCGCCCCGGAGGGTCAGGCGGAAGCGACCCGCTCCGACATCCAGGCTCGGAGGTCGCCGATGACTTGGTCGCGGTCGAGATCGTTGTGCGGCTCGTGGACGGTGTCGGCGTAGGAGCGGATGGTCGAGGCCGGGGTCTTCTGGGCGACGCTCTCGCCCGCCGACGAGTCGACGATCGGGTCCTTGCGCCCAAGCAGCCACAGGCCCGGGCGAGCGAGCTTCTCGGCCTCCTGCTCCACGCGCTGCGCCGCCGCGGTCATCGACGTGAACCATCGGGTGCTGACCAGGCCGTGCACGTAGGGATCGTCGATGTACGCCTGCACCTCCGCGGGGTCCCTCGAGAGGCCTTGGTGGTCCACCTCGTTGGCCAAGCGAAGGCGCGGCAGCACCTTCGAGAGCAGGCGCCCCGCCGCCACCTTGAGCTTCGGGGGCTCGAAGGCCGTGCGGATCAGCGGGTTGCTCACGGCGAACCCCACCGCGGGCGAGTCCGGGTAGTCGAGCATGTAGGAGAGGACGATCAGCCCGCCCATGCTGTGTCCGTAGACCAGCACCGGGAGGCCCTCGCCGAACTCCTCGCGGGCCAGCGAGAGGACCCGATCCAGGTCGCCGGTGTACTCGGCGAACCCGTCCACGTGGCCCCGCAGGCCGGTGCTGCGCCCGTGGCCGCGCAGGTCGTAGGCGACGACCCCGAAGCCGTCCTCCGCGAGGGGGCCCGCCACGTGGTCGTAGCGGCCGCAGTGCTCGCCGAGCCCGTGGGTGAGCACGACGATGCCGCGCGCGTCGCCGTCGGGGCGGGTGGTGCGGATGTGCAGGCGCAGGCCGGCGCCGGCCTCGAGGATGCTGTCGGTGGGGGACATGGGCTCTCTAGTCGCCGAGCAGGCCGATCGACAACCAGGGGAACCACGAGATGATCGCGAGCGCGACCAGCATCAGGAGCGTGAACGGGAGCACGCTGCGGATGACCTGGATGATCGACTTGTCGAAGACGGTGCTCGAGACGAACAGGTTGAGCCCCAGCGGCGGCGTGAGGTACCCGATCTCGAGGTTGACGATGAAGATGATCCCGAAGTGGACCGGGTTGATGCCGAAGCTCATGGCGATGGGCGTCAGCAGCGGCGCCACGATCAGGATGGCGCTCATGATGTCCATCATGCAGCCGAGCGCCAGCAGGAAGAGGTTCACGAGGATCAGGAACTCGACCTTGCCGTCCACGTGCGAGCCGACCCAGTCGGCGGCCTTCGCGGGGACCTCCTGGAAGACCAGGAACTGGTTGAAGGCGATGGCGAGGACGATGATCAGCAGCAGGCTGCCCATGATCACGGCCGAGTCGCGGAAGACGCGCGGCAGCTTCATCGGGGGGAGCTCGAACAGGGGCTCCTTCGGCGCGTCCGGCGCGGCCTTCGACCGCTTGGCCAGCTTCAGCCCGGGGTGGATGACGTACTCCACGACGAGGGCGTAGACGACCGAGACCGCGGCGGCTTCGGTGGCCGTGAACAGGCCGCTGTAGATCCCGCCGAGGATCAGGATGGGCAGGCCCGCCGCCCAGATGCCGTCGACCAGCGAGATAGGGAGCTGGTGGAGGGTCTCCTCCAGGGGCAGGACCTTGTCCCGCTCCTTGAACACCGACCAGCCCACCAGGATCGCGCCGATGAGCATGCCCGGCATGATCCCGGCGACGAACAGGTCGCGCACCGTGTAGGAGATCTCCGTGGAGGAGAAGGCGACGACCGCGAAGATGATCATCGGGATCGAGGGCGGGATCAGGATCCCCAGGGAGCCCGCGGACGTGAGCAGCCCGAGCGAGAAGTCCTCGTCATAGTTCGCGTCGATGAGCGCCGGGACCATGATCGACCCGATGGCGATGACGGTGACGGGCGAGCTCCCCGAGATGGCGGCGAAGATGATGCAGGAGAGGACGCCCGCGATCGCGAGGCCGCCCGGGAACCAGCCGATGGCGGCCTTCGCCATGTCGATCAGGCGCCGAGCGATGCTGCCCTCGGTCATGATCGCGCCCGCCATGACGAAGAAGGGGATCGCGAGCAGGACCTCCTTGTCGGTGGCCTTGTAGATCTCCTTGACGATGTACGTCAGGTCGCGGCCCTCGAGCAGGAAGACGCACAGCGCGGCGGCGATTCCGATGACCACGAACAGCGGCGCGCCCACGATCACCAGCAGGATCGCGCACACGACGATGAACCAGCCCTTGCCCATCCAGAGGCCGAGGAGCATGCCGAACAGCAACCCGGGGAAGAGCCCGGCGAGGAAGATGTCCTTGATGCCTGCCGTGCCTGCGGTCTTGCGCGCGTGGCGGGCGGGGATGTCGTCGTCGTCCAGATCGAGCTGCTTGCCGCGCCAGAACTTGCCCGCGAACCGAAGGGTCATCAGCAGGAAGGCGACGGGGAAGATCAGCTCCGCCACCCAGAGCTTCAGGCCGTTCTGGGCCAGCGCGACGGCGAACCCCTCATCGGCGAAGTACTCGTAGTCTTCGACGTTCAGGCGCCCCTCGAAGAACCACGCGCACGCGGACTCGAGCTTCGTCTCCACCCAGTCCGGCACGGTGAGGCCCGCCAGGGACTCGATGTCGAAGGCCTTCTTCACCACGTCCACGGCCGCTTGGTACAGCTTCCAGGAGAAGACCGTCGCGATCAGCATCGAGAAGCGGTACAGCCGCCCGCTCCCGACCGCGCTCAGGGCCCGGTCCGCGGCGTCGATGGTGAGGTGCTTGTCGTCGCGCGTGGCGAGGCTGGCGCCGAGGAAGGCGACCACGAGCATCAGCATCAGGGCGAGCTTCGCGGCGTTGTTGAAGCCGAACTCGACGCTGTCCATCGCCCGGTCGACGAACTCGAGGAATACGAGCCCCGTCATCCCCAGGGTGGCGAAGAAGATGATCGTGGTCTCGACGCGGTCGAGGACCTCATCGAGCAACGCGAGGACCTTGCCGACGTAGTGGACGAGCCCGGTGACCACCAGGATCAGCCAGAAGATCACCTGGAGGAGGACGATCTCCTTGAAGAACCAGCGGATGCCCCGCCAGGCGCGTTCCCACGCCCGCCCGATCGCGTCGAGCGGAGCGAAGATCGCGTCGAGGGCGGAGCGAGCCACGGGACGGGCGCGCTACTCTCGGAGCTTGTTGAGCTCGGCCCGGACCTCGCCCAAGAGCTCCGCGCCCACCTGCTCCGCGAACTGGTCGTGGATCGGCGTGCACGCGTCGATGAAGGGCTGCAGCTCGGCGGCGGTGGGCGTGTAGACGCTCACGCCCAGCTCCACGAAGCTGGCGAGCAGCTCGTCCTCGAGGCCGCGCACCAGGTCACGGCCGATCTTGCTCTGCTCCGCGCGATCGCCCTCGATGATCGTGCGCAGCGCGGGGTCCTTCGCCTCGACCTCCTCGAGGAAGGACTTGCTGTACACGATGGCCGCGGGCTGGAAGATGTGCTTCGAGAGGGTCAGGTAGGGCGTCGGCTGGAACCAGCCCGCCGCCTGCGCGAAGAGCGACGTGTTGTCGAATCCGTCGACCGTGCCGCGGCTGAGCGCGTCGAGCACCTCCGCCGTGGAGATCGGCGACGCCTGCACGCCCAGGGCCTTGTACATGGCCTTGTGGACCTCGGACTCCTGCGTGCGCATCTTGTGCTCGGCGAGGTCCGCGAGGCTCTTGACGTGCTTCTTGCTCGTGAAGAAGGACCGCCACCCGTTCTCGGCCCAGTAGGCGAGGTGGATGTTGCGGCGCTTCAGCTTCTTCTTGGCGGGCTCGTAGAGCACGTTGTCGAGGATCTGGTCCACCTCGGCCGCGTTCCGGAAGAGGAACGGCAGCTCGGGCAGCTGGAGCAGAGGCACGTTGGCGCCCTGCGCGATGGCGGCCGTGGTGAAGCCGCCGCCCTGGAGGCGCCCGCCTTCCACGATGTCGCGCACCATCTCGACTTCGCCGCCGAGGGCGCCGGACATGAAGATCCGCACCGAGATGCGGCCCTCCGACTCCTTCTCGATCCGCTTCTTCTCGAGCTGAAGCTGCGTGGCCCACGGCGTCCCCTCGGGGGCGACGGTTCCGAAGTTGAGGACGAACTCAGCCTCGCCGGCGGCGGCGGGGTTCGAGGGGGAGAGGACGAGCCCGGCCGCGATGGCGGCCGAGGCGATCAAGAGGGAGCGTCGCAACATGGGGGACTCCGACGGAGCAGGCGGGGGGAGGGTCTCGATGGTTGGGACCGTCGCGACCCCGCGAGGGGGTCCGCGACCTTCCTCGGGGCGTCGTCAGTCCGCGAAGTACTCGCTGATGTTGTCGAGCAGCTCCTTGGCCTTGCGCTGCTCGTTGACGTGCTCCGCCTCGAGCTCCGGCGTGGCCGTCACGTCGGCGTCGAGCACGTGCTGGAGCATCTTGCTGAAGAGCTCCTTGTCCTGCGCCTTGCGGGCGTAGGCGTCGGCGAAGAGGACGTAGGTGCCGAGGTACTCGGGGTTCATCTTGATCGACTTCTCGTACCACTCCTTGGACTTGGCCATGTCGCCGCCCGCGAAGCCGGGGGCCACCGCGTAGTACGTGGCCCAGTAGCGGATGGGGCCGCTGTAGAAGGCCGTCTCGTCGAGGTCGAGGCAGTGCTGCATCATCCCGGCGATGTAGCCCTTGTACTTCACGATCGTGGAGAAGCCCTGGAGGCGAGCCCACTTGCCGAGGGCCGAGGCCGTCCAGTAGATGGCCATCTGGTCGTCCTTCTGGAGCGACGTGACCGCCTTCGCGGGCTTCTCGCCCTTGTCGATGCGCGCCTTGTACTCGGCGTCCGCCAGCATCGCCCGCTCGCCCCAGTCGCGGGCGAGGTTGAAGAGCTCGCCCTTCTCTTCGGCGGTCGCGCCGTACGCGTCGGCCATGAAGTACTGGGCCCGAGCCGCCATGATCATGGCGTCCTGGTTGTTGGGCTCGGCGGCGACGACCGCGGCGTACGCGTCGATCGCGCGCTGCAGGCCTTCCTTGGTGCCGCGCTCGGCCCAGGCAGCGTCGGCCGCCTCCATCGTCCCTGCGGTCGCCGCGGCGCTGCCGCTGGTCTCGGCGGAGATGCCGCTCTGGTAGGTCTTGCAGCCTCCGAAGGCGACGAGGGCCAGGGCGAGGGCGGCGAGGGCCGCGGTGCGGCCGAGAAGCTGGACAAGGTGCATTGAATCCTCCTGCCTCGGCTCGCGTGCGCGCGGTCTGTCCGAGGGCGGTCGGGAGTGTACACACGGCCGTCGGAGGGTCAAGAAAACGCGACGGCCTCGGGGCGGCGGGATGTGGGACCATGGGGGCCGGAGGAGCTCGTGGAGGACTCGAACGCTCGCCGCGCGACGCGTCGGCTCATGTTCCTGTTCGGCGCCCTGTACTTCGTGCAGGGGATCGCGGAGCCCACGGAAGGCCTGATCTCCCAACCCGTACGTTCGTTGCTCCGCAGCTGGGGCTTGGACGCGTCGGCGATGACCAGGTTCATGTTCTTCCTGGGCATCCCTTGGTACCTCAAGCCGGTCTTCGGGCTGCTCACCGACTTCGTCCCCATCCGAGGCTCGCGCCGCAAGAGCTGGCTCGTGATCTGGACCGCCGCGACCTCCCTCTTCCTGATGATGCTGTGGCTGTGGCCGCCCGCCGAGGGAGCGACCCGGGTCCTCTTCGTATTCCTCCTCATCCCGTGCATCGGCATCGCCTTCACCGACGTCGTCATCGACGGCCTGATGGTCGAGGAGGGCCGGCCCCGAGGGATCACCGGCACGCTGCAGTCGGTCCAGTGGGCGTGCTTGTACGGCGCGGGGATCGGGACCGGCTGGCTCGGCGGGTGGCTCTCGGCGCGGGGAATGCAGACCACCGGGTTCGCCGTCTGCGCGTTCGCCGCGCTGTTCTCGCTCGGGGTGGCCGTACTGATGGTCAAGGAGCCCGAGGTCGCGCCCCCCGAAGGCACGGCCAAGGAGGCGGTGAGCGAGATGATGCAGGCGGTGAAGCACCCCGCCGTCCTCGGGGTGGGGGCGTTCCTGTTCCTGATCAACTTCAACCCCTTCGGCGCGGACGTGCGCTACCTCCAGATCGTCGAGGAGCTGGGCTTGGGTGAGGAAGCCTACGGGCGCATGTCGTCGATCCAAGCGATCGCGGCGATGGTCGCCGCGGGCACGTACGGCGCGATCTGCAGGAAGGTCCCGTTCCGCTTCCTGGTCCACGGCTGCGTCCTGGCCACCGTCGTCGCGACGTTCTTCTGGTGGGGCCTCAACGACGCGCTCTCCGCGGGCGCGATCGCGGCCGGGTACGGCTTCGTGATGATGCTGACGACCCTGGTGCAGCTCGACATGGCGGCGCGCTACTGCCCCCCGGCGATCGCCGCGACCGTCTTCGCGACGCTGATGGCGCTGAGCAACTTCGCGGTGTCCTCGTCCGCGGTCGTGGGGGGCAAGCTCTACGACGTGTGGGGTGCGTCGATGGGACGGCCACGGGCGTTCGCCATCCTCGTGGGGGTGGGGGCGGCGTTCACGTGCCTCTGCTGGATCGTCGTGCCCTACCTCAACCGCCTCGAGGAGGAGTAGATCCGGCGACGGTCCCGGTTCTCAAGGGGAGGCGCGTGCGGTACAAGTCGCGCCCGGCGCGACCCCACCGCCGGTCACCACGGGTGAGCCGATGACGCGCCACGACTCCATCCGCACGGCCCTTACCTTCGACGACGTCCTGCTCGTCCCGGGGCCTTCCACCGTCCTCCCACGCGACGCGGTCGTCTCGACGCGGCTGTCCGAGAGCATCCAGCTCCGAATCCCCCTGCTGTCGTCCGCCATGGACACCGTCACGGAGTCGCGTACCGCCGTCGCCATGGCCCAGAACGGGGGCATCGGCGTCATCCACAAGAACCTCTCCATCGCCGATCAGGCGAGGGAGGTCTCGATCGTCAAGAAGTCGGTCGCCGGGATGATCGTGGACCCCGTGACCGTGCGGCCCGACGCGCGGGTGCGGGAGGCGCTCGACCTCATGAAGCGGCACCGGATCTCCGGGGTGCCGGTCACGGTCGGGGACACGCTCGTCGGCATCCTCACCAACCGCGACCTCCGCTTCGAGCGCAACGTCGATCGCCTCGTGCGCGACGTCATGACCAGCGAGGGGCTCATCACGGTCCCCGTCGGGACCGACATGGAGCAGGCGAAGGACCTCCTGCAGGAGCACAAGGTCGAGAAGCTGCTCGTTGTCGACGGCACCGGCAGCCTCCTGCGCGGCCTGATCACCATCAAGGACATCATCAAGGCCGAGCGTTACCCCGACGCCACGGTGGACGGCTTCGGTCGCCTGCGCGTGGCGGCGGCGGTGGGCGTCGGCGGCGACCGGGCGGACCGGGTGGCGGCGCTCATCGAAGCGGGCTGCGACATGATCATCGTCGACACCGCCCACGGGCACTCGCAGATGGTCGTGGACGCCGTCGCGAAGACTCGAGCAGAGCACCCGGCCTGCATGATCGTCGCGGGCAACGTCGCCACGGCGTCGGCCACGGAGGCCTTGGTGGACGCGGGCGCGGACTGCGTGAAGGTCGGCATCGGGCCGGGGTCCATCTGCACCACGCGCGTCGTCGCGGGCGTCGGGGTCCCCCAGCTGACGGCCATCGCCGACGCTGCGGAGGTCGCGCACCGCAAGGGCGCCACGATCATCGCCGACGGGGGCATCAAGCACTCGGGCGACATCGCCAAGGCGATCGCCGCGGGGGCCGACGCGGTCATGGTCGGCTCGCTGTTGGCGGGGACCGAAGAGAGCCCCGGCGAGGTCGTCCTGTACCAGGGCCGTCGCTACAAGGAGTACCGCGGGATGGGCTCGCTCGAAGCCATGCGCGCGGGCAGCTCGGACCGGTACTTCCAGGAAGGCGAGGAGGACGACCCGCTGGCGGGGCTCGACGGCGCCCCGGCGGGCCCGAAGCTGGTGCCCGAGGGCATCGTGGGCCGGGTGCCGTACCGCGGCCCCATCGCCGACACCGTGTTTCAGCTGATCGGGGGGCTGCGGGCCTCCATGGGGTACACCGGCTGCCCCACGATCCGCGCGCTGCAGGACGGCGGGAACTTCGTCCGCATCACCAACGCCGGCTACCGCGAGAGCCACGTCCACGACGTGATCATCACCCGCGAAGCCCCCAACTACCGGGTGGGCTGAGGAGGAGGTCTCTCTTGAACAAGGTCTTTCCCGACGCGGCCGCCGCCGTCGCCGACATCACCGACGGGTCCATGGTGCTCGCCGGGGGGTTCGGACTGTGCGGCATCCCCGAGAACCTCATCGCCGCCGTCCGCGACTCCGGCGTGGGGAACCTCACCTTCGTCTCGAACAACGCCGGGGTCGACGACTTCGGCCTCGGGCTGCTTCTCCGCACCCGCCAGGTGAAGAAGATGATCTCGTCCTACGTGGGCGAGAACAAGGAGTTCGAGCGCCAGTTCCTGGCCGGCGAGCTCGACGTGGAGCTCTGCCCCCAGGGCACCCTCGCCGAGCGCATCCGCTGCGGCGGCGCCGGGATCCCGGCCTTCTACACGCCCACGGGGTACGGAACGCCCGCGGCCGACGGCAAGGAGACCCGCGAATTCGACGGGCGGGCCTTCGTCCTGGAGCGCGCCATCGTGGGCGACTTCGCGCTGGTGAAGGCCTGGCGGGGCGATCGTCACGGGAACCTCGTGTTCCGCAAGACCGCCCGCAACTTCAACCCGATCATGGCCACCGCCGCGCGCGTCACGATCGTCGAGGTCGAGGAGCTCGTGGAGGTCGGCGAGCTCGACCCCGACGCGATCCACACCTCCGGCGTGTTCGTCCAGCGGATCGTCCAGGGTGCCCACTACGAAAAGCGCATCGAGCAGCGCACCACGCGCTCGGCTTGAGGAGACTCCGATGCCCCTCTCTCGCGACCAGATCGTCCAGCGCGCCGCCGCCGAGTTTCAGGACGGCTACTACGTGAACCTGGGCATCGGCATGCCGACGCTCGCCGCCAACCACATCCCGGACGGGATGGAGATCATCCTCCACAGCGAGAACGGCTTGCTGGGGATCGGCCCGTTCCCGACCGAGGACGCGGTCGACGCGGACCTCATCAACGCCGGCAAGCAGACCGTCACGGCCATGCCCGGCGCGTCGTTCTTCGACTCCGGCACGTCGTTCGCGATGGTCCGCGGGGGGCACGTAGACCTCACCATCCTGGGGGCGATGCAGGTCTCGGCGGCGGGGGACCTCGCCAACTGGATGATCCCCGGGAAGATGGTCAAGGGGATGGGCGGGGCCATGGACCTCGTGGCGGGCGCCAAGCGCGTGGTGGTGACGATGACCCACTGCAGCAAGCGCGGTGACGCGAAGATCCTCCCCGAGTGCACGCTGCCGCTCACGGGCGTCGGCGTGGTGGACTTGATCATCACCGATCGGTGCGTCCTCGACGTGACGGAGGGCGGCCTCGTCCTCACCGAGCTCGCGAAGGGCGAGACGATCGAGGGACTGCGCGAGGTCACGGGGGCGCGGTTCACGGTCGCCGCCGACCTCCGCACCATGAACGCCTAGTCCCGCTCGATCGAAGTCATGCCCAACCCCTCCGTGCTCGCGTCGTGGCTCGACGGCGAGTCCGTCACGCTGACGGCGCCGTTCAGCGGGCCCATCGAGATCGCCTCCTGGGCCACGAGCCGGGGGAGCGACGCGATCCTCTTGGTCGGCGCCGAGGCCGAGGCCGTGCTCGTGGGCGCGTCCACCGGCCTCGCCGTCCTCGTTCGCGCGACCCCGCGGGCCGTCCGGGATCGGTGGTACGCCCGCCCCTCGGGGCGGCGGGGCTGCCTGATCACGTCCGTCGACAGCCTCCACTCGCCGGTGCTGCGCGACGAGCTCGCTCGGGAGGCCGCCTCCCTCCCATGGGCGGTCCTCGGGGCCGAGCGTTTCGCGGACGTGCACCCCGATCACGGCGGACGCCGCCCGTGGATCGCGGCGAAGCACCTGGCCTGCCGAGGGGGCGGCAGGCTGGACATCTTCCGCGACGGGCGAGACGCACCGCCGGACACGCCCGTGGTCGCGGAGCCGGCCGGTCCCGTCCGGGGCGTGAGCCGGGGCGACGCCCTCCCCACGCTGTTCGCGTCCGGCGGCGGCGGGGTCCTCCTGCGGCGACCCGCCCGATCCCTGGAGCGGACCTTCGGCGAAGCGGGCGTCGCTGTCCGGACCCACCGGCTGGACCGTCTGCGCGTCCGGGACTGGGAGATCGCGGAGGCGGCGCTTCGGTCGCCCGAGGCCGGCATCGACGCGATCCGCGCGGGCGGAGAAGGAGGCTGGCCCGCCTTCGGTCGGTGGACTTCCCGCGCGGCCGCCCCCGGAGGCCCGGCCGACCTCGCGATCCCGCAGGGCAGCGCCTGGGTCGTCGAGGCGTCCGCCCGCGTTCGGCGCGTCACGGAGGACGTGACCGGCGAAGAACTGGTCGCCGCGCGCGCGGCGCTCGAGTCCGCCGCGTCGGGGGCGGGCACGTTCGATGTCGGGGGCGGGGAGGTGGACGACGTCCTGCTCGCCGACCTCGCGGCTGTGGGCGCCTTGGACGACCTGCGCCCGACCTTCCTGACGGCGGTGATCGCCGACCAGCGGCGGTTTCGACCTCCCTTCACCGATCGCGAGGACGCCTACCGGGACCTCCAAGCCGCGTACGCCTCGGCGGCCGCCGGCTGGAGCCTCACCGAGCGCGCCGACCTGGCCCTCACCGACCGGGCCCCTCGGGACCTGCGCGCCCTCGGTCGGGCGCTGCAGCGCTCTCCGGCAGATCTGAGCGACGTCCTCGGCGCCATGAACCACGACTCGGTGGTCGCGGCGCGCCTCGAGCCCATGGGCGGGAGCCGGGACTGGGAGGCGAGCCCCGGGGCGCGCTGGGGCGACGACGTCGAGGCCCTCGCCGGGGACGTGAACGCGCTCCGGGCCCGCCGTCGGGAGCGCTACGGAGAGGTCGCTCGGGTGCTCGAGGACGGGGACGGTGACTGCCGCGCTGTCGTCTTGTCGGCCATCTTGGGCGTCGCCGCGGAGCCCTGCGGAGGGTGCGACCGCTGCGACGCGGCCCCGACGCCCGCCTACGCCCTCGAGGCGACCCGGCCGGAGCGGCGGATCCGTGCTCCGAAGGCTCGGCCGACGGCGGCGCCGGGTCCTCGCACGGGACGTCGCGTCTCTCCCGGGGACCTCTTCGGGGGACTCGGAGGCGGCGTCGGCCGCGCGAAGGCCGACACGTCGGTCGCGGGCAGGGTCCGTGCGGCGCTCGCGGAGCCTCTCCCCGGCCCGTTGCGGGACCTGATCGAGGAGCTCGGCGCGCCCACGGTGCTGACGCACGCTGCGTTCCGGCGCCGCCACCAGGGGCGGGCGCAGGAGGTCCCGGACGAGCTGGTCCCGGACGTGCTGGAGGCCCTCGCCGCGGAGCGGTCCCCGACGGGCCTCCCGGCCGTCCTCGCGAGCGCCACGGAGGCACGACGCGGGCCTCGAAACCGCCTCGAGCTGCAGCGCTCCCAGGGGCTGTACCGGGGCCTCCAGAGCCTCGCGCCCGTGGAGTCGCCGAGCCTGGATGAGGCCGTGGACGCGATCGCGGACGGGGACCCGGCGGGGCCGGTCGCCGCGCTGCGGGCTTCCGCGGCGGCGGGGCGTCGCTGGGGGGTGTGGATCGACCAGCTGCGGCGGGCGACCACCGAGGCCCTGAACAGCAGCGCGGGAGTCCCGGCGCTCGACGACGTGCTCCCCGCCCTCGTGGACGGAGACCCGGCGCCCGGGTGGTCCGATCTCTTCGCCCTGGTCGCCCTCGCCCGGGGAGGCGAGGCCGGGCAGGCGCTGGCCCTGAGCGAGCACGCGGTCGGGCCCGGAATCGAGCTCCTGCGAGGGGTCCTCCGCGCGCTGGCAGGCGAATGGGACGCGCTGTGGCGCGCGGGCCGTGACCAGGTGCGTCGCCGCGCGACGCCCCCGACCGTCGTCGCTCGTCTGGAGCTGCGCGCGCTCTTGGCCGTCTCCGAGGCGCCGTCGTTGTCGGCGGACGAGCTGCTCTCCTGGCTCGAGCGCACCCGCGGGGAGGTCGAGACCGACGAGGAGCGGCTCGGGCCGATCGTCGACGCGCTCGAGGGCGGTCGGCGCGGCGGGTACGACCGGCTGGCCGAGGCCTGGAAGGACCGCAAGGGCCTGCGCCTGCGGCTGGCGCGGCGTGCCCTCGCCCTGGGGACCCTGGGGCGCGTGCTGGCGGGCGAGCTGGCCGAGGCGCTCGTCGCCTCGGACGCCCCCGACCGGGCCGAAGCGCTCGCGGATCTGCTGACGGCGGCCGTGCCGACTCCCGAGGCGCGCCTCGCCGACGCCGCGTGGACCGCGCTGCCGAACGCATCGGAGGAGCTGATCGAGGCCGTCGGCGAGGTGCTCGTCGGCCGGGGCGACGACCGATCACGGGCCCTCGTCGCGGCCCGAGGACGTCGCCGACAACGCCGGGAGGCCCGGGCGGCGCAGAAGGACCGGCTGCGGGCCGCCGGGGCCCAAGGCAAGCTTCAGGCGTTCGGCGCCACCCTCGCCAAGGTGCTCGCGCCGTCCGACGGGTCGGCGGATCGTGCCGCCCTCGAGGCGTCGACTCGCGACGCCCTCCGAGAGGCGCAGCGGGACGGCTGGCTGGGGCCGATCCTCCAGGTTCTTCGCGCGCAGGTGCGGAGGCACCCCCAAGACCCGGAGCGCACGGCCTGGTTCGCCCGCGGCCTCGCCATCGCGGGGCAGTGGGCCGAGGCGGAGCGAGCGTTCGCCGAGGCCGCGGACGCCGCGGCGAGCCTCGAAGGGCGGAGGGACCGTCGATTGGAAGGCGTGCAGGCGTTCCTCGTGGGCGGAGAGGTCGATCGAGCGATCCGCCTGCTCCGCGAGCTCACGGTCGCCAGACCGGACCGCGCGGTGGCGGGCGCGGTGGTCGCCTGGGCCGAGGCCGGCGAGATCCCCGCGGAGGCGGTCTCCGGCCTCCGACGCCTCCTGGAAGCCCCTCGCAGCGGCATCTACGCGGGCGCGATCCGAGCCATCGACGCCCTGTAAGCGGTCGAGGCGCGGCTCCTCGAGACCCAGAACGACGAAACCCGGCGGGCGTTCAGCCGGCCGGGTCCGCCGATCTCGAGGAGATCGAGCTACTTCTTCACGGCCGGTCGGATCTCGACCACCGAGCCCTTGGCGCCGGGGATGCCGCCGACGATGAACACGAGGTTCTTCTCGGCGTCGACCTTGTGGAGCCGGAGGTTCTGCACGGTGACGTTCTCGTTGCCCATGCGGCCCGGCATCTTCTTGCCCTTGAGCACGTGGCCGGGCGTGAGGCGCGTACCGATCGAGCCGCCGTGGCGGAAGAACTCGTGGGTGCCGTGGGTGCGGATGGAGCCCGCGAAGTTCCAGCGCTTCATCACGCCCTGGGTGCCCTTGCCCTTCGACACGCCGCGCACGTCGAGGAACTTGGCGTCCTTGATGGTGTCGACCGTGACCTCGGAGCCGACCGAGAGGTCGGAGTCCGCGTCGAGGCGGAACTCCCGGAGGACCTTCTTGGGCGTGATGGCCTTGCCGGCTTCCTCGGAGGCCTTGCGGATGTTGCCCGCGTCGGGGCGGTTGACGCGCGTCACCTTCTTGTCGCCATAGCCCACCTGGACGGCGGAGTAGCCGTCGCGGGCGGCGGTGCGAAGCTGCAGCACGACGTTCGGCTGCGCGTGGACGACGGTGACCGGCACGACCTTGCCCGACTCCTTGTCGAACAGCTGGGTCATGCCTTCCTTGGTTCCAAGAATCCCGAGGCTCATATCAATCTCTCCAACTTCACGGCTCTCGACTCAGGTCCGGCCGGCGGAAGGTGGCGGGGCGATGCGCCCCGACGTGTTTTCAGGTGCTCGACAGAACCGAGCGGCGCGCGAGATTACCCGCGCCGAAGGTGGTGTCAAGGAAGTGCGGCGCTCGCCGCGAGGTCGGCTACGGGAAGCCGCCCGCCCCGAGGCAGCCGGTGGCGTCGGCGGGGGTGCCGATGCTGAAGGCGTAGACGCCGTCGAAGTTGATGATCTCACAGCCCGAGGCGCCGACCGTGAAGTCGAGGGTCGCCTCGTCGCCGCCGGTGAGGCTGAAGGGCAGGGGGGTCCCGCCGTCGTAGCTGAAGGTCGGGTCGTCCGGGACGACGGTGCCGCCCTCGGTGATCGTCGAGACCGCCAGGGTGCCGAAGCCCGAGTTGCGAACCGTCGCGGTCTGCGAGCCCGCCGAGAGGCTGAGGTGCACGAGATTCGGGGGCGCGCCCGGCAAGGGGAACGGGTTCGGCGTGACCGTCGCGCCGACGACCTCGAGCACCGGGAGGCAGTCGCCGCAGTCCTCGATCACCTCGGCGGTCACCGGGACCTCGAGGCTCGGGTTGTCGCCGTCGTTGGAGTCGATGGTGATGGTCGCCGTCTTGTTGCCGAGGGACCCGACGGGGCTGAACTGCACCGCGAGGGGGATGGTCTGGCCGGGGTTGATGTCGCCGCCCGCGAACCCGCCGGTGTTGTACTGCGCCGCGTCCGTGCCGCTCAGGGAGATGCTCGACACCGTGAGCACGCCCGTGCAGTCGTTCGTCATGTTGAGCAGGTCCTGGACGGCCGAGCCGTTCTGGGGCTGCTGCCCGAAGGACATGGACGTGGGGTCCACGACGATGCAGCCGTCGCCCGGGGCCACGTCGTCGTCGTCGCCCGCGTCGTCGTCGTCGCCCGCGTCGTCGTCGTCGGACGCGTCGTCGTCGTCGCCCGTCTCGAACTCGACGGTGCAGTCGGGATCGGTCGAGCAACCACCCACCTCGATCTCGAGGACGTCGCCCTCATCGGCGGTGAGGATCTGGATCGTGCCGAGGTAGAGGCCCGAGCCCGGGGGCGCGAAGTACGCCGAGATCTGCAGCTCTTCGCCCGGGTCCACGTCCACGGGGAGCGTCGTGGGCTGGCTGAAGAGGGAGAAGGCCTCGGCCCCCTCGGCCACGAGGATGTTCTGGATCTCGACGGTCGAGGTCGTCGCGTTCACGAGCTCGATGGCGATCGGGTCGGTGGACGCGCCGGAGGCCGCGAAGCCGAAGTCGATCCGGTCGGGGTCCGCGTAGAAGCTGCGGGTGTCGTCGGTGGGGCCCTGGTTCGAGGGGCAGGCCATCGCGACGCCGATCGCGGCGAGAGCGACGAGGTGCAAGGGGGAAAGACGCATCGAGAGACTCCATCCAAGGCTGCGCGCCGGCGAGGGCCCGGCGCCGCGCGCGCGACTATATATCGGACCTGTACGTCGCCGTTCGGGTTTTCGGAGGCGCGATCGGCCGTCACACCCACGCAACAACCCACCGATCCTCGCCTGGACGAGGGCAGCGGGCCGAAGGGCTCGTGGGTGACTAGAAGGTGTACTTGAGGGCGGCCGTGACGACGAGCCCGATGACCGGCGCGGGGCCGAGCAGCACGATGTCGCCGCCGACCTCGAGGCCGAGCGAGAAGTGCGAGAGCTTGGTGTAGCCCTCGATGACCACCGCCGGGTTCACGAGCAGCAGGGGGCGCCCCTGCATCAGGTCGGCGTTGCCCGAACCGGTCGGGGCCCTGCCCGTGCGCGCGATGATGTCGGGGCTCTGGAGGTCCACGAGGGCAGGGGAGTAGCCCACGCCCGCGCCGATCTTCACGCCGAAGTGCCCGCGCTTGGTGCGCTTGCCGCCGAAGTTCGGCCCGAACCGCAGCGCGACGGTGCCGCCGACGATGCGGAGGTCACCCTGCGTGGGCGACGTGAACGACGGCGTGGGGCACGGCGGAGCGCGCCCGTCCGCGCCGCACTCCGACACCCCGGTCCCGTTGGAGATCAGGTTGTAGAAGGCGCCCTCGACGGACATCGTGAAGCTGAGGCGGTCGATGAAGTCGTACCCGAACGCGAAGTCGATCTTCGTGCCCGGGCTCGACAGGACACCCGTGGGGAGGAGCCAGAAGACAGGACCGATGTTGATCTTCGCGTAGGCGCCCTTGACCACCTCGCGAGACGGAGCGTCGTCCTGCTGCCTCTTCGTGGACCGCGTGGAGCGACGCGCGGGGCGACGCTCCCCATCGGAGTCGAGGTCTTCGGCGCCTTCGCCGTCCTCTTCCTCGTCCTCGTCCTCGTCCTCGTCCTCGTCCTCGTATTCCCCGTCGTCCTCGTCCTCATCCTCGTCCTCCTCGTCTTCGTCCGACTGAGCGAAAGACGCCGACGGCACGGCGACGAGCAGGGCGAAGCCGCCCAAGAGGGCGGCGAGGTAGGTGAGGGGCCTCAGCTTCAAGTGCATGGTGATTGCTCGCTCAGCCCTGGGAGTTGAAGACGAACGGGTACGACACGATGACGATGCCGCCGCCCTTCGGCTTCGGGAAGCGCATCCGGCGGAACCGGGCGTTGACGCACTGTTCGACGATCGGGTTCTTCAGGGTGGAGGCCTTCGTGCTCGCGCTCGAGACCGACCCGTCCTTGGCGATGACGAACTTCACCACCAGCTTGCCGAACAGCTTCGGGTTCTTGTTCAGCTCCTTCTGGTAGCAGTAGCGAATCTGCGGAAGGTGCTGCTTCACGATGCGGTCGATGATCGACTTGTCGAGGGCGCCGAGGATGATCGGGTCGGCCGTGCCCACGCCGGGGACGCCGCCGCCCTTCTTGCCGTAGTAGCCCGCGCCGCGGCCGTAGCCGGAGCCGCCCAGGCCGCTGCCCTTCGTGCCGAGGCCGCCGATGCCTTCGGCCGTGCCGCCGCCGCCGAAGCCGGAGCCGCGCGAGCCGAGGCCGCCGGAGCCGTACTGCGTGCCGTACTGGGAGCCGATGAGGCCACCGAGCGCGGAGGAGACGGAGTTGTTCAGGCCGCCGGTGCCGAACAGCGAGGTGTCCGTCATCGTGTTGAGGTCCGCGAGGAGACCCGCCGACTCGGCGATCTGCTTGTCGAGCTCGGCCTGCTGGACGGCGACCTTGGAGCCCTTCGCCTTCTTGAGCTTGGCCTCCTTCTTGCCCGTCTTGCCTTCCTCGTCCTTGGCCTTGGCGCCTTCACCCGCGTCGGGGTTGCCGGCCGGCTTCTTCTTGTCCTTCTCCTTCTCGACCTGCTGGACCGTGAGCTTCACGAACCGGTCGGGGATCTGGACGACCTCCTGGCTGGGGTCGTACTCGGACGTCAGCAGGTGGATTCCGAGGGAGGCGCCCACGAAGAGGAGCGCGGTGAGGACCGAGAGGAACAGCCAGTCGATGCCCTGGCCGAACGGCGCGGCGATGACCTTCGCGCGGTGCACGCGGTGGATGAAGAAGGACACGGGGCCCATCTCCGCCAAGAAGCGGTCGTCCTCGGCGAGGTCGACTTGATAGAAGCCGCCCGCGTCCTTGGCCTTGCCCTGGCTCACCAGGTCCGCTGCGCTCGTTCTCTCGCCTCCTGATTCGAGGAAGCCGACGGACTCCTTGGTGAAGTTCACCTGTGTGGAGCCGGCCGCCTGCTCGATGAGGGCGAAGTGGTCGTTCGGGAGCAGGTCGCTCGACACGAAGAAGTCCTGAGCCTTCTTGCGGAGGCGGATCTCGTCGAGGCCGAAGCCGATGGGGAGCATGAAGACGATGAGGATGCCGAGCTTGATGGCGTTCTCGACCTGATCCTGCTGCTTCTCCTTGAGGCGCTCTTCCTCGAGGCGGTGGATCTCGTGGTCCGCGGCCTTGAGGGCCGTGACGTCCTGGACGTCCTCGACGACGTAGTCGCGGACGGCCTCGTAGGCGGCCATCGCGACCTCGCGCTTGTCGATGGGAATGAGGGTGTTGTCGGCCTTGACCGGGTCGCCGCCGTAGGCGTCGAGCAGGGCCACGCGAGCCTTGATCTGGAGGAGGCTCAGCTTGTGCTGGCCGTACTCCTCGTCGGTGCCCTTCTTCGCGTCGGCGGCGGCCTCGTTGGCGTTGGCCACCTCGAGGGCCTCCATCGCCTGCTCCCACTTGCCCTTGTCCGCGAGGCACTTCGCCTGGACGGCGTTGTAGTCGTAGCGGTTCTTGTCTTCGTCGAACTTCAGGAGCTCGGTGACGGCCTCGCAGCGCGCGCGGCTCGACCGCTTCGCGTTCGCGTTGACGAAGAGGAGGGTCTGGATCTCGTGGAAGAGCTTGCTGCGCGCGTCCTTCTGCTCGTCGGTGGGCGCCCAGAGCTGGACCTTCGCGAGGTTCTCGATCTTCTTGATCTTCTGCTTCTTGCCCTCGCCGGTGTCGGCGACGTACACCGAATCCGGCTCGAAGCCGGCGACGATCATCCAGACCTCTTCGTCCTGGACGATGCGCGTCCCGAGCACGAGGTCCTCGGCGACGCGGAGCTCGTCCAGATCGTCGTAGACGTCGTACGCACGCTCGAACTGCTTGAACAGGTCGACCCAAGACCGACGCAGCTCGCCCTTCGGCGCCTCTTCGCGGGCCTGCGGCAGGAGCGTGTCGCTGATGAACACCTCGTAGCTCGGCATCTCGAAGACTTCGAACTGGGGGGGGACCAGCGGACGCGACTCGTTGCGGTACTTCTTCAGGAGCCGCTCGAACTCCTTCTTCGCGGCCTCTTCGAAGGCCTGACGCGTATCGCGGAGCGGGTTGGCCGGGGCCTCCTCGGCCTCCTTCTCGGCCTCTTCCGCTTCGATCTCGTCGGCGAGCTCCTTGAGGGTGATGCCCTTCTCTTCGGCGAGCTTCACCCGGCGCTCGTGCTCGGCCTCCTGCTTGGCCTTGCGCTCGGCGAGCATGGCCTCGCGCTCCTTCTGCGCCTTCTCCTGCCACTTGGCGATCAGGGCCTCGTCGCCCGCGGGCACGGGCGGCGGCACGGGGAGGGTGGCGTGCGTGAGGAGGAAGAAGCCGGTGCCGAACACCAGGATCGCGATGCAGATGAGCGACGCGATGGCGAACTGCTTGACCGTTCGGTCGCCGATGTAGACCGTCTTCTGGTCCGCCGCGAAGTGCCGGACGTTCATGACGGTGCCTGACCAGAGCTCGGCGACCTCGAGGACCTTCGGAGCCTGGCGGTTGATCCCGAGGTCCGACTCGGACCTGCCCGCGCGGAGCATGAAGTCGAGGACGTCCTCCGTCTCGCCGACGTCGTCGAGCGGGTGGGACTGGTGCCCGTCCGGTTCGACCTGCTTGATGGGGCCGGTGTCGGCCTCCTCCTCCACGGCGGCGGGCTCGGGCCGAACCAGCCCGAGCTTGATCACGGTCTTGCCGGCGCGAATCTCGTCCCCGTCCGACACGGTGTTGTTGTTCACCGTCTCGCCGTTGAGCAGCGTGCCGGCCTCGCTCCCAAGGTCCAGCAGGGTGACCGCGCCGTCGTCGTTGATCTGGACCGCGCAGTGAAGATCTGCGAGCTCGGGGTCGTTGATCTGGAGAACAGCGGCGCTGCCCTTCCCGATCGTGACCATTTCTTGCTCGAACTCCTGCGTCCCCGCGTCGGTGCCATCCACAGAGATGGTGAACGCGAGGGTGAGCGGCGATTCCTGCTCAGCCATGGGGGATTTCCTCGAATCAGAAATGCGCGGGCTTCCGTGGCCCCGGCATCGAAGATTGCAGGAGCGGTGCTGGAACGTTCCGTGGGAAGCGCGACCGGCTCGCGATTCCTACGGGCAGCCCGGCCCGCGTCGTTTCTGGCCCAGTCGGCCCCCCTCTTCGAGGGGACGTGGGAGTTATCGGTTCATCCTCCGGAGAGGCTGGATGCCGAGGGTCAACGGATCATGTTGACGGACTCGGTCATCTCCTTGTTGAAGTCTTCCTTCATCCGGATCAGCGGATTGAACGAGGACTGACGCTTGTCCAAGAGGTATGCGCCGTGGGGCTTCTTGAGCTCACCGTCGACGGACACGTCTTCGAAGTCGATTTCGGTCTTCTTGCGGTAGCGCACGTTCGCGTCGTCGTCCTGGGCGAACGCCATGGAGGCGGGCACCATCAGGCCGAGGGCGGTCAGAGCGGTCAGTACCAGAGTCGGACGTCGCATTACGTACTGCTCCCTTCAGAGGCGCGTATTGTGCCAAAAGTCCAGCGACTTTACAGCGCACATCGACACGTCGTGAGGAAAGTCCCTCAGGGGTTGGACCCCTCGGCCTCCGCAGTGTTCCCGGCCTCGGGGTTCTCTTCCCCCGCCGCCTCGGTGGTTTCGGCCGGTGCGGCCTCGCCTTCCGCCGTCTCGGTGGCCTCGCCCTCGGCGGCGGCCTCACCCTCGGCCGGCGCGGCCTCGCCCTCGGCGGCAGCCTCACCCTCGGCGGCGGCTTCACCCTCGGCAGGCGCAGCCTCGCCCTCGGCGGACGCGGTGCCCTCGCTCTGGGCGGGAGCGGCTTCGCCCTCGGCGGCCGTCGCTTCACCCTCGGCGGCGGCGCCCTCGGCGGGGGCCTCCTCTTCGGGCTGCGGCATCTTGATGTCGGCGCCGGAGGTCCACTCGTCCGGCGGGAGCTCGAGCGCGTACTCGTAGTAGGAGACGAGGAACTCGTCGAAGTACGTCTTCTGCTCCTCCATGAAGAAGAAGTCCTCGGACTCGAGGGCGAACTGCGTCGCCTCGATCTGGATCAGGAGCTGCTCGTACCAAGACGGGTCCTGCTCGACCTCGGCGTACTTCTCGAAGACCTTCTGCCCGCGCTCGATCATCTTGACGAGCTTCGGCTTCATGTCTTTGGCCTTCTGCTCGAGCTCGGCGAGCTGGCGCTCCATCTCCTCGGTCTGACGGCGCAGCTCTTCGGCTTCGTCGATGGCGAAGTTCACCGCGGCGATACGATCGTCGACGTCCGTGTCCGGGTGGCAGGCCTGGAAGTCCTTGTAGGTCTTCAGCGCGGGCTTGTTCTCGCCCTTGAACGTGAACTGCACGACCGCCTTGTTGAGCAGGGCGGTCTCGTTGCACTTGTCGCCCTGGAGGATCTCGTCGTAGATCTCGAGGGCCGTGTCGTGCTCGAGGTTGCCGCGGTTGGCGATGGCCATCCCGACCTTGGCCTCGACCTGGCCGGGCTGCTCCGCGAGGACCGTCTGGAAGCTCTTCGCCGCGAGCGCCCAGTCGGCCGCCTTCACCGCGATGAGCCCGAGGTTCATGTTCGCCTCGAGGTTCTTCGCGTCGAGCTTGATGGCCTCCTTGAACGCCACGACGGCTTCGGCTTCCTTGCCGAGCTTGAGGAACGCGAGACCCATGTTGTTGTGGATGTCGGCGTCTTCCTTGGTGATCTTCAGCGCTTCGGCCGAGGCCACCTGGCTCATGCGGAAGTTGCCCTGCAGGAAGTAGATCCGCGCGAGCGTCTTGTACGCGCGGGTGTTCTTCGGGTCCTCGAACAGCAGCTTGTGGATCTGGCTCACCGCGTCGTCGTACCGACCGGCCTCCGCGAGCGCGCCCGCGAAGTTGTTCACCATGTCCCAGTCCTTCGGGCTCTTGGCGAGGAACTTCTCGTACACCGGGAGGGCGTCGATCGCCTTGCCGGCGTTCTGAAGCGCGACGGTGCGGTTCTGGACGGCCTCACGGAACCCGGGATCGATGTCGAGCGAGAGCTTGTAGTACTTGGCCGCGGCCCGAGGATCGACGCGATCCGCGGCGACGCCGGCGTTGTAACAGGCCTTCTTGTGGGGGGAGTTGAACTCCTGCCCCTGCTCGCAGGCCAGCCGGAACTTCTCGAAGACCTTCTTGTAGTCGATCTTCCCGGCTTCCTTGCCCTCGTTCAGGAGGGTGACGCCCTCCTGGTAGGCGACCTCCGGATCGGGCGGCTCGTCGGAGTCGCCGCTGTTGGAGGCGCCGGTCTGCTTGCAGCCGGGGGCTGCGAGCAGGAGGCAGGCGGCCAGCGCGGGGCCGCAGAGTCGAATCATCTGGGAACGGAACATCGGGAAACCTCCTACCGCAACTCAGTCGACGAAGCCGGCCGTGAGGTACGGGTTGGAGCTGAAGTCGGGCACGGGGTACTGCTCGGCGTTCTCGGGGTACTCCTCCGGGCGGAGGGTCGAGAGCGCGTCGAGCGACTTGACGGTGTAGTCGGTGTAGAGGCCCAGCTCGTAGGACTTCTCACGCGCCTTCGTGAACGCATCCACCGCCTTGTCGATCAGGGGGTAGGCCTTGTCCTCGAGGCTGAACTTGTAGATCGAGCACTGGTCCTCGTTGAGCTTCGGCGGACACGGCGCGGTCTTCAGCTTGTCGGCGAAGTCCGCGTAGATGGAGCCGATGCGGTACAGCGCGGCGATGCCCCACTCACCCTGCTTGAGGTTGAGGATGTCGACGTACTTCGCCTCGAGGGCGCCGACGCCCTTGCTCTTCGCCTCGAGGGCCTTCTTGCCCTTCTTGGTGTCGGCTTCCATGGCGATGACGGCGAACTTGGCGAACGCGGGCTCGGTGAGGACGAACTGCATCTCCGCCGCGTAGTACGGGGCGAGTCCAGCGTTGTCGCCCGCCTTGGCCTTCGTGTCGTTGAAGTACTTGAGGGCGGTCTCGTAGTGCTTGAGCTGCGCCTTGGCGTCCCCGTTGTCCTTGAGGAGGCGCCCGTAGGAGACGTACGCCTCCATGGTCTGCTCGAAGGCCGACGCGCGCACCTTCTTGTCGCCGTAGATCGCCTTGAAGGCGGCCATCGCCTGGTCGGTCTTGCCCGCCTCGGCGAGCAGGTTCGCGATGCGGAGCCGGTTGGCGAGCACGTCGTCCGCTTCCGGCCAGGACTTCACGTAGTCGGTGAAGTCTCCGACCGCGCCGTCGAGGTCGCCCAGTCCTTCTCGGAAGAGGGCCGAGTTGTAGAGCGCGTCGCGGGCCGTGGTGAACCCGTCGATCTCGAAGGCTCCGTCCGTGTCGTAGAGGAGCCGGTACAGCTCCGCGGACTTGTTGTAGTCGGCGAGGCTCTTGTAGTGGTCCGCGAGGATCGAGACCGACTTCTCGTAGAGCTTGCTCTTGGCCGTGTCCTTGCCGAGGGGCTTCGGGTAGCTGTCGACGAACTGGTGGCGGATGTCCACGGACTGCTGCTTCTTGCCCGCCTTCGAGTAGTAGAAGGCCGCGTTGTAGAGCGCGAGGTCGCGGATGTCCGAGTCCGAGAACTCCTCGTGGAACGCGTTGAAGGAGCTCGCGGCGTCCGCCCACTGCTCGTCGGCGGCCTTGCCCTCGGCGATCTTGAAGCTGGCGCGCTGGTAGATGTCCTTCAGCTCACCCTTGAACTTCTTCGTCTTGCCCACGTCCGGGTTCTTGTAGAACTTTCGGGCGACGTCGTTCAGCTCCGTCCACGCCTCGATCTTCCCGTACGAGGACAGGATGACGTGGACCGAGAACTGGGCCATCTCGGACTTGGCGTTGGCGTCGATGATGCTCAGGAAGCGCTTGTTCGACTCCTTGAACATGTTGTGGTCGTTGAGGACGTACGCCGCCTTGTAGAGGAGGTTCAGCGACTTCTCGTCGTCCGGCAGGTGCTTGGCGTAGCTGTCGCACGCGTCGATGAGGCGCTGCTCCCACTCGCGGAGCGGGATCTCTGCGTACTTCTTGAGCGGGTCCTTCTCGGACAGCTGCTTCTTCCGCTGCTTGGCGTCCGCGCGCTTCCAGCTGGCTTCCTTCTTCTTGATGAACTTCTCGATCGCGAAGACGGTGTTCGAAGCGGCGTCCTTCAGGAACTTGCCCTTCGAGTCCATCTTCACGACCTTCTCGTACTCGCCGGTCGCGACGTCGTACTTCTTCAGCTTGTAGAGGACTTCGGCGTACCAGTAGCGGATCTCGTAGGACTTGCCGCCCTTCGGGAAGTAGCCCAGGTAGCGCGCGTAGTTCTCCTCGGCGAGGAGCAGCAGCTTGCTGGACCGACGCTTGAGCGCCTGCTGGTGGGAGTCCACCGCGAGGTTGCGGAGGTTCTTCTCGATGACGCGCTCGGAGTCCTTGAGGGCCTGACGGTTGTCCTCGTTCTCCTCGGCCCAGCGGCTGGTGCGCCCGTAGACCTCGACGAGCTTGTTGATCTCTTCGTTGGCCTCGTCGAACTGATCGCGGCCCCAGTAGGCCTTGATGATCGCGTTCTGGTGCGACGGGTTGTCCGACGCGTAGGGGTTCTCGGAGATAAGCGTCCGGTACGTCTGGACGGCCAGCTCCTGCTTGCCCTGCTCGCTGTAGATCTTGCCGAGCCGCGAGAGCATCTTCCGGTAGTACTTCTTCTCGCCGTAGCGGGTGAAGTACTCCTTCGCGGCCTCGAGGTCGCCCTCTTCGGAGAAGAAGAGCACCAGGTCGCGCAGGGCCTCGTCCTTGAGCGAGATGCCCTCCTGGCCCACGCCCGCCTCGATGCGACGGTCCGTCTCCGCGATCAGCTCCTTCATCGTCTCGATGGCGGTGCCGAACTCGCCGACGTTGTAGTAGCACCAGCCCATCTTGTAGAGGGCGAAGGTGTAGATCTTGCTGTCCTTGTAGGCGGCCGCGCGCTTGTACGCCTGCAGCGCCTTGAAGGCGTTGTTGTGGCTGAAGTAGTACTCGCCGATCGCGTTGAACGAGTCCGCCAGGAAGTCCGACTTCGGGTACGTCTTGACGAGCTTGTTGTACATCTCGAGCGCGTCCTTCTCTTCGCCGATGTCGTTCAGCGAGAAGGCGAGGAAGAAGAGCGCTTCGTCGATGCGGGAGTAGCTCGGGTAGTTCTTCAGGAGGATGCGGTAGTTCTCGATGGCCTTGCGCGTGTACTTGCGCGACGTGGTCGGCTCGAGCTTCGGCTCGGGCGTCTTCTTCTGCTCCGCGGTGGGCAGGTTGAACCACTTCTCGTAGACCTTGTCGAACTCCTTCATCTCGCCGTTGTACTCGTACTTGGACTGCTGCCAGTAGAGCTCGGCGAGGCGCATGAGCATCTCGGCCTTGGTGTCCGGCGGGAGCGTCTGCTCCGCGAGGATCTGCTTCAGCTGCGCGATCGCCTCCTGGCGCTTCTCGTTCGCGAGCTTTCCGTACTCCTCGCGGCTCTGCTCCTGCTGGTACTTGCGGAAGTCGATGACCTTGCGCTTCTTGTCGTCGCTGCGGCTCTGCGCTTCGGCGAGGGGGACGAGGTCGCCCGAGGGCAGACCGGTGAAGAGGGCCACGAGCCCGAAGAGGACCGCGGCGGGGAGGCTGAGTTGTCGATGGATGCTCATGAGAGGGCTACTCCTTGCAGTCGCCGGTCTCGGCCCGAACGATGTATCCGAGTTCGTCCTCCCAGAACTCGTCGTTGAAGGGCCAATAGATCTTCTTGTAGTTGGTCGCGAAGTCGAACTCGATCTGCTCGTCCACGTTCGCCAGGTCCGGGTTGCGGAAGTTCCGCTCCGCCTTCTTGTACTCACCGGAGACCATCTCGAAGCGGAGCAGCGCTTCCTGGCCCATGAGGTCGGCGATCTGGTCGCGGATGCGCGCCAGCTCGTTGGTGAGCTGGATCCCCGCGAGCTTCATGTAGATGCGGTGTTCCTTCTTGAGGTTCTTCACCACCGCCTTGCCGATGGCCTTGCCCGCCCAGCCGGCCTTTTGGCCGCGCGCGAGGGCGAGCTCCTTCTGGATCTGGAGCACGCGGTTGTGCGGGCCTGCGAACTGGTTGTTCGCCTCGATGGCCGAGTAGACGGCCGTCGGCAGCTTGCGGTGCGCGGGGTCGCCGCGGGTGTAGAGCCTCTTGTAGAGCTTCCCGGCCGCCGAGTAGTCCGAGGCGTCCTCGGGGAGGAGCTTCTCGATCTGGGTCTGTACCGGCTCGTACTTGGCCTTGAACCCGTCGAGTCGCGACTCGACCTCCTTGTACTCGCAGATCGTGTAGTAGGTCAGCGCCTCGATCAGCGGCACCTCGGGGAGCCAAGCGTCCTCGAAGAAGGGCGACGACAGGGTGAGCGTGTGGCCGAGGGCCTCGTTCTCCTTGCCCTGGGACATGAAGTAGGCCCACGCGGCCTCGTGCATCGCCGCGGGGTACTGGGGCGACAGGCGGGGCACGCGCTCGTACAGGCGGATGGCCTTGTCGAAGTTCTCGAGCGCGTAGTAGAGCCGCGCCATGTTGAGCATGCTCAGGCGCTTGACGTTGGCCACCACGTCCGGGTCCGCCCGGAAGTCGCCGAGGTAGATGCTGCGGAAGACGCCGAACGCCTTCTGCCGTTTCTTCTGCTCGTTGTGGATGACGCCGAGGTAGTACCGCGCCTGGATGTAGTGCGGGTTCGACTTGCCCAGCCGGGAGAAGGCCCGCTTCGCCGCGTTGTATTCCCGCTTGTCGAAGGCGCTGATGCCCGAGTAGTAGTACAGGTCGTCCTTGACCGTGCCCGGGTAGTCGTCCGGGTTGATCTTGGTGATGTTCTTGATCAGGTAGATCGGGTCCTTCGTCCGCTCGGAGATGTGGACCATCTCGGCGAGGGACTTGGCGAAGTAGGGGCCGGCGTCCGGGCCCTCCTTGACCACCTTCTGGTAGTAAAACTGCGCCGAGTGGATGAGGCCCATGTCCTTGAGGGCCTTGCCGAGCCAGTAGTAGGCCTTGGCGTCCTGCTCGGGGTACTTGCCCGACTCGATGAAGTCGAAGAGGTCCCGGGAGCCGGAGAGCACCTTCTTGTTCTTGACGAGCGCGATGGCCTTCTTGAGGGCCTTGGGCGAGCGCTTGACCCTCTTCTTGCGCTTGGAGCTCTTGCGGTCGTCGCCACGACGCGAGCGGCGACGGCGGATCAGGCCCTCTTCCTCTTCGTCGTCGTCCCCGTCGCTGCTCTCGTCGTCGCCCCGGTCACGGTCGCGGTCGCGGTCGCGGGAACGGCTGCGGTCGTCGTCTCGGTCTCGGTCTCGGTCGCGATCTCGGGAGTCCCGGTCCCGGTCCCGGTCGCGGTCGTCGTCTCGGGCGCGGTCGTCGTCGCTCTTGGAGCGCCCGGCGTCGCCCGAGGTGGCCTGCAGGGCCTTGATGACCGTCGAGCTGACGCCCTTCTCCTTGAGGTCGACGATGTCCTGGGCGGACAGCTTGAAGACCTCTTCGCTGCCTTCGATGGTCGAGACGATGATGTCGTCGGGGACCTCGACGTTCACCATCTCCACGATCTCATCGAGCGTGAGCGCGAAGGCAGGAGCGGCCGTGAAGAGCACGGTGGCGGCGACGATGCCCACGAGGGTGGACAGGCGGATTCGGAGATTCTCAAGTGAGGTCATCACGTTCCCCAGGGCACGGGCGGCGAATCGAACGGAGCATTATAGGGGTCGCAGACCCGCGCACCGACGTAAGAACAACGTAAGCAATACGTGGATTCCCGGCGGTTCGGATCGGTCACTCGGCCCGGCCGGGCGGCAGGAAGAAGGTCGCGCCGAAGTTGAAGAAGAGGTTCTGCTTCATCTCGAGGCCGATTTCGCCTTCGCGGAAGACCTGCTCGATGTGCGTGTATTGGCGGATGTCGATGCGGATGCCGATCCACTCGTTGAAGACGATGCGGAAGCCGCCGCCGAAGTTGGAGACGAAGTGCTCCTGGTCGACGTAGTCGCAGCCGTTCTCGGGGGTGGCGTTGGCCTGCCGATCCGCGCGCGTCTCGAAGTCGAGGCAGTCCTCGTTGTTGACGATCTCCATGTCGTCCTGGGTGGAGACGACGCCGATGCCGGCCGTGAAGTAGATGTCGTAGTTGATGATCCGCTGGGTGCCGAGCTCGATCTTCCCGAAGATCGGGGACAACGAGAGGTTGCCGACGCCGAGGAAAACGACCCGGGAGATGTCCGGCACGACCTCTTCACCCTCGCGGAAGCGCAGGGTCAGGGGCTTGTAGTCGGTCTCGCCCAGGTTGGGCAGGTACGCGAACGTGCCCTCGATGGAGAGCAGATCGTTGATGTGGTAGCCGATGCCCACGCCGACGAAGAGGCGGCGGACGAAGTTGTCGTTGTTCGACAGACCCACCTGCGGGGTCAGCTCGACCTTCCGGTACTTGAGGAAGGCCTTCGGCATGATGACCTTGACGAGGCGCTTCTTGCCCTCTTCCCGGGCGCGGCGTCGGGCCTCGCGAGCCTCCGCACGGGAGGCCCCGGTGTCGTCTTCCTCGACGTCGACGTCGACGTCGACGTCGACGTCTTCGTCCTCACGCGCGCGCTCTTCCCGGTCCTCCTCGACACGCTCGTTGTCGATCTCGGGGAGCGGGTCCGCGTCGTCGTCGTCGTCGGCCGCGTCGTCGACGTCACCGTCGTCGTCGGCCTCTTCTTCTTCGTCGTCGTCATCGGCCGCGTCGTCGTCGTCGCCCTCGGGCTCTTCTTCTTCTTCGTCGAGGAGCGGCCCCTCGTCGTCGTCGTCGTCGTCGTCGTCGTCGTCGTCGTCGCCCATGGTGGGCGCCGAGTCGCCGGGGGCCGCGACGGCCGCCGACGGGATCCCGAGCAGCAGCGAGATGAACAGGGAAAGCAGCAGACGGTGGATCGTCATGGTCGTCATCGCCTCCGCTGCTGAGCGGCGCGCGCCTTGTCCTGATCGGGGGCCCAGAAGCTGGCGCCGAGACCGAGGACGAGGTTGGTGGTGAACTCCGTGCGGCAGACTGCGGTGGAGTCGAGGTCGTCGCAGTCGAGCCGGTTGGCGAGAGGGCCGCGATCGGCGCCGCCGAAGCGCTGGCCGCCGGTGATGTGCGTGTTCGCCTCGCGGAACTCCTCGGTGGAGAAGTCGAGGATGTTGTCGAAGGTGAAGTAGAGCCGCCCTTCGAGGCGCAGCGAGAAGAACTTCGTGATGAAGATGTTCGCGCCGAAGCCGAAGTGGAACTCGAAGAGGTGGTTGATCTCGCTCGCTTCCGTCCCGTCCGGGAGGATGCCGAGGACCGCCACCGTCTGGCCGAGCTCGTTGCTGGACTCCGCCAGCATCTCGATCTGCTCGTTGGCGTAGCCCGCGCCCAGGACGAAGAAGAAGTCGAGGTTGATGACCGCGAGACCGAACGGGTTGATCTTCCCGTACATCGGGCTCCACACCAGCGAGCCGCTGACGAGGGCGCCCGGGTCCGTCGCCTCGAGGTGGAACGACGGGTCCGACTGCGTGGCGAGGTTGAGCACCGCGCGGGACAGGTTGTTCGTGTTCGCCGCGCGCCCGAGGAAGGCGTAGCTGCCGTCGATCTCGACGCCGAGGCGCTCGTTGAAGTGGTAGGTGAACCGGGCGCCTGCGAGGACCTCCGTGTTCAGTGGGTTGGTCGCGATCCAGCCGAAGTGCGGCGTGATCTCGACGCGTCCGCCTTTGTAGAAGAACTTGTTCCGGACCTTCGGAGGGTTCTTTTCTTTGGGAGCGCGGGTCGAAACGATGATGTCGTCGTCGCCGTCCTCCCGCGCTTGCGCGGCCGTAGGCGTCTGCAACAGCCCGCCGGCCGCTACGAGAAACGCAATCAACAGAGAACTCCAACGCCTCATTGCCGCTCCAGACCCTGCTCTCGCCCGCGGGCGCGCGGTGCCTTCCGTTGTCGGGGACCCCCCACTTGGGGTTACAGGCGGGGTACCTCGCCGCCCCGCAGCGCCGACCTTCGTCGTGTCGGCCTCATACACGAGTCGGTCGGGTTTGTAGCAGCGGCCCGATCGACGTGTCAAGGCGCCTGAAGTCCGGTATTCGGCGTCGGCGGCCCCCGTTTACGAGGGGGTGGAGGAGCGCCTATCCTCCTCCCTGCGTGCGGCGTCCGTCTGCGCGCGCGGAGTCCATCATGCGCCCCTTGCTCCATGCGGCCGTCGCTGCCCTCGTCCTCGCCCTCGCGGCGCCCGTGATCGCCGGTGAGTCCGACGTCCAAGTGGTCATCGAGCCCAGCCGGATGCTCTACGAGCCCGGCGAGGTCGTACAGGCGACCGTCACCAACAAGCGTGCCGAGGCGATCTTCGTCGGCGGGTGCGGGGCGGTGGTCTCGGAGCGCCTCGAGGACGAGAGGTACGAGCCGAGCCGCGGCGAGCCCTGCGTCACCGAGGGCCGGGCGGTGAAGATCGAGCCGGGGGGCGAGAAGGCGTTCGAGCTCAAGGAGGCCGGCAAGTCGGGCGACGTCCGTCGCCTGTCGCTGGCCTTCGGGTGGGGCTGCGACGAGACCCGTCCGCTGTCTCAGGCGCGCTGCAAGGAGTTCGCGACGGCCGTGTCGCCGTCGTTCCGGGTGGGGCGCCGAAGCGAGGAAGAGAAGTAGTCGTCGACTACTCGTCCAGGGCGGCGAACTTCAGCTCCTCCCAGTCCAGGCCGCCGCGGCGATCGCGCACCACCAACCACAGGGTCAGCACCTCCGGGAACTCTTCGGCGGGCGGCAGGGTCAGGTGGTTCACCTTCGGCCGTCCGGCCACCTCGTCCAGATCCTCCTCGTCCGCCGTGAAGGTGTAGTCGCGGTCGAGCCCGCCGGCGTTGGACAGCCACGCGTACCAGGGCGTCTCCCGGCGGCACTCGGTCTCGAGGTCGGTGGTGATGTAGAGGTACTCCTCGGCGGTCCCGGGCGGGACCCGCGGGCGCAGCACGAGCGACGTGCCCGGATCCACGAAGGTCACGGGCCCCAGGTGAAAGCCGCTGTCGCGTCCCTCGGGCTCGAAGTGCAGGGTCGCGCCGAGCAGCTCCGGGTTGGCGTTGGGGGCGAGCACGTCGGCGGCGCACTCGAGGGGAGCGGGGGTGCCGAGGCTCTTGTCCGAGACGATGATCCGTCGCGCCGCGGGGATGCCGCCCTCCACGAGGCCCTGGAGCTCATCGCCCAGCTCCCGAAGCGCGTCGTCGTCCCCCTCCTGCTGGGCCACACCCAGCGCGAACAACGTCTCCTGGAGGAGCGCGTCCGAGCGGTCCACGTACGTCACCGACACCAGGACGGAGAGGCCCTCCACGCGATCCTCGGGCGAGAGCGCGGCCCAGGCCTCGTCGAGGTCGGCGCCCTGGGCGGTGTAGACGAACGTCTCGCCGACGCCGAACTGGAAGGCGGCGGGATCGAGGCCGGGATCGGCGGAGTCGTCGTCGTCGCCCCCGACCAGGCCCTCGAAGTCGAGCCCGAGGCAGCCCCGCGCGTTGCTCGCCTCGAGGCACGCGAACCAGACCGCGCCCATGTCCGGCCGATCGCCCGGGGGATGCACGAGCAGCGCCGACAGGGTCGTGGACTCGCCCACGCCGATCTCCGAGGGCTCGGCGCGAATGCCCGCCACGCGCGCGCGGATGACCTCGGAGGTGGACGTCAGCTCCTGCAGGTTGCAGCCGGTGAGGGCGAGCAGCGCGGCGGCGATCGCGAGGCGGCGCATCAGAACTGGGCCTTGAAGCCGACGTTGGGGAGGATGGGCAGCGAGTAGAGGAAGTCCTTCTCCGTGTAGTCGAAGTTGTAGATCGTCGCCTCGGGGTTCTTCCGGTTGTAGACGTTCTGGATGTCCAGATAGAAGGTCAGCTTCCAGCGGCGGAAGTTGATGTCCTTGTCGATGCGGATGTCCAGGGCGTGGAACGACGGCAGCCGCTCGCTGTTGTAGTCGCCGTTGAGGGGGATGTAGCTGTCCCCGTCGGCCTCGTAGATCGCGCCTTGGACGGGGGTCTCCGGGTTGCCCGAGACATACCGCCAGCGGGCCCCGATGCGGAACCCGGCGGGCAGCTTGTAGGACGCGACGATGTCGAGGATCACGGGCTGGTCGAAGTCGTACCAGTAGAAGTCCCGGTCCGGACGGTCCCGGCGCTTGCTGCGCTGCACGGTGAGCGCGATCCACCCCTCGAAGTTCTTGAAGTCCTCCCACCGCAGGAACAGCTCGGCGCCGTAGATGTGGCCGTCTCCGCTGTTGGACCAGGCCCCGTCGCTGCCGCCCTCCTGGGTCCCCTGGGTGCTGAAGACCACGAGCTTGTCCAGGCGCTTGTAGAAGCCCTGGACGTCGAGGCTGAGCCAGTCGGTGAAGCGCACCTCGACCCCCGCGGTGACCTGGATGCTCTCCTCGGCCGCGAGATCGGGGTCGCCGGTGACGTCGAGGATCTCGTAGGGCTGCGGGTTCTGGTGGTACAGGCCCACGGAGCCCTTGATGTCGACCTTGCGCTTCGGGTCGGGGGTGATGCGGAAGGAGAAGCGCGGGTCCACGGTGGCCAGCGCGAACTGCTCGGGGACCCAGTAGACGTCCGGTCGGATGCCCGGCACCAGCTTCACGCGCTCGTCCGCGAGGGAGACGCGCGCCTCGGCGAAGACCGCGGGGGCGAACGCGAAGACGGTGTCCTCGAGGGTGAGCGCTTCCCGCTCGGTGTTGGGGTCGTCTCCGAACGTGCGGACGTCCAGGGCCTCGAACGCGAACGAGAAGTCGATGTACGAGGCGATGATGTCGGTGCCGAGCACCAGCGAGAGGTGATCGTCGACCCGGATCGTCGCCTCGTCGCGCAGCATCCCGTAGACGACCTCGCCCGAGAACGTGGCGAACTGACCCACGCCGTAGACCTGCACGTCCTGGCCGACCGACCACGTCAGGTCGTTGACGAACTTCTTCGACGGCCGCCGCTTCCAGTGCATGCCCGCCCGCCAGAAGTCGGTCTGGATCGAGAAGTCGCCCTGGCTCGCCTCCCGGGTGGGGGAGCCGGGGTCTTCGATTCGAGTGCCGGCTCGGTCCTGGGAGTAGTAAGCGAGGACGGAGACGGTGTCCATCTTGTTGGGATGCAGCGTCAGCTTCCCCTGCACGTCGGTCCAGCGCGGGAAGATGATCCGGCTGATGTCGAGCGACGCCGGGGTGATCGCGGGGAGCACGATGTCGAGGTAGGAGCGGCGCGCCGCGATCACGAACCCGCCCACCGGATCGCCCCCGCCCTTGCGCGGGATCGTCCCGGTGATCGCGACCGACGCGTCGATCAGGTCCGCCTGCACCAGCCCGTGGATCGAGTCTTCGTACTCGGTGCGGGTGCGGACGTCGAGGATGCCCCCCGTGAGCCGCCCGTAGCGGCCGCCGAATCCGCCCGGATAGAAGTCGACGGACTCGAGCATCACGGGCGTCATGATCGAGCGCAGCCCCCCGAAGTGGAACAGCTGGGGGACGCGGATCCCGTCGATGTGGGGGCCGCTGTCTTCGGGGCCCGAGCCGCGCACGATGAGCAGCCCGAAGTCGAAGGGAGACCGGGCGACGCCGGGGAGGTTCTGGATGACGCGCACCGGATCGCCGAACGTGCCGGGGATGTGCTCGATCGTCTCGATGGCGATCGACCGACGGGTGACCTCCTTCTTCTCCTTGCGGACCCGCACGATCGTCTCGGGGATCCCGATCGCCCTCTCCCGCAGGAAGTAGACGACGTCGGTCGACTCGCCGGGACGGATCTCCTCCTCCGTCTCGAACCGATGGAAGCCGGGCGCGACCACGAGCGCGCGGTGCAGACCCACCGGGAGGCCGCGGAACTCGAAGCGGCCCGACGGGTCCGTGAGCGTCGTCAGGCCCGCGGACTCGACCTCGACCGTGGCGCCCCCGAGGGGCGTCCGTGACCCGCGCTCGCGGACGACGCCGGCGAAGTTCACGGGGCCGGTCTGGTCGGCTCCGGCCCCCTCCTCGGGGACCTCCGGCTCCTTGACGACGACCTGCTCCTCGAGCGTGAACGAGTAGGTGTAGGTGATCCGCACCGGCACGGGCGCCGGCCCCGCCATCGCCGGGGAGAACTCGAACTGCCACGCCGCGATCGCCGCCTGGAGCCCGAAGCCCCAGCCCGCCGGGGACTCGTCGAGGAGCCGCACGGCGTCCATGGAGCCCGCGGCCGAGACGTCGAGCTCGAGCAGCACGTCGCCCATCACGCCCGCGGCCTGGGCGACCTCGGGGTAGGGAGCCTCTACCTCCAAGGTGAGGGCGGGCATCTCGGTCAGCTCGGGGCCGGGCGCCGGGGGAGGGGGGGCGCCCGGGTCGACGGGCGGCCTCCGATCCTCGGGGAGGACGAACCGCACGACGTGGAAGTAGCGCCGCAGCTCGACGGGGAGATCGGCCTCGGGCGGGGCCTCGAACGTCGCGCCGGCGAGGGCCTCCGCGGCCGCCGCTCCCAGCCCCGCGCCCGGATCACGTACGATCTCGGCGACGGTGACGGCGCCCGCGGCGTCGATCGACAGCAGCAGCACGGCCGCGCCCTCGATCCCTGCGGCGAGGGCCTCTTCCGGGTACGTCGGGGGGGTGTTCTCGAGGAGGGCGGGGGTGGCGAACAGGCCCGGCTGGGCGGTGCCGGGGAGCGGCGCCGGGCGGGCCTCCTCGGCGGGAGGTGCCTCGTCCGGCACGGCCTCTGCCTCCTGGGCGAACGCAGCCCCGGGCGCGAGCGAGAGCAGGAGGACGAGGAGGCGGGTCACTCTTCGATGATCCAGGTGTACGCGTGGGTCATGCCCGTCGTGATGACGGGCTCTCCGTCCAGCTTGCCCGGGTTGTACTTGAACTTCTTCATCGCCTGTCGGGCCGCGGCGTCCAGCTCGGGGTGGACGCCCCGCATGACCTTGATGTCGAACGGCACGCCGTGCTCATTCACGGAGAAGATCAGCGTCACCGTGCCCTCGATCCCCTCTTCGAAGGGGACGGCGGGGTACTCCGGCACCTTGTAGTCGCGGATGAGGCGGGGCGCCTCCGTGATTCGGGAGAACGCCACCCGGGGCAAGGCCTTCACCTCGCTCGGGTCGGTGATCTCCTTCTCCGCCTCCTTCATGAGTGTGTTGCCGACCCGGGCCTTGAAGGAGCCGCCCTTGCTCGTGGAGCTCAGGCTCACGCCGAAGATCGGCGGCGGCGGGGGCTCGTCCGTGGGGGGCGGCGCCGTCTCCGTCATCGTGGGCGGGGGGGTCTCGGGGAGCTTCTTCTTTTCGACCACGGGCACGGGCGTGGGCTCCGGCTCGGGCTCCGGTTCGGGCTCCGGGGGCGGCGGCGGCTCCACGAGCACGAACTCGAGGGGCGCGAGCACCTCCTCCACGAGCTGGGGCTGGTACTTGAACACGTACCATCCCAGGACCCCGTTGAGGAGGACAGCGAGGAGGACCCCGATCGCGAGGCTGCGGTCCCACCAAGGCTCCTCCTCGGGGAGCTCCACCGGGATGAAGACGCGCTTCGGCGGGGGCGGCTCCGGGCCGGACGGATCCCCGGCGGCGCCGCCTTCGAGGACTCGTAACCGGGGTTGGGAGTGCATGGAGGGTCAGTCCGCCGGGGCCTCGTCGGGCCGCGCGGCGGGCCCGGCGTCCAACGCCATCGCCTGGTCGATGTTGACGGCGAACTTCGTCACGCCCTCCTGGCGCACGACGTCCATGACCTTCACGAACTCGCCGTGCCGCACGGCCTCGTCCGCGGCGATCGCCACCTGCACCTCGTTGCCGGTCTTCAGCTCCGCGCGGATCAGCGTGCGCAGGTCCTGCTCGGTGGTGGGCTCGCCGTTGAGGTACCAGTTGGCCTGTGCGTCGAGCGTGATCCCGAGGTTCGTGGTCTCGGTCTCCTCGCCGGTGGCGGCGTCGGGCAGCTCCACCTTGATCGACGGCGCGTTGATGATGGACGCGGTCACCATGAAGATGATCAGCAGCACCAGGATGATGTCCACCATCGGCGTGATGTTGATCGCGGTGATCGGCTCGTCGTCGCCCCCGGGGTCGAAGCTCGCGCCCACCTCACTGCTCCGCGCGGAGGCGGAACAGCACCTGCTGGTTCAGGGCGCCGCTCGAGCTGAGCGTCTTCTTGACCTCGCGCTGGAGGTAGTTGTAGGCGACCACCGCGGGGATCGCGACGAGCAGCCCGACCGCCGTGGCGACCAGGGCCTCGGAGATGCCCGCCATCACGGCCTGCGCTCCCTCGCTGCTCTCCAGGGAGAGGTCGCGGAACGCGCGGATGATGCCCAGGACGGTGCCGAACAGCCCCACGAACGGGGCGTTGGCGCCGACGGTGCCGAGGAAGGTCAGGCCGAGCTCGATCCGCTCCTTGCCGCGCTGCATCGCGACGCCCATCTGCTGGTCGACGACCTCACTCCCGTTCTCCGCGTAGCGCAGGGCGTGCTGGAGGACCTTCGCCTCGAGGCAGTCGAGCTCCTCCACGTCCGTGCGGAAGGCGTCGAGGTCGCCCCCGCCCACGAGCGTGGCCACCTTGCGGCGCAGCTCCCGGGCCTTGCGGGCGTTGAGGGCGAACTGGACGATCTTCCACAGAACGACGACCGTCGACGCGACGAACACGACGATCAGGAAGTAGAGGACCCACTCCGCCTGGAGCAGCTCGCTCTCCATGAAGCGCTCTACGAACGCACTCTCCTGCTCCTGCATCTGGGCTCCCGCGGGACCCTGGCGGGCCTACTGCTGCGAATGGATTGCAGAGTCTAAGCCCTCGCGGGTGCGTGACAAGGGCACGCGCACGAAGGGGGGCCGCGGCGGAGGTCCGCGCGTGGGAGATCGCGTCGATGTCGGGGGAATGATGGAGGCGACGACCGGACTCGAACCGGTGAATGAGGGATTTGCAATCCCTTGCCTTACCACTTGGCCACGTCGCCTCAGGGGCAGGGATTGTCCGGGGGGCTCGGCGGCCTGTCAACCCGCGTCCGCGCGGCGGTCCCCGAGGCCGGTCCTGTGCTACACCTCCTCCGCGATGCGTCCCCCGTTCGTGCCGCTCTCCGCCGTCATCGTCGCCGCCAACGAAGCCGCCCGCGTGGGCGCCGCGGTGGCGTCCGTCCTGCCGTGGGTCGATGAGGTGCTGGTGGTCGACGGAGGCTCCCGAGACGACACCGCCGACGTGGCCCGCGCTGCGGGGGCGCGGGTCCTCTCGCACCCATGGGAGGGGTACGTCGCCCAGAAGCAGTGGGGCGCCGACCACGCCGCTCACCACTGGATCGTGTCGCTGGACGCCGACGAGCGGGTGGACGAGACGCTCGGGGCCGCCCTCGGAGGCGCCGCCGCGGCGATGAACTCCGTGGGTGAGTCGGGGGCGCGCGTCCGCCGCGTGAACTTCCTCGACGGGCGGCCGATCCGCGCCACGGGCTGGGGGCGCGACCTCCACGTCCGCCTGTTCGACCGCCGTCGGGCCCGCTGGGGGGGCGTCGATCCTCACGATCGGGTCGTGGGCGCGCGCGGCCCCGTCCTCCCCGGCGTCCTCCACCACGACCCCGACCGCTCCACGCGCGCGTACGTGCGCGGGACCGTCCGCCACGCCCGCACCAAGGCCGCCGGCATCGCCGCCGGAGGCCGCCCCGCGCCGTGGGCGCCCGCGCTGCACGGGGTCGCCCACTGGGCGCGGAAGGCCGTCACCGCGCCCCTCGACGGGCGTCGCGGCTGGACGATCGCGTGGGTCGGCGCGAAGGGCACGGCCCGGGCCTATCGGCTCGCCCGGAGGGTGCAGTGAAGCTCGCCCTCGTCCATCGGCGGTTCGGGCTCGACGGCGGCACGGAGCGGTTCCTCGAGGGCCTCACCCGCGGCCTCCACGAGCGGGGCCACGACATCGAGATCTATTGCGCGGACGTGGACCCCCGGTTCCGTCGCACCCGGGTCGCGTCGTTCCGGGCGCTGCTCGGGAAGGGGCCCTCGGCGATCCTTCGGGCGCTGCTCCTCTTCGCGTCCGCGGCCCTCCGGGTGAACCGCCGCCGGTACGACGCCGTCCTCCACCTCGGCCGCACGGGCCCGCGCGACGTCTACCGCGCAGGCGGCGGCTGCCATCGCACGTGGTTCGACCTCCTGCGGTCCCACGCCACGGGCACGGTCGAGCGGTGGTCGCTCGAGTGGTCGCTCAAGCACCGCTTCCTCCTGTGGCACGAGCGCCGCGCGCTCGCCTCGTCGACGGTCGTGGTGCCCTCCGAGCGAGCGAAGGACGACCTCGTCGCGGCCTACGGGGCGGCCGCCGGGGGCGTGCGCGTCATCCCCAACGGGACCGACCTCGACCGCTTCCATCCGAAGGGGCGCTCCCTCTTCTTCCAGGACACCCGCGCCGCGCTGGGACTTCGACCCGAAGAGCTGGTGTTGCTGTTCGTGGGGAGCGACTTCTGGAGGAAGGGCCTGGACTCGGTGCTGCACGCGCTCACGAAGCTCGAATCGGGGCACGAGGACCTGCGCCTGCTCGTCGTGGGTGGCGACCGTCGTCGGGATCGGTTCGCGGCCCAAGCCGAGGCGCTCGGCCTGCGCGGGCACGTCACCTTCCTCCCCGGGCACGACGCGCCCGAGAAGCTGTACGCCGCCTCGGACCTCGTGGTGCTCCCCACGCGCCACGACCCCTTCGCCAACGTCACGCTCGAGGCCCTGGCCTGCGGGGTCCCGGTGGTCACCTCGGGCTGCAACGGCGCGGTGGAGGCGATCGCCGACTGCGAGGCCGTGAGGGTCGTGGAGGATCCGAACGACGCGGCCGGGATCGCGGCCGCGATCGACGAGCTGCTGGACCCGTCGCGGGCGCCGGAGCTGCGCGCGGCCGCCCGGGCCACGGCCGAGCGTTCGGGGGAGGGCCCCGCGGTGGCGCGGTGGGAGACGCTCCTCGCGGAGGTGGGGCGGGACCATGAGTGAGGCCCCGCGCCGCTTCGGGCGCTTCCGGCGCGTCCTCCGCGCGCTCGTCCTCGCGGGCCTCGCCACGGCCCTGATCGGGACGATCGTCCTCTACGTCCTGTATCGAAAGCACGTCGTGGAGGAGCCGGGCGACCACCTCGCCAGGGACCACATCCAGCGCCTGATCAGCCAGGAGTCGCCGGTCTACTACCGCGACGGAGCCACGAAGATCGGGGTCTTCTTCGACGAACAGCACCGTCAGTACGTGCCCTTCGACGCGATGCCCCGGGACTTCGTCGACGCGCTGGTGTCCGCCGAGGACCAGGACTACTGGACGCACTTCGGCTTCTCGATCCGCGGCATCTCCCGGGCCATGAAGGAGAACCTGCTGGCGGGCCGGGTGGTGGCGGGCGGCTCGACGCTCACCCAGCAGACCGCGAAGAACCTCTTCAAGCGACGCGCGCGGACCTACGAGGAGAAGCTGAAGGAGCTGGTGAACGGCCTGCGCCTCGAGGCTCACTACTCGAAGGAGGAGATCCTCGAGTTCTACTCGAACCAGTTCTACGTGAACGGCAACGGCCGAGGCCTCGCGATCGCCGCGCGCTTCTTCTTCGACAAGGAGGTCTCGGAGCTCGACCTGCTCGAGTGCGCGTTCCTCGCGGGGGTCGTGAAGTCCCCCGAGCGCTACAACCCGTGGGTCGCCGGCGACGCCCGGGCGGCTCGAAACCGAGAGCGGTCCCGGGATCGCGCCCACTACGTGCTCGGCCGCATGCTCGACGACGGCCGCATCGACCTCCCCGCCTACGAGGCAGCGATCAGCCGGGACCTGCCATTCTCGCGCGGCACGTTCCGCTACGAGCGTTCGGTGGTGCTCGACGAGGTGGAGCGCGAGCTGGCGCGGTCGCCGATCCGGGAGGTGCTCGCCGCACACGGGATCGACGATCCCGGGACCGCGGGCCTGCGCATCACCACCACCCTCGATCGCCAGATGCAGGAGGCGTCGGTCTACGGGCTGCGGCACCACCTCTCGAACGTCGGCGTTCAGCTCGAGGCGCCCGAGGTGGAGGCCCTGCTGACGGCCGCGCCGAAGCTGCGTCCGATCGACGCGGACGCGGTCGTCCCTCGCAGCTTCCACCGCGGCGTGCTCACGGGCGTCGACCCGAAGAAGCGCACGGCGACGGTCGAGCTCGGGGGCATCGAAGGGACGCTCGACGCCGCCGCCAACCAGCGCATGGCCCTCGCGCTCGCCAAGGCGAAGGCCGAGAACACGTGGACGACGGTCAAGCGGAAGGACGTCACCGCCTTCCTCGAAGAGGTCGAGCCTCACGTGGGCGAGGGCGTGCAGGTCTCCATCCGGAGCCTCGCCGATGACGGGACCCCGGTCCTCGACTGGGAGACGACGACCGAGCTCCAAGGGGCCGTCATCATCCTCGAGCGGGGCGAGGTCCGCGCCATGGTGGGAGGAGCGCGCAACGCCGACTTCAACCGGGCCGCCGTGGCGAAGCGGCAGTTCGGCTCGACGTGGAAGCCCTTCATCTTCCAGGCCGCCCTGCAGCTGGGATGGTCCTCCATGGACCCCCTCGACAACCGGCGGGCGGTCTTCCCCTACCAGACGACCTTCTACTACCCGCGGCCGGACCACCGCGGCGCCCCCGAGTCGGTGTCGATGGCTTGGGCCACGGCGAAGTCCGAGAACCTCGCCTCGGTGGAGCTGCTGTACACGCTCTCGGACCGGCTCAACGAGGAGCAGTTCCGACGCGTGGCGGAGGCGGCCGACCTGCTGCCCCGGCCGGGCGAGCCCCGGGGCGAGTTCGTGCGGCGTGTGCAGGACGCCGGGGTGCTGCCGACGGAGCAGAAGCTCGTCGACGGCCTGTTCGATCGGGTCAAGGAGGACCTCATCGTCGATCTCGCGTTCGACGGCCTCGATCGGGACGGCGAGATCCTCGCGGACCTGCGCTACGGGATCGGCTTCGGGGCCGAGGCCGAGCGGCTCGAGGAGAATCCGGACCGACTCCCCGCCGCCGAGCTGGCGACGCGTCGCGGGCTCCTTCGGGCCAACTTCCTCCGCCAGGAGCGCCTGGCCGGGACGTTCACGGAGGCCCGTCGCGCCCTGCTGGAGACGGTGCGGAGCGGGCAGGACCCGTGGCCGGAGGCGCTGCAGGGCCTGTACCTGGTGCCCGCGCCGGGGCCGCGGCCGCGCCTCGGGTGGGCCGAGGTCCCTCCCGACGGCTGGGAGCCCCTCACCACCTCGCTGCTGCAGCGCGTGCTCGCGGGGGAGTCGCCGCTCTCGATCGCCGAGGAGCCGGTCGAGCCGCCGCCGGGTGAGGACGAGGACGCCCCCGACTCCGAAGAGGCGGACGCCGAGCCGGACCCCTTCGACGTGGTCGCCGAGGAGCAGGCGGCGGATGGAGCCGTGGAGCGGACTCACGAGCCCGACGCGGCCGCCGAGGCCGTCGCGGCGGAGGACGAGTCGGCCGAGGCACCCTCGGGCGCCGGGGCCGCGTTCCGATGGATCGAGCTCCTGGACCCCGACCACGTGTTGCTCGAAGGCCTCCTCACTCCCCGCGTGGTCGAGCGCGTCCGCAGCGCCGTCGAGGCCGCGCGCCGCCGGCTGGGCGCCAAGCCGGAGCTCTACAGCCCGTCGCTGCTGGCGTACTGCCGGGACTACCGAGTGCTGGCGAACCTTCGCTACGTCGAGCGCTTGGCGCGCACGGCCGGGGTCCGCTCCGAGATCACGCCGGTCCTCTCGATGCCGCTGGGGTCCTCGGACGTCACGCTCCTCGAGGCGGCGCTGATGTACCAGCTGATCCTGCGGGGGGAGACGTACCGGTTCTTCTCGGACGCGCTGGTGCCGGCGCCCGAGTCGCCCGCTCCCGGCCTCGAGTACGCCTCTCAGGCCGACGACCTCGGCGCGCTCCCGGCGGTGGGGATGGTCTCCGAGGTGCGGACGGCGGACGGCACGCTGATCTTCCGGCTCGACCGCGACTCCCGGCCCGTGCACGACCCGGCGCTGTCGGCGGAGCTTGCCGCGATGCTCGGCGCGGTGGTCGACCACGGCACCGGGGGACGGGCGCGGGGCCGCGTGAAGCCCACGGCGTCTACTGAAGAGCGCAGCAAGGAACTGGCGGACCTCGGCCTCGCCGTGCCGCTCTTCGGGAAGACGGGGACGACCAACTCCTACCGCAACTCCGCCTTTGTGGGGTTCGTCCCGGGCGTGGCGGCCGGGAGCGATCGCCTCCGGGTCGAGGACGGCCTCGTGGTGGCGGCCTACGTCGGTTACGACGACAACCGGGAGATGCGCCGCGGCTCGATCCGCATCGCCGGCGCGTCGGGCAGCCTGCCGGTGTGGATCGAGGCGGCCCGAGGCGTGGGCCGCGCGAGCCTGCTGGGGGATCGGCTCGACCTCGCGGACCTCGCGTTCAGCGGCGCGGACGTGGTCCCCCTGGCCTGGCACGCGTCCCTGGTCCCCGCCCGGATCGACCTGCGCACCGGGCTCCCGGTGGAGGCCGCGCCCAAGGGTCCCGGCGGGACCGGCGAGCCCGACGCGGAGGTCGCCGACAGGTCCGCGGGCACGACGATCCTGTACCGTCGGCGCGAGCCTCGGGCCTTCGCGCCCCTCGCCCCCGTGGAGACGGTTCGTTGATGCGCGCCTCGATCATCCCGACGCTCTTGATGGCCCTCGCGCTGGCCGGCTGTCCGTTCGAGCGGACGAACACGGAGACGAGCGGCTCGACCGCCGCGAGCGAGCCCCGCCCCGAGGACACCCGCAGGATCCGTGAGCTCGAGACCGAGAACCGCCGCCTCAGGGCGCTCGCCCGGGCCGCGGAGGGGGGCGGATCCCCGGTCGTCGTGGAGCCCGCTCCGCCCCCGCCGACGCTCGCCGAGGCGAGTCGTCTTCGAGACGAGGGCGACGTCGCCGCCGCGGTGCAGCTCGGCCTCGAGGTGCTGGACGGCCTCAACGACGCCGGGGTCGACGCCCCACGCCTCGCCATGGTGCTCGGAGAGTGGGCCTTGGAGGCGAACGAGGCGGGCCTCGCCGAGCGGCTGTTCCGAGAGGCCGGCGCCGCCGCCGAGTCCGCGGCGGATCTGGTCGAGCAGGCGCGGGTCCGGGAAGGAGTCGCGCGGGCGACGGCCCTCGGTCCGGACGCCGCGGCCCTCGCCGAGGCGGGGGCCCTTCGAGAGGGCGGCGACCTCGGGGGCGCGGCCCTGGCGCTGGACGCCCTGATCGCCGACGGCGAGGACCGAGAGGTGGTCGCGCGCGCCGAGGCGCTGCGCGCGACGGTTCAGGAGGAAGCCGAGGAGCTGGCGACGGAGCGGCTGGACCGTTCGGACGCGCTCCTCGCCGGCCCCGGACCGTGGGACGCGGTGGGGGACCTGCTCGACGGCGTGGAGGCCCTGCCCGACGGTGCCTGGGACATCGCCGAGGTGCGACGCCTCCGCGGCTGGTACCGCAGCCGCGCCAAGGAGGCGGGCAGCGTGGCCGTGGTCGCGGAGGAGCAGCGGCTGCAGACCCTCCTCGCGGACGCCCGGGCCCACGTCGCGGCGGAGCGCTATCGGGACGCCGTCACCGCCTATCGCGCCCTGGACGGGAGCGCGCTGCAGACCCAAGCCCGGGACGAGGCCCGCTCGGCCATCGACACCTTGGTCAAGGCCGAGCGCGAGCGCGCCGGGAAGCTGTTCGTGTCGGCGCGGAAGAAGCCCGACGCGACCCTCAAGAAGCAGGCCCTCGAAGAGATCGCGGGGCTGCTGCGCGGGCTCCTGGACGAGTTCCCGGAGAGCACGTACGCGGGGCGCGTCCGCGACAACCTGACGGTCGTCGAGAAGGAGCTGGCGAAGACGCTCTAGACGGGGTCGGGGTCGGCGTCCCGGAGGCGTGGTAGCAGGGGAGGGACTCGAACCCTCGACCTCGCGATTATGAGTCGCGCGCTCTAACCAGCTGAGCTACCCTGCCGCGCCTTTTCGGGGGCCTCCGGCCGTGCCGAGCCGGGTTTTTAAGGGAGCCGATCCGGGGCGTCAAGCGCCCGGTCCCGAACATGACAGTCACCTCCCCGGACCCCACGATCAACGACTCGGGCGCCCCCCGCGCGACGTGGCGCGCGACGCCGTCCGGAACGCCCCTCGGGCTCCGCGTCCTCGACTCGCTGCTGCGGTTCCTGCCGCTGCGGGTCGCGGAGGTCCTGGTCTGGCCGCTCGTGCTCATGTGGTTCATCCACTTCAACCACCCGCGCATCGCGGTGCAGCGGGCGATGCAGCGGATGGGACGGCGACCGACCCTCTGGTACGCGCTGCGCGCCTACTTCGCGTACTCGGCCGTGCTCGTGGAGCGCTGGCACCTGATGTCCGGGAGGCTCCGCCCGACGCTGGACCGCGAAGGGTCCACGGGGATCGAGATCATCGAGCAGGCCGTCGCCGGCGACGGGGCGCTGGTGTTCCTCGGCGGGCACTGCGGAGCGCTAGAGTTCGGCTCGGTGGCGCTCGAGGAGCTGGGTCGGCCGGTGCGGCCGGTGGCGGTCGCGGATCCGGGGGCCGGGGCGCTCCTCTCCGGGGTCGGCGATCCGGCGAAGGGCATCGGCGGGCAGTCCTCGACCATCGTCGCGGACGGCACGGTGCGGAGCGGGTTGAAGATGCTGAAGGCGCTGCGGGCGGGGGAGATCCTGTGCTTCAAGGCCGACCGCGTGCTCCCCGGCACCGACGACGAGACCGTGGAGGTGCCCTTCTTCGGGGAGCGCGTCCCCGTCCCTCGCGGGCCCGTCCGCATCGCCCTCACGGCCCGGGCCACGGCCGTCGTCGTGTCGGTCTTTCGGGTGGGGGTCGCGCGCTATCGCGTCGTGGCCGACCCCCTCGATCTCGACGGTCGAGACCCGGACGAAGTCACAGCGCGCTTCGTGGCCCTCCTCGAGGAGCAGATCGCGAACCAGCCCCACCAGTGGTTCAACTTCTATCCCTACTGGTCGTCGGACGCGGCCGTGGTGGCGGAGCACCCCGAAGAGGTCCCGCTCAGCGCACGCGCGGCCGAGCACGCGCTGTGGGGCGCCGTCGCGGCCTCGACCGCCCTCCTCGGCCTGGACGCGGTCCTCGGCGACTCCCTGCTCTGGGCGCTGCCCGCCGGTGCTCTGGCGGAGCGGGTGGTGGCGGGGCTCGGGGCCGTGTCCTGGGGGATGGCCGCGGGGGTGATCGCGGGCGGGACGGGCATCCTCGTGGGGGGAGAGAAGAGCCTCCACGGACGTCGAAACCTGCGCGCACACGCGGCGGCTTGGGCGGCCCCGCTGGTCGCCGTCGCCGGGCCCCTCCTGCTCGGCGCCGGGCTGCTCCAGGCGGCGACGGCGCAGGGTTGGGCAGCGGCCGCGGTGGCCGCGGCTTGGGGACTCGCGGTCGGCGCGCTGGGGCCCTCGCAGCGGATCGTCGCGCTCGCCGCCGTGACGACGGGCTGGATCGCCGCGTTCCTCTAAGGCGGGCCGGGGTCGGCCGCTCAGGGCGCCCCGCTGCCCCGCAGGCCCGCGACCGCGAGCCGGTCCAGGAGCTCCTCGTCGAGCCCCGAGAAGTGCAGGAACAGCTGCTCGAGATCCGCGTCGGGCAGCCCCGCGGCCTGCTGGAGATCCGCCAGGGTCCCGACGGCCTGCAGGCGGCCGTGGGCGAGGACGCCGATGCGATCGCAGACCTTCGCGACGAACGGCAGCACGTGGGACGACAGGAGCACGGTCTTCCCCTGTTCGCGGAGCCCCTCGACCACCCTGCGGAACAGGTACACGGACGGCGGGTCGAGGCCGTTGGTGGGCTCGTCCAGGAGCACCACGCGGGGCTCTCCCAACAAGGCTGCGGCGAGGGCCGTCTTGCGCAACATGCCCTGGCTGAACCCCTTGAGGGCGCGGCCGCGGGCGTCCTTGAGCTCGAACAGCTCGAGCCAGCGCTCGATGCGTGTGGTGAGCTCGTCGCCCGTCACGCCTCGGAGGCCCCCCGCGAAGCGCAGGAACTCGTCCGCCGACAGGGCGGGGTAGAGCTGAGGGAACTCCGCGAGGTAGCCGAGGGCGGACCGCACGCCGTCGGGGTCCGTGGCCGGGTCGGCGCCCGCCACCTCGATGCGGCCCGCGTCGGGGCGGATCAGGGTGGCGATGCAGCGGTTGAGCGTCGTCTTGCCCGCGCCGTTCGCGCCCAGCAGCCCGAACACCTCCCCCGGCTGCACCGTGAAGGACACGCCCGCGAGGGCGCGGGTGTCCCCGTAGGACTTCTCCACTCCCTCCACCAAGATCACGGGAGCGCTCCGCGCTCCTTGGGCGAACCCGCCCGCGGCTCCTCGCGGAGCGCGTCCGATTCGGCCATCGATCGGTTGTTCACCAGGTCACCTCCACGCCGTCGTAGCGGTCGACGCCGCGGGCGTACATGCCGGCGGTGCCCGCGAAGTAGACCAGACCGAGGAGGGGATGAACCAAGGACGCCCCCGCCACGGCCACGGCCACGACGGGCAGGGCGAACGCGAGGGTCGCCTCCCCCGCGATGCGACGCCCCACCGTGCGTGTCATCGCGTAGGCGACGGTGTAGTGGGCCATGGCGAGCTCGAGCGCGAGCACCGCGGGCGCCACCGTGGCGAGCATGCCGAGGTGGCGGCCGCCGTCGGCCCAGGCCGCGACGGCGAGGATGATCCCGCCGTGCAGCAGGGCGAAGGCGCCCGCGTAGGCGTGCGCGGCCAGGGACGCGCGGGCCCCCGGCCGGGGCGCGGTCCGCTCCCAGACCATCGCGGCGTTCCGCAGGACATGCACCCCGGGGCCGGCCGCATACGCGACGGCCGCCCCGCCCAGGGCCGTGGCCTGCAGGACGCGCCACAGGAACGCCTCGGGCCGCAGGTGCCCCTGCAGCTCTCCCGCGAGGAAGACGCCCGCGAGGGGCGAGAGCAGGAGCAGGAACAGCGCCCGGCCGTCCCAACCCCGCGCCAGCAGCACGACGTCGCGCGTCCAGCGCGCGCGGATCGGGGCGGGGAGGGGGACGAGGCGCTCGAGGACGCGCCAGAGGCGGGGCAGGGCGAGGCGCTCGGCGCGGTCCGCGACGGAGGCCGCCCGGGCGTAGCGGAGGTCGAAGGTCCCGTCGAGTCCGCGACCGACCCCGAACCCGAGGACCGCCGCGACGGCGCAGACGGCCACGGCGGCGAAGGGCACGGCGACCTCCGGCGGGAGCGCGAGGCCCGGAGGGACGAGGACGATCGCGCCGGCTCCGACGGCGGCGGGGAGCCCGCCCGCCCGCGGGGCCGACCCGGCGAGGCGATCCCGGAGGACGACGGCGGCCCGCAGCGCGGCTCGATCGAGCACCGTCCCGGCCACGAAGACCGCCACGGCGCCCGGCAGTCCGGCCGCCCCGAATCCGCACGCGGCGGCGAGGATCCTCGGCGGCATCGACCACCAACCCAGCTCCGCCTCGCGCACCCTCAGGAGCCCGCGAGGGCCCAGCGGCTGGGTGCGCAGGAAGTCGTTCTCGGGGGTGCCGAAGAGGAGGAAGTCGGCGGTGCGGTGCGAGACCGTGCAGAGGACCGCGAGGGTCGCGAACACCACCGCCGCCGCCCGTCCGGCGTCCACCGCCGCGTCCGCCGCGAGCCCATGGAGCACGAGGGCGACCACCGCGAGGCCGACCCAGCCGAAGGGATCCAGCAGGGCGTCGCGGGCGACGCGCCGCCTCAGATCGACGGCGATGTCCACGGGGGCCGTCATCGCGCTCGGGCGTCCCGGGCCGCGTCCAGGCGACGCCCCAGGTCCTCGGCGGTGGGCGGCTTGCACGGGCTGTCGACCTCGAAGCGGAGGGCGTCGTCCAGCGCGTCGCGCATGCGGTTCACGCAGGCGTCGAGGCTCTCCGGCACGGAGTCGGGATCCGCCAGGCGGGTCGGGCCGCAGTCGGTGGCGACGGCCGAGTACGCGCCCCGCGCCGCGTGCGCCTGCCGCTGGTAGCCGACCTCCTTGAGGAAGTACTGGTGGGCGTGCGGCACCAGCCCGAACACCACGCCGTTGGCCGCCAAGGACACGGAGAAAGTGGCGAGGAGGCGCCGCCCGAAGTCCGGCATCTCGGGATGCACCGCGGGGGGGACCAGTCCCGCCGCCGTCGCCACGCTCACCGCGGACAGGACGCCCATGAGGCGCAACTTGAGGTGGTTCTTGCCCACCTGCTCGTCGTAGTGGCCCGCGACGGCCTGGAGGCGATCGGCGAGATCGTTGTACTCGGTGACGGCCGCCGCGCGCCGGGCGTCCAAACCGACGGCCACGGGGTCGACGCGGAAATCGAGGGGCGTGGGCGCGTGGGCACAACCCGCGACGAGCAGCGAGACGAGGACCGCCGCGACGGGGCCGCGAGGGAGGGGGCCGAACACCCTGCTGCTATACAGCAGCGGTGCTGCGTACGTCACCCGCCCTCGTCGGGATGGTCCACCTCGGGGCCCTCCCCGGCGCCCCCCGCGCGCGTCCCCTGCAGGAGACCCTGGAGCGGGCCCTGGCGGACGCGGGTGTGCTCGCCGACGCCGGCTTCGACGGGGTGTTCGTGGAGAACTACGGCGACGTCCCGTTCCACCCCGGCGCCGTCCCCGCCGTGACGGTGGCCGCCATGACCCGGGTCGCGACGGCCCTCCGCGCGCGCCTCCCGTCCACGGTCTCTCTGGGCATCAACGTGCTGCGAAACGACGCCGCGGCGGCCCTCGCGGTCGCCACCGCCGCGGGCGCCGACGCCATCCGCGTGAACGTGCACTCGGGGGCGCGGGTGACCGACCAGGGCGTGATCGAGGGGCGGGCGTGGGAGACCCTGCGGCTCCGCGAGGCGTGGGGCGGGGACGTCGCGATCTGGGCCGACGTCGCCGTCAAGCACTCCACCGCCCTGGGACCGCCCCGGCCCCTCGCGGAGGACGTGGCCGACCTGGTGCATCGAGGCCGCGCCGACGCCGTGATCGTCACCGGCTCCGGCACCGGCCGGCCCGTGTCCACGACCGAGCTGCGGGACGTCGTCGAGGCGGCCGGGGCGGCGCCCGTCTACGTCGGCTCCGGGGTCACGCTGGAGACGGTGGGCACCCTGCTGGCGAGCGCCCACGGCGCGATCGTGGGGACCGCCCTCAAGGTCGGCGGCGTGACCACCGCGCCGGTCGATCCGGCCCGCGCTCAGGCCTTGGTGGCCGCCGCGAAGCGCACGTAGTCCTCCGGTCGGTTCATGTTCCCGAGCACGCTCGGGTCCTCCACGGGGATCCGCAGCAGGCGGCGCGTGGCCCAGGAGAACAGCTCGTCGATCCGGTCCCCGCGCTCGCCCTCGTAGAGGCGTCGAATGAGGTCGGGTCCCGCCAGCACGGGGTGTCCGTCTCGACCGGCGTGGGTGGGGAGGGCGGCGAGGGGCGTGGGGTCCGCGGAGCGATAGCCCGCCGCGACGCGGTGGAGGACGGAGGCGGCGACCACGGGCACGTCGACGGGCGTGAACCAGGCGGGGAGGTCGGCGGGCAGCGCGTCCAGGGCGAGGAGGAGGCTCTCCCGGGGGCCGGAGCCGTCCACGTCGGGGTTCGCGATCCACCGGACGTCGTCGACCTCGCCGACCGCCTCCCGGATCGCGTCCAGGTCGTCCCCGCACACCACCGCGACGGGGCCGAACCCGGCCTCCCGGAACCGCGCGATCCATGCCCCCAGGAGCAGCCCGTCGCCCCACGGCAGGAGCGGCTTGCTCCGGCCCATGCGCGACCCCCGACCGGCCGCCAGGATCGCGACGCCGGCCGCCCGCGAGTCCAGCGCGGGTGTTGAAAACTCTGTGGAGTCCACTGGGGATCGCACCGTTTCTTCCTGCGATTCCGCGGGGTTCTCCGGATTGCCTCCACCTGAGCACCGGCGGGCCTGTGGAGAACTCTGTGGAGCATCTCTGGTAAAGCCCCGTTCGGGCCTGATTCCGTTGGACTTTCCCCGGTTTGCTCGGATTCGGGGCAACTTCCGAAATCGGCCTCCAGGGCCCGTTTTCGCCGCTTCTCGTCCGTCGAGGCGGTGGGTCCGGGTGCGTCGTGTCGGCGTTTTCCCCACGTGTGGACAACCTCGGCTCGAAGATCGCGCCGGAAGTGCCCGGCGCGGCGGCGTTTTTCGCCTCGGGGCGGGGGCTCCCGGACCCTCCCCGAATGGTACTTCACGCACGACGCTCGGCGCCCCGCTATCGTCCGACGCCGTGCATCCTCCCGCTCGCCGTCGTGTCGCTCTCCGTGTCCTCGCGACCCTCGCCCTCCTCCTCCTCTGTCTCTCGACGGCGACCCCGGCGGACGCGGCGCGCCGAAGCCTGAGATACGGCTTCATCGAGGACCGGATCGAGTCCTTCCGGTTCGAGCTCACCCGCACGACCACCACCGCCATGGACCACCTGCCGGCGGAGGCGGACGACTACGACATCGGCTCGCTGACGTCGCGCATCGCCACCGTGGAGACGCGGCTCGAGGGTCGGGTCGAGCGGCTGCTCGCGCGGGTCTTTCGGGACTTCTCCAGCGGCCTCGTCACGCGCCTCGTGGACCTGGACGGCACGATCGCCCGCGCCGGCGGCGAGCCCGCCCCGCTCGACACGGACGTGCTCGAGGGCAAGTCGGTGTCGTTCCGCGTGCTGCCCAGCGGAGAACTGCTGGACTCGTCGGGGTGGGCGCACCTCGCGGGGGCAGGCCGCGGCGGCGATCTCGTCTCGGAGCTGCTCCTCCAGACGGTCATGCGCCTCCCGCGCGACGTGCCCCGGGTGGGCCGGCCGGTCCCCTCCAGCTACCGGGTCCGCGTGCCCGTGGACGCCTTCGTCACCCGGGACCAGAACTGGATCGTCGCGTTCGAGAAGGCCGAGGCGCCCGACGGCTGTCGCGGCTGCACGGCCATCTCCTACCGGGGCGAGATCACGGAGACCGGGAAGGACAAGCACCCGGCGCGGCCGATGAAGATCACCGGCAAGGGGACCGTGTCGGGGACGATGGTCCTGTCCCGCGGCGCCCGCGCGCTCCTCCAGCACGACTTCGCCTTCGACTGGGAGCGCACCGTCGAGTCGACGCGCTCCAACGGGACGCTGAGGGGCCGGGTGAAGCAGACGGAGCGGGTGGTCGGCAGCCTGCGCGCGGAGGACGGGAAGTGATCCGCCTGCTCACCACAGCGGCCGTCCTCGCGGGGCTCCTGCCCGGCGCGGCGCTCGCCCAGGGCATGGGGGGCGACCCGAAGGACCGCCTCGACTGGCCCGGCTCACCCACCGATCGGTACCTGACCTCGGACGAGCTCCGAGACCGGCTGCACGCGGCCACGGACGGCTTCTTCGCCTGCTTCCGCGCGTCTCTGCGGAGCAAGCCCGAGGGAGGGGCGTCCGTCACGTTCGTGGTCGATCGCGAGGGTGAGGCGGGGTCGATCGAGGTGGACCGGGGCAAGGCGCCGGAGTCGTTGGTGCCCTGCGTGCAGCAGGTCGTCGCGGGCATCGAGTTCGGCGCGCACGACGGCGACCCGTTGGACGTCTCCTACCCGCTCGTCTACGAGGTGGACACGCGCGGCGCGCGGATCCTCCCGTACCCGATCGTGTTCACGCGGCCGCGCCCGGTGCGCCTGCCGCTGCTGGGCCTGCCCCTGGACGTCACCCCCGGGGAGCTTCGGATGCTCGAGCTGATCCTCACTGAGGACGCCCCCGCGGAGCCCGAGCCGCCGCCCGAGCCCGAAGACTCGCCCGCCGAGGGGGAGGCCGTGGAGCCCGCGTCCGACGACCCGGCCGCCGAGGGGGCCGAGTGACCACGCCGGACGAGAGCGTCGACCTCGTCCTGCGGGAGTGCCGCTTCGTGCCGGACCGCGCGGCGCTGATCGCCCTCCTGCCCGGCATCGAGTACGCCGTCCCGCCCCTGCGCGCGCTCGTGTTCGCGGACGACGACGACGCGGCCTACGGCTACCCCGTGCTCCCCTCCGTCCCCCTCGCGAGGGCGCTGGAGACGGCCGCGACCGGTCTCCTGGAAGCCGCGATGGACGGCCGCGACGTGCCCCTCGGGCCCCCGGAAAAGGACGGGCTCGTCCAGGTGGTGGGCGACCTGTGGGCGCGAGCCCGGGCGAGCGGCGCCGAGCACGACCTCGGCGGCGTCCTCCACCTCCACGTGGCGGGCCTCCTGTCCACGTTCTTCCACCCCTGGGAGTCCCCCGGGCCCGTCCTGCAGGGGCTCGCCGACCTCGAGCGCAAGGAGCCCCAGCGTCACGCCGCCCTCAAGCTCGCTGTCGTACACGGGATCCTGGATCGCACCGAAGCGGCCGTGCACGCGGTGGCCGACCTCATGGGCGGGTCCAACCCCGACCTCCTCGGCAGCGTCCTGCGGGCGAACCCGCTCGTCTACGCCTCCCCCGTCGACGGCCTGCACGAGGCGTTCGACCTCCGCTCCCTGTTCCCGACCAACTCGGGCCTGGAGCACGACGTGTGGGTGGCCCTCCGTGGATTCTTCGGCGCCCTCATCGTGAGCGCGGACGCCCGGGACGCGGCCGGAGAGCCGACGCCGCGCGACAGCTGGTTCTTCGAGCGGTTCGCGGGCGGCGCCATCGTCACGAAGGCGGCAGGCCTGGAGCCCACGGACGCGGACGGCACGCCCCTGGACGTGTCCCACGGCGAGAAGATCGCGTGGCTCCTCTCCCTGCAGGAGGAGCCGATCCGCTACCTGGCCCACCACCTCGCCGGCTTCCTCCCGCCGAAGCGGCCCAAGGTCGTCGCGTCGAAGGACTGGAAGCGCTTCTCCCAGCCGGGGGCCGTGCTCGAGCTGCTCGACGGCTACCTGGCCGTCTGTCGCGACGTCCTCCGTTGGGACTTCTTCAACGCGCTCCGAGGCTTCGTGGAGCCGGTGGACACGATGGCGGGCCTCCTGTCCCTTCAGGGTCGCGCGCTCGTCCCGGAGGCGGTGGCGATCGACTTCGCGGGCGCCGGCGAGCTCATCCCTCGGCGCCGACGCGGGACCTGCGTGGCCGTGGAGATCGTGGACTTCAGCCGCACCGTCGACGCGATGCTCCTGGAGGGCGAGGAGTTCGACGACCGAACCCCGGTCATCGCGTCGGACGGGGACTTCGCCGCGCTCTGTCTGCAGGCGGTGTACGCCGTGCGCAGCAACCTCGCGGGGTGGGGCGGCCGCGCCCAGTCCTTCTCCGAGGGGCGCACCCTCGACCTCTTCGACCGTCCCCTGGACGCGATCCGCTACGCCGTGTCGCTGCGTGAGGACGTGCTCCGACGCCGCGAGCAGGCGCCGGGACCCTTCCGCGGCGTGAGGCCCAACCCCTTCTCCCGGGCCCTGCGCATCGGGATCGCCACGGGCGACTATGCGGCCGTCGCCGTGCCCGATCCGCGGGTGGCGAGCGGAGGGGCGACGCAAGCCGCGGGGGCCCCCGTGGGCGACGCCCTCGGGCTGCTCCTCGACATCCCGGGCGTGCGTCCCGGCAAGCGCGCCGACGATCCGGTGGGGCTCCAGGCGGTGGTGGTGGAGCACGGCGAGCTGCACAACGAGGGCATCTGCAGCGGGGAAGCGACCTTCTCCGTCCTCATGAACTCGCTCATCGCCGACGGCACGGTCCTCTGGACGCCCGACGCCGCGGACGTCGAGATCGCGGGCAGGCGGGTGGAGGCCGGGGACTATCGACTCGCCGCGGTCTTCGAGGACGAGGTGACCAAGCGCGTGATCATGGTCCGTCGGCTGCCCCTGCTGCCGGGCCTCGCCGAGGGACACCTCTACGAGTACATCGGACTCGAGCCCGACCTCTTCGTCACGTTCCTCGAGCGCCTGGCGCGTCGTCCGGCGCCCCCCAAGAAGAAGAAGCGGGCTCCGGGCCCGCGCTCCCCCGAGGGCCGAGTCCGCGGCGGCGACGCGATCCTGGGCGCCGCCGGGGCCGACTGGAGCGCCGAGGAGGGGTTCGCGCTGGACGAGCACACCGTGCCCCCGGGCCTGTCGCCGCCGGGCGATCCCGAGACGCCCGTCGATCCTCCGTCGCCCCCGTCGCCCCCGGCGCCCCCGTCGCCCCCGGCGCTCGAGCTCGATCCGACCGACGTGCCCCTCATTTCGCCCCGGCTCGATCGCATCTCGAGCTTCGACGACTCGGCGCCTCCCATCCCCGACCTCTTCGAGGCTCCCGAGTTCGAGGACCTGGCCCCGGCTGCGGCCGCCCGCCCGGAGGATCTCTCGCCGGCCGAGGACCTCGGCGGGGGATTCGACATGTCGGGAGGGGAGGACCTCGGGGGCGGATTGGACATGCTGGGAGGGGAGGCCCTCGAGGTCGAGCTGCCCGCAGCGGCCGAGGACGTGTCCGCCGACGCGCTCCTGGCGGACGACGGGCTGGACTTCCTCGACCTCTTCGACGACATGGTCGAGCGCGCGCCCCCGGGCGGGCCCGCCGCCTCGCCGACGCCGGCGCCGGCCCCGCCCAAGAGGCGACGCCGTCGCCGGCCGTCCACGCCGTCGCTCCTCGGCGTGGTGGAGTCGGACCTGTCGGCCCGGATCGCGGCGCTCGATCGGCTCCGGTCGGGGGGCGTCCCCTCGCCCAACGCTCCGCGCAAGGCCCGGCCCGACTTCCAGGTGCTGTTCAAGGACTACATCCTGTTCTGGGTGGGCGGCCCCGGCGACGTCGACGCCTGGATCGGCATCGGCCGCCGGTACCGCGACGTCCTCTTCGATCTCCACCGGTTCGATCGCCCGGTGGACGGCTCCGCGTGGGGTCCCGACGAGGCGATCCTCGACTTCCTGCGCGCCAAGGCGGCGACGAAGTACGCCCCCCAGAGCCTCTCCTACGAGCGGCTCCCCCCGGGGGCCCAGTCCCAGACGCCCATCACGGTCGAGCGCCTCGAGCGCGCCTTCGACCTCCTCGGAGACCCCGAATGACCCGGTCCGCCTTGTCCCTCGCCCTGATCGTCGCGCTCGCCGGGTGCCCCTCCGAGGAGGAGCCGCCCCCCGAGATCCCGGACGTGTCGGGGGATTACACGATCGCCCTCACGCTGCTGGACAACGGCTGCTTCGAGTTCGACTACGACGACCTCATGGCGTGGACGCTCGAGAACAACGCGGCCCGCTCGATGAGCATCACGATGGGGCAGGACGGGTCCTCGCTCACCGGCGTCGTCGGACCGGACGTCGCCTGCGAGCTGCTCGGCACCGTGGGCGTGGGCGGCACCTGGAACCTCTCCGGGCCCTGCGACGACGACCTCATGGACCGGTCGATCCGCATCTCCGCCACCAGCTCGCCCTTCGGCAACACCCTGGACCTCGACGGGACCCTCGTCTTCGACGTCGACGGCGAGCCCGGGGCCGCGGGCGGGGCCGACGGCGCGGTCGACTGCGAGGTCGAGCATCGGATCCAGGGCACCGGCCTGCAGGACTGACGGCCTCGACGCGGTTTCCCCGTTCTGATAGGTAGACTCCGGTTCTCGCCAGTGAACCTTCTCTCGGAGTCCCCATGGCTTTCCGTCCGCCGATCATCTCGCTCGCCACCGCCCTCGTCGTCCTCGGGATCTCGGGCAGCGCGACCGCTGCGCCCGTGAACCGGGCCGCGATCGACGCGGCGCTGGAGGCGGAGAAGGTCGAATGGCCCGAGGAAGCGGCGAAGGACGAGGACGCGGGCGCCGAGAACTCGACCCCCTGGAAGGGCAAGAACGCGTTCGAGGTGTGGGAAGAGGAGCACCGCTGGTTCCGGCTCGGCTTCCGCGGCTACGGGTACCTGCCTGCGGTGGACGACGCGTCCGCGCTGGGGCTCGGCGCAGGCTTCACGGTGCCGCTCAGCACCGACTTCTTCATGGGCCTGGGGATGAAGATCTCCTTCACCGCGTCCTGGAACCAGGGCAAGGGCGACGGCGAGTGCATCGACCGCGGCGGCGCCTCGGACCGGTTCAACATCGAGTGCCCCGACGGCCACCTCGCGGGCGTGGATCTCACCTGGAAGCAGCCGATCCTCGAGGGTGACCCCGACAACCCGAACCCCGGCCGATCGCAGGACGCCGTCCCCGGCACCAGCTTCGTGGACCCCCAGCGTCGGCCCGCTCACGTGGCCATGTTCGCCCTGACCGTGGGCGGCGGGTACGAGGTCACGATCCCGAACATCGAGTTCTTCCGCATCTTCCAGCCGTTCATCGGCGGCAGCGTCGTGGTGGCTTGGGTCTACGTGTGGCCCGACCTCGGCATCGACGAAGCCGCGATCCTCGATCCCGGCGAGAACGACCTGGGCGACCCCGACAACATCGACCCCTGGTCCAGCCAGGGGCCCGAGGTCGGCGGCGAGGTCTACGGGGGGTTCCACATCAACCCCGACGACGTCTTCCGCATGGTGTTCGAGGTCGCGTACCTCAACCTGCAGGTCGAGGAGGCCTTCCTGACGAAGGCCACCGAGGGCTTCGAAGCGAAGCACCAGCCCTTCACCCTCTCCCAGTTCCGATTCGGCTGGGGGATCGAGTTCAAGTTCTAAGTAGGAAACGCTCCCATGGGCATGCGCCTGTACCGCTCTCAGGTCCCCCGGCTCGCCGAGGACATTATCGACACCCTCGCCCTCGAGGGCGACATCGTCGTCTCGGCGGACGACAAGGAAGACGCCCAGAAGGACGTCGCCGCCATCATGGAGGAGTACCTCCGGCAGGAGAGCCGCGTCGTCCAGCGCACCCGTGAGGTGATGGAGCGCGGCCAGATCACGTACGACCAGTTCGGGCGTGTGAAGGGCTCCATCGCGGACGAGACCAAGCACCCCACGGGCGACGACGGCATCCGCTGGATCGCGGGGCAGATCATCGAGAACTTCATGATCTCGCGCTTCGTCGACGAGGTGTTCGGCAACGACCGGGACATGAAGCGGACCGTGATGCGCCTCTTCCGCAAGCACCTGATCGAAGAGGCCGACCTCGACAAGGAGGTCCGCGGCCGGATCAAGAACGTGCGCCCGGGATCGCCCCAGTGGGACATCGAGTACAAGCGCGTCATGAGCGAGGTCCGACGCAAGCGCGGGCTCGTCTGAGGACCGCGCTCCTCGCCGGGCTGGTGCTCGTCGGCTCCGCGTGCGGGGGCACGGCGGACGAAGCCCCGTCCCCGGCGGACGATCCCCACGCCCCGGGGACTCCCGCGGCACCCACCCCTGCGCCCACCCCGGCGCCGCCTCCGGCCGCAGCGCCCACGCCCGGCGAGGCCGGTCCGCGCGTGCTCGTCGTCCCCCTCGGCCTGTCCCCGCTGTACGAGGGGTTCGCTCTGGACGAGGCGGCCGTGGGCGGCCTGTCGCGGCGGCTGGGCGCCGTCGTCACCGCGCCTCACGTGACCTTGGAGGTGGCCTGGGACGAGGCGAACCTCGCCGGCACGTTCACGCTCCTGGTCCCCGACGCGTACGCCCCCGGGGCGGCCCTCGCCGACGCGATCGACGGGGACGGGCCGGTGGACACGGCGGGCCTGCAGCCCCTGTTGGCGAGCCTCGGCGCATACCGCGCGGAGCTGGGCGAGCGCTTCGACGTGCGGCTGATGTCCTTCGGGATCCGACTGGGCATGTGGGACCAGGCCACCGGATCGCGCTGCTACGCGCAGGGCGCCCCCCAAGACCTCGACGGCCTGCGGTTCGCGGACTGCTTCGCCTGCGCCCACCCGCGGACCGGGGAGGGGGAGGTCTGCTTCGAGGGCGACGAGAGGCCGGGCCGCCTCAAGGGACCGAAGAACCTCCGTCGGATGCTCGGATCGTCCCTTCGACCACGTCCGAACCCGTAGCGGCGCCGCCGTCGACGGCCAGGGGCGGGGCCCAGCCCTTCGACTTGAGGAAGTGGCGCAGATCCACGAGCGTCACGTTCCGGTTCATGGGCACCTGGTCGAAGCCCCACAGCATGTACGACGCGAAGTACGGCGACGAGTCGTACCAGTCGAAGTCGGTGCCGTGCACGCCCTCCCAGACCATCTCCTCGCCGGTCTCGCGGTCCAGGACGTGCAGGGTCGGGGGGCGGATCTTCGATGATGCCCCGCCGGGCAAGGTCGCGGGGGCCGGGGTGTCGCCCCCGCTGCCGGTGAAGACCGAGACCTCGGCGCCCTCTCCCTCGGAGACCAGGTAGCGCCCGTCGGGGCTGAGGCTCGCCCGCGAGCGGTCTTCGAGGCGGTGCAGCTCCTTGCCCGTCTCGCCGTCGGCGCAGGTGGTGGCCGTCTCCTCCAGCATCCGGTAGCAGACGACGTTCTGCGACGCCCGGAAGGTGAACTCCTCCACCGGCCCGCTCAGCCAGGGGAACGCCCGCTCGGTCTCGGCGGTGTCGGCCCGCAGCTCGTAGATCGCCTTGGTGCCGCGCGGCACGTCCGCCGCGAGGAAGACGATCGAGTCGACCGCGACGCCCTTCTCCAGCTGCTCGGGCTCGTGCTGGTCCAGCTCGACGAAGTTCACGATGTTGCTCTGGACGTTGTAGATCCCGATCTTGCGGCCGTCCTGGTCGGGGAACGCGACGATGTCGTCGGTCACCCAGGCCCCACCCGCGCGGGGCACGCCGATGCCCAGCTGCACGTGCTCCGTCGTGTCCTTCAGGACCCACGGGCCCATGGACGACTGGTAGTAGAGCTGCGTCCCGCTCGGGTTCCAGTCGAAGTGGCGGAAGTTGTTCGAGCCGCAGGGTCGAAAGACGAGCTGCGTGGCCTTCTTCGCCGCGGCGACCTTCACCGGGTCGGCCTGGCAGGGCGCGTAGACCTCGCTCACGGCTTCCTTGAACGTGGGGCCGGAGTCGCCGCCGCAGCCGATGAGCAGGCCGATCGCGAGGAGGGGGAGGGGGAGCTTCAGCACGATCGTCTCCTTCTTCGGAGCGCGAGGGGGAGCAGGAGGAAGCCGGGGGAGGCCCCGGGAGCGTAGGAGGACGAGCAGGCTTCGCAGCCGCCCTCTTCGTCGGGGGGCGGGTCCGGGGTCGGGTCGGGGCCTGCGTCGTCGTCGTCGATCGCGGCGCTGTCGTCGTCGTCCGCGACGGTCGAGTCGTCGTCGTCGCCCACGTCGTCGTCGTCTCCGGGGACCTCCACCGCGACGAGGCCCTCGGGGGTGCGCTCCAGGCGGTCCGGGAAGGCCGTCCAGGACCCCCCTCCGAAGACCCGGAGGCTCCAGAGGCCGAGGGCCCACCCGCCGATGTCGACGGTCGCGGACAGGCTCGTGGCCGCGTCGGCTTCGAGCTCCCGGCGCAAGGGGAGGGCGCGCTCTGCGGCGGGGCCCGAGAAGCGCAGCAGGGCGCCCGACGGGAGGTCCTCGCCCACGACGGTCACGCGGACGACGTCGGCCTCGTCGGTCGGCTCCACGACGAGGTCGGCGTCGCCCGTCTCGGCCAGGAGCACCGCGAGCGGCAGGTGAGCGCGCACGGCCCCGTCGACGTCCTCGATCAGCAGGGTCCATTCGCCCCGTCGCCGGTGGGGAGGCCCGAGGCGCTCGGGGTCCAGGGTCGCCGTCACGCACTCGGGACCGACGTCGAGGTCGAGGGCGGCCGGGGGGAAGAAGGGACGCTGGAGCAGCACCCGGCCGCCGAGTCCCAGGACCTCCAGGACATCGCGCCCCGCGAGGCAGAGGTCTCCGCCGTCGAGGGGCGCCTCCCGGCCGACGATCCAGTCGATCTCGATGGGGTCCACGCGCTCGAGCTGGAGGTCGACCGTCTGCCAGGGCAGGGTGTCCCCGGGCCCGCCCTGCAGGGTCACCTGCGCGGGGGCGAACCCGGGCGCGACCACGTCCAGGACGGTCTCGCCCGGCCCCAGCCGCTTGGCGTACGCGCCGGTCTCGGGGTCCGTCCAGGTGGCCGTCCCGGGCGGGTCCGAGAGCAGCATCGCCTCGAGCCCTCGGCCCTCGGGGTCGGTCACGCGGCCCCGGACCCCGGTGACGCCGTCCGCCGTGAGGAACGCCAGCGTCGCCTCCAGGTGCTCGTCCACGTAGGCGGGGATCTCGTCCTCGTCGGGGGCCTTCTCGAGCGTCACCTCGAGCGTGAAGTCGTGCGTGCCCTGCGTGTCCAGGGACCAGTCGTTGAGGTCGCCGAAGGTGAGGTACCACTCCCCGCCCTGGGTGATCCAGAACCCCGAGGTCGTGTTCCGATCGGCGTACGCGACGGCCACCGGCTCCATCAGCGGTCCGTCGAGCGCGGGATCGATCGTCCAGTTCCAGGGCCAGCCGATGTTCACCGCGCCGCTGTGCAGCGTGATGCCGTGGTGGAACGCGCGCGTCATGGAGAGGGCGCGCACCGAGGCCGACTCGGGCTCGGAGAAGGGCGCAGGCCCCGCGGCGCCGCCCGGCTGGAAGCCGGGGTGATCGTAGTTCCGGTTCAGGTCGACCCCGTTCGCGTTGCGCCGGCGGAAGTCGACGACTCCGTCCGGGTTCACCACCGGGAGAGCCCAGACTTCGGTGTGATCGAGCAACGTCGCCACCGCCGGGTCCTCCGGGTAGCGGTCGACGAGCTCTTGGATCGCCGCGACCGCCACCTCCATGGAAGACCACTCGTCGCCGTGGTGTGTTCCCAGGAACCGGATCGACGGCTCGTCAAGCTCGCGTCGGTCGGGTTCGTCCGTGAGGAGGACGCCGGTGAGGGGCCTGCCTTCCACGGACCGACCGAGGTCGATCAGCCGCACGACGTCGGGCCGGTCGGCCGCCAGGGCGGTCAGGAGCTCCGTGACCTCCGACGGGGAGTGGTAGGTCGGCCCGCGGGCGCCGGTCGACGTCGGGCGCAGCCCCGCCACGTCGGGCGCCAGCACCGTCACCGCCACGCCCAGGGCGCGCAGGGCGGCGATCGCGGGGGGGCGCGCCTCGGCGCGGATGGTGGAGACGGTGCCCCCTTCCACGTCCAGCCCGCGGACGACGAGGGGCAGGGCGGCGCGGGTGGTCCCGTCTCGCGGCATCTCGATGAGGGCCCACGGCGGAGGCGGCGCCTCGAGGGTCTGGGCCCGCGCGAGCCCGGGGAGGGCGGTCAGCAGGGCGATGAGGAGGGCGCGTCGCACCTGCGCACCATAACGAGGCGGCGGGCGATCGCCAGGGCGCGGATGGGGGCTAATCGAGGTCGGAGCCGCCGTCGGTGTCCTCTTCGGGGTCCTCCCGCTCGGCGACCTTCGCCACGGCTGGGGGGATCGCCCGCAGCATGGGCAGGTAGGTGTCGCGGATCGCCTCGAACGCGGGCCGCTCCCTCTCGGAGATCGGCTCCGACCGAGGGAACTTCTGGGCGAGGAAGTTGGTGTAGGCGCCGTTCACGTAGAACTCGAAGTGCAGGTGGGGGCCGGTGGCGAGGCCCGTCGAGCCCACGTAGCCGACCACGTCGCCCTGGTTCACGACCTGCCCGCGGCGCACGGCGATGCGGCTCAGGTGCGAGTAGGACGAGCCGTACTTGTCGTTGTGCCGGAGGCGCACGTGCTTGCCGTAGCCGCCCTTGGTGCCGGAGATCTTGACGGTCCCGCGCCCGATGGCCCGCACCGGCGTGCCCTTGCCCGCCGCGTAGTCGACCCCGTTGTGGGAGCGCCACTTCTTGAGCACGGGGTGGAAGCGCCGCTTCGTGAACCGCGAGCTGATGCGCGAGAACTTCAGCGGCGACTTGAGGAACATCTTCCGGCTCGCGAGGCCCTCCTCGTTGAAGTACCCGACGGTCTCGTCGGCGTCCTCGTACCGCACCCCCACGAACTCCTTGCCCGAAGACCTGTACTCGGCGGCGAGGATCTTCCCGAAGCGGAGGTGCTCGTTGGTCTCGGCGTCGCGGATGTCCTCGATCACCATGCGGATGCCGTCGCCGGCGCGGACCTGGGTGTTGAAGTCGACCTCCCACTCGAAGATCGCGGCGAACTCGACGATGTTGGCCGCCGTGAGGCCCATGCGCTCGCACGTGCCCCAGAAGGACCCGGCCACGCTGCCCGCCATGGGCACGGGGCCGACGCGGACCGGCCGGGCCTGCTCCTCGGCGACCCACGCGGGCTCCTCCTCCTCGCCCCGCCGGACGTGCAGCCTGCGCTCGCCGAAGCGGTCGAGGGGGTAGACGAGCGCCGTGAAGGTGCCGTCCTCGCGATCCGAGCGGACCGTGAGCGTCTCCCCGGCGCGGATCTTCGCGAGGTCGTGAATGTCCTCGCCCGCCTTCACGACGGCGAGGGCGTCGGAGTAGTCCAGGCCCTGGTCCTGGAGCAGCTTGGTGATGACCTGGCCGGACTTCACCTTCACCGCGGTCTCGGTCCACGGCGGCGGGGGAGGGGGCTCGGGGGCGGGCGGCGCCTCCACCACCGGGGCGACGTCGAGGTCCTCCGTCGGGGTCTCGTCGCCGCACCCGACCGCGATCAGGGAGAGGAAGAGCAGCGCCGCGGGGGCGCGTCGAGGGGGGCTGTTCATGTCTGCATCCGCATCCGCCGGTCCGTCGGATGAGACGAACCGTTCCGCTCAGGTATTCAGCACCTCCGGAGAATGCCTGACGCAGCGGCCTTCGTGGGTTTTTCCGCCGATGCCGGCGAGGGGCGGCGGGATCGGCTCCCGGCGGTCAGTTCGCCTGGGCGGTGCGGGGGATCACGTCGTCGCTCATGAGCGACAGATCCTTCTCCGTGTCCATGTCCGTGATCTTCAGCGACTTGTCGAACAGCGACTCGTAGAAGAAGTTCAGGACCTGGGCCCGGTACTTGCGCTCCGACAGGGTGTTGGAGCCGTCGGCGAGGCTCCAGCCCAGCGCGTCGCCCTCTTCCATCTCGATGTTCCAGTACTTCCGCGCGCGCCAGATCGGCGTGTTCTTCTGGACGATCAGCAGCGAGCTGGTGGGCGCCTCGTTGAAGTACTTCGCGTTCTCGATGAGGAACCGAATGGTCTCGGCGAACTGCTGCCGCCCCTCGGCGGGGTGGCCGATGATCAGGTTGCTGAAGAACTTCATGCCGACCTCGTGCATGTCCTTGACGAGGCGGGCCGCTTCGGCGGCCGTGTACTTCTTCGCCATGGCCTTGAGGACCGGGTCCGAGAAGGACTCGAAGCCGAAGCCGAGGAGGTCGCAGCCCGCCGCCCGCATCTTCTCCAGCAGCGCGCGCTTCAGCGTCTTGCTGCAGATGGCGTTGCCGCCCCAGGCGAGGCCGAGGGGCCGCTCGATCAGCAGGTCGCAGAGCAGGCTCAGCTGCCGGACGTTGCCGTTGATGAGCAGGTCGTTGAAGTGGACGCGGGTGACCCCGTATCGCTCCTTGTGGGCGGCCATCTCGTCGTAGACGGACTGGGCCTTTCGGTAGCGGAAGTTCGCCCAGATCTCGGCTTGGAGGCAGAAGTCGCACTTGCGGACGCAGCCGCGCGACATGAGCGTCGACACCGCGCGCGACGGCGGGTGAGGCGGCTCGATGGACTCGGTGTAGTAGTCCATCGGCAGCGTCTCGAAGGACGGCCACGGCAGGGACTCCATGTCCTTGATCGGGGCCCGGGAGCCGGTGTCGTCGGCCCCGCCGTCTCGGGGCAGGAGCAAGCCCGCGATGTGCGTGAGGTCCGTCTCGCCCCGCCCGATCGCCTCGACGATCTCGAGGAGCGGACCCTCTCCCTCGCCGTACACGACGGCGTCGATGACCCCCGACCACGCCAGGTTGTATCCGTAGAACCCCGGATCGCAGACCTGGCCGCCCACCACGACGAACGTCTCCGGGGCCCTCGCCTTGATCTCGCGGGCGAGGTGCTTCGTGGCCTCGATGCTGTAGGTCGAGATGCCGACCACGGGCGGCTCGGCGGCGAGGATGCGGTCGACATAGTCCCCGATCGTGGGCGTGGTGATGCGCGGGGCGATCTCCTCAGCGTAGCGCTTCGGGTCCTGCCACTTGTGCAGCTGGGTGCGGTCCCAGTACTCCTTCAGCTCGTCCGGAGCGTGGTGAAAGAGCTCGATGTTCCAGTCGATCTGGCAGACGTCGTGCCCGTGCTTCCTCAGCCACGCCGTCAGGTACGCCGTCGTCAACGGAGGCGTCTTCATGGCCCAGATCGGGGTGGCGACGAGCGAGACCTGCATGGGCGCAGGATAGATGACGGTGCCTGTACCCGCGCGACCGTCCTGCCCATCCAATTCCGGGCGCGCCGCGAGGCGCACGCCCGGGTTGCCATCCCCGAAGCCGCGAGGGAGCATGGTCGCTCGCCATGGCGACCCCCGACCACTACGGCGTCCTCGGAATCGAGCCCGACGCCGACGAGCGCGCCGTGAAGCGCGCCTACCGGAAGGCCGCGCGCGCGTGCCACCCGGACCTGCCCGAGAACAAGGGAAGCGCGTCCGCTGCCCGCCGGTTCCAGGAGATCCGCGCCGCCTACGACGTGCTCTCGGACCCGAAGAAGCGTGCCCACTACGACCGCTGGGGGCGCGGGGGCGTGAGCGCCGCCGGGGGCGACTGGCACGCGAGCTGGCACTCCGGGCCCAGCGCCACCGAGCCCGGGGCCGACGCGGACGACATCGAGCTCGACACCCAGGCGGGCAGCGGGGTCGCCGACATCTTCTCGAAGCTGTTCGGGGACGACCCCGACGTAGGCAGCAGCAAGGGCGGCGGCGGCACGCCCATGGACAACCCTTGGGAGCGCACCGGCGACGGCGGCGGTCGGGCGGCCACCGGCACCACCAGCCCGCCGAAGGATCTCTGGAACCCCGAGCTGATGAACCAAGAGGGGCGGGCGTCCGCGGGCGACGGGATCTCGGATCGACCCGCGAGCTGGGGTCCAGCGCCCAAGGTCGGCGGCGTGCGCACCCACTCCGGTGGGGGACGCGCGTCCCGGCCGGCATCCCCGAGTTCCGGAGCCTCGGGCGCCGCGGCCTCGACGGTCACCAACTCCGATCCCGAGGGCGTCGAGGAGGCGTCGCCGTGGCGGCCCTCGATCCGTCGCTCCGGGGAGGCCGAGGACGGAGCGTCGCGCACCGGGATCGGCGGCCTCGACTACGACGGGCTGGTGCAGGCGGCGTTCGGCGGCGACGGAGGGGCCGTGGGCGAGCCTCCCCAGGCGCCGAGCCGAGCCGAGATCGACGCCGCCCGCTACGGCACCCGCAAGCGCGCCCGCCGCAGCACCACGCCCCCGCCCCAGCCCGCGCCCACCGAGCCCGCGCCGGGCTCCGAGGCCCGCTTCGAGGACGCGTTCGGCAGCGCCGGCCCGGATCGCGAGCCGCGCGAGCGCCGCGGTCTGCGAGAGGCCCCGGCTCCGTCGAGCGCCCTCCGCATGACGGTCTCCGTGCCCTTCCTCACCGCGCTGCACGGCGGCACCCGCGAGGTCACCTTCCGGGTCCCCGACGCCGACGGCAACTGGGCCATGGAGCGGGTGTCCGTGTCCGTGCCGCCGGCCATCGGCGCGGGCACGACGGTCACCGTCGCGGGCCGAGGGCACCACGGCGCAGACGGGCGGGGCGACCTCGTGCTGGACCTCGTCGCCGAGGAGCACCCGTACTTCCGGGTGGAGGGCTGCAACGTCGTGCTGGACGTCCCCATCACGCCCTACGAGGCGGTCGGCGGCGTGCGGTTGGAGGTGCCCACCGTCCACGGCGTGACGAACGTCTCGATCCCTCCGGGCATCCGGGCGGGCGAGCGCATCGTGCTGCGGGGCCTCGGGCTCCCGGATCCGGAGCAGCCAGGGCGGAAGGGCACCCAGATCCTGGTCGTCCTCATCCAGCTCCCGCCCCGCTTGAGCGGCGATCAGATCGACCTGCTCGCCAAACTCGAAGAAAGCTCGGGTTTCAAGCCGCGCGCGGGGATCTGGGACTGAAGTCCGACGGGGTCTCGGCTCTGCTCAGGGGCGGAGGGCGGCGATCGCCTCGCGGGCCACGGCCTCGAACCAGCGCGCTCCCACCGCGATCGCCCGCTCGTCCCAGTCGAAGGCCGGGTTGTGCGCGGGGATGGCGTCGCGGCCCGGGATGCGCCCGCCCAGTCGCACGTAACAGCCCGGGGCGTGCTCCAAGTAGAAGCTGAAGTCCTCGCCCCCCATGTTCGGCTCGGGGAGGCCGTGTACACCCGCGGCTCCCACCACGGAGGCGGCGGCCCGCGCCCCCACGGCCGCCATGTCGGGGTCGTTGATGACGGGGGCGCACCCCTCGCCGAACTCGACCCGAGCCGCCGCGCGGTGGGCGGCGGCGGTGGTCTCGGCCACCCGCACGATCGCGTCCAGGATGGTGCGGCGGACGCCTTCGTCGAAGCACCGGACCGTGCCCGCCAGCTTCGCCTCGCCCGCGAGCACGTTGTGGCCGGTGCCCGACTCGAACGTGCCCACCGTCACCACGGCGGGCTGCCCAGGGTGGACCTCGCGGCTCACGATCGACTGCAGGCCCTCGACGATGCGGGCCCCGACCAACAGCGCGTCCACCCCCAGGTGAGGGCGGGCGCCGTGGCTGCCGCGCCCCGTCACGAAGATGCGGATGGTGGTGGTCGAGGCGTTCACGGGCCCGGGCTGCACGACGATCTCGCCGGGGGCCCAGCGGGGATCCATGTGGATGCCGAACACGGCCCCGACGCCCGCCAAGTGCCCCGCGTCGCAGACGTGCTTGGCGCCGTTGCCTCGCTCCTCGGCGGGCTGGAACAGCAGCCGGACGCGCCCGGCAGGCGGGTTCGCGGCGAGCAGCGTGGCGGCCCCGAGGAGGATGGTGGTGTGCCCGTCGTGGGCGCACGAGTGCGTGACGCCGGGGTTCTTGGACGCGAACGGCAGGCCCGTCGCCTCGGTCATGGGGAGCGCGTCGAGGTCGGCCCGGAGCGCGACGGTGGGGCCCTCTGTCGAGCCGACGATGTCCGCGACGACGCCCGTCCCCGCGACGCCCCGCTCGGGAGTCAGCCCCAGCTTCTCGAGCTCCACCGCGATGAGCTCGCCGGTCCGGTGCTCCTGGAACGACAGCTCCGGGTGCTCGTGGATGTCCCTCCGCACGGCGACGAGGTGGTCGAAGAGCCCGTCGGGCAGGGTGGGGATTCGGGGGCCGTCAGTCATCGGCGGACTCCACGCCCCAGTCGAGCACGGTCCACCCGCGCTTCTTCGCGATGCGACCCAAGCGCACGTCGGGCTGCACCACCATCGGCGTGCCCACGCGCTCGAGCATCGGGAGATCGGTCACGGAGTCCGTATAGAAGGTCGAGCGGTCCAGGTCCACCCCGTGGTCCGCCGCCCACCGCTCGGCGTGCACGACCTTCCCCTTCCCGTAACAGATCGGGAGCTGGAGCCTGCCCGTGAACCGGTCGTCCTCGACCTGGTAGCGGGTGCACAGCACGCCGTCCACGGCGATGCGGTCCTCGAGGCACGCGCACAGGTACGGAGAGGCCGACGTGAGCAGCACGATCGCGTCGCCCGCGGCCCGGTGCCGCTCCAGGGCTTCGAGGCCGGCGGGGGCGATGTGGGCCTCGATCTCCTCTTGGAAGAACTCCCGCGTCTTCTCCGCCAGCTCGGTCTCGGACTCCCCCGCGATCGTCGCGACGGCGCGACCGAGGGCGGTCTGGGCGCGCATCAGGCCGACCTTGTAGAGGCTCCCCCAGATCGCGGCCTCGACCGCGTGGCGCAGCTTCAGCCGACCCTTGCTGCGCTCCCACCGGAACCAGAGCCGCGCCGAGTTGCAGCGCAGCAGCGTGCGGTCCAGATCGAAGAAGGCCGCGGCGCCCGAGGCGGTCATTGCTGCTCGTCGGCCCAGACGAGGTCCCAGACGTCGTCCACCGAGTCGATGGAGGTCGTGCGGATCTGATCGCGGAGGGCCTCGGGGATGTCGAGCAGATCCTTCTCGTTGAGGCGCGGGAGGAGCACGTGCTCGATCCCCGCCCGGCGCGCGGCCAGGACCTTCTCCTTGATGCCGCCCACCGGCTCGACCTTGCCGCGCAGGGTGATCTCGCCGGTCATGGCGAGCTTCGGGTTCACGCGCTTGCCGGTCAGGAGGGACACGAGGGCCACGATGATGGTGATCCCGGCCGACGGGCCGTCCTTCGGGATGCCGCCCTGGGGCAGGTGGATGTGGAGGTCGCTCGTCTTGAACACGGTCGAGTCGATCCCGAGCGCGACGGCGTTGGCGCGCACCCACGACAGCGCGGTCTCCGCGGACTCCTTCATGACGTCGCCGAGCTGGCCGGTCACCTTGAACTTGCGCTCGCCCGGCATGCGCGTGGCCTCGATGAACAGGATGTCGCCGCCCACGCCCGTCCACGCCAGGCCCACCGCGATGCCGGGCTGGTTGGTCCGCTCCGCCATGTCCTGGAAGTACTTCTGCGGCCCGAGCCAGTCGTTCAGGGCGGCCGCGTCGATGCCGCCGACGTCCTTCTTCGCGACGACCTTGCGCGCGACCTTCCGAGCGATCTTCGACAGCTCGCGCTCGAGGCCCCGGACCCCCGCCTCGGACGTGTACCGGCGGATGATCTCGGCGACGACGCCCTCTCCCAGCTCGCCCGCGCCGGGGGGGAGCCCGTGATCCTTGCGGCTCTTCGGCAGCAGGTGGCTGGCCGCGATCTCGAGCTTCTCCTCCTCGATGTAGCCGGGCAGCTCGAGGATCTCCATGCGGTCCTTGAGCGCCGGGGGGATGGTCGTGGAGACGTTGGCGGTGCAGACGAACATCACGCCCGAGAGGTCGAAGGGCACGTCGAGGTAGTGGTCCACGAAGGCGTGGTTCTGCTCGGGATCGAGCGCCTCCAGCAGGGCGGACGCGGGGTCGCCCCGGAAGTCGTTGCCGACCTTGTCGATCTCGTCCAACACGACCACCGGGTTGCGGGACCCGGCGCGCTTCATCGCCTGGATGATCCGCCCCGGCATCGAGCCGATGTAGGTCCGGCGGTGGCCTCGAATCTCGCTCTCGTCCTTCACGCCGCCCAGGGCGATGCGCTGGAACTCGCGCCCGAGGGCGCGCGCGATCGACCGCCCCAGGGACGTCTTACCGACGCCGGGGGGGCCGATCAGGCACAGGATCGGGCCCTTGGCCGCGGGGTTGAGGCGACGGACCGACAGGTACTCGAGGATCCGCTCCTTGGGCTCGGCGAGGCCGTGGTGGTCCTCGTCCAGGACGGCGTGCACGGCGTCGAGATCGGCCGCGTCCTCCGTCTGGGCCTTCCAGGGCATGTCCAGCAGCCAGTCGATGTAGGTCCGGGCGACGGTGTACTCGGCGGCCTCACGATGCATGCGGGCCATGCGCTCCAGCTCGCGCTCGGCTTCCGCCTGAACGGCCTCGGGCATGCCCGACTCCTTGACGCGCTTGCCCAGGGTCGCGAGCTCGCCCACGGTCGGGTCGTACTCCCCGAGCTCCTCCTTCACCGCGCGCAGCTGCTCGCGCAGGAAGTACTCGCGTTGGTTGCGGTCCATCGCCGTCTGCACGTTGTCCGTGATGGCGTTGGCCAGCTCGGCCATCTCGTGCTGCCGACCCAAGAGGCCGCTCAGCACCTCCAGGCGACGCTCGACGTCGGCCTCCTCGAGCAGCATCTGCTGGTCTTCGGGCTTCAGGGGCAGGTTGCCCGCGACGTAGTCGCCGAGGCGCTCCGGCTCGGTGAGCGCGTGCACGACGGCGTCGAGCTCGGGGGGCGCCTTCCCCTGGACCTGCCCGTAGGCCTGGAACGCCCCTCGAAGGTGCCGGGAGAGGACCTCGCTGCGGGCGGAGTCGGCGCCCGCGGTGGGGAACGGGCGCACGGCCACGCGCAGGGCGGGGGTGGTGGCCTGGATCGGCCCCAGGAGGACCCGCCGAAGGCCCTCGACGAGCAGGCGGAGGGAGCCGTCCGCGAACCGCAGGACGCGGAGCAGGCGCACGACGGTCCCCACGTCGAACAGCTCTTCGCGCTCGGGGTTCTCGAGGTCCGTGTCTCTCTGGGCCACGAAGACGACCGGCGTGCCCAGCGCCGCGGCGCGACGAATCACCGCCACGCCCGCGGGCCGAACGACGACCAGCGGCGTGACCATCCCGGGATACACGACGAGCTCGCGCGTGGGCACGAGGCCCAGGCTGGACGGGAGCGGATCGGTCGCGGAGAGGCGCACCGGCAGGACGTCGAGCGGCTCGGGGGGCACGGCTGCCAGCTCGCCCTCCTCCGTGGAGTGGGGCGCCGCCTCGTCCTCGGGGGCGGGCGGAGATCCGGGATCCTGGGTGCGACTCATGAGGCTCCGCGCGGGGTTCGGAGGGTTGTTCGAGAGGGCCCGAACCCACGGAAGTGCCGGGTTTTACACGGTTCTTCGGACCTCCTCGAATTTTTTCGGATTTCGATTGAATAAACGCGGTGGGGTCTTCGTCGAAGCGGCATCAACGGGCCGATTGCGCCTCCCGAACTGGACCCTCGGATCGGGCGCATCAATTGACGAAAACGACTGCCGAGGTGGGTTCCCGTGGAGCTCGTGGGGACGTGCGCCCGCCTCGGTGATTTCGGAGGAAACGACATGGCGCGAACCAACCAGGACCCCAGCTTCCGTTCCTACCTCTCCGACATCCACCGTCACGATCTGTTGACGAGGGAGCAGGAGAATGAACTCGCTCGCCGCTGGGCCGAGGAAGAGGACCCGGAGGCGGCCCGAGACCTGGTGCAGCGGAACCTCCGCTTCGTCGTCAAGGTGGCCATGGGCTACCGCAAGTACGGGCGCCCCATCAGCGATCTCATCCAGGAGGGGAACCTGGGGCTGCTGCACGCGGTTCGCAAGTTCGATCCGTCCCGCGGGACCCGCCTGATCTCGTACGCGGTGTGGTGGATCAAGGCCTACATCCAGGCCTACGTCATCCAGAGCTGGTCGCTCGTCCGCGTGGGCACGACCCAGAGCCAGCGGCGCCTCTTCTACAAGCTCCCCCGCGCCCTGGGCGAAGAGAAGCGCGTCGGCGAGACCCGTGAGGGTCGCGTCGCCCGCCTCGCCGAGGAGCTCAGCGCCGCGCCCCGCGACGTCGTGCTGATGATGAACGCGCTGACGGGCCGCGACCTGTCCCTCGACGTCCCCGTGGGCGGCGAGGAGGGCGGCGTGACGTTCGGCGACCGCGTGGCCGACGGCGGGCCCAGCCCCGAGACCATCACGATCGAGGACGACGACGACCGCGTGCGTCGCGACCTCCTGGACGACGCCGTCAGCAAGCTCTCGGAGCGGGAGCGCGAGATCATCCGTCTCCGCCATCGCACCGCGGAGCCGATGACGCTGCGCCAGGTCGGCCGCGAGCTCGGCATCTCCCGGGAGCGCGTCCGTCAGCTCGAGAACCAGGCCCTGCGGAAGCTGAAGAACATCATGGTGCCCCGCTACGACCGGAGGTCGATTCGCGTGGCGTAGGTCTCCCTCACGCGCACGTGAGCGCGCGCTCCGCGCGCTGCTACAATCCGGTGCTCTGTCCCCCGTGACCGCGGGGCAGTCGAGGGCACACGCGGGATGGCGGATTTCGAACCGATTCGGTTCGGCAAATACCAGCTCATCGAGAAGATCGCGACCGGCGGCATGGCGGAGGTCTACAAGGCCAAGTCCTACGGCGTCGCGGGCTTCGAGAAGCTGCTCGTCATCAAGAAGATCCTTCCGCACCTCTCGCGGAACCCCGAGTTCGTTCGGATGTTCATCAACGAGGCGAAGATCGCCGTCTCGTTGAACCACGCCAACATCGTGCAGGTGTACGACCTCGGGGTCGTCGGCGACGACTACTACATGGCCATGGAGTTCATCCACGGCCAGGACCTGATGCGGATCATCAAGCTGGGCCGCAAGACCCGCCGCTTCCTGCCGATCCCCACGGGCGTCTACATCATCACCGAGGTCGCCCGCGGCCTCGACTACGCGCACAACCTCACCGATCCCGGCGGGCGGCCGCTGAACGTCGTGCACCAGGACGTCTCCCCCCACAACATCCTCATCTCCTACGAAGGCGACGTGAAGCTCGTGGACTTCGGCATCGCCCGCGTGGGCGAGGTCGTGGAGGAGGAGAAGGGGAAGATGGCGGGCGGCAAGTTCGCCTACATGTCCCCCGAGCAGGCCACCGGGCAGTCGGTCGACGCCCGCTCCGACATCTTCGCCACCGGGATCATCCTCTACGAGTCGATCACGGGGCAGCGCCTGTACGCGGGCAAGGATCGGCAAGAGAAGATGCGCATGGTGCGCAACGCCGAGATTCCGCCGCCGCGCGCCGTGAACCCCGAGATCCCCGCCCGCCTCGAAGAGATCGCGCTCAAGGCGCTGCACCGGGACCCCGAGCAGCGCTACCAGCGGGCCCGCGACCTCCAGGAAGACCTGCTCTCGTTCCTGTACGACGTGGGCATGCGCGTCACCCGGGCGGACCTCGCGCACTTCCAGAAGGAGATGTTCGCCGAGGAGTACCAGCGCGCCAGCGCGGGCTCTGTGGTGAACGCGATCGCGAAGGACATCGACGAGCTGAACCAGCAGCCCGTCATCGTGCCCGACCTCACGATCGACGACGCCGTCGCGAAGCCCGACGAGAGCGAAGGGGCCCTGGTCTCCGGCGAGTGGCAGCCGATCGACCTGAGTTGGTCGTTCTCCAACCGCACGGGGGGCTCCACCCCGGGGCTCGAGCCCTCCCAGATGGTCCAGGGGGACCGGCGGCAGGTGGAGGTCCTGGCCGTCGAAATCACCGGCCTGACGGACATCGCCGAGCGCGTTGGTGAAGAGATGCTTCTGAAGTTGAACTTCAGCTTCTTGAAGTCGCTCGCGACGGTCATCAAGAAGTACCGCGGCACCATCGCGCGCCTCGACGCGGACCGACTCCTCGTGTTCTGGGGGTTGGAGGAGCCCACCAGCAAGGACCTCGAGTTGTGCTTGCGCTGTGCCAGTGATCTCCGAAGGATTTCCGAGAAGTTCGCCGAGGCGAAGGGCGAGCAGGTCCACCTCTCCATGGGGGTCCACCGGGGGGCAGTGCTGGTGGCGGGCGGCAAGCGCAAGCGCAAGCGGCGTCACCGCGGCTATACGCCCTGGGGCGACACGGTGAAGCAGGCCCGTCGCCTGTGCGAGGCGGCCGGGCTGGACGAGGTGCTGGTCTCCGAGAAGGTGTGGGGCCTCACGTCCGAGTGGGGGGAGTTCGACGAGCTGCCGGAGGTCGACGTGAAGTGGGCGTCGCAGACGGTGCGGCCCTACCGCCTGCGTCGGCTCCGAGGCCGGGGCGAGCGCGGATCCGCGGGCCGTTGGGTCAAGCGCGGGGACGAGTTCGAGGTCCTGCTGGGGATGATCAAGCGCGTCGCGCGGAGCGAAGCGGCGGTGCTCTCTCTCGAGGGTGACGCGGGCTCCGGGCGGGCGAGGTTCGTCCGCGAGATCCGTGAGATCACACGGGAACAAGAGATCGCCTTCTACGCGGGGCGGGGCTACTTCTACCGTCGGGAGACGCCGTTCCTGCCGTTCCGCGAGGTCCTGGAGCAGGTCTGCGGGTTCGATGAGGACGACCCCGAGGAGCTGCGCCGCGAGAAGCTGCTTCGGCTCGCGGAGCTGCGGCTGGATCCCATCGACATCCACATCATCGGGCAGCTGTTCGAGCTCGAGTTCGACAACAGCAACCTCAAGTACCTGAGCGGAGACCAGAAGCGCATCGGCGTGTTCGAGGCCATCCGCAAGGTCTTCGCGGGCCTCTGCGACGACGGCTTCTTGGTGATCGCGCTCGAGAACTTCCAGTTCGTCGATCACTACAGCAACGAGCTCGCCCTGCACCTCATGCGCACGCTCGGGGACCGCAAGCTCCTGCTGGTGGTGACCCAGCCGCCCAACCTGGAGCTGCCCTTCGACGAGGAGTCCGTGGAGCGCCTCCCGATGCCGCCCATGCAGCTCGAAGAGGTGCGTCGGTTCACGACGGAGCTGCTCGGGGTGGCGGAGATACCCGAGGAGCTGGAGGTCCTCGTGTACGAGTCCAGCGCCGGGAACGCCCTCTTCGTGAAGGAGATCGTGGGCCAGCTGCGGCGGCAGGGGATGGTCCAGATCAAGGGCGGCGAGGTGGTCCTGGAGGGCAACCTCGAGGAGGCGGGCATCCCCGCGTCGGTCGAGGACCTGATCGCGTCGCGCATCGGCTCCCTGAGCGCGGGCGAGCGGGTCGTGGTGGAGGTCGCCGCGACCATCGGGCGGTCCTACGAGCGACGCCTGCTCCAGGAGACGACGCAGCTGGACCCCGAGAAGCTCACGGAGGTCCTGGCGCGGCTGCAGGCCCTCAAGCTGGTGCGGCCCATGCGGGCCGAGGAGCAGTCCGCAGACGCCGACTACACCTTCCGCAACAACCTGTGCTGGGAGGTCACCACGCGGGGGATCCTGGCGGGCCGCGCGAAGGAGTATCACGTGCGGATCGGCGAGGCGATCGAGCGCCAGCACGTCGATCAGCTGCGTCCTCACTACGAGTCGCTGTCCCGGCATTACCAGGCGGGCGGGTTGCTGAGGCGCGCGGCGGGGTTCGCGGAGCAGGCGGGCATCGCCTACGACCGGGGGTACTTCAACCGCGAGGCGCTGCGGTGCTTCCAGCGCGCGATCCTCCTGCTCCGAGGCGCCGAGGCGCAGCAGGGCGAAGCGCGGGAGACGGCGGCCCACCTCGCCGAGCTCTACCTCCGCATCGGCGACATCCGCGGCCGCGACGTCGCGTTCAAGGAGGCGGAGCGCAACTACGCGAAGGCCCTCGACTTCGCGGGCGAGGCGGACGACGAGAAGCTCGAGACGAAGGCCCTGATCAAGCTCGGTCACGCCCGGGTGGAGCTCGGCAAGCTCGACGCGGCGGGCTCCTTCCTGGCCCGCGCCCAGGAGATGGCGGAGCTGATGGAGGACGAGGAGCTGCGCACGGACGCGGACGAGGAGGTCGCGGGGTGGGCCCTCAAGAAGGGGGACTTCGCCGCCGCGCGCCGGGCCCTCACGCGCGCCCTGGACACGGCGAAGGGCAACGACGACAAGATCCGCGTCGCCCGGATCCTCGGCTCCCTCGGCTCCTACTACATGCGCTCGGGGCAGTACCCGCTGAGCGAGCGGCACCTGAACCAGGCGCGCGAGATCGCCATGGAGACGGACGACAAGGTGCTGCAGGGCAAGCTGCTCAACAACCTCGGCGTGACGTTCATCCACATGGAGAAGTTCCGCGAGGCGCTCGACTGCTATCGGGAGGCCTGCGAGATCCGCCAGGGCATCGAGTACCGCCGCGGCGTGATCGTGAACCTGCACAACATCGGCGACGTGTACTTCCGCATGGGCGACTACGCCCGGGCGTTCCAGTACTTCGAGGAGTCCCTGGCCGCGGCGGACGCGAACGACTGGGAGCTCGGGCGGGCGATGAACCTCGTCTACCTCGGGTACCTGCAGGCGCTCCGAGGCGAGATCGAGGAGGGCGAGGAGGCCCTCACCAGCGGCATCGCCCGCGCCCAGAAGGCCGGCGACAAGGAGATCGCCTCCCAAGGAAAGGTCTTCCTGGCCCGCGTCTATACCCGGCGCGGCGAGGTCCACAAGGCCCGCGAGCTCTTGGCGGACGCGGACGGGATGCAGCCGATCCCGCTGCCCGAGATCGACGGGGAGGCCACGTCGTCGATCCCGTCGCCGGGGGTCGAGGCCAGCCCCGGCTGATTCAGCCCGGCGGCGGCGCCAACTGGACGGCCGGCTCAGGCGGCCGCACCCGCACCACCGACCGACCGTCGCCCACCGGCTCGACCAGGACCTGGGCCGGGACCCGCGTCTTGAGCGCCTCCAAGTGACTGATGATCCCCACCTGCGTACCGCCCGCCTGGAGCCGGTCGAGGGCGTTCATGGCGACATCGAGCGTGGCGTGGTCCAGGGTGCCGAAGCCCTCGTCGAGCAGCAGCGTCTCGATCGGCATGCGCACGGTCCGGAAGTCCGCGAGCGCGAGCGCGAGGGACAGGGAGACGAGGAAGGTCTCCCCGCCCGAGAGCGTCGTGAGGGGGCGCTGCTCGTCCGCCTGGTACCGATCGATGACGGCGAAGGACAGGCGGGGGCGGCCCTCTTCGTCCAGCGCGGGCGTGAGGCGATAGCGATCCGAGAGCCGGAGGAGGTGGTGGTTGGCCTTCCCGATGAGCTCGCCCAGGTTCAGGATCTGCGCGAAGTTCTTGAACGCCTGGCCGTCGCCGACGCCGATGAGGCGGTGGAGACGCTGCCAGACCTCGGCTCTGCCGCGCGCGCGGCGCTCCTCCTCCAACAGGTCCCGGTGGCGGCGGCGGTGCTCGTCGTCCAGATCGAGGACCGAGCGCGCGTCGGCGTGCTCCTGCTGCAGCTGCTCGATGCGGACCTCGAGGCCGCCGATGGCCTCGGCGAGCTCCTCGGGGCCGACCTCCTCGTCCGTATGGTCGGGGGCCCGCTCGTCGTGCTCCCCGAGGGCGGCGCTGCGCTCGGTGAAGACCGTGGCGGCTCGGGCCGCGGCGTCGGCCAAGCGGGTGCGCTCGGTGTCCAGCAGATCGGCCTCCGCGGCCGGGAGGCGGCAGGCGCGGAGGGCGGACACGTCCGGCAGATCGACGGCGCCCAGGGCCTTGAGGAGCAGATCCTCCCGCTCGAAGAGGCGCTCCGCGAGGGCCTCGAGTCGGCGCTTCGCGGCGTCCCGGGCCGAGGTCGCCGCCGCCACCTCGGCCTCCCGACGGGCCACCGCCCGCTTCGCCTCCTCGTCCGCCGCCCGGTGGCGCTGGAGCGACTCGTCGGCTTCGGCCTCCAAGGCGTCCAGATCCAGGTCCGAGGGACGGGCCATGGGGGAGAAGAGGTCGAGGGTGCCCGCGGCCTCGGAGGCGTCCGCCATCGCCGTGCGCACGGCCTCGATCGCGTCCCCTTCAGCGCGCGATCTGCGCTTGTGCTCCGCCTCGCGACGCTCGGCCCTGCCCCGCGCCTCGGTCACCGCGGCCTCCGCCGCATCCGCGCGCGCCTGCGCGGCCCGGGCCGCCTCCCCGGTGCTCCGGGCGCGCTCCTCCGCCCCCGCCAAGGTCTCTCGGGATCGCGCCAGTCGCTCCCGGGCGATCTCGAGCGTGTCGAGGGCCGCGGTGGCCGTCCGACCCGCCGCGACGATCGCCGCCTCCACCTCCCGCAGGGCGCCCGGGGCGGCGGACTCCGGGAGCTCGGCGGCCGCCAAGCCGTCGGCGAGATCCGCGAGCGCCGCCGCCCTGGCCTCGCCCGCCTCCCGCGCCGCCTCGCTCGCCGCCTGCAGGGCCGCGCGCCCCTCGGCGGCCGCCGTCGCCGCCGCCCGATCCTCGGCAGCGCGTTCGGTCAGACGCCTCCGGGAGCGCTCCAGGCGCTCATCCGCGGCGGCGAGGCGCGCGGCGACCTCCGGCTCGTGCGGGGCGGAGTCGGGGGCATGGTCCGTGGCCCCGCAGAGGGCGCAGGGCTCCCCCGCCACGAGGTTCTCCCGGCCCCGCACGACGGCCAGGGTCCACCCGAGGTTCTCGCGGAGGGCCGTCTCGTCGGCCGCCGCCGCGGTGGCCTCCTGCAGTCGCTCCGCGGCCTCGGCGGCGGCCCCGTCGGCGTCCGCCGCCGCCCGCTCCACCCGCGCTCGGTGCCCCTCGGCGCGCGTGGCCCGTCGCTCCGCCGCGGCGGCCCGCTCCTGGGCCTCCAACGCTCGACGCAGCAGGGCGCGACGCTCCTGCCCCGCCACCAGGATCGCGGACAGGGCCCGCCGTCGGGCCGCGGGGTCGGGTTCGCCGTCCAAGGCCGCGGCCAGGGACTCCGTCGCCCGCTCCACCGCCGCCGCCGCCTCCGAGGGCGCCGCGGCGGCTTCGGCCGCCTTTCGGGCCTCCCCCGCCGCGCGGCGGGCCTCGTCCGCCGTGGACCGCGCCGTGGCCAGCTCCTGGGCGGCCTCGTCGGACTGTCGGCCCGCGTCCGCCGCGCGTGCCCGCGCGAGGGTCGCGGCGTCGAGCGTGGGTTCCAGGGCGGCCCGTCGCTTCTCGGCGTCTGCGCGTCGGGCGGCCGCCTCCTCGGCCGCCCGGCGACCCGCGGCGAGGCCTTCGATCTGCTCCGTGAGCCGCCCCTCGAACACGCCCAGCTCGACCTCCGCCCCCGCTCGGTCCGCGGAGACGACGGTCGTCGACTCGGCCAGCCGGGCCGCCTCTTCGCATCGCTGGTGCTCTCGAAGCCGCTCGAAGTCCGCGGCGCGTTCGGCCCAGGCCTGCCCGGCGGCGCGCGCCGCCGCCTCGGCCTCGGCCAGCCGCGCGCCCAGCGACTCCCGGGTGCGCAGCCACGTGAGGAGCTCGCGTCGTCGGTCGCGCAGCCGCGTGGCCTCGGCCAGCGCCGCCCCCAGGGACGCCTTGGCCTCCGCGCGCGCGGTGCGCTCCTCGTCGGTGAGGAACTCGATCCCCTCGGCCACCGCGCGCGTCGTCTTCAGGGCGGCCTCGACCTCCTGACGTCGCTGATTCGCGCGGCTCCCCAGGCGCTTGTAGATCTCGGTGTCCGTCAGCCGCTCCAGCAGCGCGGCGCGGTCCGCCACCGAGGCCTTCAGGAACGCGGCGAAGTCGCCTTGGGCGAGCAGGATGGCGCGGTTGAACTCGGCCGGCGTCATGCCTTCGAGGACCTCCTCGAAGGGCCCGTCGAAGAACTTTCGCCGATGGTCGCTCACGAGGATCGCCCAGGTCCCGTCGTCCGCCCGACGTTCGAGGCTGCGGTGCGGGTCCTGAAGCCGCCCGTCCGCGCGCCCGCGAGCCCGGGAGCACCTCCAGCGGGCCCGATACCGCCTGCGCTCGGCGTTCTCGAGCTTGCTGAACTCCACCTCGGCCCAGCAGTCGCCGGTGCCGTGAGACATCACCCGCCGGGCGTCGCCGTCGCCGACCTTCACGGACTTCGCCCGGTCGAGGCGAGGGGTGGTCCCGAACAGCGCCAGGCAGATGGCGTCCAACAGGGTCGATTTCCCGGCCCCGGTGGGGCCCACCACCAGGAACAAGGGCGCGTTGCCGAGCCCCGCGTCGAGGTCCAGCTCCTGCTCGCCGTACAGCGAGTTCAGGTTGCACAGGCGGATCCGATGCAGCTTCAAGAGGGGGACTCGGAGGACACGCCCGCGGCGACGTCCGCCACCACGGCGCGGAACGCCGTGAGCAGCTCGGGGTCGAGCTCCACGCCGGAGTTCTCGCAGAGCCGTCGGAACACGTCCTCGGGCTCCACGTCGCGCAGGGAGGGGAGCTCCGGGCTGCGCGCCGCCTCGGCTTCGGCGCCCGCGGGGAGGAACTGCCGGATGCGCACGATCTTGGGCCGCGCGGCCGGGTCGTCGTCCGGGAACGTCTCCGCGAGCAGCTTGAAGAGCTCGCCCGGGGCCTGGGGCTGGAACTCCGAGACGTCCAGGTGGAGGTACAGGAGCGGCGGGAGCGGCTCGGCCCAGGTGAGCGCGGCGAGGTCGGCGCGCACGTCCTCCACCGGCCCCTCGAGGCGCAGCAGCTTGCGGGCGAGCGGCACCTCGATCCGGGTGGGTGTCCACGCGTCGCCCGGGTCGTCGGTGTCCACCAGGAGCACCCGCCGGGGCTCGTCCATCTCCCGGATGGTGAGCGGGATCGGGGACCCGCTGTACCAGGCGGGGCCGCCGACGCGCATGCACCGGTGGATGTGCCCCAGGGCCACGTACCGAAGGCGCGGGTCGAAGATGTCGTCGGGGAGGCCGCCGATCGTCCCCACGAGGTGGATGTCCAGGGGGGCGTCGGCCCGGTCCGCGCCCACGCACGTCAGGTGCCCCGTGGCGACGACGGGCACCCCCGGGAAGCGGGCCTCGGCGTCGTCCGTGAGGGTGCGATACAGCGCCCGGAAGCGCTCCTTGAAGGCCGCGCGGATCCGGGACGCCTCGAGGCCTGTCGTGCGCAGGCCCAGCCGGTACTCGTGCACGAACGGGACGGCGAGCAGCACGGCGCGCACGTCGCCTGCCTCGTCCGCGAGCGGCACCACCAGCCGATCGAACGACGTGGACCGATCGAGCCCCCCCACGACGTGCACCCCGACGGCGTCCAGCACCTCCGCGGGCGCCTCCAGTCGCGCGGCCGAGTCGTGGTTCCCCGCCACCACGACCACCCGACGGCAGCGGGTCTCCCGAAGCTCGACGAGGAACCGGTAGTAGGTGCGGAGCGCCTCGGCCGACGGCTGCCCGTGGTCGAAGACGTCGCCCGCCACCACCAAGACCTCGACGTCTTCGGCGTCGATCGTGCGCTTGAGGAAAGCGAGGAAGATCTCGTGATCGGGCGTCCGCGACGCGCCCTCGAGGCCCGCTCCCAGGTGCCAGTCGGCGGTATGAAGCAGTCGCATCACGGTCCCCAAGGACGTCGGGCCGCCCCCCGGTGAGGAGGCGACCCGACGAGATCCTTGCGATTTGGTGCGAGAGGGGGGACTCGAACCCCCACAGCCAGAAGGCCACTGGACCCTGAACCCAGCGCGTCTACCAATTCCGCCACTCTCGCAAGGAACGTCGCCGGCGAGCGGCGAGCGACGAATCTTATCGACGCCGGTCCCTCTGTCAAACGACCGTCGCGCGAAACCCGACGCCTCATTCGCGGGTCCGGAACGGCCCCTCCGTGAGCTCATGGACGGTGTACGGCCCGTCGCTGAACCGGAGCACGCCGAACCGCTCCTGGAGCTCGTCGGCGATGCGGACGGGCTCGTCGAACCCCGTCCGATGCTGCTCGTCCGTGAGCATGGGGTATTGGTCCTTGGACCACGACACCGTCCGTCGGACGATCCAGCGACACCCCCAGCCGTGCAGCTTCTCGGCCATCGCCGGGGCTGCTCCCGCGTGCGCGAGGGCCAGGCGCAGGGGCGTCATCTCCTCGGCCCCCGCGAAGACCGTGCGGTGGGGGATCCCGTACACCTTCGAGGTGAAGAACAGCGCGACGCAGTCCTCGGCGGGCACGTTGCGGCGCACCCAGGCGTGCGTGGCCTCGGCCTCCCAGGTGCGGGCGCGGAACTGCTCCCAGGACTCGCCGCCGGTGGCCACGGCGGCCTCGTCCTGGGCGTCGACGCGGGGCGCCGCGGTCTCCACGAACGCCCCCACCGCGAGCGCGATCAGCAGGGCTCCCCCCGCGATCGCGCGACGGCGCTCGGGCAGCCGCTCGAGCCCGAAGGCGAGGCCCGCCGCGGTCAGCGCCGCGATCACGGGCCACAGCGGCAGGAGGTAGACGACCCGACGCAGGGAGACCGTCCAGGCCGCGAACCCCAGCGCGGCCACCACGGCGAGCACCCGCACCTCCCGCGCGCGCCCGGCCGCGACGACCATGAGGGGGAGGGCGAGCAGCGGCCAGCCGTTGAGCCGACCCAGGAACAGTCGACGGTCGTACTCGCGCCCGAGCGTGAAGAGCTCCCACGGCGAGAGCAGCAGGGCCTTCCACCCGCTGCCGGGGCCGTAGTTGGACGTGAAGTTGAAGACCCACGCGGCGGGATCTCCGGGGGGGACGTCGAGGCCCACGATCGGGTGCAGGGGGTGGCCGAAGAACACGGCGTTCCGAGCCATCCAGGGCGCGGCGAACAGGGCGGGGACGAGCGCCGCCGCCACCAGGTCCCGGAGCGCCGCGGCGCGCCCCTCCGCGCGGCGGATCATCCACAGCCCGAGGACGACGTACACGGGCGCGAAGAACACGGGCGCGGTGTACTTGATCGACGTCGCGGCTCCGCCGAGCGCCGCCAGCGCCCACAGCGTGGGCCGCGCGATCTCCCCGGCGCGGATCGCCTCGACGGCGAGGAGGACGGCGAGCCCGAGGAAGAGGCCCACCGGCCAGTCCGTGGAGACGCCGGGGAGGGTCCGCAGCACGGTCGCGGACCCCACCACGACGGGCAGGTAGAGCGCCGCCGCGCGGGGACCTGCCGCCGCGAGCGTGACCCGGTGCCCGACGGCCAGCGTCGCCAAGGCGAAGGTCGCCGCCACGGGTCGCGCGGCCTGCTCCCCCGCCAAGGCGACGGACAGGGCCACCATCGAGTGCAGGCCCTGGGCGAACCCGGCCTCGGAGTCGCCGGGGTGAGTGACGAACCCGCCCGACTCGACCAGCTGCTGGATGAAGCGGAGGTGGTAGAGGGCCTCGTCGGACGCCAGGGGAGGGGCCCCGACGGAGAGCAGGGCGGGCGCGGCGACCGCCCCGAAGACGGCCCATGCGAAGCCCGACGCGAAGGACATCGGGGCGTGTTCGGGCGCGAGCCGGCCGTCCCGTCGCAGCTCGCGGGCGGCGGCGAACAGCCCGACGGCGAGCACCACCCCCGCCGACGCCGCGCTCAGGAGGCCTGCCAGGCCCAGGCCCACCGAGGCGAGCTGAAGGACGGCCCATCCGAGGGCCGCGCCCAGCAGGGGCCGCGCGGCGCGATCCTGGACGCCGGGCGCGAGTCGTCGTCGGAGGGGGCTGCCGAGGCCCCAGGCCGCGGCCCAGAACGCCGCCGGGACGAGGAACGCGACCCCCGTCGTCACGATCCATCCCCACGCGAGGTGAGCCGGCCGGCCCCCGCCCACCAGCGCGACCCCTACCGCCCCGACCCAGAGGAGGAGCGCGGCCCCGCCGACCACGCGCTTCACGGCCCCATCTCCAGGCGCAGAGCGTCCACGTCGAGGCCTCCCGGACCCCCGCGGAACTCGACCTGCACGGGCTCACCGACGTCCCCGCCGAGGCGGGGCAGCGCGACCCATCCGGGGATCTCGTCCGCAGGGAGGGGGAGCGGGACCTCGAGGTCTCGGCCGCCGCGGGAGAGGGTCACGCTCCCGGCGCCGCCCGTCCGGAAGCACGACAGGCGCCCCCCCGCGGGGATCGCGTCGAGCTGCATGCGATGGACGGCGTCCGCCGCGAGGTGCACGTGCGCGCCCCCGTGGCCGCCCGTGCGGAGCCGGCCCTCCCCCCCGACGACGGTCGCCCCGTTCTCTTCGAACACCCGCGAGGTCGCGGCGACGGTCTTGAGGAGCGGATCAGCGCGGCGGTCCACCCAGGTGATCGCGCCTGCGCCCGCGCCCCGGGGCGACTGCAGGCCGGGCGCCACGAGCCACGGGAGGGCGACGCCGGTGGGGAGGTGGATCGCCCACAAGTCCCCCCCGTCGGACTCGTTCCGGACCCCCACGACCCACCAGTCGTCCAGGACCGCCACGGCTCCGTCGGCCGCCGCGCGCAGGGGCCAGGTGCGGTCCACGCCCCCTCGAAGGGGGAGGGCCCGGGGCCGACCGTCGTCGATCAGCAGGACGCAGCTCCCGGTGACTCGGGGGGACCGGAAGTCCCGCCCCCGGGCGAGGACGGCGTCGGTGTGCACGTCCAACCGGCGCAGGCGGAGCCGGCTCGCCGCGGGCGTCCCCTCGACGAGGACGACCCGGTCGCCCCACAGATCCACGATGTCCGCGCCGTCGAGGGGTTCGGCGGGGATCTGCGTGCGCCGCGAGGTCCCCCGCTCCATGACCTCGAGGCGGTCGTGTCGGGCGAACACGCTGCGTCGGGCGTCGGCCGCAGGGCGCCCTCGAAACGCGCCGGTGTGCAGGGGGCGCACCTCGAGCTCGCCGCTCCAACGGCCTGCGTCGGTCGCGGCCCAGACGAGGTCCTCGCCGCCCGTGGACGACCTGCTCGCGGGGGGCCGGGCGGACGCAGGGAGGGGGTGAGGGACCGAGCGACCGGCGGGGACGGAGCGATCCACCCGTCCGGCCTCCGCGCAGCCGTAGTGGAGGGACCCCGCCCGCCGCGGGAACCGGGGGTCCTCGCACGCTCCCGGCGCCAAGGGCACGGTCTCGGCCGACGCCGGCGACGGCAGGCCCGCGTCCGAAACCCAGGTCCAGGGCGACGCCAGGTCTCCGTCCCGCCGTCGGAGGCCCACGAGGTCGGCGTCGACCGCCCAGGTCCCGTCGTCGTTCGCCGGAGGAGGCTCCCCCCACCACTCCAGGACGTCCGCGCCATCCACGTGCAGACGCCCCTCGGACAACACGGCTCCCGGCGCGGGCAGGACCTCGATCCGGGCCCTACTGCGCGCGAGGACCCGCCCTCGAAGCTCGAGTCGCGCCTCCACGACGGCGTCCGCCGCGCCGCGATGAACCGCCCGGTCGGGGGCCTCCGGGTCCTGCGTCACGCGCCCCGCGTCGGACGCCCAGACGAGGGTGCGCCCGCCTTCCAGCGGGCCGTCCACGGGGCTGAAGAGGTGGACGCCGTCCGGCTCCACGATCATCGCCGGCGCCGCGAGCACGAAGGCTCGAGCGGGGCGGGCCTTCGGCGCGGGGAGGGGCGGCGAAGGGACGGGCTGGGCGCGCAGCAGGCGACGGCGCTCGGGGGTGGGGGGCCGGTACCCGTCGCTCGCGCACCCGACGGAGCCGAGACACAGCGCCCCAAGCAGGACGAGCGCGACCTCCGAAGAGACGCGCCCGCCCATGGAACGAATGCCGGGGGCTAGTTGGCGATGCAGTCGTAGACCACCGTGAAGAGGCCGGTGCCGACGTCGCCGTCGCAGTCGGTCGCGGCCACCTGCACCTGCACGGTGTGGGTGGTCACGGACTGCGAGCACGAGCCCGACGGGCCGGGGACCGTCACCTGGACGTCCATGCCCTCGACCGGATCGTTGTCGACGTCTCCGTCGTCCTCCTCGGTCCCGGACTCCTCGAGCGTGGTCGCGCCCGGGCCGGTGAGGACCTGCCAGGTGAAGTCGAAGGCGTCGCCGTCCGAGTCCGTGGTCCCCTCGGCCGAGAGGTCGAAGGTCACGCTCGCGCAGGAGGGGCAGTTCAGGCAGTTGTTGTAGGCGTCGAAGTTGCAGGTGTTGCGCGTGTCCGAGAAGTACGTGTCGGGGGAGACCACGACGTCCGGGGCCACGTTCGTGAGGCTGTTCTCGTCCAGGTCGAACTCGAGGAAGACCGGGGCGGAGTAGCTCTCTCCGTCGTTGACGACCAGCTGCACCGTGTAGGTCCCCTGCTCGTCCGCGTAGAAGCGCGGGTCTGCGAGCGTGTGGTCCTCGAAGGCCGACGGGCCGAGCGGCACCGCGCTGCCGTTGGGGGCGCGCAGCATGTCCCAGTTGTAGTTGAGCGGGTCGTTCTCGGGGTCCGTGGAGTTCGCGCCGATGAGGGACACGAAATCGCAGGAGTACGCCGAGCCGAGCTCCACGACGGCCGTGGGGCCCTGGTTGGTGGACCCCACCGCGACGAACGCGAAGTCGGGGTCGGACTCGACGATGCCGTTGTCGACGACGAGCGAGACCGTGTAGGAGCCGGGCGCGTCCGGCGTGTAGCAGACCGACGCGTCGCTGGGACGGAGGTCCGTGTCCTGGATGAGCGACAGCTCGGGCACGTTGACGACCGTCCACACGTAGGTCAGCTCGCGCTGGGCGGGATCGTGCGAGTTGGAGCCGTCGAGGCACACCTCGGTGCCCTCGAACGTGGACTGGTTGGGGCCCGCGTCCGCGACCGGGAGGTCGAGGGACGACTCGACGGTGTAGACCACGAAGTCGGACTCGGAGAGCGCGCCCGCGGCGTCGCTGACCACGAGGCCGAACGTGTACACGCCCTCCACGTCCGGGCTCCAGGAGGAGAGCACGGCGTTGCGGTCGTTGTTGATCGAGAAGGGACCGCCGTCCACCTCGCCGTCGTCGTTCACGACGGTCTCGGGGAGCAGGCTGTCCACCGGCTTCTCGTGCAGACGCCAGTGGAACTCGATCTCCTCATCGTCCGGGTCGTAGCTGCCCGAGCCGTCGAGGATCGCCTCCCCGCCGACCGGGACTTCCTGGTCGGCGCCCGCGCGGGCCACCGGGGTGGTGTTGTTCTGGGCCTGGTCGAACAGGAAGTCGTAGTTGACGTTGCCGTCGTCCGTGCAGTTGGCGAGGCCGAACGACAGCGCGACCACCGGGACCGCGTACGCGAGGCTCTTCAAGACATGAGTCGTAGACATCGGAGTACCCCGTCAGCCTTGGCAGGTGAAGGTGATGCTGACGGTGTCTTCGTCTGCTCCGCGGCAGTCGTAGACGGTCAGGTTCAAGTTGATGACGGCGGTCGAGGTGGAGCCGCAGCTCGTGCCGAGCGCGTCGAGCGTGACCTCGGCCTCGATGGACTCGGACCCGAGGATCGAGCCGGGGCCGCTCTGCACCGTCCAGATGTAGTTCAGGGGGTCCTGGTCGGGATCCGTGGAGCCGAACGCGTCGACCGTCGTGCTGCGCGAGCCGCACGGGGTGCAGCTGCACACGTAGTTCTGGGTGGAGCAGGACGCCGTGGCGTTGATCGCCTGGTCCTCGCTCGTGGACGCCACGGGCCCGTCGTTCGGGAGGGGCGGCACGCTCGAGATGGCGACGTAGTCCGGCGGGGACTCGACCTCGCCGTCCGAGACGTTGAGCTGCAGCGTGTAGACGCCGGGGAGGTCCCAGTTGAACCGCGGCGTGGCGCTGTAGCGGCCCTGGATGGTGGAGTCGGACACGCTCGAGCCGGTGGGCACGCTCGTGAAGGTCCAGCGGTACTCGAGCTGCTGGCCCTCGGGGTCGTAGGAGGCCGTGCCGTCCAGGGTCACCTGGCTCGCGGCGCAGGGCGTGAGGATCAGGGACTGGCCCGCGTCGGCGACCGGCGGGGCGTTGCCGTTCGTGGCCTGGACCGTCACGTAGTCGGGCAGGGAGGTGCAGGACCCGTCGTTGACGAGCAGCTGCAGGATGTAGGTGCCCGCGACGTCCGGGATGACGTATGGGGCGTCCGTACCCTGGCCGTAGATGTCGGCGTCGGTCAGCTCGGAGTCGCCGGGGGTGAGGCTGAAGTGCCAGATGAGCTCGAGGACCTGGTCGTCCTCGGCGCCCACGATGTCGTCGTCCGTGGAGCCGCTGCCGTCGAGCTGCGCCGGGGTGCCCGTCTGAGCCACCACGTCCGCGCCCGCGTCGGCCACCGGGCAGAGGTTGCTGCCGCCGACCTGCACGACCACCTGGTCGAGGTCGGAGACGCGCTCGCCGTCGCTCACCTGCAGGGTGATGCCGTAGAGGCCCTCGACGTCCGGGGTGAGCGTGACCTCGACATGGGTCGTGGCGTCGCCCAGGTCGACCTCGACGTCGTCGTCGTCGCCGGTGCTCGCCGAGTCGTCGTCGTCGCCCGCGACCTCGCCCGTGAGGAGCGACTCGTCCACGAGGTCCGACTCGAAGGGCTTGGACTCGATCTCCCAGAAGTAGAAGAGGTCGACGCCGCTGACGTTGGCGCCCAATTCCGAGAGGTGACCGCTCAGGACCACGGAGTCGCCGAGGTCCAGGAAGCGGTCCTCGTCGTTCAACGCGATCGACTCGCCCTCGGCGGGCGCTTCGGCGCCGACGCTCGAGATCCACGCGACGGGATCGCCGGGGTGGACGGCCACGATCGGCTCGTCGTTGCACTGCGTCGTCGCCAGGAATCCGGCGCCGAGCACCAGGGCTCCGGCGCTGCGGCCGAGCCGCTGAAGTGTGCCGGTTCCGCTCTTGTACTGCGTCATCGTCGCTCTCCGACTGAAATCACCGAGGTCGAGGGACCTGGATCTTCGCCACTTCTCTACCACGCCCGGAGGGGAGCAGCAAAGCGTTTGGGGGCCCTTTCGCCCGTCTTCGGGCAGTTTCTTCTTCGTCGCCGGCGAGGCGAGCCTTGCCAGGAACGCAACGATGCCCAAAATAGCGAACCCGTCGCCGGGGAAACCGGGTTCCCCCGAGCCCTCCCCCCGATGCCCCCACCGCCGAGGACCCAAAAAAAATGGCGATCAGTTTCGACATCAAGGAGCGCCTCCTCGCGATCACCGATGCGATCAACCCCTTCGACAGCGAGGGACGTCGGCAGCGGTCCTTCGATCGCCTCGTCACGAAGGTGGTTTCGAAGAACATGCAGCACGAGGATCGGATGTTCGCGATCCAGACCCTGTGCGACATGGACACGGACGAGTCGCTCAGCGCGGTCTTCCGCCGGTGGGACCTCAAGGCCGACAAGGATCGGGAGGACCGGGCGGAGAAGGAGTTCCTGGCGGAGATCCTCACGAGCAAGGGCTCGCGCGTCCTGCCCTTCATCTCGGCCCACCTCGATCGCTCCCTCAACGTGACCTGGCCGCTCCAGGTGATGCGCCGGGTCGCCGAGTCCGAAGCCGTGGTGACCGAGATCCTGCGGGTCCTGGAGAAGGAGGGCGCGGGGGTCAGCTTCCACCCCCTCAAGAAGGTCCACCTGCTCCAGCTGCTCGAGGAGTTCGACGACGCGCGGATCACCGACGCGGGGATCCCGTTCCTCGACGACGACGACGAGACCGTCCGCTTCGCCGCCGCCAACACCCTCGGGGTGAGGGGCGACGACCGCAGCGGATCGGCGGTGCTGCTGCGCCTGGTCGGCGAGGAGAGCAACCGGGTGAAGTCCGCGCTGCTGGGGGCCCTCGCGGATCGCGGATGGGCCACGAGCGGTCAGCCGATCGACGCGATCCGGGCGGCGGCGAAGGACGTCGACGGCTTCTCGGTGTCGACCAAGGGCGTCACGCGGAGCTGACGGAGCGGGCGGCCCCCGCGCGCCCAGCTCCCACGCGGTCCCCCCCCAGACACCACTTCGCGACGCGCAGGCCGAGCTTCGCCCGGGGCACCAGGGTGCCTTGGCGCCCCGCCCGCCAGGCCTGCCGCGCGAGCCACCTCGGCCGCAGGTAGAAGCCCCCGTAGAGGCGTCGCAGCGTGCGATCCAGGTCGGCCTCCGACCACCCGGGGGGCAGGAGCGTCGCGCGCCGCTCTTCGGCGTCCACCGGGTTGGTCACGTTCGACTCCACGAACCACCCCTCCGCCTGCGCCAAGTCGTAGAGATCTGTGCCGGGGAACGGCGACAGCGTCGAGAACTGGATGAAGTCCATCTCGGTCTGCACCGCGAAGTCGAGGGTGCGGAGCGTGGTGCGCGGGGTCTCGCCGGGGATCCCCACCAAGACGTAGCCGACGGTCTCGATGCCGGCCGATCGCGCGGCGGCGATCGCCCCCCGCATCTTCCCGAGGTCCTGGTCCTTCCGCAGGAAGTCGAGGCTCTCCTGGTTTCCGGACTCGATCCCGAACGCGATCGTCCGGCAGCCCGCCCGCTTCATGAGGCGACAGAGGTCGAGCGTCACGCCGTCCACGCGCGCCTCGCACTTCCAGTGGAGGTCGACCCGTCGTCGGATCAGCTCCTCGCAGATCGCCTCCACCCGCGACCGCCGGAGGGTGAAGTTGTCGTCGAAGATGCAGGCGTAGCGCACCCCGTGGCGGCCCACGACGTCCTCGAGCTCGTCGACCACGTCGTCCGCCGAGCGCGCGCGCCAGGGCGATCCCGAGATCGTCTTGTCGCAGAAGGTGCAGCGGAAGGGGCAGCCGCGGGAGCTGATGAAGGTCGTGATCGGGCCCCGGGTCTGGAACAGGTACCCGTACGCCTCGGTGGGGACGAGGTGGCGCGCGGGGCGGGGGAGCGCGTCGAGATCCTTCGGCGGGGAGGCCTCGACGAACGGTCGCCCGCGCACCCGCACGCCCGGCGGGGGAGCGCCGGACTCGCCGCCGCCCCACCAGTCCAGGAGCGCGGGCGCGGGGCCTTCGCCTTCCCCGACCACCAGGGCGTCGACGTCGGGGAACTCGTCCAGGGCGGTGTCCGAGAAGCGGGTCGCGTGGACGCCTCCGAGCACGACGCGGTCCGTCAGGTCGCGGACGAGCGCGGCGGTGCGGGAGATGCGACCGCGCATGGGCGTCATGCCGGACAGTCCGACGACGGGAGCTCCGAGGGCCTTCACCCGGGCGCGGAACGCGGCGTCGTCCAATTGCTCCGCGGCGGCGTCGACCACGGCCACCCTGCGCCCCGAAGCCTCCAGCGCGCCCGCCACATAGAGCAGGCCCAGGGGCGGCACCGGAGGAAGCCACGACCGCTTCTGGGGCCCGCGCACGAGGACGACGTCGGGTCTGGTCACCACGAGAGCTCCATGAGGCGCTTCTTGATCTCCGCGGCGGCCGGGCTTATCGGGTCCAGACGCTCCAACGCCATGGAGTAGTGATGGGCCGCCTTGTCTCTATCTTGCAGGTGGACGAAGTAGATGTCCGCCAAACCTCGGTGCGCGATCCAACTCGCGTCGTCGCAGTCGAGGGCCTTGGTGTAGAGCTCCACGGCGCCGTCGATGTCGCTGCGCAGCTTCCGCACCGTCGCGAGGTTGTTCAGCGACGGGGCGTAACAGTCGTTGACCGCGAGCGCGGCCCGGAAGTGGCCGGCCGCCTCGTCGACCTCCCCCCTCACCGCCAGCGCGTGGCCGAGCTTGTTCTGGGCCTCGACGTTCGACGGCCGCGCCCGGATCGCCTCCTTCAGCACCCGCACCGCGTCGTCCGGGCGTCGGGTCGCGAGGTAGAAGTCACCGAGGTTGCGCCACGCGTCCGAGGCTTCGGGGTTGACCTCCGTGGCGTGCTGCCACAGCGACTCCTCGCTCATCCACAGGCGGTCGTACCGCACGTGCAGGGCGCCCAGCGCCACCAGCCAGATCCCGAGGATCGCGCCCGCGACACGCACCCGCCCCCCGAGGAGCGCGGGCAGGCCCCGGGCCGCGACGCTCCCCACCACGAAGGCGAACCCGACGCTCGGGAGGTAGGTCCGGTGTTCGACCATCGTCTCCTTCAAGGCGAACACCGAGGACGTGGGCGCGAGGGAGCCGAGGACGAAGAGGATCCCGAAGGCCGCGGCGGGCGCGCGTCGGATCCCTGCGAAGCCCGCCCCGATCAGGCCGACCACCAGCCCTCCGCAGGCCCAGGTCATGGCCGTGGGATCGACGACGACGGCGGGGTCGTGGTGGATGCTCTGGGGGACCGGCCAGAGCCACATGCGGAAGTACTGGACGACCACCTCGAGCTGGGTGAGCAGGTTCACCGTCCAGGGCCGGATGGGGTCGGGCGACGCGATGTAGCCGTAGGCGGCGACCCGGAGGAGGATCAGGAACACCGGGATCGCGAAGAACGGGAAGAGGCGCCCGCGGAGGGCGGCGAGGCCGTCGCGCCAGCTGCGCCCCACGACCACCGCCTCCACCCCGAAGAGCACGCCGGGGAGGACCGCCGCGATCTCCTTGGTGAGGGTCCCGAGCACGAAGAGGACGAACGCCGCCGTGTACCAGCGCCCCGCCGCGGCCCCCCGGGCCTCGACCTCGGGGGCGGGGGAGGAGTCGTTCGCGCCCCTGCCGAACACGGCCGCGCCGATGGCGAGCAACACGGCGGTGCCGCCGAGCGCCACGAGCACCGCGCGTTCGGCGTCGATCGTTCCCCGCCCGAGCAGCCACGCCGCCGGGGTCGTCGCCGCCGCGGCTGCGATCAGCCCCCCGCCCAGCAGCCGGTTGGCGCGTCGTCGTCGCCCCGCGAGCCAGGCTTCGACGTCCGGGTCCGAGGCGTGCTCGTGGGAGCGCAGGTACGCGACGACCGCGGCCAGCACGAAGAAGGTGGCGAGGCTCGACGACCGCCCCGTGATGTAGGTCACCGACTCGATCGCGAGGGGGTGCACCGCGAACGCGAGGGTCCCGAACGCGACGAAGCTGCGGCGGGCGACGTCCGTGACCTCCCCCAGCAGCGGCGTCGCCGTGCGCCTCAGCAGGCTCGCGAGCAGCGCGGTGTTGGCGGCGTGGATGGCGATGTTCTCGAGCCGATACGGCTGGGGCGTGAGGATCCCCCAGGCCCAGACGTCGGCCGCGAAGGTGTAGAGCAGGAGCACCCGGAAGGGGTTGTAGGCGACCATCTCGCCGACGTTCCCGGGGTGTCGGATCACCTGGTTGAGGACGATCTCGACCTTGTCGTCGTACTCGAAGGGCGCGGCCAGGAACGGGAGATAGAGGCCGAAGATGATGGTGATCGACCCGGCGACCAGCAGCAGGTGCCGACGTCGGTCAGTCATCGCCGGCCTCTTCTTCGAGGTCCGCGAGCCGCTTCTCGAGGCGGCCGACGCTCTGGGCGAGGTTCTTCTGGTGGTTGGCGAGCCGGGACACCTTGGTGGAGATGTCCAGCGCCACGCAGACGAGGAAGAACACCCCCAGGGTCACCACCGCGAGGCCCTCGTCGACCCCCAGGGCCTTCGCGAAGGCCTCCCGGGGGCCGGCGAACGCTCCGAGCACGAGCGCAGCCCCGGCGCCGGCGACCCACAGCCAGGAGAACTCCTCCCGGAGGTGGCGGCGCCGAACGAGATCGAGCACGGCGACGAGCAGGACGATCGAGAGCAGGAGCGGGACGACGCGCATGCCGTCTCAGGGTTCGGGCGGACGTACCCGTCGGCGTCGCCGGGTGTCCGTCAGCCAAGTCAGGGCCAGGCTCAGGAGGAGCTTGTAGACGTAGTAGACGGGCCGCATGCCGCGGTGCATCGACTTTCCGGGCGGGCCGGCGCGCATCTCCACGGCCACCTCTTCGAAGCGGAACCCGGCGTACCGCACCCGCAGGAGCATGTCCGCGTCCGGGTAGTCGTAGGGGTAGAAGTCCTGCTCGTAGAACGCGAGCACCCGGCGGTTCATGGCCTGAAAGCCGCTGGTGGGATCGGTGATCCGGCGCCGCGCGAGGCGGCTGACGACCGAGCTGAAGAAGCGGATGCCGGCGAGCCGGGCCGCGGGGATCCGGTAGCAGGGGCGCCCGAGGAACCGGGATCCGACGGCCAGATCGATGTCCGCCTCGTCGAGCGCCGAGAGCAGCGCGCCCACCTCTTCGGGCGGGTGCTGGCCGTCGCCGTCCATCTGCACCACGCGGTCGTAGCCGCGCTCGAGGGCGAACTTGTAGCCGGTCTGGAGGGCCGCCCCGTAGCCGAGGTTGAAGGGGAGGCGGACCACGTGGGCGCCGGCCGCCGCGGCCGCTGCGGCCGTGTCGTCGCTCGATCCGTCGTCGATGATCAGGACGTCGATCCGCGGGTGGAGCTCGCGCAGCCGGCCGACGATCGCGGCGATCCTCGGGCCCTCGTCCAGGCAGGGGAGCACGGCGAGCGTCTTCGGGGCCGCGGCGGGGACCACGGAGAGGTGCGACGGGCGGCGCGTTTCGGGGCCGGAGGCGGGCGGCGAGGGGAGGGAGTCGGGCGACATTGCGCGGGGTCAATCTTCCCGGGCGCGCGGGCCGTGTCAATCGACGGGGCCGTTCTGCGGCTATCCTCCGCCGCTCGTGCCGCTTCGCGTCCTCACCGTCGTGCCCTACTTCTTCCCGGCGTGGGCCTACGGAGGAATCCCTCGGCTCGCGTACGGCTTGAGCCGCGCGCTCCAGCAGCGGGGCAGCCAGGTGCGCGTAATCACCACGGACGCGCTGGACGCCGAGGCGCGGCTCTCCTACGGCGAGGCGGACGTCGAGGGTCTCCACGTCTTCCGGTTTCGGAACCTCAGCAACCGGCTGGCCTACAACCACCAGCTGTTCCTGCCCCTGGGTGCCCGAGACGTGCTCCGCAAGTCGGTCGCCGAGGCCGACGTCGTGCACCTGCACGGGTATTGGCACCTTCTCAACAACGCCGCGGTGGCGGCGGCGCGCGAGCTCGATCGCCCGGTGGTCCTCACGCCGAACGGCACCCTGCTGCCCCACGAACGGAAGACCCGCATCAAGGCCGCGTGGCACCACTTCCTGGGCCGCCCCGTCCTGGAGGGGGTCGACCGCTTCATCGCGGTCTCGCGCGCGGAGCTGAACCAGTTCCACCGCGCCGGGCTGGACAAAGACCGGGTGGATCTCGTGCACAACGGGCTGGAGCTCGCGGAGTTCGAGGAGCTGCCGGAGCGGGGCTCATTCCGCGCGGCGCGGGGGATCGGGGACCGGCCGGTCATCCTGTATCTGGGCAAGCTCACGCCCCGCAAGGGGGTCACCCACCTGGTGGGGGCCATGGCGAGGCTCCGGGACCTGGACCCCGTGCTCGTGATCGCCGGCAACGACATGGCGGGGGTGCGCACGGGCCTCGAGGAGCGCGTTCGCGAGCTCGACCTTCAGGGGAACGTGCAGTTCGTGGGGCTGCTCACGGGCCCCGAGCGCCTGGCCGCGCTCACCGACGCGGACGTGCTGGTCTATCCCTCCACCGAGGAGATCTTCGGGTTGGTGCCGTTCGAGGGGCTGATGTGCGGCACGCCCGCGGTGGTCACCGACGACTGCGGCTGCGGCGAGCTCGTGGCCCAGGCGCGGGCAGGCGAGCTGGTGAGGTACGGCGACGAGGGCATGCTCGCGGGGTCCCTGCGCTCGCTCCTCGCGGACCCGGTGAGGCGCAAGCGCATGGTGGCGCGGGGGCGCAAGTTCATCGAGAAGCACTTCGCCTGGCCGCGGATCGCCGCCCAGACCGAGGCTGTCTATCGGAAGGCCGCGGCCCAGCGAGGGGTTTGAGCGACGTCCCCTCGGGCCGTGCATTGGCTTTCCGGCGCAGGTCGCTACAATCCGCCGGATCCCGGAGTCTCCATGCCCTCTCGTCGTCTCCCGTTCCTCTTCGTCGCCCTCCTCGTCGCCCTCGCCGCGGCGCCGGGATGCAACAAGTACACGTGCGACGAAGCGTGCAACCAGTACTACGGGACCGCCGAGAACTCCGACGGCTACGACCAGTGCCGCAAGACGTCGCTGCAGCCCACGCGCGACGACACCCCGGCCCAGGCCGCCGACCGCTGCGTCTCGGCCTGCGAAGACGCCCTCTACACCACCACCGGCAGCGAGTCCGGGACCGACGACGGGCGCGGGAACAACAACCTCCAGACCGAGCAGGACGCCCTCGACTTCATCCAGTGCGTGGTCGAGCGCGACTACTCCCCCGAGGTCAACGCGCAGACCTGCGACAACCTGGGCCTGAGCTACTGCGAATGGTTCATCTGGTAGCCCGAGCCCCCGCCCTCGCGTACGTCGCCGTCGCGCTCTCGGTCCTCCTCGGGGCGGGCTGCGGGACCGACTGCCGTCGCGCGTGCGAACATGTCATCGAGGACTGCGGGCTCGAGCGGCCGGGCTACACCGTCGACAACTGCGAAGCCGAGTGCGGTCGGTTCCTGACCCACTACGAGGACCGCTGGGAAGAAGACACCGCCAAGGACTCCGTGACCTGCGTGCGCGCCACCGCCTGCGCCGATCTGCGGACCGGGACGCCCTGTTACGACGGGGCGGTCTACATCTGGTGACGCGCGCGCTCCTCGGGGTGCTCGTCCTCGTCGCGGCCTCCGGCTGCGTGAGAGCGGCCCCGGTGGACAGCGACGTCGAGCCCGTCTCCACCGAGGTGCTCCGCGCGGCGGTCGTCGCCGCGGACGACGCGGACTCCACGGCCCCCTTCGCCGCCCTCCTCGAGGTGCACCCCGAGTCGTTCGCGTTGCGTCGCGCGATCCAGGACCACGAGCGCGCACGTCTGGAGCCCGCGGAGCTGATCGCGCGATATCGCGCGGCCGCGGAGGCGTCCCCGGACAGCGGCCTCGCCCACTACCTCCTCGGGCGCACGCTGGTGGCCGAACCGGCGGCCGCGGAGGCGTCCTTCGCGCGCGCCGCCGAGCTCGATCCCACGAACCCGTGGCCCGTCGTCGGTCAGGCCTACCTCCGGGCCTCCCGCGGCGACCTGCTCGGGACGATCGAGGTCTACGAAGCGGGCCTCGAGCGGGCCCCCCGCTCGGCGATGCTGCGGCTGTTCCTCGGCAACCAGTACCTGGAGTGGAAGCTGTTCATCAAGGCGGAGCGCGAGCTCCGATACGCCCACCGGCTCGATCCCGACGATCCCGAGGTGTGGGCGGCCCTGGGCAAGTGCCTGGCGATGCTCTCCCACGAGGAACAGGCGATGGACCTCCTCCTCCGCGCCCGGGAGGCCCGCCCGGAGATCGCGCACATCTACCCGACCCTCGCCTCGCTGTACCTGACGCGGCGCGAGGTCCTCGCCGCCGAGGAGGCCTACCGGGCGGGGCTGTCGTACGGCATGCCCCGGGACGAGGGGCTCTCCTCACAGATCCGCGCGGCGAAGCTCGTTCAGGAGCTGTGAGTCACTCGAGCCGCACCTCGTAGTCGGCGACGCGGCCCGCGAACCCCGAGACGAACACCCAGCACTCGCTGCCCGCCGGGATCTCCGCCTCCGCCTCCGCCGTCTCCGGCACCTCGGCCCTCGCCAGCCCGCCTCCGAAGACGCGCCCGGGGTTCTCTCCGGGGACGCCGCAGCGCACCGACGCGTCGAGATCGCCCTGAAGGGGGGTCCACGAGAGGACCCCCACGGGCGTCGCCGCCTCCACGAGCGTGAAGCGGAACGCGTCGTTGTCCCCGTCCCAGCCGCCCTCGACGATGTCCGCGATCCGACCGGTGAGCAGCAGGAGGCCGTCGGGGGCGGGCCCGACGTCTCCGCACTCGGTGGCGCCGGCCCAGGGGGTGGCGGGCAGGTTCAGCTCGCCGAAGGGGAGGTCCGGATCGTTGGGTTCGACCTCGGGGCACGTCGTCCCGTAGGAGTCGGCGCGGTCGATCGGGGTCCCTCCCGCGTCGTCGTCGTCGACCTCGAAGATGCCCTCGTCCTCGAGCGGGTCGTCGAGCGAGTCGTCGTCGTCGGTCGGCGGGCACCCGGCGAGCAGGAGGACGGCGATCGGGAGACGACGGAGGGTCAACGGAGCTCCGGGCGGAAGCCGCGCGCGGCGGCGGCGGGATCGGGGGCGGCGAGGACTCCTCGGATGGTCGCGATCGCGGCCGCGTGAGAGGTCCGCGCCGAGCCGACGTGGCGGGGCAGCATACCCCCGAGGGCGACCACCGGAATCGGGCTCCTGCGGGCGATCGCGGCGAACGCCGGCCACCCCATGGGCGCTCCCTTGCCGGGCGTCGTGAGCACGGGGCCCAGGGTCGCGAAGGACGCCCCCTGCGCGGCGGCTCGCCGGAGGCCGTCGGCGTCGTGGGCCGAGCACGCGATGCGCATCCCCGAGGAGGTCCCCGACACGCCGTCGGGGAGGTGGACGCCGTCGGCGCGGAGGTCGACGGCGAGCGTCGTGTCGCCGTCCGGGCAGTTGACGAAGAGCGCGGCGCCCGCCGCTTCGGTGCGCCGGCGGAGGTCCTCGCCGAGGCTCCGGCGGACCTCCGGGGGCGCGTGCTTGTCCCGCAGCTGGACGGCGACGGCGGCCCCCAGGGCGTCGAGGGCGCCCTGCACCGCGGAGAGGAGCGGCGCGCGCCCGCCCGCGACGTCCAGATCGGTGATCAGGTAGAGGACGAACCCCGGCTCACCCAACGACGAGGCCGTCCAGCGGCGAGCTCGCCGTCGCGTACAGCTTGCGCGGGATGCGGCCCGCTTCGTAGGCCATGCGACCCGCCTCCACGGCCCGCCGCATCGCGCCCGCCATGACCACCGGGTGCTTCGCCCCCGCGATGGCGGTGTTCATGAGGATCGCGGTCACCCCCAGCTCCATGGCGAGGGCGGCGTCCGACGCGGTCCCCACCCCGGCGTCGACGATGACGGGGACGTCGATCGTCTCGAGGATGATCCGGAGGTTGGTGGGGTTTCGGATGCCGAGCCCGCTCCCGATCGGCGCGGCCAGCGGCATCACCGCGGCGCAGCCCAGGTCCTGGAGCTTGCGGCAGGCGATCGGGTCGTCGAGCACGTAGGGGAGGACCGTGAAGCCGTCCTCGAGCAGGATCCGCGCGGCCTCGATCGTGGCGGTGTTGTCCGGGAAGAGGGTCTTCGGATCGCCGAGGACCTCGAGCTTCACGAGATCCGTCTGGAGCGCCTCCCTCGCCAGCCGCGCGGTCAGCACGGCGTCCTCCACGGAGTAGCAGCCCGCCGTGTTGGGGAGGATCGCGATCCGATCGCGGTCGATGAAGTCGAGCAGGCCCTCGCCTCGAGGAGCGTCCAGGTCCACGCGGCGGATCGCGACGGTGATCATCTCCGCGCCCGAGGCGTCCAGCGCCTCCCGCATGGTGGGGAAGTCCGGGTACTTGCCCGAGCCGACGATCAGGCGGGAGGTGAACTCGTGGGTGCCGAGGCGGTAGGTCATCGCGGGAGCTCCGGGTGAGGCGCGAACCCTAACCGCCTCCGACCGCCGTGACGATGTCGACTCGGTCTTCGGGGACCAACGACCGCTCGGCGAAGGTGTCCCGGGACACGACGTGCAGGTTCACGGCGACGGCGAGGGCCTCGTCGCCGCGCTCCAGCGACGCGAGCAGCTCCTCGATCGTCGTCTCGGCGGGCACTTCGCGCGGCTCGCCGTTGACGGTGATGTTCACCGGGTGCGGCCGGAGCGGGAGCTCCGACGGGTCTGGCTGGTGCCCGCCTTCTCGTCGGAGTCGGCGAACATCTCGGAGTTGCCGGACACGTCGATCGCGGCCTCGCGGGTGATGACGCCCCTCTCCGCGAGGGCCCGCAGGGAGTCCTCGAGCAGCACCATGCCGCTGCCCTTGCTCGCCTGCATGATCGACGGGATCTGAAACACCTTGTTCTCGCGGATGAGGTTCCGGATGCCGTAGCTCACGAGCATGACCTCGGCCGCGCAGACCCGCCCCTTGCCGTTGGCGCGCTTCAGCAGCGTCTGCGAGATCACCGCCTGAAGGGACCCGGAGAGCATCGTGCGCACCTGCTCCTGCTGGGCGTGGGGGAACGCGTCGATGATGCGGTCGATCGTGTCCTTCGCGCCCTTGGTGTGCAGGGTGCCGAACACGAGGTGACCGGTCTCGGCGGCCGTGAGCGCGAGCGCGATCGTCTCCAGATCGCGCATCTCGCCGACCAGGATCACGTCGGGGTCTTCGCGGAGCGCGGCGCGCAGGGCGTTGTTGAAGCTCTTCGTGTCCGCGCCGAGCTCGCGTTGGTTGATGAGGCAGCGCTTCGGCGTGTGCACGAACTCGACCGGGTCCTCGATGGTGAGGATGTGCTCGCGACGCTGGTCGTTGATGAAGTCCAGCATGCCCGCCAGGGTCGTCGACTTGCCCGAGCCGGTGGGGCCGGTGACGAGCACCAGGCCGCGCTTCAGCTTCGCGATGTCCGTGATGACCGGGGGCAGCTTCAGGTCCTTGAGGGGGATGACCTTGCTGGGGATGACCCGGAAGACGGCCGCGATCCCGCGGGTCTGGTAGAAGACGTTCACGCGGAAGCGGGCGTGCCCTTCGATCCCGACCGAGAAGTCGGCCTCCAGGTTCTCCTCGAAGGCCTTCTTCTGCTTCTCGTTCATGATCGAGAAGAGGAGTCGCTTGCAGTTGTCGCCGTCGATCGCGGGGGTGTTCAGCCGCTGGATCTCGCCATGCAGCCGCAAGGCAGGAATCTCACCCGACGAGATGTGCAGGTCGCTCGCGCCCTGCTTCACCGTGTAGATCAACAACTCGTGGATGTGCATGGAGGCTCCGGAATGCCGGACGATGATAGCCAAGGGGGGCCGGGAGCCACAGGCGAGGCCCACTACAAAGTCCCCGAAGGGATCGACGAGGGGCGGCTCGATCGGGTCCTGGCCGTGGTTTCGGGCATGTCTCGGGGCCGCGCCCGGCGGCTGATCGACGCGGGAGGCGTGTACCTGGACGGGAAGCGGACCCAGCGGATGACGACGACGGTGGGGCCCGGCCGTTCGCTCACGGCGGTCCTCCACGCCGAAGACGTGGCGGCCCGGGCCGACGAACGCTTGGCGAAGCGACCGCCGCGGTTCGTGCACCGAGAGCGCTCCTTCGCCATCCTCGAGAAGCCCCCCGGCATCCCGGTGCAGGCGACGCGGGCGTCCGTCCGAGGGACCCTCGAGGCGTGGCTCCGAGCCCAGGAGGGCGTGGAGTACGTCGCCTTCCACCACCGCCTCGACTCCTCCGCCCGCGGCCTGATCGCCGTCGCCCTCCACCCCTCCGCGAACAAGTCCATGGCCCGCGCGTTCCAGGAGCGGACCGCCGAGCGCACCTACCGCGCCGTGGTGGAGGGGATCCTGAAGGGGGAGGGGACCTGGGTGCACGACCAGGTGCAGCGGGACGGTCGCCGACGCGCCGTCAAGCCGCGGGGCGCCCCGAAGAAGCTCATGAAGTCCCACTGGAGGGCGCTCGAGCACGGGGAGACGCGCACCCTGGTGGAGGTGCGTCTGGAGACGGGCCGCACCCACCAGATCCGCCTCCAGGCCGCGGCGGTGCGGCACCCGGTGGTGGGCGACCTGCTCTACGGGGGCCAAGACCGCGGCGGGCTCCACCTGCAGGCCTCGGCGTTGGCGCTTCCCCACCCCCGTCACGGCCGCCGCGTGGAGTGGAGCCTCGAGCCGCCTCCGGAGTGGCTCCGCCTCAGGTGAACGACGGGAAGATCGTGGCGACGATCGCCTCTCCCGCGAGCCACGAGATCAGGGCCGCGCCGGCGAGGTAGGGCCCGAACGGCAGCTTCGCCGGGCGGTCCCGACCGCGCAGCATCATCACGCCGATCCCGAGCACGCTCCCCAGCAGGGACGCGCCGAAGATCGTGAGGATGAGCGTCGGGTGCAGGCCCTGCCAGGCGCCGATGGCCGCCACGAGCTTCACGTCGCCCATGCCCATCGCCTCGCGACCGAAGGCGAGCCGCCCGGCGAACGCGATCGCGAGGAGCGCGAGGGTGCCGCCGATCGCGCCGAGCACCGCCGACGGGAAGGGGATGGTGCTCGCGCCCGCGCCGTCCAGCAGGGCGACCGCGATCCAGCCCAGGGGGATCAGGGGGAGGATGATCACGTCCGGCAGGATGAAGTGGTCCGCGTCGATGAGGCAGGCCCCGAGCAGGGCCGAGAAGTAGGCCGCGTAGAGCACGAAGCCGCCGACGCGGGCGGGCTCCAGGAGCACCGACGGCTCCGGGACCATCACGAAGAAGAGAGCGCCCCACAGGACCGCGCACGCGGCCTCCACCGCGGGGTAGCGGGCGGCGATCGCCAGCCCACAGTCACGGCATCGACCCCGCAGGAGGAGCCAGCCGAGCACGGGGATGTTGTGCCAGGGGCGGATGCGGGCGTCGCAGCGGGGACAAGCCGACGGCGGGTGGACGACCGATCGTCCCGCGGGGAGCCGATGGGCCACCACGTTGAGGAAGGAGCCGACGAGCCCCCCGAGCACGACCGCGATGCCCCACAGGAAGCGGTGGTGGGCGACGAGCGGGTCGACGAGGTCGTTCACGCGAGGGCCAGACCGAGCAGCCAGAGCCCGTACCCGACCGCCGAGATCAAGGTCCACCGACCGATCACCGCCCACGCCACGGGCGCGTCGTCGTCGGCGGGGATGCCGCGCCACAGAGCGGCGGTCGCGGCCCCGAGCCAGACCGCCCACCCCAGGCCCATGACGAGCACCCAGAACGTGGACGGGTCTTCCCGCGCCTCCAACGCCGCCCGGATCTGCGCCTCGCGGGCCGCGGGGGGGAGGTCGCGAGCCGGCCACGTCCCGGCGTCGTCGGTCAGGATCAGGGCGGCGATCCCGTCCTCGGCCTGGGCGATCCACGCCCGGCCGGGCTGCCACGCGGAGCGGACGGCCAACCAGCCCGACCGAAGCTCCTCCCAGCAGAAGCGGGCCTCCACCGCGTCGCCGCGGGCGCTCGCAGCCTCCGCGAGCGCGACCAGCCGCTCCGAGGCGCGATCCCCCACCGGCAGGAGCGGCAGGTACATGTGGATGCTGCGCCCGTACCGAACCGCGGCCTCGTGGGTCTCGCCCGCGGCCTCGAAGCGGAGGCCGTCCTGATGGTTGCGGCTCGCGTCCCAGGCCACGCGCCCCACCACGACGACGACGCAGAAGGCGACCAGCCCGAGGACGCGACGCCTCACTGGAAGTCGCGGTAGGCGAAGATCACGGCCGCGCCGAGGAGCAGGAGGGCGGCCCACAGGAGGCCGTAGCCGGTGGCGTAACCCACGTACTCCCACTCCACCGGGGCGCCGAGCGCGGCCGCCCCCCGGAGGTTGAACGTGCCCAGATCGGGCAGCAGGCGGTAGCCCATCGTGCCGAACCACTGGACCAGCGGGCGCTCGCTCTGTTCGGCGAGGAGCTTGAGCTCCGGCGTCAGTCGCCCCACCACCACCAGGCCGATGGTGAACAGGGCGGACAGCGTGGGCGTGGACATGCAGCCGAAGAGGATCGCGATCGCGGTGACCACGAGCAGCTCCACGAAGATGAGCCAGATGGCGGCGCTCACCGAGGCCGTGTCGAACCCCACCATCGTGAGCTTCATGGTCACGAAGAAGGCGACCGACATGATCGCGATCTCGGTGGCCAGGACGGCCACGAGGCCGACGTACTTCCCGACCACGAACTCCCAGCGCCGGACGGGCTTGCTCGCGATCGTGTAGATGGTCTTGCGCTCGATCTCCTTGTAGACGAGACCGATCCCGACGAAGACGGCGATCATCAGGCCGAACAGGGAGATGGCCCCCAGCCCCACGTCCCGCACGATCTTCCCGTACTCGCCGACGGTGAGGTTCGCGATGAGCACGGAGCCGCCGATCATCACCAGGGCGAGGAACAGCAGGGTGTAGAGGATCTTGTCCCGCACCGCCTCGCGGAAGGTGTTGAGACCGATCGCTCGGATCTTCATCATCGGTCGGCCTCCGCGGCGGCGGCGGCGTCCTTGAGGAACAGCTGCTCGAGCGTCTCGCGGCGCGGCCGCACCGCCACCACCGTCCCGCCCTCGGCGTGGGCGCGGCGAACCAGCTCGTCGGCGAGGGCCGGATCGGAGACCGACCACGTGGCCTCGGTCCCGTGGCGCATGGTCGGGGCCGCGTCGTGCACCCGGGACTGGGCGTCGGGGTCGAGGCCGCCGATCGTGACCTCGACCTGGGGCGCTCCCTGCCCCGTGAGCTCGTGGACCTCGGCCACCTGCTGCAGCTCGCCGCTCGCGATGATCGCGACCCGGTCGCAGACCTGCTCTACGTCCGACAGCACGTGGGACGAGAACACGACCGTCTTTCCGCGGCCCTTGAGCCCGTGGATGATGTCCCGAATCAGCATGCGCCCCATCGGGTCGAGCCCGGAGGACGGCTCGTCCATCACGACCAGATCCGGGTCGTTGATCAGGGCCTGGGCCACCCCCACGCGCTGGAGCATCCCCTTGCTGAACCTGCGGAGCTGCACGGTGCGTGCGCGCTCCATGTGGACGAGCGGGATCAGCTCATCGATGCGCTTGGTGCGGACGTCCGTCGGGATCCCGTGGAGCTGGCCGTAGAAGTGCAGGAACTCCTCGGCCGTCAGGTAGTCGTAGAAGTACGGCCGCTCCGGGAGGAAGCCGATGCGTCCGCGGGTGGCGAGGTCCCCCAGCGGCTTGCCGAGCACCTCGGCCGTCCCCGAAGTGGCGCCGGCCAGCCCCATGAGGATCTTCAGCGTCGTGGTCTTGCCCGAGCCGTTGTGGCCCACGTACCCGAACACCTCCCCGCATCGGACCTCGAGATCCAGGCCGTCCAGGGCCACGAACGGTCGCCGCAGGAACCCGCTTCGATAGACCTTGCGCAGGCCCCGCGTCCGGATCGCGATGTCCGTCACGACCCGACCCCGGGGCGGCCGTCGCGGTAGCGGAGGATCCTCGCCGGGACGCCCGCCGCGACGGCGAGATCGGGCAGGTCCGCCGCCACGATCGCGCCCGCGCCCACCTGGACGCCGCGGCCGATCGTGACGCCGGGGAGGACCGTCGATCCCACGCCCAGGTCCGTGCCCCCGCCGATCGCCACGGCCTTGAACTCGATCGGGCCCTCCATGATCGCGCGATCGGGGCCCGGATCGACGTGCGTCGACGTGATGATGCGCACCCCGGGGCCGATCCCGACCGCCTCGCCGATGCGGAGCCCGCCGGCCGAGTGGAAGAAGCACTGCTGCCCGATCCAGGTGTCCGCTCCGACGTGCATCCCGTCGCCCGCGTAGTACCCCTTCAGGATCGTGTCGTGGCCGATGTACACGTTGTCCCCGAGGTGGATCGTCTCGGGGTGGAAGATGCGGACCCCGCGCTCGATCACGACGTTCCGGCCCACGGAGGCGAGCTGCTCGAGGCCGAACTCTCCGGTGCCGTGCGACGAAAACTGCTTGATCATCGGCCCGAAATCATACCCAAAGGCGCGCGGTCAGTCGCTCGACGACGCGGTCCAGCTCGGCGTCGGTGATGCCGGTCGCCACCGGCAGACAGAGGGCGCGGCGGCGGCAATCGTCGGCCCCCGGCATGGGGCGTCGGAACCCCCCCAAGGCCGCGTAGGCGGGCTGGGTGTGGAGGGCGTGGGCGCCCACGCTGCACTCGATCCCGTCCTCGTACAGCCCCCGCATGAGGGCATCGCGATCCACGCCTTCGGGGACCCGCACGACGTAGGACTGCCAGGACGGGACGGCGCCCGCGGGGACCCGGGGCAGCTCGAGGCCCCGCTCCCGGAGGTCGGCCAGCCGCGCGTCGTAGCCGTCGGCCAGCCGCCTGCGGTCGGCCATGAGGTGGGCGAGCCGACCCAGCTGCACCAGCCCGATCGCGGCCTGCATCTCCGTGAGTCGGAAGTTGTGGCCCGCGAGGGCGAACTCCATCCCGGCCTCGGTGCGGACGAGCCCGTGATTGCGTTGGAGTCGCAGGCGCTCGTCGTAGACGGGGTCCGCGGTGGAGACCAGGCCGCCTTCGCCGGTGGTGATGACCTTCCGGGGGTGGAACGAGAAGCAGCCCATGTCCCCCATGGCGCCGGCCTCCACCCGCTCCCCGTCGATCGTGAGGGCGCCGCCGAGCGCGCACGCGGCGTCCTCGACCACGACCACGCCGCGGTCCCGGCACAGCGAACCCACCTCGTCGAGGGGGGAGGGCAGGCCGAACTGATGTACGGGGAGGAACACGGCGGGGCCGTCGATCGCGTCGAGCACGCGGCGGAGGTCGTCGGGATCGAAGTTGTAGGTCGTCGGATCGACGTCCACGAGCACCGGCTCGAGCCCCGCGTTGAGGACTGCGTTCGCCGTGGCCGGGAAGGTGAACCCGGGGACGACGACCTTGGTGCGGGGGTCCGCCTCGAGCGCAAGCAGCGCCAGGTGCAGGGCCGTCGTGCCCGACGAGCACGCGACGGCGTGGGGCACCTCGATCACGTCGGCGCAGCGCGCCTCGAACTCGGCCACCCGCGGGCCCTGGATCAGCCGCCCGGACTGCAGCACCTCCGCGACCGCGGCGGCTTCGGCTTCCCCCAACAGGGGGCGCGCCAGCCGGATCGTCACTTCGCGCCACCCTGGTCGCGGTACCACGCGATCGTGCGCAGCAGCCCCTCTTCGAGGTCCACCCGGGGGGCGAAGTCGAGGAGCTCGCGGCTCTTGTCGACGTTGGGGATGCGCAGCTCCACGTCCGCGGCGTTCCAGTCCACGAAGTCGATCGATGAGTCGCTCTCGGCGAGGCGCACGATCTCGCGGGCGAGGTTGTAGATGGTGATCGTCGAGCGGGCGTTGCCGATGTTGAATGAGTGGCCTACGGCCTCGTCGGTCGTGAGGGCGCGGCAGAGCGCCTCGATGATGTCGTCCACGTAGCACCACGACCGGATCTGCGAGCCGTCGTTGTGGATGCGCAGCGGCTCGTTGTTCACGGCGCGCCGAATGAAGTGGTGGATCGCGCCCTCGCCGACCTGGCGCGGCCCGTAGATGTTGAACGGCCGGATCACGACGCTCGGGACCCCGAACTCGGCCTGCCAGGTGTGGGCCATGTGCTCGGTGGCGAGCTTGCTCACCGCGTAGGTCCAGCGCGCCTCGCCCACGGCGCCCAGGGTGGCGACGTCGCCCTCCCGCACCTTGTAGGCGTAGGAGCCGAAGATCTCGGAGGTCGAGAAGTCGATGAAGCGCTTGAGGTCGTTTCGGCCCGCGGCCTCCTCGAGCAGCCGCCACGTGCCGATGATGTTCACCCGGAGCGTGCGGGTGGGGTTCGCGATGACCGTGTCGACCCCCGCGACCGCAGCGCAGTGCACCACGATCGTCGCTCGGTGCATCGCGGAGCGGACCGCCTCCGGGTCCAGCACGGACCCCTTCACCAGCCGGAGGTTCGGGTGGTCCTCGAGCCCCGGCCAGTACTGCAGGGCGTTGCGCTGAAAGGTGTCCAGGATCGTCACGTGGTTGCGGTCGATCACGTGGGACACGAACGTCGATCCGATGAACCCGGCGCCGCCGGTGACGAGGATGGTCTCGCCTTCGATCTTCGCCGCCTGCTCGAGCAGGCCGGCTTTGGAGTCGTTCAAGAGGGCCTCGGGGTGGTGCCGACCGGAGGAGTCCGGCGCGCGTGGGCGGGGATGCTACAGGAGGACCCCTTCAGTCGCGGGGCTTGCCCTGCTCATCCACGTTCCAGCGCTCGGCGTAGCGCGCGGCGGCCTCGGGCTCGTTCGTTCTGCGCAGGTACACGAGGACCTGGTCGTGGGGCATGGCCCCGGCGGAGCGCCAGTTGCAGCGGCCGCAGTAGGGGCCCGAGCCGTCGTAGTCGTCGTGCACCTGCTTGAGCCGCCAGCCGTGGTTGGTGGGGCCGTGCCAGATCTCCTGGAGCGACTTCTTCGTGAGGTTTCCGAGGTTGTTCTCCAGGTGCTGGTCGAGGCAGCAGGTGGTGACGTCGCCGTTCACGTAGACCATGGGGGTGTCCCAGAGTCCCGAACACGGCCGCCGGTCGTCGCCGTGGGTCGCCATGGCTAGAACGCTCCTTCGAAGAAGTCGCCCTCGGCGTCGATCGCGAGGACGCCCAGCTCGTCGAGGACCGCGCGGTGAAGGCGATCGGCGGCGGGCTGGTCGGCTTGGTGGAGGCGTCGGAAGTACAGGTTGTCGCGGTGCCGCTTCGGCCAGTCGTAGTTCACGTCGTAGGGCAGCCCCAGGTCGCCGAAGACCTTGTCCCAGTACGCGAGGTATCGGTGAGCCTCGTGCCGATTCTCGGGCATGACGATGAAGGCGGCGGTGACGTACGGGCGCTCGAGGCCGCGCGCCACCCGCCGCTCCAGCAGGTTGCGGATGTTCCGATACACCCGGGCCCCGTAGTCGTACTTCTTCATGCGGTAGTAGACGGCGGGGTCGTAGGCGTCGACCGAGAAGTGCACGAACCCGAACGTGTCCTCCGCCTGGGCCGGAGCGTTGGCGCAGTCCAGGAGCAGATCGATGCGCTCGTCGTCCAACAACGTGCCGTTGCTGTGGAGCTTGAAGTGACGGAAAAGTCGGTTGTTTTCATTGTTGTCGAAGGCGTACTTGATGAAGCGGTTGAACTCCGGGTGGAGCGTCGGCTCGCCCAGCCAGTGGGGGCACAGCGAGATCTCGTCGTCGAAGTCGGCGAGTCCGTCGATGGACGTCTTCCACACGTCCCACTTCATGAACTTGTTGGGCTGGAACCCGTGCACCTTGGGGGTCTCCGCCTGGCCGCACATGCGGCACTTGACGTTGCAGAGGTCCGTCAGCTCCAGGTTCAGGTTCATGGCGTCCGTCCGGGACGCCACCCTTCGGGCGCCCTTGCTTCGCGGCGGTCGTGCATCTCCGGCTCCTGCCTCCGATCCATGGGCATGGCTACAGGACGCCCAGGTAGTCGCGGATGTAGTCGTTGCGCGACGTGATGGCGACCGTGCAGTTGCGGCACAGCTCGGTCATCTCCTTGCGCTTCATGCTGGTGCGCAGCTGGGAGAAGTACTCGCCCTCGTTCCACACGTCGGCGAGGCCTTCGCGCACGTCCTCCCCGGTGCCCGTGATCACGCAGCAGGGGGACACCTGGCCGGTGGGCTGCACCACCAGGTAGTACCAGGGGTTGAGGCACGGAGCGTTCGCCGCGTCCTCGGGGCCCTTGGTGCGGAACGTCATGTCGCCCCGCTCCATCGTCTCTTGATGCAGGAAGTGCTCGAGGGTGGTGATGACCCCGAGCTCCTCCGCCACCCGCAGGCCCTCACGCGCGTGCTCCTGGATCTCGGCGCGCTCGTCGTCGTTCAGCTTCAGGGCGAACTGCTCGGGGCGGTAGGCGATGATGTAGTCGAAGTTGACCCGGAAGCAGCCGACGGCGTGGGCGAAGCGGACCATGTCCGCGAGCATGCGGAAGTTCTTGTTGGTGACGACCGCGTGCACGAGCATCCGCGGGGCATCCATGACGCCCCGGCCGAAGCGGAAGTGCTTCCGGCCGTGGATGCGGCACATCGCCTTCGCGACCTTCTCGAACACCCCCTTCTTCCCGCGCAGGTAGTCGTTCACGGCGGGGTCCGGCGCGTCGAGGGAGAAGTGGAGCTCGTCCCACTCGGTCTCGATCACCTGATCGATGAGCTTGTCGTCGAACAGCGTGCCGTTCGTGGCGATGTGGCCCTCCATGCCGAAGGCCTTGACGCGGCGCATGAGCTCGGGGGTCACGTCCCGACGGACCAGCGGCTCGCCGCCCCCCAGGATGAAGACGCGACGCACCCCCATGGCGTGGGCCTCGTCGAGCAGCTTCCAGTAGTCGTCGGGGGTGAGCTCGCCGGTCTGCTTCCCCTTGCGATACGTGGTGTCGCAGAAGACGCAGTCGATGTTGCACGTCATCGTGGGGTACAGCTCCATCGTGTACGGCCCACGGGCCTCCCCGTCGTCCCAGCGGCGGACGCGCGCCGCGATCGCCTGGCCTTCGTTCAGGCCGACTTCTTCGTGCAGGACGGGAGGGAGTGCCACGCAGGCAAGGTAGCACCGGGCTTTCCGGGTCGCCGCTCGCGACAGCAGCGCGAATATTCTCTCGCCGGGGGTCGTCCCACGGGCATGGGTGAGTCCCTTACACTCACGTCGCGACCCATGGTCTCGCTGCTCCGCACCCTGCTGCTGGTCTCCCTGCTGACGCTCCCGGCGTCTGCCGTCGCCGAGCCGCGCGACGGGCTCGAGTCCGTCGAGATGGACGCCCTGCGCGACCGCATGCGCCGGTGGGACGGCCTCGCCCAGGCGTGGTTCCGCCTCCAGTCGGGCGACGCCGACGGCGCGCGCAAGGACGTCCAGGCCCTGCTCCGCGGGACCCCCGGCGATCCCGACGCGCTGCACCTCTTGGGCATCGCCGCCGCCGCCGGGGGGCGGGACCTCCAGGCGCTGCACGTCCTCCGCACCAGCCTCCGGCGCCGGGCGGATCCCTGGGTCGGCACCCACCTCGTGCACCTGCTCGTGCGCCGCGGCAACACCAAAGGGGCCCTGCGGACGTCGGGCAAGCTGGTGGAGCGGCTGCCGAGCGACCCCCAGGCGCGCCGCGCTCACGCGTACGCGCTCGTGGCCTCGGGGGAGACGTCGGCCGCCCGGGTGGAGCTCCAGGCCCTGGAGCGGGAGCACCCGGACGCCGCCACCGCGCATCGCCTCGCGCTCCTCCACACGGAGCTCGGGGAGAACGACGCGGCCTTGGCGGCGATCCGGCGGGCGGTGGACCGCGATCCATCCCGCGGCGACTATCGCCTCGATCTCTTCAAGCGACTCGAAGCGGTGGGGGACTGGACCGGCCTCGTCGCGGCGGCGTCGGAGGCGGGGGCGGACGCCGTGGGGGGAGGCCGCGCCGACTTCTACCGGGGCGTGGCGCTGGTGCGGATCGGAGACGACGAGGCGGCCGTGGAGGCGCTCTCTCGGGTCGTCGCGCACGGGACCCCGGATCCCGTGGCCCTGGCGGGCAGCGCCGGGCACCTGCTGCAGCTGGGGGCGTACGGACCCGCCGAGACGACCGCGCGGGCCGCCGTCGCAGGTCGCGGCGAGGATCCGGCCCTGCATCACCTCCTCGCGATGACGCTCACCCGCCAGACCCGGGAGGCGGAGGCCTTGGCCTACTACCGTCGGGCCGCCGATCTCCTCCCCGACGACGCGGGGTACCGCTTCGATCTGTTGGTCTCGCTGTGCACCTTGGAGCGCGCCGGCGAGCTCGAGCCGGCCCTCGATCGGGCCCTCCGGGACTTCGGCGACGACCCCCGCTTCGCCGCGCTCGCCGACCGTTGCCCCGTCGACTGAGCGATTCCAGCGTCGTTTCGCGGTTGCAAGCTCCATTTGGGTGGGGTATCAAACGCCGCTGCCTGAGTTTCGCCCCTTCAGGAAGAGGAACCGAGGAGGAGCGGGGTCTCCCACAGCGTGATTTTCCCCGCCTCGAGAGTTGAAAAAGGAGCCTTCTGAAATGCGACAGATGATGCGGATCTTCGTCCTCGCGATCGCGGCCTTCGGCCTGCTGGCCGTGACTGCCCCCAAGGATGCCGACGCGGTGTCCCTCAACCTGATCAACACCTGGGAGATGGGTGACTTGGGTGGCCCGTTGAGTTCCAACGGCCTCACCGGGTACCTCGGCGAAGGGCCGGCCTGGGGCCGTGGCGTCGTCGCCACGCACGGGATCAACATCCACTTCGGCGTCGGCTTCGGCAAGGGCGACCAGGTGGTCCCGTACCTCGGTTTCGGGATGGTGCGCGTGAGCTACGACGAGAGCTACGTCCCCTCGGGTGACGACGAGGACGCCGTGGTCGACGCCCTCGAGCCGAACGACAACGGTGCTGCCCTCCAGTTCGGCATCCAGATCGGCGCCAAGTTCTTCTTCATCGAGCGCGCCAAGGGCAAGGCCCCGCCGTTCCTGAACATCGCGTTCGAGAAGTACATCGGCAGCATCATCGAAGACGGTGACTACCGCGGCCCGGCCACCGCCGGCATCGACCCCGACGCGGACGAGGACGACAACGTCGACTTCCTCATCTTCGACCAGGGTCTCCTGAGCCCCACCGGGTTCCGGTTCGCCTTCGGCGCCGAGTACTACTTCAACGACAACTTCTCCCTCGGCGGCGAGTTCTTCGGCCTCAAGTTCCACTGGGCCCAGGGCGACAACCCCTCCGAGATCAGCCGTCGTGACGTCCTGACCCGATTCGCGCTCTACACCTCGCTGACCCTGACCTACCGGTTCAGCTTCACGGTGCGCGCCTCGGTCCAGTTCGAGTCGGACTACGACTACGAGGACTGATCGAGCGACGGCCTGACGGCCGTACACACATCGAAGGGGCCGCGGCGGAGACGTCGCGGCCTTCTTCGTTCTAGGGTGCGCTCCATGGCCCGCCGGGGACCCTCCGACCACCTCACCACGGACGTCCGACCCGTCCACGGCGCCGCCGGCTCGGCGTCGGACGTCGGGTGGGGCGGGCACGTCGTGGCCGCGGCCCGTCCCCTCGCGATGGGCGGCGCCATGGGGGGCACCGGGGTCGGCGTGCTGGAGTCGCTGCAGATCCTCCGCGCGGCGTTCGGCACCCAGGACTACTCGGGCCTCGTCTATGCGGTCCTCCTGTACGGCGCCGTGGGGGGCCTCATGGGGGTCGGCCTCGGGGTCCTGCTCGGCAGCCGGGCGCGCATGACCGGAGACGGCCCCGACCCCCCGCGGCTCTGGTCCTTGGGCTTCACGGCGGTGTTCGGCTCCCTCGGCACCGTCATCACGCTGTTCGTGGTCCGGCGCGACGTGTTCGGAGAGGACGCGCTCCCCACGGCCGTCACGCTGGGGATCGTCCTGGGCTACGCCGGGTTCGTGTTCCTGTTCCACGCGTTCCTGCGCAACGCGCTGGCGAAGACCTTCTTCGGCTTCCTCCTTCGCCCCGTGGGGACCCTGAGCGCCTACGGTGGCGTCCTGCTCTTCACCCTGCTGCTGGGCCTGGGCACGGCCTTGGACAACCGGGCCGTGGCCGACGTGCCCGCCCGGCCGATCGCGCCCGAGCTGGAGTCGCGACCGGACCTCCTGCTGATCGTCGTGGACACGCTGCGCGCCGACGCCCTGGGCGTCTACGGCGGGGCCGACGACGCGAGCCCCGCCATCGATCGGCTCGCCGCGGGGGGCGTCGTCTACCGCGAGTCGATCTCGTCCTCGTCGTGGACCCGCCCCTCGTTCGCGTCGCTCTTGACGGCCTCGCCGCCCTGCACGCACCAGACGTTCCGCAAGTCCGACGTTCTGCCCAGCGAGCTGGTCACGCTGCCCGAGTCGCTGAACCTGGCCGGCTACACCACCGGCGCGATCGTGGGCGACATCAACATCACGCCCTCGTTCCGCTTCCAGCAGGGGTTCGACACGTTCGAGTTTCTGCGCCCCTCCTACCCGTTCCGCGCCTCGGAGACGTCGTTCCGCCTGACCCTGTACGCCGCCCTGCGCCTGACCTGGGAGCGATGGGTGACCCCTCGCAAGCGGGTCGATCGCTTCTATCGGGACGCATCGGTCGTCACCGACGAAGCGCAGGAGTGGCTGCGACGGCACGGACGCTCGCGCTGGTTCCTGATGGTCCACTACATGGACCCGCACGACCCCTACTTCGCGCACCCGTACGACGGCAGGGCGATCGCCCGCGTGGAGACGCCCCGCCCCGACGCGGAGGCCACCGGGCGCATGAAGGAGCTGTACGCGGGCGAGGTCCGCTACATGGACGAGCACGTGGGGCGCCTGCTCCAGTGGATGGAGGGCGAGGGCCTGCTCGAGAACACGGCGGTGGTCCTCACGTCCGACCACGGCGAAGAGTTCGGCGAACACGGGGGCTGGTGGCACGGCAACCGCCTGTACGACGAGCAGATCCGAGTGCCCCTGATCGTGAAGTACCCCGACGCGCAGGGCCCCACCGCGGCGGTGACGAGCGACCTCGTGCGCTCCATCGACGTCGCGCCCACGCTGGCGGAGCTCGCGGGCGCCGACCCCGGGCCCCGGTGGCAGGGGGTGTCTCTGCTCCGCGAATACGAGCTGCGCGACCCCCTGGACCGCATCGGCCTCGCGGAGACGGTGTTCGAGGGGTGGGCGTCGTCGGCCGTGCGGGACCGCGACTGGAAGCTCATCCGCAACGAGCGCGCGCGTCCGCGGTTCGAGCCCCGGCCGCCCAGCGAGCTCTTCTTCCTGCGCGCGGATCCCGGGGAGCAGCGCGATCTCGCCACCGACGCGGCGGCGCGCTGGGCCGGGGACCGGAAGGCCGCCCAGCTGGCCGCCCTGCGCAAGCGCGCGTGCGATCAGGCGGTCTCGCGGGAGGTGCGGGAGCGCCCCCTCTCGGCGGCCGACTGCGAGGCGTTGCGCGCGCTCGGGTACCTGGATGTGAGCGCGGCCACGTGCGCCGGACCCTGATCGTCGGGCTGGACGGGGCCGATCCGGATCGTCTCTTCGCGGGCGCGCAGAGCGGCCGACTGCCGAACCTGGGCCGCCTCCTGGCACGAGCCGACGCCGGGTGGGGGCCGCTCACCTCGACCCTCCCGCCCATGACGCTGCCCGCCTGGGCGTCGTTCCTCACCGGCGCTCCTCCCGGCGATCATGGGATCTTCGACTTCGCCGACGTCGATCCCGGCCGCGGCAGGCTGCGCTTCGTGGACGCCCGGGATCGCGCCCTGCCCACCATCCCTGCGCGGCTCTCGGCCGCGGGCGCGAAGGTCGGCCTCTTCTTCTTCCCCTCCACCTGGCCCCCGGAGCCCCTCAGCGGCGGCGCCGCGGCGGGCTTCGACTCCCCCGTGGCGACTCGGATCCCCCGGGCCGCCTTTCGGCCCTCGGCGCTGCATGCCCGGGCCCGCGCCTGGGTGGGGCGTGACCTCGCGTACGCCGACTTCTCGGAGCTGCGCAAAGGCCCTCGCTGGGAGGCGTCCGCCGCCGCCGCGCTCCTGAGCGGGATCGAGGCCAAGGAGCGCTTCGCCCTCGGCCTGCTCCGCGAGGACGGGCCCTACGACCTCTTCGGCATCCTGTTCGGGGCGTCGGACACGGCGTCGCATCACTTCTGGCATCTCCAGGACGCGCGATCGCCGCGACACGATCCCGCGGCGGCGGCAGCCTCCGGGGACGTCGTCGACGCGGTGTACCGACGCCTGGACGCCGCCTTGGGGGCGATCCGCGGCGCGGGGGCGTTCGAGCGGGTGATCGTGGCCAGCGACCACGGGTTCGGGGGCGCATCGGACCGAGTGCTGCACCTCAACGCCTTCTTGGCCGAGGCGGGCCTCCTGCGGTTCCGTTCCCGTCGCGGCGGGGGCCTCCGGGCGGGGGTCGCGGCGGCGCTGCCGTCGGCGTGGACCGACGCCGTGGCCCGGCGTGCCCCTCGCGCGCTCCTCGAGCGGGTCGAGTGGCGGGCGCGGTACGGACACATCGACTTCGCCCGCAGCGTCGCGTGGTCGGAGGAGCTGGGGTACGCGCCCTCGGTGCGTGTGCTCGGCCCCCGCCGCGGAGAGGCGATCCGGAGGGTCGAGGAGGCCCTGGCGGCGTGGCGGGACACCGTGGACGGTCGGCCGATCGTCGCGGCCGCCCATCGGCGCGAGGACCTGCACAGCGGCGCCTTCGTGGGCCGCTCGCCCGATCTGCTCCTCGAGCTCGCCCAGCCCGAGGGGTACTCCTACGTGGTGGCTCCCAGCGGCCCCGGCGACCGACCGCAGCGACGGCTCCGGCCCCACGAGCGGCGGGGGCGAAAGGGCGCCGGGATGGCGGGCTCGCACCGGCGCGACGGCGTCTGGATCGCGACCGGCTGCGGGCTCGAGGGCGCCCAGGTGCGTCGGGAGATCGCCGAGCTCCTGCCTGCGGCGCTCGCCGACGCCGAGCACGTGGGGTCCGTCGACCCCGGCGTTCCGGAGGACGGAGCCGCCCCCGGTGCCTTGCAGCGGCGGCTGCGCTCCCTCGGGTACCTCGCGTGACCCGGCTCCGCGTCGCGGTGGTCGCGCCCTGCGGGTACCCGACCACCCAGGGCTCCCAGGTGTACATCCGCGGGACCGCGCGCGCGCTGGCGGATCGTGGGCACGACGTGCGGGTGCTGACGTACCACTACGGCGAGGACGGCGTCCCGGACCACGGGGTCCCCGTACGTCGAATCCGGGGGCTGCCCGGCTACCGCAAGCTCCGGGCGGGCCCCTCGGCCGTGAAGCCGGTGTTGGACGCCCAGCTCGCCGCCCTCACGGCCCGCGTGGTCCGCGACGAGCACATCGACGTCGTGCATGCCCACAACGTCGAGGCGCCCTTCGTCGCCTGGCCCGCCCGAGTGGGGAGGCGGGTGCCCGTCGTCCAGCACGTCCACATGCTCGCCGAGGAGGAGCTGCCCACGTTCCTGCACGCCCCCCGGGGCCACGTCGCGCGGGTGGGCCGCTGGATCGATCGGGCCGTGCCCGCGCTCGTGGACGCGCTCGTGGTCCTCTCCGAGCGGGCTCGACGACGACTCGGCGGGCGACGCTCGGTCCACCTCATCCCCCCGGCCGTGGATCGACGCGACTTCGGCGAGCCGGCGACCGCAGTTGCCGGGCCGGTCGTGGTCTACGCGGGCAACCCCGACGCCTACCAACAGCCCGAGACGCTCCTCGATGCGTTCGCGCGCGTGCGGACCCGACGGCCCGACGCCGTCCTCCGACTCGTCTCCGGCGCGTCCATGGATCCGTGGGTGCGGGCCGCGGTCCGGCGGGGGGTCCCGCGTAGCTGTCTGGAGGTGGTGCCGTCCGGGTCCTGGGAGGAGACCCGCGCCGCCCTCGCCGACGCCGCCGTGGGGGTCGTGCCGAGGGACGTCTGCGCGGGGTTCCCGATCAAGCTCCTCAACTACATGGCCGTGGGGCTGCCCGCGGTGGTCTGCGCGGGCTCGGCCGGGCCGGTGCGAGATGGGGTGACGGGCCTGGTGGTGAGCGGCGGAGATGCCCGCGCCTTTGCGGGTGCGATCGAGTGCCTGCTCGGCGATTCGGAGCGTCGAGTTCGAATGGGTCGGGCCGCTCGATCGTCGGTGTTCTCGGAGCACACCTGGTCGCACCGCGCCGCGGCCTACGACGCCGTTCACGCCGACGTGCTCCCGATCGGGCTTGATTCTGCCCGGCGGGTCCGCTAGGAACGGCGCACTGAGGAGCCCATGTCCCCCCGGAACCCCGCACGCAACAGCACGTTCGCCCTCGCCTTGGTCCTGGGGTGCTGCCCTCCCTCCGCATTCGCGGAGGAGACCGGCGACGCCCCGCCCGAGGCCCCGCCGGCCGAGGAACCCGCGGAGCCGACCCCCGAGGCCGCCGAGCCCACCCCCCCGGAGGCGGCGCCCGTCCCCGGGGAGTCGCCCCCCGAGGACGCACCCGACCCCGCGGATCCCGTCGCGCGCGCCACCGCCCGCGTGCGCGCCGCCTTGGACGCGCTGACGGTCGTCGAGCAGTCCTTCGCCGATCCGGACGCCGCCGCCCCCGCCGACTCGCTGCAGGCGATTCGCGGCGCGCTCCAGGAGGCGCTCCTGGCCCTGGGCGCGGCGGAGGAGCAGCAGCGGCTCCAAGCCTGGCTCGACGAGCGGCTGGCGGCGCCCCCTGCGGCGCCGGTGGCCGAGGATGAGCTGGACCTGACCCCAAGCGGATCCGACGACGCCGTCTCCGACTCCACCCTCGCCGAGGTCCGCGCCGCCATCGAGTCGGCGCCGTTCAAGGACGACAAGATGCAGGTCCTGCGCACGAACCTCACCGGTTCGCGCGTCTCCACCGACCAGGTCGCCCAGCTGCTGGAGCTCTTCTCGCTCTCGAGCCACCGCGTCGACGCGCTCGTCTTTCTGCATCCCAGGATCACGGACCCCGAGAAGTTCGACAGCCTCCTGGCGACGCTCAAGTTCGAGTCCGACCGCAAGACGGTGCTGGACCGCCTGGGCCTCGGCGGCTGACCCGAGCCTTGCCGATGGGCGGGGCCGGAACTAGGGTGGCTGCGTGCACGTCAGCAAGCGATCCGACTACGCGATGCGCGCGATGGCCTACTTGGCCTCGCAGAACCCGGGGACCTACGTCCTCGCGGGCACGGTCGCGCTCAACATGTCGGTCCCCGCGGTGTTCCTGTCCAAGATCATGAAGCAGATGGTCACGGCCGGGCTCGTTATCTCCCGGTCGGGACCCGGCGGGGGCTACGCGCTGGCCCGCGGTGCGGGCGAGATCAACTTCCGAGAGGTGCTGGAGGCCGTCGAGGGCCCCGTCCAGATGGTCCCGTGCCAGTCGGATCAGGGCGAACAGTGCGCCATCCACCAGCACTGCAGTCAGCTGCAGGTGTGGGACGCGATCCGGCTGCGGATCGCGGACGTCCTCGAGGAGTACACCTTGGACTCGGTGCGGACCCGGGGCCGCGGCTCGGCCTCGGAGATCGTGCTGCTGCCTTAGGGTCTCAGCGTCGCCTGCGGGCGAGCACCAGGAACGGCAGGAACGCGAGCACCATCCCCCCGGCGGGGATGCGGATGGGCGCGGTGTTGCAGGAGCCGTCCTCGCAGCTGCCGCTGTCGGCGCAGGAGCTGCAGCCGCCCTCTTCGGACGAGCACCCGGTCTCTTCGCCTGCGCAGCCGCCCTCTTCGCCCTCGCAGCCCGGCACGGTGATGCCGCCGCCTTCGGCGCTGTCGCCGCAGCCGATGCCGGCGAGGTCGATGTCGTCGATGACCATCGCCTCCACTTGGGACGGGTCCACCCAGCCGAACAGACCCAGGTAGTCGCCCTCGGCCCCCACGACGCGCATGTCCAGGGAGTGCAGCGTCAACCCGAACAGCGACGGGATGGGGAAGCTGATCTCTCCGGGGATCAAGTCCTCGGGCACGAGGGTGGGGATCAGGCCGGCGAAGCCTTCGGGCACGGAGCGTGGGATCCACTCGTTGTAGGCCACGGTGATCCCGAGGTGGGTGGCGAGATCGAAGATGACGTCGATCTCGAGCGCCCCGTCCTGCAGCGCGAGCCCAAGGCCGACGTTCGCGAACAGCCCGTTGGCCCAGTACCGCGTGGGCCGGTCCAGCTCGGGTCCGAAGACGTTCAGCAGGAGCGCTGCGTCGATGGTCGGCCCGCCGTCGAACTCCGCGAGGGGCGGGTCGGCGGCCGACGTCCGCACGTCGAGGGTGATGGGATCGGGCCACAGGCCCGGGACGACGTCGGGAGCCGCGGGCTCGAGGAACGCAGTCGTGATGTCGAGGCCGGCGAACTCCGCGACGTCGATGCACAGCATCCCCGCCTGCCACACCGCATGCAGGGCCTGGTTCACCATGTCCTCGTTGACCACGATGGCGACGTGATACGGCGTGGTGCTATCGGGGATCAGCCCCGTGAGCGGCGGCTGGTCGTGGGAGGACGGCATGAACCGGCCCTCCTGGGGAACGCACTCGCCGTACTCGAGGGCTCCGAACTGCGCCGTGAAGCCCAGCCGCAGGCCGCCCGCCGAGATCTCGAGCTCGCTCGCCTCCAGCGAGTAGGAGATGGTCGCGCCCAGCGCTTCGAGCGTGTCGTTGAACGCGACCGCCTGGGCGAGGCCGTTGAGCATGTCCTCGAGCTGCGTCTCGAGCTCCTCGAGCTGGTCGCCCAGGACGTCATCGAGCACGTCGCCGATGATGTCGACGCCGTAGCCCTGCATCGTCTCGAGGGCGTCCCCGAGCACGCAGCCGGGCGCCACCGGGTTGCCGAAGTTGCCGTGCGTGAACGTGAACTGGTCGATGGACGCGTCGATCGCGCCGTCGACGAGCGACAGGAGGATCCCGACCTCGACGTCCAGGTTCGTGGGCGCCAGCTCCAGCGTGCAGGCCTCGTCGAGCTCCAGCACGCACATGCCCGTGGCCGTGATGTCCGCCGGATCGCTCCAGACCGTGAGGCCCAGGTCGATGTCCAGCCGCCCCGCGCTGGGGACGATGTCCACGGTGTCGGCGGACAGGTGCACCTGGATGTCTTCGGCCGAGTACTGCAGCGTCCCGGGCTCCTCCTCGTCGCAGTCGATCTCGCCCGACAGGTTCACGGCGCGAAGCCCGCTGGGGACGATCGCGCCGATCGACGCGCCGAGGGCGTCGAGTCCCGTCGCCGAGACGTGGACCGAGAGCGCGGGGTCGATGACCACGGGCGGCGGCGGCACGTCCTGGGCGAACGACACGGTGGGGGCAACGCCCAGGGCGAAGACGCTCAGGCAGGCGAGCGAGATCGAGGTCGGTCGAGGCAGTAAGGGACTCATGAGCGGGCCAGCTATAGCCCAACCCGGAGAGCGTCACAAGGGCCTAGAAGCGCGCACGCGCGCGGGGGCCGGGGTGAGGGTCGGTCGCGACGACCGGGCCGGTGCTCTAGGGTCCTGCTTCGGCGAGCCCTCGGTTCGTCGCACGGAGGACCGATGTCATTCGACCGCGCCGCGGCCCTGGCGGCCATGAGCCCCCTCGCCACTCGACCCGCGGACGCCGTGGCGGCCGCCCACGCCATCGAGCGTTGGCTGACCGACGACCGCTTCGAGGCCTACCGCCCCCTCCTTCAGGGCCTCGTGGACCTCGGGCGCTGGGACTCCTTGCTGGACGGCTTCCACCGCGTGCTGCCCTTCGGCACGGGGGGGCGTCGCGGCGCGGTGGGGCTCGGCCCCAACCGCATCAACCCCTGGACGCTCGGCACCTCCGTACAGGGCCACGTGCGCTTCCTCCGCGACCGGTTCGGGGACGCCCCGCTGCGCGTGGTCGTGGCGGCCGACGTGCGCGTCTTTCGGGATCTGCGCGGCGCCTTCCCGGAGGGCCTGAAGAACCCCCTGATCGGCATGCGCAGCGTCGATCTCGCGGCCCAGGCGGCGTGCATCTACGCGGCGAACGGGGTGGACGTCCACCTGCTGCCGCCCGACGGCGACCGCTTCATGGCCACGCCCGAGCTGTCGTTCGCGATCCGTCGGCTCGCGGCCCAGGGCGGCCTCAACGTCTCGGCGTCCCACAACCACCCGGACGACAACGGCGGCAAGTTCTACACGGAGCTGGGCGCCCAGGAGGTGCCCCCCCACGACGAGCGGATGGTCGACCTCGTGGGCGCGGTCGACGACGTCCGAACGATGTCGTGGGAGGACGCCCTGGCCACGGGGCGGGTGCACCTGCTCGACGGCGCCCTGCACGACGACTACCTCGAGGAGGTCTCGGCGGTCCTCCGCGGCGCGGAGCGGGGCGCCAGGATCGTGTTCACGAACCTGCACGGCATCGGCGACCTCACCGCGGGAGAGGCGCTCGAGCGAGCCGGCTTCGAGGTGCACTACGTCCCCGAGCAGCGCGCCCACGACGGGCTCTTCCCCGGCGTGAAGTTCCGCGCCCCCAACCCCGAGTACCCGAGCGCCCTCGAGCCGGCCGTCGCCCTGGCGCGGCGGATCGGCGCCGACCTGGTGATGGGATCGGACCCGGACGCCGACCGGATCGGCGCCATGGCCCCCGATCCCAAGAAGCCGGACGGGCCGTGGCGGTTCTTCACGGGCAACGAGCTCTCCTCCCTGGTCGCAGCGGCCCGATTCCGGGGCCGAGGCGCGGGGAAGATCGGCATCAAGACCGAGGTCACGACCAGCCTCTTCTCCCGGGTGATCCGCGCGGCGGGGGGCCAGGTCGTCGAACACCTCCTCGTGGGCTGCAAGTACATCGCGGGGGTCCTCCGGGACCTCGAGACCACCGGCGCGTCGGGCGACGTTGTCGGCGCGCTCGAAGACGTGCTCATCGGCACGGAGGAGTCCCACGGCTTCCTGCTCGCGCTCGACATCCGAGACAAGGACTCGGCCGCGCCGGCGCTGGTCCTCGCGGAGCTGGCCGCGGAGCAGAAGGCGGCGGGGTCGGACCTCGTCTCGGCGCTGGAGGACCTCTACCGCGCCCACGGGGCGGTGGCCAACGTCATGGTCCCGCTCGTGATGGAGGGCGCGCTCGGCCGCAAGCGCATCGCGGAGATCCAGGAGGGGCTGCGCGCCGCTCCCCCCGCGTCCATCGGAGGCCGCGCCGTCACGGGGTTCGCCGACCGTCGCGACGAGGACGGCGTCTTCGGACCGATCGTCTCCGGCACCGACCACGCCGCGCGCAACGTCCTCGCCTTCGCCCTGGGGGACGACCATCGCCTCGTGATCCGGCCCTCGGGCACCGAGCCGAAGACCAAGATCTACGTGGAGGCCATCCACCCCGTCGCGGAGGGCGACGACGTGTCCGCGGTCCTCGCCGCCGCCACCGCCGACGCCGAGGCCCTCGGGCGCGACTTCGTGTCCCAGGCGCTCGCCATCGTGGGGCTCGATCTTCCGACCGTGGGCGCCGGCTGCTCCGGGCTGCTCGCCGTGGAGAGCCGGGTGCGTTTCGCCCGAGAGGTGTTGCCGGCCGCGGTGGCGCGAGCGCGGGACGGGGCGTCGACGGACGAGCTGCGCGCGTTCCTCCAGGCGGAGATCGGCGACTGGCTGGGCGACGGCCTCGCCGTGTGCGTCGGGGGGTACCGCGCGTGGCGGGCCACGGCGACGGAGTCCGAGTCCACGCTCGCGGCCTTGGACGGGGCGTGGGCGGGGGCGTGACCGCGCCTGCGCGGGAGATCGTCGCCACCGACCTGGGGCGGCTGGTCCAGGGGGACTCCATCGCCTGGCTGGCCTCGCTGCCCGCCGTCTCCGCCCGCCTCGTGGTCGCGGATCCGCCCTACGGCATCGGGAAGGCCGAGTGGGACACCTTCGAGTCGCGGAAGTCCTACGTCGCGTGGGCGAGCGAGTGGATGGAGCAGATCGAGCGCGTGCTGGTCCCCGACGGGACCGCTTACGTGATGGGCTTCTCGGAGGTGCTCGCGGACCTCAAGTGGGCCGCAGGCGACCGATTCGAAGGCTGCAGGTGGCTGGTCTGGGCCTACCGGAACAAGGCGAACCTGGGCAAGGACTGGGGCCGAAGCCACGAGTCTCTGCTGCACCTTCGGAAGGGCCGCAGCTTCGTCATGAACCTGGACCCGGTGCGGACCCCGTACAACGCCCACACGCGGAAGTACCCGGCGCGGGACCAGGGGGCGTCGTCGCAGTTCGGGGGCGCGGAGCGAGCGAAGGGGAAGGGATGGCGACCCCATCCGCTGGGCGCGAAGCCGCGGGACGTCCTCGAGATCCCCATCCTCAACAACGGGATGGCCGAGAAGACGGCGCACCCCACCCAGAAGCCGCTGGAGCTGATCCGTCGGCTCATCGAGGCCTCGTCCAACCCCGGCGACCTCGTGATCGACCCCTTCGGCGGCAGCGGAACCACCGCCGTGGCCGCCGAGCTGCTGGGCCGGCGCTGGGCGGTGTGCGAGCGGGAGGCCGACTACTGCGCGTGGGCCCGGGAGCGTCTCGACGCCGTGGCCGCGGGGGAGCTTACCGAGGCCGATCTTCGCCTGGACGGTCGCCGGCAGGCGGAGAATCGGGCGCGCGTCCGAGGCTGAGCGCGACGACCTCCTCGAACCGGTCCACTCGTCGGCAGGGCCCCTGCGGGCGGTCCGGGTGGATGCCGCCCCAAGCGCACCACAGCCCGGGGACTCCGGCGGCGGCCGCCGCGTCCACGTCCACGTCCGAGTCGCCGACCATCAGGCAGCCGGCCAGCGGCACCCGGAGGCGTCGCGCCGCCTCGATCAGCGGGGCGGCGTCCGGCTTCTTGGTGGGGAGCGAGTCGCCCCCGAGGACCGCGTCGAACCACCGGGTCAGGTCGAGCCCGTCCAGGCACGCCATCGCGGGCTCGAGGGGCTTGTTGGTGACGACCGCCATGGGGACCCCCGCCGCCCGAAGCTCCCGCAGCCCCGCCACGACCCCGGGGAAGGGCACGGTGGTGTCGAGGAGCACGCCCCGATAGTGGTGAAGGAAGCGTCGCAGGGTCGGAGAGTCCCGAGCGATTCGCCCCTCGGGATCCGCGGCGTCCAGGCTCCGCCGCACGAGGGAGCGCGCCCCGCGGCCGATGTAGCTGCAGACCTGCTCGAGGGGCAGGGGGGGGACGCCGTGTTCGGCCAACAGCAGGTTCGTCGCCGCCGCGAGGTCGCGACGCGAGTCGATCAGGGTGCCGTCGAGGTCGAGGAGGAGGGGGTACACTCCCGGGCGGGTCGAGCTGCTACGCGTCGTGCAGCTGCTTCTCGTAGACCACGATCTTCTCCATCATCTTCGTCTCGGCGTCGCCGGGCAGCAGGTCCTTGGCGTCGTAGAGGTGCGAGAAGATCAGCTCGTAGAGGCCCTGGTGGAGGAGGCTGCCGTAGTCGCCGGGGGGGCAGGCGGCGAGGTTGTTGATGAGCGCCGCGGTGTCGATGGAGCCGTCGGTGTCGACCTCGAGCCGCCGGAACAGCTCCGGGTACTGCCGCTGGCTGCTGCCGAGCAGGGCGTTGAAGCGCTGTCGCGCCTTCGGCTCGGAGATGTGCTCGCTGAACGTGCCGAAGATGATGCGGAAGATGTGGTTGAAGATGGCCACCCGCTCGGAGAAGCCGGCGAGCTCCGTCGCGTCGAACCGATCCTGTGCGTTCGCGTCCAGCCCGGCCATCCCGTCGGCGTCCGCGGGCGATTCGTCCGACGTCTCGGCCACCGTGTCGTCGATGGAGAGGTCGGGCGACTCGTCCGGGGCGTCTCCGTCGACGCTGCCGCCGTCGAACACGGACTCGAAGTCGCCGGTCTCGAAGGGGGTGAGCTGGATGTCGTCGGTGTCCTCGGCGGGGCCCCTGGCGACCTCGATCTCCGGCGGCTCCTCGCTCTCGTCCGCGAGCGCCTCGACCTCGACCTCGACCTCGACCTC
>CAZUHI010000001.1:0-98396 GCA_964620495.1 uncultured Rickettsiales bacterium | reverse complement strand
ACCTCCACCTCGACGTCGATGTCCCCGACCGCCTCGATCTCGCCGAGGGACTGCAGGTCGTCGGGGCGCGTGGCGTCCACGTCGTCGATGCCGGCCCCGATGACGGGGACGCCGGACAGGTCGACCTTGTCCAGCACCTCGTAGGACTTGATGAACCCGCCCGCGGCCGCCTTGTCGTAGTCCGCCTGCGTGAGGCGGTCGTCGTCCGGGTCTTCGTCGGGCGTGGCGCCCTCGCCCGTGTCGTCGGCCTCCGCTTCGGCGGCCTCCGCGTCGACGTCCAGCTCCAGGGCGGGGCCGTCTTCGGAGCCGTCCAGGGAGATCTCCAAGGAGTCGTCGGGCCCCTGGACCGAGAGCGCCCCGGAGAGGTCCGCGGAGGAGATCTCAGAGAGGGACACGTCCGCCACGGACATCGCCTCGGTGAGGCCCGGATCCGCGCTGCCTTCGGGGACCAGGCCGCCTTCCACCAAGAGCAGGGCGGCGCGCTCGACGGCGAGGAACCGGTTGGCGCCGAGCGAGTCGAGGATCTCGGACATCGTCCGCGGATCGTTTCCGAGGACGCCCGCGACGCCCGCAGCGAGCGGACTGTTGTCGCTCAGCTGCCAGCGGCTGTCGCCCTCGCATCGCGAGAGGACCGCGTCCATCCGGCTCCGCCAGTCCGCGATCTCCTCGAGGAGGGCGGGGATGTCGAACCCGAACTGCATGTTGCGGGGGAAGACCGCGTCCTTCTCTTCGAAGGCCGCCTCCGGGCGCGGGGGGCCCAGCAGGCGGAGCAGGCCGGTGCGGAACAGCTGGGCCTCGGCGTCGGCGAGCTGGTCGTCGGAGACGCGGTCGTCGGTCGCCAGCAGGTCCGCGAGGGCTCCCGCGTCTTCGGCCTCGAGGGCCTCGACGTCGTCTTCGGTGAGGACCTCGGCGTCGAGGAGGGGGCGGGTCAGGAGCGCGCGGTCCTCGGCGGTGGCACACGCGATGACGGTGCCGCCGAGGAGGTAGATCTCACCGTCTCCCCAGGCCTCCGAAGCGAACCGAACGACCCCGGTCTTCTCGGACTCGCGCAGGCGATTGAGGTGGGCGATGGAGTCGTCCGCAGCCCCGCCGTCGGCTGCTTTGCGCGCACCCCTGGCTCTTGCCATTGCCTCCCCGCAAGTGTTGAGAATCCATGGGAAACTTCAGCCAGTGTAGACGCGCCCGGCGGGCGGGGTCAAGGCGCCGGGGCGCGGATCGGGACCGCTCCGAGCTCGCTCTGCAGGTAATGAACAGCCTGCTGGAACTGCGGGTCGAGATCGAGCGCCGTGCCGCGCCCGTCGTACCAAGGAGAGGCCGTCGCCTGGATCGCTGCGTCGGGGGACAGGCCCGTGCCGTGCCAGGTGCGTCCGTCGGCGGTCTCGAGCCGCACGGAGTCGATGCGCAGCCAGAAGTTCGCGCCCACGTCCACGAGCGTCTCGGTGCGCGCGGTCCCCAGGGTCGTCTCGCCGATGAGGTAGGCCCGGGAGTGATCCTGGAGGGCGGCGGCCAGGGCCTCCGCCGCGCCGTGGGTCCACCGGTCGACGAGCACCACGACCGCCTCGTGTGCGACCACGTCGCGCGTGGTGGTGAGGTCCTTCTCGCCGACCCCGGGCTCGACCGTGCGCAGGACGACGGTGCCCTTGGGGAGGAACAGGTCCGCGATGGCGGACGCCGCGTGGATGCAGCCGCCCTGGCTGCCGCGCAGGTCCAGGACGAAACGGTCCGCCCCCTGGTCCCGGAGCCGAGACATGGCCGCCTCGACTTCGTCGGGACTCCCGCGGTGGATGCGCTTGAGGCCGAGATGACCGACGCCGGTGTGGCTCATCGAGTCGACGACGCTGGGGACCTCGAAGGTGCTGCGCTGGAGCCCGACGGTGTACTGCGCCGCGGTGCCGTTGCCCAGGGGGCGCAGCACGGAGAGGCGCACGGACGTGCCCGTGGCCCCCTGGAGGAGGGACAGCACCTGCTCCTGCGTGCGTCCCGCGAAGGTCTTGTGGTCCGCGCCCACCACGATGTCGCCCCGCCGCATCCCCAGGCGGTCGCTGGGGGAACCTGAGATCACGCCGAGGACGACGAGCGAGCCCGTCTCGGGTCGGTACTGGAACTGGATGCCGAGGCCGCTCATCGTGCCGTCGAGGTCGGCCGCGAGCTGGTCCGCCTGGTCTCGCGTCAGGAGCATCCCGGACGGGGGCAGCACCGACTCCAGCGGTCCCGCGTCCGCGCGCGACTGGCGGTTCGCCGCCTCGATCATCCCCAGCAGCGCGCCGAGGTAGAGGTCGCGGGCGGAGACGGTGTCCGGTCCGAGGCGCTCCTGCAGCACCGCTCGGACCTCGTCGAAGAGCGCGCGCGCCTCCTCGTCCGAGATGTTCGCGTCCAAGATCGCCTCGAGGTCGGGGACGACGGGCGCGAGGTCCCCCTGCACCGGAGGCTCGGCCCGGGCGCTGGACGCGATCGTCACGACGCAGGCGCCGAGCACCGAGCCGAGGGTGAGGAGATTCGAGAGGCTCACGGGAGGGCCTCAGTCAGCGGATCAAGGTCGGGCTGGGGTTCGCCGCCACTCGGTAGTTCGTGGTGCGATACGGGTTCGGCATGCGGGTCGAGCCGAGCACCATCGGTCCCGGAGCGTGGGCGGGGAGGAGCACCTCGAGGGAGGTCTCCGGGTCCGTGCCCAGGGCGAACGCGTCCGCGGGCGCGCCCTCCGCGACGCGGTCCTGGAGCGCGACGATCAGCGCGTCGCGCTCCTCGATGGACGCCTCGAGCCGGTCCAGGCGTTCGTACGTCATCCAGTTCCAACCCACGAGCATCACGACCATGGCGGCGGCGGCGGCGGCGAAGGTGCGGGGAACCCGGAGGTCGCCGTGCATCAGCCCCCCGGCCGCGACCTCGCCCGGAGGGGGCTCGGTCAGGGAGTGGGCGATGCGCGAGGCGAGGCACCGGTCGAACTCGGACCAGAGCGTGGACTCGACGTCGGCGTCGAGCTCGACCCGAGGGAAGTCGGGGAGGGCCGCGCAGCCTTCGATGACGTCCCGGCACGGCGGACACTCCTCCAGGTGCTCGGCCACGGCCTCGCTCTCGGGCGTGGGCAGCTCATCGTCCAAGAAGGGAGCGATGAGGTTCTGGACTCGCCAGCAATTCACGCGCGCACCTCGTTCGCAGGGGACAGGTTGCTCATTCGGCCTCGGTCTCCTGAAGGATCTCGTGCAGCCGCACTTTGGCACGACTCAGCCTGCTCATGACGGTACCCAGCTTGATCTGCAGCGTATCCGCGATCTCCTGGTAGGAGAGGTCGTTGAAGTATCGGAGCGTCAGGATCGTGCGGTGGTCCAGGCTCAGCTCGTCCATCGCCCTCGCCATGCCCTCGCTGAGCTCGCGGGCGAGGACGTCGTCGATCGCCTTGTGCTGCTTCGTGAGCACCTCGGTCTGCTTGCCGAGCCGGTCGAGGATGCCGCCGCGCCGATGCTTGTCGCGCACGATGTTGTAACAGCGGTTCGTGCAGACGCGGAACAGCCACGCCTTGATGCGGAACCCGTCGTCGAACAGGCGGTGCTCGTGGTAGCCGCGGACGAACACGTCCTGGGCGACGTCGAACGCTTCCTGACTGTCTTTGGTGATGTAGAGCGCGTGGTAGTAGATCCGGTCTCGGTACTTTCGAACCACCAGATCGAACGCACGATCGCGATTCTGCGCCGAGATCGCCTTGATCTCGTCGTCCGAAATCGTCTTCGCACTCTTCGTAGGAACCAACTTCAACGCTGCGCGACCCATCTTCGGCCTCCTGCGGGGCAGGGACCCGGTGGTTGGTCGACCGACCGGGCCGGGGCAGAGGCGCCCTCAGGCGTTTGACCCACGACGGCCGGTCGCTATTCCGCGACGAACGAGTTTTTTCTTCGCCGCTAGCGTTCTTCCAGGATCTCGAGGACGTAGCGCTTCTTCCGCTTGCCGCCCGCCGCCGAGATGATCGTGCGGAGCGCTTGGGCGTGGGCGCCCTTCTTCCCGATGACTTTCCCGATGTCTTCGCGGGCGACCTTCAGTTCGATCACCGCGGAGTGCCGGCCCTCGACCTCGGTGACGACCACTTCATCGGGCTTGTCCACCAAGGACTTGACCATCAGCTCGACGAGCTCTTTCACACCAACTCCTCGATCCCGCGGGCGCCTTCCAGACGGAACTGCGCCGGACAGCAACAAAAACAGCGTCTAGGCCAGTGTATCTCCGCCTCCGCCCAGCGCAAGTCGAGCACCCCGCCTCAGAATGAACCGCCCCTCTCCTCCAAACCGCAGATGTTTCGAAATGAAACGCCGGAATGGGTTCAAAATGCTCACATTCGACGAAATACGTCGCTGATCGGGACGATTTTGAACGTTCCTGGCGCGAGAGCGCGCCACGAAAGAGACGGCGTTCCAACGATCTCGATCCTTTGAATATTTCTCGTTCGGGCCGGCACGGAGTCTGCAGGAAAAGAGAGCGTCGGACCCACACGGTCCTGCCCTTTGAAAACTGGAATTCCTCGGACGCAGCCCGCAAGGGCCGACCACCCCTCCTCCCCCCCGGTCGAGTCCGAGGATCCTGCTCGCAAGAGCCTCGACGCCCTCACGGGCCCCGGCATCCCCTCCCCTAGAGCCGGACGAGCGACTCTGCGAGCACTTGGACTCGCGGCGGCGGCACCCCTCCTCCTCCTAGCTTTCGCCGCGAGACAAGACTGAAAGGCGCCTTCTCGATCGAGAAGGCGTCCTTTCGGTTCTGGGGGTGGATCAGTCGGCCAGCAGGGGGAGGGCGACGTCCAGCAGGACACCCGATCGGATCAAGCGCGCCGCCTCTTCGAGCTCCGGGTGCAGCACTCGGTCCGCGTCCAGGTACGGCACGTGCGCCCGGACTTCGTCGTGCACCGCGCAGAGGGCCGCGGACGGCCGGAGGGGGGCGTGCATGTCGATGGCCTGGCACGCGACCAGGAGCTCGATGCCGAGGATCTGTTCGCTGTTCTCCAGGATTCGAAAGCCCTTGCGCGCGGCGATCGGGCCCATGGAGACGTGGTCCTCCTGGTTCGCCGAGGTGGGGATCGAGTCCGAAGACGCGGGGTGGCACAGGAGCTTGCTCTCGGAGACCAACGCGGCCGCGGTGACCTGAGCCATCATGAAGCCGCTGTTCAGGCCGGGCTCGGCGACGAGGAACGGCGGCAGTCCGCTGAGCTTCGGGTTGACCAGCTGCTCGATGCGCCGCTCGGAGATCGAGCCGATCTCGCCGGCGCCGAGGGCGAGGTAATCGAGGACCATCGCCACGGGCTGGCCGTGGAAGTTGCCGCCGGACAGCACCTCGCCCGTGTCCGCGAACACCGTGGGGTTGTCGGTGACCGAGTTGATCTCCCGGCCGAGGACCGCCGCGGCCTGGGCGATCGCGTCGCGCGCGGCCCCGTGGACCTGGGGCATGCACCTGAAGCTGTACGCGTCCTGGACCTTCTCGCAGTCCTCGTGGGAGCCCGCGACCCCGCCTCCGTGAAGGAGCCTCCGCAGCAGCGTCGCCGAGGCGATCTGCCCCGGGTGTGGTCGCAGGGCGTGCAGGCGGGCGTCGAAGGGCGTGTGAGAGCCCAGCTGGGCCTCGACGCTGAGGGCCCCGACGATGTCCGCGGACCGCGCGAGGCGCTCGCAGCGGTTGACGACCAGGGCGCCGAGCCCCGTCATGGCCTGGGTGCCGTTGATGAGGGCGAGGCCCTCCTTGGCGGCGAGCGCGATGGGCGTGATGCCCGCGGCCTCGAGCGCCGGGCCGGCGGGGGCGCGCGCTCCGTCCGAGCCGCGCACGAAGCCTTCGCCGATGAGGACCAGCGCGAGGTGAGCGAGCGGCGCGAGATCGCCCGAGGCGCCGACGCTGCCTTGGCGGGGGAGCCAGGGGTCGATGCCCTCGTTCAGCAGCGCGAGCAGCGTGTCCAGGACCACCGCGCGCACGCCCGAGTGGCCGGCGGCCAGCACGTTCGCGCGCAGGAGCATGATCGCCCGCGTGGTCTCGGGGCCGAACGGTCCGCCCACGCCGACGGCGTGGGAGCGCAGGAGGTTCTGCTGGAGGCGTGCGAGGTCGGCCGGTCCCACGCGCACGTGGGCGAGGTGGCCGAAGCCGGTGTTGACGCCGTAGACCGTCTCGCCCGCGGCGAGGATCGCCTCGATGGCCGCGCGACTGGCGTCCACGGCGACCCGCGCGTGCGGGGCCACGTCGACGCGTGCGCCGTGCAGGCAGACGGCGTCGAGATCGTCGAGGGTGAGGGAGCGACCGTCGAGGACGACGGGTGGGACCGTCACTTGACGCCGATCAGGCGTCTTCTTCGGTCTTCGCGTCCTCGGCGCCCAGGTGGACGACGAACTCCTCGCCCTCCTCGGCCACGTCCGGGAGGCCGGAGAGGTGCTTGCTCAGCTGCTTGGGATCGAGGATCGCCTTCTCGAGGTGGCGACGGCGGAGCCGGGTGTCGAAGGGATCGCATTCGAGGACGTCGATGGTGTAGTCGGCCATGGCGCGTTCCTTACTTGGCGTTCTGGGCGGCGTCGTCGTCGCCGCCGAGGAGGCTGGACTTCTCGGCCTCGATGCGGGCCTCGGCGTTCTGGGCGGCGGCCGCCTGCAGACGCGCGAGGGCCTCGGCGCGGGCCTGCGCCTGGTTCTCGGCGAGCGCCGAACGCTCGGCGGCGTCCGCGCGGGCGTTCTCGCTGCGAAGACGACTCATGTCGTCCAGACTCACGAGGCCGGCGGCGATCTCGCGGAGCGCCGTGACGGCCTCCTTGTTGTCGTCCTTGTTGTCCAGCATGGGCTCTTCGCCCTTCATGAGCTGGCGGGTGCGCTGGGCAGCCAGGAGGACGAGGGCGAAGCGGTTTTCAACCTGCTCGAGGCAGTCTTCGACGGTGACGCGAGCCATGGACTCTCCGATGTCGTGGGGACCGTCGGTTCGACGGACGGCGCACTGTAGGGCCCGCTCTTTCGGCCGTCAACAGGAACGCCGCGGCGGCCCCGAATAAAGAACGGGCGAGGACCGTCGATGGGGGGGCAGGTCTGGAAGGCCGTCGGTCCGGGCGCTATGGTGACTGAAGGCGGGATGTGAACGCGGAGGTTGCTGCGTGGAACTCGTTGCAAGGAACGGAAACCTCTTCTCCTTCTTCTTCGACCGCGTCCGAGCTGCCCGCGCAAATCAGAATACCGACGTCGAAGAGGCCACCGAGTTCTACTTGGTCAACCTGCTCGTCGACTTCCTGCGCACGCGGAAGCTGGTGGAGTCGGGCGGGCGACGGGTGGACGAGAAGCCCTACGCCGTCCGCCTCCTCGAGACGCGCCTCGCCCCTCCGACGGGAGGCGATCGGTTCCGCGATCTGAAGCACCTGGCGGACTCCACGCTCTACCTGCTCGGGTTCTTCCGAGGCTCCTTCCGAAGATCGAGCGTGGACCTGTCGTACTACGCCGGCCTGGGGGAGTCCGCCTACGGGGATCTCGCGCGCATCACGGGCCGCCGCACGGGCGCGCGCCGGGACGAGATGTTCGGGGAGCTGGCGGACAAGTTCGGGGACTGCGTCGAGCTCCTGGCCGAGGTGAGCGACGGCGATCGCAGCGGCGCAGGCGACGTCGTCGCGCTCTACGAGGACTACCTGGCGTTCGGGAGCGACCGCGCCCGTCGCCGACTGGCCGACCTCGGCGTGCACCCCGTGGACATCGCCCCGGGCACCTCCGGCGGCGTCCTCGACTGATGTCCGGTCGTCGTCACGTCGCCGGGATCCAGAGGCACCTCGAGGCGATCTACGACCTGGACCTGCCCGACGCGCGCGCGAGGGACTACCTCGTGGGCGACGCGGAGATCGACCGGCTGGTCGAGGCGGGCGTCGTGGAGCCCCGCTCCGATCGGCCCGAGGAGCAGCTGCTCGTCCTCCCGGACGACGACGGGGCCTCCGTCGCGCTCTATCTGAGCGATCGAGTCCGCCGGGCGCTCGCGTCGGGCCCGAGCCTCCAGGACCACTGCCACGCCACGGAGGGCGTCTCGCACTTCGTGCTGCTGGCTTGGTCCGCGCGCGAAGAGCGCCCCGTGCGCCCCATCGATCTCGAGCTGCAGGCCGAGGTCGACAAGGCGGGGACGGCGCTGCTGCTCCTCCGCGGCGCGGGCCGGAGCGATCCCGAGCAGCTGCTCCGCCGCATGTTCGCCGACGTGCAGCTGCACCCCGACCTCGGCCCCGAGGAGCGCGATCGGTATCGCACCGCGCACCGCCTCGGCGCGGAGTACGCGCGGCGCCTGGCTCGTCTGCTGGATCGCGGGGTCGACGCGGTGCTCGCGGAGCTCCGCTCCTTCTATCGCCTCACCGGCGACGCCAAGCTCACGCGCGCGGCTGCCTGACCCCGACCGAGGGCCCCTCCGGAACTTTGTCGCTTGACACCCTCCGGGGGGTGGCTAGAAGTCCGCACGCTCGCTCGACTGCGAGCAGATGCGAAATCCCTTTCCCCGACAAAGACCCCGAGGCACCTCGGGGTGGAGAAACAAATGAAGGTCAAGCCGCTGCACGATCGAGTCCTGGTCAAGCGCGTGGACAGCTCCACGCAGACCAAGGGTGGTCTCTACATCCCCGAGTCCGCGAAGGAGAAGCCCCAGGAGGGCCGAGTCCTCGCCGTGGGCGCGGGCAAGTCCGTGGACGGGGGCGACGTCGTCGCTCTGCAGGTCAAGGAGGGCGACAAGGTCCTCTTCGGCAAGTACTCCGGCACCGAGATCAAGATCGACGGCGAGGAGCACCTGATCATCCGCGAGGACGACATCCTCGGGATCGTGGAGGACTAGTTCGATGGCTGCCAAGGAAATCGTCTTCGACACCGCTGCCCGCTCCGCGATCCTTCGCGGGGTCAACACCCTCGCCGACGCGGTGAAGGTCACCCTCGGTCCCAAGGGCCGGAACGTCATCATCGAGAAGTCCTGGGGCGCCCCCACGATCACCAAGGACGGCGTCACCGTCGCCAAGGAGATCGAGCTCAAGGACAAGTTCGAGAACATCGGCGCCCAGATGCTCAAGGAGGTCGCCTCGAAGACCAACGAGGTCGCGGGTGACGGCACCACCACCGCCACGGTCCTCGGTCAGGCCATCTTCCAGTCGGGCAGCAAGCTCGTGGCCGCCGGCCACAGCCCGATGGGCCTCAAGCGCGGCATCGACAAGGCGGTAGAGGCCGTCGTGGCGAGCCTTCAGGCGCTCAGCCGTCCCATCAGCGGCGGCAACGAGATCGCCCAGGTCGGCTCCATCTCGGCCAACAACGACGCCAACATCGGCCGGATCATCGCGGACGCGATGGAGAAGGTCGGCAAGGAGGGCGTCATCACGGTCGAGGAGAACAAGGGCCTGGACACGATCCTCGAGGTCGTCGACGGCATGCAGTTCGACCGCGGCTACCTGAGCCCCTACTTCGTGACCGACGCCGAGCGCATGGAAGTCGCGCTCGACAACCCGTTCATCCTCTTCGTCGAGAAGAAGGTCTCGAACATGCGGGACCTGCTCCCCGTGCTCGAGAAGGTCGCCCGCTCGGGTCGCCCTCTGCTGATCATCGCCGAGGACGTGGACGGCGAGGCCCTCGCGACCCTGGTCGTGAACAAGATCCGCGGCACGCTGAACATCGCCGCCGTGAAGGCGCCCGGCTTCGGCGACCGTCGCAAGGCGATGCTGCAGGACATGGCGATCCTCACGGGGGGCCGCGTGCTCGCCGAGGAGCTCGGCATCAAGCTGGAGCAGCTCGAGCTCGACGACCTCGGCGAGGCGCAGCGCGTCACGATCACGAAGGACAAGAGCACCCTGGTGGACGGCGCGGGCAAGCCCGAGGACATCAAGGCGCGCGTCGGCCAGATCCGCGTCCAGATCGAAGAGACCTCCTCCGACTACGACCGCGAGAAGCTCCAGGAGCGCCTCGCGAAGCTGGTCGGCGGCGTCGCCGTCATCAAGGTCGGCGCGGCCACCGAGGTCGAGATGAAGGAGACGAAGGCTCGCGTGGAGGACGCCCTGTCCGCCACGCGCGCGGCGGTCGAGGAGGGCATCCTCCCCGGCGGCGGCGTCGCCCTCGTCCGCGCGCTGTCCGCGCTCGACCCCCTCGAGGTGTCGGCCGAGCAGGCGTTCGGCATCGAGATCGTGCGGGACGCGCTCACCGCGCCGCTCCGCCACATCGCGGAGAACGCCGGCCTAGAGGGCGCCATCGTCGTCGACAAGGCGAAGGGCGGGGAGGGCGGCTTCGGCTACAACGCTCGCACCGGTGAGTGGACGGACCTGGTCGCCGCGGGCGTCATCGACCCCACGAAGGTCGTTCGCTCGGCGCTCCAGAACGCCGCGTCCATCGCGGGCCTGATGCTGACGACCGAGGCGATGATCGCCGAGATCCCGCAGAAGGCTCCGGCCGGCGGCGGTGGCCACGACCACGGCGGCATGGGCGGCATGGGCGGCATGGGCGGCATGGGCGGCATGGGAATGTAGGCCCGGCCGTCGGGGCCCTGGTCCCGACCCCCGAATACGTCGAAGGGCGGCCCCTCCGAGGGTCGCCCTTCTTCGTTCTATTCACAGAGCTCGACGGCGAGGTTGCACTCCAGGCCGTCGGGGCAGGGGTTCAGCTCGTTGCACGGGATGTAGCCGTCGACGTCGACGGCCGCGCTGCGGGGCGCGGAGACGACGAAGTCGACGCAGCCCGCCCCCCAGGGCATGGAGTCGACCGTGCGGCGGCTCATCTTCGCCTCCGGGAAGCCCGACACTCCGGCCGCGATGAAGGCGTCGACCATGGCGCCCGTCACCGTGGCGCTGCCGGTGTCCGGGAAGGTGCAGACGAGTCGCGACGGCTCGGGGCTGTGGATGTCGATGTTGAGGTCGAGCTCGACCTCCGACCGCGCGCCCGAGGTCGGGGCCGTCCAGGTGATGAGCAGGTCCTGGCTCTCGACCAGCGTCCAAGTCGTGCCCGGGGCCAGGTCGAACGGGTCCAGCCCCTCGCCGTGCAGGACGATCGGCCCGTCGGCCTTCGTCCCGTCGGCCTCCAGGGTCACGGGCGCGGCCGGCGTCATCGCCACCTGGGGGAGCCCCGTGTAGAAGTAGGTCCAGCTGGGGGGGACCGGCTCCATGACCACTTCGCCGAGCAGGCCGTCGACCGTCACGGTGCCGATCGCCGTGGGCGCGGGCGCGGGGATGCACGTCGACGTGGCGTCGCACACCATGCCCGGTTCGCACGCGGGCTCGCAGATGAGCTGGTTCCGCCGGAGGACGCGGCAGCTCGCGTCGGCCGCGATCTCCTCGAGGACCGTGGCGGGGACCACCCCTTCGGTCACCGCGCCGCTGACGACTGTGTACGTCGGCTGCGCCTCCACCGTGAACCGCCCCCAGCGATCCGCGAGCTCGCACTCTCCGTCGAGCGACGGCGGCTCGGTCGCGGAGTCGTCGTCGTCGGTCGCGTCGTCGTCGTCCACGGCGTCGTCGTCGTCGGTCGCGTCGTCGTCGTCGGTCGCGTCGTCGTCGTCCACGTCGTCGTCGTCGGCGGTGTCGTCGTCCCCCTCGTCCGTGGGACACCCGGTGGAGCAGAGGAGGAAGAGGGCCGCCGGGAGGGCCGCTGCGGATCGGGCAAAGAGGGGACGGGACACGAGTCGCTTCTCCGGGGGTAATCTCGCGCGATGATACGGGTTGATCCCCATCGGAGCCCCATGTCCCGATTCGCCCCCTCGCTCGCCGTCCTGCTCCTGTGCACCCAGGCGGCGTGCCCGAGCGCCGACGTGATCGACCCCGCCCCGACGCTCGAGATCGAGTCGCCGAGCGGCGACGGGAGCTACTTCGTGGGCGATCGCGTCGAGCTCCGGGTCCGGGTCTCGGACGCGGTGGACTCGCCGTCCGATCTCGCGGTCCGGTGGAGCCTGGACATCGGGTTCGAGCTGACCGCCACGCCGGACATCACGGGCGTCGCGTTCGGCGAGCTGCCGAACCTCGGGGAGGGCTCCTTCGAGCTGTTGACGGAGGTGGAGGACACCGACGGGAACGTCACCGACCACCGCATGACCCTGACCATCGAGCGCCTCAACATCGAGCCGACGTGCGCGATCACGTCGCCGGTGGAGGGCGGCCTGGTCGCCGCGACGGTCCCCAACGTCTTCACCGGCACCGTGGAGGACGAGGAGGACGGCCCCGACGAGCTCGCCGTGGACGTGGAGGTCGGGGGCGTGATCCGCGCCGAGGCCGTGATCGCCGCCGACGGCACGTGGGCGGCCGAGGTGGACGGCCTCGAGGTGGGATCGCGCCGGGTCGCCGCCGTCGCCCGAGATGGTGACGGCGGGACCTGCCGCGCCGAGGTCCAGGTGAGCGTGTCGAGCGCCCCCGAAGTCACCATCACCCATCCCCTCATCGGGGCGGAGGTCAGCGGCGGCGGGGACCTCGAGCTGCAGGCGACCGCCATCGACTATCAGGACCCCGAGTTCTCGTTGATCGCGGTGTGGTCGAGCGACGTGGACGGGATCCTCGGGACGGTCGCGCCCTCATCGCTGGGCGACGTGACCCTCTCGGGCGTGCCCCTGACCACCGGCCCCCACCTCATCCGGCTCGAGGTCACCGATCTGGACGGACTGACGGGCTTCGCCCAGGTGAACATCACCGTGGACGCCGCGCCCTCCACGCCGGTCGTGTCCATCCGCCCCGTCGATCCGGACAGCGACGACACGCTCAGCGTCCAGTTCGACGAGCCGTCCGTCGATCCCGAGGGCGGGCAGGTCACCTACGAGTGGGGCTGGGAGCGCGACGGCGTCCCCGAGCCCTTCTTCGACGACGGCTCCATCCCGTCCTCCCAGACGGCCCCGGGACAGGTCTGGTCCGTGACGGTGTGGGCCATCGATCTCATCGGGGGGCGCTCGCTGCCCGCCGAGGCGTCCGCGGTCATCACCAACGGCCCGCCGACGACCACGGCGCCCACGATCTGGCCCCCCACCGCGACGTCGGACACGGTCCTGTACTGCGTCGAGGGCACCACGGTGGACCCCGAGGGCGACCCCACCACCGTCGAGTTCACCTGGGAGGTGGACGGCGTCTACGTGGGCACCGGCGGCGCCCTCACCGCGGGCACGGCGATCAAGAACGAGACGGTCGTCTGCGTCGCCACGCCGAGCAGCCTCGGCTCGGTGGGCCCGTCCGTGCCGTCCGCGGGCCTCGTGATCGACAACGCCCCCCCCACCGCGCCCGTGCCAGTGATCGTGCCCGGCGCCCCCGAGGCGGACGACACCCTGGTCTGCAGCGTGGGGACGGCCGCCACCGACCCCGACGGCGACGCGGTGACCTACGACTACACCTGGTACGTCGACGGGCTCCCGGCGGGCTTCAACACCCCCACGGTCCTCGCCACGGCGACGGACGCGGGCGAGGGGTGGATGTGCGAGGTCGAGGCCGACGACGGCACGGAGACCGGCCCCGCGGGTTCGGTCACGGTGACGATCGGATCGGGCTCGGTGCAGGCCCTGGACGTCGGGACCGAGGCGAGCGTCTACAGCGGAGAGAACACCCGCGGCTACTGGTTCGTCGCCCCGGAGTCGATGACCGTCACCGGCCTCCGCGTGCCCACGACGGTCACGGGGGTCCAGAACGTCGAGGTCGTGAGGTTCACGTCGGGCGCGCCTCCCGAGTATCCGGCGTCGACCGAAGACTTCACGTCGCTGCACCTGAGCCTCGGCGTGGCCGGGGGTGACTGGATCGCCATGTCCGTCGGCCTGATGGCGGGCGACGTGATCGGCGTGCTCGGCGGCCGCGGGACCTCCCCGCTCGAGTGCTCCTACGAGGCGGCCGGTGCCTTCACCTCGGACATCGACGGCACCGCCGTCACCCTCACGCGGCTCGTCTACCAGGACAACCTGAACACTGCGGGGGCCGCCGACGCGCTCTCCTCGGAGTCCGCGGCGGCCATCGGCCGCGTCGAGATGGAGTACTCGGTCCCCTGAGCCGGCGCGCCCGCGTCACTCGGGCGCAGGCGTCTCCGCGAGGACCTTCGAGAACGCCTCGAGGAACTCCTCGGACTCCGCCAGCGGCGCCCACGCCGCGCGAAGGGGGAGCCCCGCCGCGGGTTCCCGCGGGTCGATCGCCCGAGCGGCCCTCATGTGCTCCCCCATCGCCTCGAAGTCCCCGTCGATCCGGGCCGCGACGAGGGCTCGGCCGAGGGCCGGACGAGGATCCCCCGGGAGCAGCTCCGCGGCGCGCTGGTAGGCCGCTCCGGCGGCGCCTGCGTCGCCCGTCTCGACGGCCAAGCGGCCCCGGAGCAGGCAGGCCTCGGGGTCGTGGGTGGCGAGGAGGGCGAGGGGCTCCGAGGCCTCCGCGGCCGCCTCATGGCGCCCCAGGGCGAGTCGGGCCAGGGCGAGGATCCGCCACCCTTCGACCTGCGACGGGTCCACCCGCACCACCTCCGAGGCGGCCTCCTCGGCGGTGTGCACCCGGCCTCGCACCCACGCGTCCAGGGCGATCCCGAGCGTGCGCTGCGCGCGGTACTCGCTCCAGCCGGGGAGCGGCCGATCGGCGTGGGCCGGGGAGGGGAGGGCAGGGAGCGCGAGGATCGCCAGCGCCGCGGCGAGGCGCCTCAACGTCGGCGGCGCCGCATCAGCGGCGGGAGCAGCAGGAGCCCCAGGAGGCCGGCCGCGGGGGCCGTCGTGGCCGCGTTGCACGCGCAGCCCGCGCCCTGGGCGACGAAGCCCGAGCCGATCGGGTCGTCCTCATCGTCGTCGTCGTCGTCCCCGGCGACCACCGGGAGCGGAGAGGTGATCACCCGCACGTCGTCGACGTTCCAGCCGCCGAACTCGAGCCCCGCGTCGGTGGTCATGCGCCACTCGATCTCGACCTCGTCGTCGCGAACGAGGTGCGTGATGTCGTAGCTGCGGAACGCCCACGCGTAGTCGAGGTGGTGGATGGCCGCCGGATCGCCGTCGGGGGACTCGTCCGAGGCGAAGTTGGACCAGACGATCTCGCCGTTGACGCGCACCTCCGCCTGGTCGAAGAAGCCGTCCTCGACCGTGAGCCACCGCTTGAACTGGAGGTGCACCGACTCGGCCTCCGGCACCTCGACGCGCGGCGAGCGGAGGAGGTTGACGACGTTGGGCTGGTACTCCCCGTTCCAGTTGCTCTGGGGGGTGATGTCGTTGCCCCAGATCTTCTCGCCCGAGCCCGCCTCCGAGGGGTCGCCCGCGCGGCCGCCCGGGGGGCCCCAGCGCCAGTCGTCCGCGCCCTCGGACTCGGGGTTGCCCTCGAGCAGCTCGTGCTCGAAGCCGCCGTCGTCGTCTTCGAAGTCGGTCGCGAAGGCGACGTCCGGATCGCCCACCCAGACGCCGTACCAGGGGTCCGTGACCGAGCCCCGAGGGAGCCGACCGATGGGCTCGCCGTCGCTGTCGACCGCGTCCACCCAGTACCGCAGGTACGTGCCCTCCGGCAGGCCGGGGGCGTCCACCTGGAAGGCGCCCTCGGCCGCGCCCGGGTCCATGGTGAGGGCCTCGAAGTCCTCGAGATCGGCGTCCGCGTCCGTGGTCCAGCGGAGGGTCACCTCGCCGAGCTCGCCCTCGGCGCACAAGGGGTTCGCCAGGGCCACCGAGGCGTACAGCGTGAGCGCCTCCTCCGCAGGCTGGAAGATCGCTGAGGGGCCGTGGATGAGCCGCCACTGGGGCTCCAGCGGCCCGACGCCCGGTCCGAGGCCGTGGGCTCCGAACGCCTCGTCGATGAGGCACTGGTTCGGGCTGCCGTCGTTCAGATCGCCGTTGTCGTCGTCGGCCAGGAGCACCTCGACGTACGCGTCCTCGATGTCCGACGCCCGCATCGCGATGTGCCAGAAGTATCGGTCCGCCAGCCGGACCCCTTCGTCGCGCCCGTGTTGGTCGATGAGGGCACCTCGCGTGTCCCACAGCGCCGCCGAGATGATCATCCCCGTCACGTGGGGGTCCTCGTCGATGTCCTCGGGCCACCGCGCGTTCGTGTCCATGCGGCGCAGCGGCTGGTTGCCCCCGGTGAAGAACCCCGCGGCGAGGACGGGGTCGTCGTTCATCGTCGCCGTCAGGTAGTCCGAGATGCCCTCGCCGAGGGAGCCGTCGCCCCAGCCGCCGGCCCCCTGCACGATGTTGTACCCGTGAAAGCCGTGCCCGTACTCGTGATAGACGACGTCCTGCAGGCGCGCGGTGTTGTTGCAGCCGGACCCCTGGCGCGCGAAGTTGATCGAGTCGGCGTCGAACCAGGCGTTGCACCGCACCTGGTCCCCGCTGTCCCAGGTGTCGCGGTTGACGCGGACCGGCACCCGGTCCTCCGCCCAGCGGAAGTTCGGGTTGATGCCCAGGCAGTAGTCGCGCACCTCGTGGCTGAACACGTGAGCGTCGGCCTGGGCTCGGTTCCGCCGGACCTGCGTCGCGTTGGCGCCCGCCGGCTCCCCGACGACGCGCCCGCCCTCGGCCAGCTCCCCCGAGAACTCGGCCGTGGCGGTGGCGGACTGGATGTCGAAGTGGATCGAATCGGCGCCGAAGGTGACCGCCTGCGGGCCGCCTCCGGGGAGGGTGACCACGCCCTGGCCGTCGGTGTCCGCGTCGCCCTCCTGTCCCTCGATCTCCGCGTACACGAGCGGCCGGGTGGTGAGGCCGAAGGTGGGGGCGCGGTCGTCGATCTCCACCTCGACCGTGCCCTCCAGGAAGCGCAGCTGTTCGTCCGAGCGCAGGAAGCGACCGTCGTTCGCGTCCACGAACACGTGGGCGCGCGAACCGGGGCCCTCGAGGACCACCCGCCAGGCGAGGTGGTATCGGACGTCGAGCGCGCGCGGCATCGGGAGCACGACCAGCTCCGGCGATCCCACGAGGCGGGCCGCGACCTCCACCGCGCGGAGGGCGTCTCGGGTGGCCTCGTCCGCGTCGCGTCCGGGCATCGGATCGACGGACACGCCGGGCATGGCGTCCAGCTGGGCCACGACGAACCGGCCGTGCTTGAAGCGGAGGGAGACGCGGGCGTCGACCACCTCGAGGCCGCGGTGGACGCGCCGCCAGGTGACCGTCGTTACCCCGTCGGACCGATCGATCACCCCGCGCCGGAATCCGTCCGGTCCCACCGCGAGGGGCAGCCCGGACCCGAACAGCATGTCCTCGGCCAGGGGCCACGCGGTCGCGTCCGCGGCGAGGGCGCCCTCGTCGACCGGCCACCCGGAGCCCCACACCTGGATCGCGGCGCCGGTGGCCTCGTCCCAGCGGGCGCGCCAGGTGTCGCCGTGCCGCGCGGTGAACTCGAGCCACCGCTCGGAGCGAGCGAAGCGGGCCTGCCGTTCGGGGTGCGACACCCGGACGGTCCGGGCGTCCTCGGGCCCCAGGACCCGGTAGGCGCCGCCCTGCACGGCCGCGGCCGAGCCCGGGACGAGCATCGCGAGGGACAGGACGAGGGGCCGAACCATCTGCATTCCGCTCTCCGAAAACCGTGCCGGGGCCGCGAACGGCTCTCCGGCCGCCTAAACTTAGGTCACCCGCACGTGCCCACCAAGGACCTTGCAACCTCTTGACGACCCTCGACTTCCGACGTCGCCACGCGCTCCTGGGGGCGATGTTGATCGCGCTGGGCTGCGGTGGGAGCGGCTCCGGAGGGTCCCCGCCGTCGGGCCCGATCGTCGAGCTGCCGCCTCCGCTGGTGGGCTCCGGCTCCGAGACTCCCACCCCCGCCGCAGCCGCGACGTCGAGCGACGGGGTCCTCCCGGACGCGGCTCAGGACGCGGACGGGCCCGCCTGGCTTCGCGTCTTCGTGTCCCAGGACAACCGCGCCGAGCTCGACCCCTGCGGCTGCCCGGGATCCCCGTCCGGGGGCATGGGCAAGCGCGCGACGCTCGTGCCGCTGCTCCGCGCGACCATCCCCGACGCCCTCGTGGTGGAGGGCCCGACGAGCCTCAGCCGCGCGGTGCTGGGGATCGAGCAGGTCGGGGGAGACGAGCGGCGTCGAGCCCGGGTGGTGCTGGACGCCCTCGGGGTGTCGCGGCCCGACGCGTTCTTCCCGGGGCAGGCGGACTTCGAAGCCCTGGGGCCGAAGGAGCTCGTGCCCCGGGCGACCGCCCTGAACATTCCGTTGGTCGTGAGCAACCTGGCGTCGCCGGTGCCGGGGATCCGCGATCGGCTGGTGGTGCAACGGGGCGACCGCCGCGTGGTCCTGCTCGGGCTGATCGGGGCGGCCCGCAGCGCGGCCCAGGCGGCGGCGCTCCCCCTGACGGACGCCCCCTCCGCCGTGGCGCGCATCCTCGACGACGAGGCCGCCCGGGGGCCGATCGACCTGGTCGTGGTGTTCACCGACGCCGAGAAGCGGGAGCTGGCGGGCTGGCGTGAGGCCGCGTTGGCGGCGGACGTCTGGTTCGTCCCGCCGGGCCTGCGCCGGGACGGGCGGTTCCAGCGTGAAGAGGACCGGCTCCTGGTCCACGCAGACCCCCTGGGGAGGGCGTTCCGCCGCCTCGACGTCGCCTTCTCGGGTCCCCCGGGGCGCGGCTTGATGGCGACCGAGGAGTTTCCGCTCATCGAGGTGGCCAAGGCGGAGCGGGAGCACGTCGCGCAGAGCCTCGAGCTGGCCCGCGCGGAGGCGGCCGGGGAGACCGAGCGCGCGGCGACCGCCCGACGCGGCCTGGCCGAGGCGAAGTTCCGTCGCGGGGTGCACCTTCGGGCGGCGGCCGAGCCGAGCGCGGGGCATCGGGCCGCCGTCACCGACCAGCTCATCCACCCGGACCTCGCCGTCGACGGGCGGGTGGCGGCGATCCTCGCGGGCTACAACGAAGACCGCATCGGGGCGCTGACGGCGTCGGTCGCGGCCGCGCCCCAGGCGCCGCGAGGGCGGGAGTTCAAGGGCCTGGATGCGTGCACGCAGTGCCATCCCTCGCAGGTGGCGCAGTGGGGACGGTCGCCCCACGCGGGGGCCTGGAAGACGCTGCGGGACGCGGGTCAGACGCGCAACCCGGACTGCCTCGGCTGCCACACCACGGGGTTCGGCGAGGCGGGCGGGTTCGTCGATCCGGCCGAGGGCACGGGCCTCTTCAACGTCCAGTGCGAGGCGTGCCACGGGCCGATGGACTTCCACGTGTCCCAGGCGAACCGCATGGGGGTGAAGGCCGATCCCGGCGTGCCCGTGATCGAGGCGACCTGCACCGCGTGTCACGACGCCCGCAACAGCCCGGAGTTCGACTTCGAGACATACTCTGCCGCGGTGGCGCACACGCCCCCCTCGGAGACCCCATGACCGTCCCCACCGACGTCCGGCACGCCGCGATCCTCCACCTCGTGCGGGCCATGCCCTCGCGGGAGCTCATCGCGGCCGCCGCCGCGCGCGGAGGTGTCGCGGTGCCCGAACCCCAGGGCGTCGAGCCGCTCTTCGGGTGGGCCGCTCGATTGGTCGTCGCCGCCGCGGCGGCGGGGACCCTGGAGGCGCTGGTCGACGCGGTGGGGCCGGAGCTCCGAGCGATCGTGTTCGGGCCTCCGGAGCCCGAAGGGCCGGCGACCACCTGGGAGGTCGACGACCCCGATCCCGTCGTCTCGGACGAGCCCCCTCGCCCCATCGGGACCCCGGCCACCGCGCCTCCCGCGGCGGGCGCGCGCACGTGGCTGGTGCGCGGGGTGGAGCTCAGCGCCCCGGGGTCGGTGGCGCCGGGCGCAGCCTTCGCCGTCGCGGCGAGCCTCGGCGACCCGCCCGCGGTGTCGCCCGCGCCCAAGGACCACCTGCCCTACGACGGGCTGGCCGTGGTGGTGGAGATCGAGGCGTGGCTCGAGGAGGCGTTCCCGGCCGGGGGCGTCGACCTGCACCGCAGCGTGAGGGTGGACCCGAGCCGCCCCACCGAGTGCGGGTTCGAGTTGTTGGCGGCCGACCCGCTGCCTGAGGGCGTCGCGGTGGCGGTGCGGTTCTTCCTCGGCGGCTACGAGGTCGGACGGGCGCGCTGCGAGGTCCCCGCGGGGGACGGCTCCGGAGACCCCGTCGTGGGCCTGGGCGTGGTGGCGATCCCGGACACGATCCTGGACGCCGGCGAGGACGCCGTGGCGACGGTCAAGGGCTGACCGCCCCCGAGACCCGCGACGAGGAGTGAAGAAGGAGCCCGTGCCTCGGAGCGAGCCGGTCGACCGAGCCAAGTGACCAAGCAGTGCTAGAACGACCGCAAGAACCGCTCGACCTCTTCCTTCGCGAGCAGTCTCACGCAGGTGTCGAGGCACATGTTGCAGAGCAGCAGGTCCTTCGCCTGGTGCATGCCCTGGACCTCGAACACGGACGAGTTGCAGAACGAGCAGACGTGGTCTTCGCGGTCCGGCGTGGCGAGGTCGCGACGGTGCTGGTGGATGTACGACACGCAGAGGTTGCACAGGTAGACGCGGTTGCCGCTCATGAGGCGGTCGACGTCCGCCTCGCCGCGATCGCACAGGCTGCAGCTCTCCTGGGCCGCTCCGCGCTGGGGGCGCGGCTTGCGCTGGCGAGGTCCGCGAGCCTCGGCGGCGTCCGCGAGGTCGATGATCTTCTCGGACGACTCGTGCCGCGAGATGCCGAGCTCGATCAGCTCCTGGAGTCGCTCGCTGTGCGGCGAACTCACGCGATCCGCCTCCGCGCGCAGGAAGCGAATGGCCCCCTCGGAGCCGTAGAAGAGCAGGGAGATCGCGGCGCTGGCTCGCAAGGCGCGGTGCTCGCTCTCGAGGTGGTCGGCGAGGAAGTCCTCCGCGGACGGCGTGCCCTTCACGGCCAACGCGAGCAGCAGGTAGGCCTGGTACTCGCGCAGCTCCTCGCGCACGACGTCCAGCGCTTCGATGTAGGCGGTGATGTCGTCCCCCTGGGGGGCGTCTCCGGCCTCGTCCCGCTTGCGCTGGCGCGCGCGCTTCTTGAGGGCCTCTTCCTCGATGTGGAAGGCGTCGGTGATCGCCTCCTCGGCCACGTACTGACTCAGGAGCAGGACGGTGCGGCCGAGCCGACGGCCGAAGTGCTCCCCGGGATCCTCGAGCTGGTCCAGCACCTGCGCGACCCGGTGATGACGGCTGAGATCGTAGAGCTGCTCCCAGATCTGGAAGCGCAGCGAGTCCGTCTTCACGGCCTCGACGGTCTCCGAGAGCGACGCGAAGGCGTCGATGCCCATCTCCTGAATCTGCGCGAGGAGGACGTCGATGCGGCGGCGCGTGCGTCCCCGGCTGCCCCGGTAGTACTGGCGGCCCCCGTCGAAGGACTCGTCCCGCTCGAAACGCTCCACCTCCGCGGCCAGCTCGTCGAAGAGCCAACCGAAGTCGCCCCGCAGGTAGTGGGTCTTGACCAGCTCGACGTACGCCGGGAAGTAGTCGGGCGCGTCCTTCAACAGGGCCTCGAACCGCTCCTCGCCCTGCGGATAGAGCCGCTGGTCGATGTCGATGCAGCCGAGGCTGAACCGCGCGAGCAGGTTGTCCGGCTCCAGGACCAGCGCGTACTCGCACGCCTCCCGGGCCTTGTCCCACTCGTCCTGTTCGAGGTACGCGAGGCCGATCTTGGAGTAGGCAAGGGCCGAGTCCGGCTCCCGCTTCAGGAACTCGCGGAAGTGCTGGATCGCGTTGGTGTACCGGCCCATCGAGAAGTGGGTCAGGCCGAGGTAGTAGTGCGCGATCGGGCCGTACTCGGGGTGCCGGCAGAGCTTCGTGAAGAACCGACGCGCGTACTTGTACTGCCGCGTGTGGAGGAAGAGCTCGCCCAGGTCCTTGTAGATGTTCCCCACGAAGGACTCGAACGGGCGCAGCCGCAGGGCGGTGATCAGGTGATAGATCGCCCGCTCCATGAGGTCGTCCGCGCTCTTGAAGTCGCGCTCCCGGGCCTCCGCGTACAGGGCGCCGCCCAGGTTGTAGTGGGCCTGCCACAGGTCGGGGTCGAGCTCGGTGGCTTGGGTGAACGCGTCGACCGAGCGGCTGTTGTTGCCTCGGTGCTTGTGGAGGTTCCCGAGGCCCACGTGGGCGAGCGCGTCCGACGGGTCCGCGTCGATGGCGAGCTGGTACTGCTCTTCGGCGGTGTCGAGATCGCCGATCCCGTAGAAGGCGTTGGCGAGGATGTTGTGGGCGCGCGCGGAGCCGCCGTGCACGTCGAGCGACTTCTCGGCGACCTGGGTGGCGCGGGTGAACCACTCCGGCCCGTGGGCGTAGTAGTACCCCTTCTGGAAGTAGGCCTCGGCCAGATCGAGCAGCAGGTCCATGGACGGCTGCGTCGTTTTGATCCGCTGCTCGATGCGCTGGATCTTCCAGTCGTGTCGTTCTTCGGGAGTCATCCGGGCCGGGGGGTGCCGTGAAGGGGGCGCACGGGGCGTTCGAAGATAGCAGGCCGGGCCGTCCGAGGCCGCCCCTGTGGTAGTGTCCCGCCGCTCTTTCGAGGGATTTCGATGGCCCGCTGTTCGCTGCTCTGGTCGCTGCTCTTCCTCGCCGCCGCGGCGGCCACGCCCGCGTTCGCGCAGGACGAGACGTTCACGCTGAACACCGAGCACGCCCGCTTCGACGCCACGGGCACGGGGCTCGCGGTCGCCTCGTCTCCCCGCACCCTCGAGATGCTCCAGTTCGGCGGCGGGTTCACCATCGCCGTGTCGGACAAGGCGCTGGCGCTCTGGAACGGGTCCTTCCCCGACCGAGACCTCGACGGCGAGGTCATCCAGTCGAAGATCGGCCTCGACGTGCGTGGCGTCATCGGCTTCGAGCACGTCGACCTCAGCGTCATCCTGCCCATCAGCCCCGTCGTGGTGTGGGGCGGCGACCCGACGGACGGCACCTTCCCGACCCTGCCGGGCGACACCGCGGCCATCGGCGACCTCACGTTGGTCCCCAAGGTGCGGATCGTCGACGTGCGGAAGAACGGCGTGGTCGGGCTCGGCGTGCAGATCCCCGTGACGCTGCCGACCGGCCAAGTGGAGCGCTACGCGGGGGACGGCATGCCCACCGTGGCCGTCGACATCCTCGCCGAGGTCCAGGCGCCGAACTACCTCCGGGCCGTGTTCAACGTGTCGCCGATCCACGTGCGTCCCCGCAAGGAGTGGGGCGACACCGTGCGGTTCCTGGGCATGGACTGGCGGGCCGGCCTCGCCATCTCGCCGGTGACCGGGTTCGCCGTGCAGCTCGAGGGCTGGGGCTCCGTCGCGTACCTGGGGACGGACAACAAGGCCACGGGCGAGTTCGCCGCGTCGGTGAAGCTGCAGCCGAACGACTTCGTCACCCTGTCGCTCGGCGGCGGGACGGGCCTCGGGTTCGGCGTGCCCGCCGTGCGCGCCTTCGCGGGCGTGAACTTCCTGCGCCCGCCCAAGTCGGTGCGTGAGCCTGCGCCCGAGCCGGAGCCTGCGCCCGAGCCGGAGCCTGCGCCCGAGGCTGCGCCCGAGCCCGAGCCCGAGCCCGCGCCTGCCCCGGCGACGGAAGAAGAGGCCGCTCCGGCGACGGAAGAAGAGGCTCCTGCGGCCGAAGAAGAGGCGCCGCCTGCCGAAGAAGAGGCCGCGCCCGAGTCGACCGAGCAGACCCCCGCCCCCGAGTAGTGACGACCCCCGCGCCCCGACGGGCGTTGATCCCGCTCCTGGCGCTGTTCTTCGTCTCCGGCGGGGCAGGGCTCCTGTACGAGGTGCTGTGGATGCGGCGCCTCACGCTGGTCTTCGGCGCCACCCAGCCCGCGGTCGCCACCATCCTCGCCTCCTTCATGCTCGGCCTCGCGATCGGCGCGGCGATCGGTGGGCGCGTGGCCGATCGACGCACCGACCTCCTGAGGATCTACGGCCTGCTCGAGCTCGGCATCGCGGCCTACGCGCTCGTGTTCCCGACGCTGGTCCGCGGCGGCACCCGCATCTATCAGGGGCTCTTCGAGGCCGAGACGGTCGAGTACTGGTCGTCCCAGGCGCTGCACGGGGTGCTCATGGGGGGGCTCGTCCTCCTCCCCACGATCGCCATGGGGGCGACGCTGCCCCTGGTCGTGCGCTGGGCGACCGACCGACTGTCCACGGTCGGGGCCCGGGGGGGCGTCCTGTACGGGTTCAACACGGCCGGCGCCGTCGTCGGCGTGTGGGCCGCCGGGTTCGTGCTCCTGCCCTGGCTCGGAGTGCGCGGATCGGAGCTGCTCGGGGTCTTCGCCAACGCGACGGTCGGGGTGGTCGCGTTGATCTGGGCCGCCCGGACGCGCTCCGAGGCTCCCGCCGCCGTCGAGGACGACCGGGAGGAGCGCCGCGAGGAGGCGGAGCTCCTGGACATCGAGCCGGACCCCGATCTCGACGGTGATCGCGGCGCTCGGTTCGCCGCGATGGTCCCGTGGGTGTTGGGCATCTCCGGCGCGTGCTCGATGATCTTCGAGGTGGCCTGGACGCGCTTCCTGGCCCTCATCCTGGGCTCGTCGGTCTACGCCTTCACGCTCATGCTCACGGCGTTCCTGCTCGGCCACGCGTCCGGCGCCCTTGTGTCCGCGTCCCGCCTCGACCGCCCCGGCCATCGACCGTCGCGCACGCTCGCGATCGCGCTGCTGGGGGCGGGCACGTCGGCGTTCGCCACCAACCACCTCTTCCGCTTCCTGCCCTTCTGGTACGTGGACGCCTACGGCCTCATCGGCGGGCACGACGCGGGCCTGTGGTTCGTGCACGGCGCCATCGCGATCCTCATCATGACGCCCACCACGTTCTTCATCGGGATGCTGTTCCCGGTGGGGCTGCGCCTCGCGGCCCGGACGAGCGGCGGCGTGGCCCGCGACGTCGCCCGCGTGTACACGGCCAACACCCTGGGCGCGGTGGTGGGGTCCCCCCTCGCGGGCTTCGTGCTCATCCCCGTGATCGGGATCCAGGACGCGATCCGCGTGGCGGTGCTGCTGCAGTTGGCGACGGCGGCGGCGGTGTTCGCCTCGCGGGCCTCGGTGGTCGCGCGTCGCTGGGGCATGGCCGCGGCCGTCGCCGTCGCCTCGCTGGTCCTCGTCGCCGCGCCGCCCTGGGACCCGCTCCTCATGTCCGCGGGCATGTACAAGTACGTCAGCGACCTCTCGGACACGTCCCACGAGGCCGTGCGCAACTTCGCCGTGTCGGACTACGACCTCCTCTTCTACGAGGAGGGGCGCACCTCGGTGGTGACGGTCGCCCGCAGCGTGGGCAGCGAGAACATCTGGCTCGCGAACAACGGCAAGGTCGACGCCAGCTCCACGGTGGACATGCCCACGCAGGTCCTGCTCGGGCGGCTCCCGTACCTCGTCCGACCCGACGCGAAGTCCACGCTGGTCGTCGGCCTCGCCTCGGGGGTCACGGCGGGGTCCGTGGCGCGGGAGCCGTCCCTCGAGCGCATCGACGTGCTGGAGATCGAGCCCGCCGTCATCGAGGCCTCCCACTTCTTCGACGGCGTCAACGGTCGGCCCCTGGACGACCCTCGGGTCACGGCCATCGGGAACGACGCGCGCAACCACCTCGTGCTGGTCGACGAGCCCTACGACGTGATCATCAACGAGCCCAGCAACCCCTGGATCACGGGCGTCTCCAACCTCTTCACCCGCGAGTACCTCGAGCTGGGCAAGGACCGCCTCACCGAGGGCGGCGTGTTCGTCCAGTGGGCGCAGATCTACGGGATGGGCACCGACGACCTTCGCTCCTTGCTGGCGACCTTCGCGGACGCCTTCCCCCACGTCCTCCTCTTCACCACGGTGACCGACGCCGACCTCATCCTCCTGGGGAGCGAAGCGCCCATCACGCCCGACCTCGCCGTCGTCGCCCGGCGCCTCGCGATCCCGGCCATCGGCGAGGACCTGGCCCGCATCGGCGTGTACGAGCCCCACGACGTGCTCCCCCTGCTCCTCCTGGACCGGGAGTCGATCCTCGAGGTGGCCGCCGACGCCCCGCTGAACACCGACGACAACGTCCGCATCGAGTTCTCGGCGCCTCTGCACATCCACTACTCCACGCAGGAGAAGAACAGCGAGATACTGCTCGCCGCCGGGAAGGGCGCGTGGCCGCTCTACCGGGACGGGTTCGAAGACGAAGGAGACGCCGCGGACTTCCTCACGGACCTCGGCGAGGCGCTCGAGCGCAAGGAGATGTGGGTGCGGGCGGCGGTGGCGTATCGCGACGCCTTGGAGCTGCGACCGAGCCGCGTCGAGCTTCGGGACCGGGTGGCGCGGATCCGCGCGCTCCTGGCGGACGCGGTGCGGCAGGAGCAGGAGGCGGCGAAGCGCGAGGAGCGCGAGCGACGGGCCCGCACCGGGGGCCGTTAGAGAGAGGAAGCCTAGGCGGGGGCCTCTTCCTCGGACTCTTCACCGTCCTCGTCGTGGACGTCCTGCAGGTAGTAGACGTCCTCGGGGCGGCGACGCTTGGCGAAGTAGACCATCTCGGTCAGCAGGCCCATGGCGATGTAGGTGCCGCCGATGAAGACCAGCATGGCGGTCCAGTGGTAGGCCGCGAGGATGGTCACGGAGACCATGATCGCGCTGCCGATGCCCGCCAACGTGAGGGGGCTGAACTTCCACTCGCGCCACGTGCGGAACCGGACCGTCGACACCATGAGGTACGCCAGGAACAGGGTCAGGAGCAGGATGGCGAGGTGGTTGCTGACCGCCACGGCGCGCACGCTGGCGTGGTGCAGCACGAGGACGGCGACCATGCCGCCCGCGGACGTGATGGTCAGTCCTTCGCTGTATCGCGGGTCGTCCGGCTTCTTGCGGCGCTCGATGATCTCGCCGCGCGCGACCATGGCCTTGTGCATGTTGAAGCGCGCGAGCCGGAACGTGCCGCAGAGCACGAAGGTGAACGCCACCGCGAAGCCCCACTCGCCGTACGCCTCGAGCCCCCACTTGTAGAGGAGCACGCCGGGGGCGACGCCGAAGGACACCACGTCCACCAAGGAGTCGAGCTGCACGCCGAACTCCGACTCGGTCTTCGTGAGCCGCGCGATGCGTCCGTCGAGCCCGTCGAAGATGCCCGCGAACACGATCAGCAGGGCGGCCATGAAGAAGGCGTGGCTGTCCGTCGGGGAGGCGCCCGCGGACCACATCACCGAGTACAGGCCGCAGAACATGCTGGCGGCCGTGAACGCGTTCGCGGGCTTCAGGATGTGGTGCAGCATGAACTCTCCAAGGGATTCCTCAGCGACTGAACGACCTTACCCCTCGCGGGGGTCGCCCTCCAAGCCCGGAAACTCGGCGTGCCACCGGCGCACGACGTCGTCCAGGGCCGTTCGGGGCAGCGCCGCCGTGAGGCCGTAGGACGATCCCCACATCGCGGGGGGGCGGAGCCTCAGCGCGTCGAGGGCGTCTCCGGCGATTCGCCACGCCTCGGCGCGCTCGGCGATCCCTTCGCCCACGACCGTCGCCGTCGCGAGGTCTTCGCGGACCTGGAGGTCTGCGCCCGCGGGCACGGCTGCGGCGGCGCGCGCCCCGGCGTCCGGGGCGTCGAGGGTGTCGAGCACCAAGTCCAACCGGATGGTCTCGCCGGACCGCGTGCGTCGGCAGTCCTTCCAAGGCACGCCGCCGTCGTCGAGGGCGTCGAGGAAGGCGGCCGCCTGGGCGTCCGTGCCCCGAAAGTGGGCGGGGAGAGCGTGCTTGTCGGCGGTCACCGCCACGGCGCGCCCGGTGCCCGGATGGGGCCGGTGGGTGACGACCGTCCCGGTGCCGCGGCCGGAGGTTGCGGCGGCCCTCAGGGTGATCCCGTGGCGACGGGCGTAGTCGATGGCCGTGGGCGCCAGGACCTTCGCGCCCCGCAGGCCCATCTCCAGGATCTCGCCGTGGTCGAGGGCGTCGAGCTTGCGCGCCGAGTCGACGACGCGCGGATCCGCCGTGTAGACCCCGTCCACGTCCGAGAGGATCTCGCAGGAGTCGGCCTCCAACGCCGCGGCGAGCGCGATGGCGGTGGTGTCCGACCCGCCGCGCCCCAGCGTCGTGACCTCCTTCGTCACGGACACCCCGGCGAACCCCCCCACGATCACGATGCGGCCCTGCGCCAGCGCCTCCTGCACGCGCAGCGGTCGGACCTCGATGATGCGGGCATGGTTGTGGTCGTCCGTCGTGATGATCCCGGCCTGGGAGCCCGTGAAGGACACCGCCGCGTGCCCCCGGTCGCGCAGGACCATCGCGAGCAGCGCCATCGAGACCCGCTCGCCGACGGAGATGAGCATGTCGAGCTCGCGCCGCTGAGGGGTGGGGGAGAGCTCCCGGGCGAGGGCCAGCAGGCCGTCGGTGGTGCGCCCCATCGCGCTCACGACGACCACGGGCAGGACCCCGGACTCGCGCGTGGCGATCACCCGATCGGCCACGGCGCGCATCTTCGCGGGCGTGGCTACGGACGAGCCGCCGTACTTCTGAACGACGATGGTCATGGGGTCCAGAACCCGAACGCCCCGGCGGATGGTCCGGGGCGGTGGAGAGCGATGCCTACAGCGTCGGCGGCGGGGGCGGCGGAGGCGGAGGCGGCAGCGGCTCGTCGATGGCGGCGACCGCCGTGGACGCAGCGACCGGGGGGACCACGGCGGCGGCCAGCGCGAGGGCGGTCAGCATGACGATCAGACAGCGCATTCTTTCTCCGATGGCCGGGAAAGTAGTCGCTGCGCAACACCCGTGTCAAGCGCCTTTCCGTGCCCGCGGGGGCCTCAGAACACCTCGAGGTCGTCGAACAACACGACGTTCTCGCCGCGGTCCGTCGACGAGTGGCCGGTGACGTCCTGGATCATCAGGTAGCGGATCGGACGGTCCCCGAGCTTCGCGCTGCGGTCGACGGAGAGGCTCGAGAAGTCCGAGGGCGTGAACGTGAGCTGCACCCAGCCCTCCTCGGGGCGGATGTTCCGGGCCTTGGTCGCGTGGTTCACGCCGTCGACGTCCACGAGGAAGAAGGTGAGGTGGGCGGGAAAGTTGCGGGCCGACACGCGCACCTTCACCGAGAGCGGCCGTGGCTTCTTCTGGGCGAAGCGGACCATGAGCAGGTCGTCCTCGCCGCCGATGACGTAGCTCCGCCACGCCGCGACGCCCTCGCCGTCCGCCGTCTCGTGTTCCAGCCGGCCTTTGTGGCGCCGGGATCGCGCGTGGTAGAGGCCGCCCACGTCCTCGTCGAAGCGGAACTTGGTGGGCAGCTCGGGCACGATCTTCCGATGCTCCTCGAGGGACCGCAGGCGGTGGCGGGCGTCGTCCGCCCACCGGGTCGTGGGGAAGCGGTCCAGCAGCTCCTGGAACGCCGCCTCCGCCCGATCGGCCTGCTCGAGCACGAGGTTCTCCGGGCCGCCGGCCAGCGCCTCGTGGGCCAACCCGAGGCGGAGCAGCGCCTCGCTCACGAGGATGTCGGGCAGGCCGTCGGAGCGGGAGAGCAGCTCCCGGAACTTGTCGCAGGCGCCGCGGTAGTCGCCGGCGCCGGACTCGAGCAGCAACGCCTCGGCGACGAGGCCCCGAGCTTCGAGGGCGGTGAGCGGAGGGTCGGCGGTCGGGGGGTCGTCCGCCACGGCGGGGGCCGCGACAAGGAGCAGGGCGAGGCCGACGCCGAGGCGTGCAAGGGCCCCCGAGGCCCGCGCAGCGGAGCGAAGCGAAGCGGAGTTCAAACTCGCCCTCGCGGGGCCCCCGCCGAGAAACGCACGCTCCGAAGGAAGTGCGTTTGTCGTGAGGGGTGCACTACAACCCGCCGACGAACTTGTAGCCGACGCCGTGCACCGTCTGGATGAAGCGATTCGGCGGGCTGTCGTTCAGCTTGCGGCGCAGGTTCAGGATGTGGGTGTCGACCGTGCGGGTGGACACCTGGGCGTCGTAGTTCCAGACCTTCTCGAGGAGGACCTCGCGGCTCAGGACCGTGCCGCGGTGGCGGATCAGGAAGCGGAGCAGCTCCATCTCCTTGGCCGACAGCTTCACCGGCTTGCCCGCGACGCGCAGGTCGTACGTCATGAAGTTCACGGACACGCCGTCGAAGCTGTAGCGGTCCTCTTCGGGCTTCTCCTTCTCGGCGCGTCGCAGGAGGGCGCGGGCGCGGGCCTGGAGCTCGAGCAGCGAGAAGGGCTTCGTGACGTAGTCGTCGCCGCCCACGTCGAACCCGGTGAGCTTGTCCACCTCTTCGCCCTTCGCGGTCAGGAAGAGGACCGGCGACTTGAACCCCTCGGCCCGCAGCCGACGGCACACGTCGTAGCCGTGCATGCCCGGCAGCATGATGTCGAGGACGACGAGGTCCGGGGTCTCGGCGAGGGCCTTGGCGAGGCCGTCGTCCCCGTTGGGGGCGGCGAGGACGTCGTACCCCTGCAGGTTGAAGAAGTCCTGCAGGCTCTCCCGAATCTGCTTTTCGTCTTCGACGATGAGGATCTTCTTCTTTCGGGTCATCTGCGGGACGCTCCGGAGTTGATTTCCTCGATCGTCTGCACGGGCAGGAGGATCTCGAACGTGCTTCCTTCGCCGAGCTTGCTGTGGACCTGGACGCGACCGCCGTGGGCCGACGCGATGTGGTGCACGATGCTGAGTCCCAACCCCGTGCCGCCGACCTCGCGTGTCATGTGGTCCCCGCCTCGGTAGAACTTCTCGAAGAGGTGCGGAATCTCTCTCGGATCGATGCCGGGGCCTCGATCTCGAACGTAGAGGCCGATGGTATCACGCTCCAAACGGGCCCCCATCTCCACTCGTTTGTCGTTCCGGCTGTACTTCACGGCGTTGGACATGAGGTTGATGAGGGCCTGGATCACGGCGTCTCGATCGAAGGCGGTGGCGGGCAGGTCGGGGTCGACCTTCGCCTCCAGCGTGAAGCCCTCGCTGCGCACGTAGTCGCCGGTGATGCGCTCGACCTCGAACACGATGTCGCCGATGTCTCCCATGCCGAATTGGAACTTCTTTCGTCCCTCTTCGATTCGGGCGAAGTCGAGCACGTTGTTGATGAGGCGGGACAGGCGCTCCGCCTCGCTCACGATGTTTCGGTAGTACTCGTTCTGCTTGCCCTCGGACGCCACGGCGCCCAGCGCGAGCATCTCGGCCATGATCCGGATCGTGGTCAGCGGCGTGCGCAGCTCGTGGGAGACGTTCGAGACGAAGTCGGACTTGAGCCGCGCGATCTCCATCTCCCGCTTCACGGCCCGGCCGATCAGCAGGATCCCGAAGATCGTGATGACGAGCAGGCCGCCGATCATGCCGAGTCGGACGATCCGCTGTTGGCGACGGCCGGGGCCGAGCAGGGCCTCGTCGCTCCGCGTGACGATGAGGGAGTAGCCGGGCAGGAACGGGTCGAGGGTGCGGTGGACCTGCAGCTGGGGGGAGCCCGGCAGGGCGGTCAGGACGCCGGGGTCCGCGCGCACGAGGGCCGTCGCGAACTCGGGGTTCGCGCGCGCGGCGGTCGTCAGGGAGCCCTCGACCTCGTCGCGGAGCGCCTCGGCGTCCAGGTGCACGAGGATGCGCCGGGGGCGCTCGCCGCGGCTCCACCAGCAGTGGGCGAAGAGGAGCGACCTCTCCCCCGCGCGGTAGGACTGGAGCTGGAACTCGCCCGGGGTGGTGCGGAGGGCCCGGGCCTCGCTCGCGATGGCGGGCAGGAGCCCGAGGACGAGCGCCTCGTCGGCCTGGGCCTGCGCGCGCCCGGCGAGGCTCCTCTCCACGGCTCCCAGGTCGGGCCGCGAGGAGGGGGGGAGGTCGCCCACGAGGGCCGGGTCGTCCAGCAGATCGACGGCTCGCCGCGCGAGGGCCGTCTCCCCGTAGCCGCCGTAGGTCCACGAGCGATCCACGAGCGTGTCGAGCATCTCCTCCAGGGCGTGCGCCGCCTCGGCGGGTCGGTCGAGCTCCTGGAGGACGAGCGAGGCCTGGTAGGTCGCCAGGAGGTCGAGCGGGAAGTCGTTCAGATCGAGGCCGGCCTCCTCGTCCCGACGCAGCTCGTCGAACAGCGCCAGGGAGCCTTCGAGGTCGCCCGCCTTGCGCAGGGTGCGGGCGAGCGCCATGCGCACGATGCCCTTGCCGCGCTGGCCCGGGATGCCCTCCAGCGCCCCCCGGTACGCGGCCGCCGCGGCGGGGAAGTCTCGGAGGATGAGCTCCTGACGCTCACCCTCGGCGATGCGCGGCGCGAGGTACGCGCGGTCGGACGAGCGGCCTCCCAGGCGGTCGAGCAGCCCGGTCGCGACGCGCTGGGGGTGGCGGAGCTTGTCGCCTTCGTCGAGCACCAGTACGCCCGCCACGAGCGGCTCGGCGGCGGCGAGGCGGGCGGCGGCGGCGGCGGGGTCGGACGCCCACCGCAGGGACCCCTCGGCGGCCGCGGCGTCCAGCGATCCGAGGAGCCCGTCGACGCGGTCGGCGAGGTCGCGACCGAGGTAGGTGGCCAGCGACTCGGCGCGCTCGCGGAGCGTGGCCTTGTAGAGCTCCTCCTCCTGGAGGACGGCCTTGACCCCGTAGTAGGCGAGCAGGAGCCCCGGCACGACGACCGAGACCACCAGCAGGGTCAGGAGTCGGTTGGAGGCCGACGAGCGATTGAGGAAGCGGCGCACGCGGGCCGAGTCTACTCCGGGGACCGCGCGACGCTCGGGCTCCGGGGTGTTTGCGGGGCTCCGAGGCGGGCACTATGGTCGGCGCCGTGACGGACGAAGAAGAAGCCCCCGACGAGGCGCCGCGGCGCCTCGTCCACCACACCCCGCTGAAGCGCTGGAGCCCGATGACCAAGGCCGAGCGCCGCTCGGCTCGGCGGTTCGTGGATCGGCTCGTGGAGATGCCGTACCTGACGGCCGGCACCGTGGCGCTGCTGGTCTGGTTCTACCTGGTGCAGCTCGTCTTCGACTGGCCCCTGGCGTTCCTCTTCCCCGACATCACGAACCTCGCGGACGACCTCGCCATGCACGCCGTGGGGCATCGCATGGGCTGGCTCGACCCGACCCTCGTGCGCTCCGGCGACACCTGGCGCCTCATCTCGTCCACCTTCCTGCACGCGTCGATCCTTCACATCCTCGGGAACTGCGTCGTCCTCTATTTCCTGGGGCGCATCGTCGAGAACGCGATCGGGCGCTCGGCGTTCGTCATCACCTACGTGGGCTCCGCCGTCACGGGCGGCCTGTTCTCCATGTGGCTCGTGAACGGCATCTCCCACGGCGCGAGCGGCGCCGCGCTGGGCATGCTGGGCGCGGCGGCCGCCTTCGGCATCCGCTACCGGACCCGGATCCCCAAGGCCCTCCAGCACTACTTCGGCATCGATCTGTGGTTCTTCATCCTCCTCGTGGCGCTCTTGAGCTTCGTCCCCAACGTCGACTGGGCGGGCCACCTCGGCGGCTTCCTCTTCGGCCTGCTCATGGGCGCCTCGTGGCAGGCCCGCGTCTTCGTGCCCGAGCCGGCGCCGGTCAACCTCGCCATGCGCGTGGGACTCGGCGGATTGGCGGCCGCGTCCCTGGTGGGGACGGCGCTGCTCGTGGGCCTGAACATCGCGACCATGAACGACTTCCTGCCCGGCGACGACGTGCGGGCCCTCGCCTCGGCCGAGGAGCGGGAGGACACCGAGCGGATGCTCGAGATCTCCGAGCGGCTGCTCGAGCGGTTCCCTGAGCACCCGTCCACGGCGCGGATCCGCATCGCCATCCTCGGCATGGCCGACCGCTGGGACGAGGCGATGGTCCTGGCGATGTCCCTGGGCGCCGACACCCCCGAGACGCGTCGGTTCCTCATCCAGGTGCTCGCGGGCGCGGACCGCTGGGACGCCTCGGTGCAGCAGATGCGGCTGCTCGAGGGCGAGTCTCCGGAGGTCGTGGAGCAGCAGGCCTGGAACAACGACTTCGCGTGGTCCCTGTTCATGGCGCACCCGAAGGACCCCGAGGCCGTGAAGGAGGGGCTGAAGCGCGTGCGCAAGGACCTCAAGAAGGATCCGAAGAACCGCGCCTATCGGAACACCCTCGCGTACGGGCTCCTCTTGGACGGCAAGCCCCTGCAGGCCGAGCGCACGGTGTCGGACCTGATGCTCGGGGTGTCCGTGGAGAAGGCGAGGGACGACGTGTTCCTGCACGTCCTCACGCTCCTGGCGATGGACCGGCACGACGACGCGCTGAAGGAGTACCGGGAGGCGGTCGACGCGATCCCCGAGGGGGGCGCGCTGAGGGCCGAGGCGATCGCCGCGCTGGTGGGGCGCGGGCTGATCGAGGCGCCGTCAGCGCCCGAGTAGGCGCCCCACGTACTTGCCGAGCATGTCGGCCTCGAGGTTCACCGGGGAGCCGACGCCCTTCGCCCGAAGCGACGTGTTGTCTCGCGTGTGGGGGATGATCATGACGTCGAAGCGCCCCCCGTCGGCCCCGTCGTGCACGCCGTTGACGGTGAGGGAGATGCCGTCGACGGTGATGGAGCCCTTCTCGACCAGGTAGCGCTGGATCGCCTCGGGCGCGTCGAACGTGACCTCGAGGCAGTCGCCCGCGGGATCGATGGCGGCGATGGTCCCGACCCCGTCCACGTGGCCCGAGACGAAGTGGCCGCCGAGGCGGTCCCCCACCGCGAGGGCGCGCTCGAGGTTGATGGGATCGCCCACGCTGCGGTCGCCCAGGGTGGTCTTCGCGAGGGATTCGGGCGACACCTCGACCTCGAAGCGCGCGTCGTCGAACGCCACGACGGTCATGCACGCCCCGTCGATCGCGATCGACTCGCCAAGCTCGAGGTCCGGGGACTCCCAGCCGGAGTCGATGGAGAACCGCTTGCCGGCGGGCGTCTCCTGCACGTCCCGCACGGTCCCGACCGTGGTGATGATGCCGGTGAACATGTCAGCGCCGGTGGCGCGCGATCCAGTGGGCCGCGCCGGGGCCGTCGAGGGGGCGGGACTCGAGGACCAGGTCGTCGCCCAGCCGCTTGACGGCGAACGGCGCCAGCGCGAGCGCGTCCGCGGGGGAGGCGGCGCCGGTGCCGGCCGCGACGCCGAACGCCGAGGCCCCGCCGAAGAGCTTCGGCGCGATGTACACGAGCACCCGGTCCACGGCCCCGGCGTCCAGGAAGGCGCCGTGCACCTCGGCTCCGCCCTCCACGAGCAGCGACCGGATCTTCTCGGAGAGCAGCGCGCCGAGGGCGGTGGGCACGTCCACCCGGGGGCCGGGACCGCAGGGCAGCAGCTCCGCCCCCGCGTCTACGAGCGCCGCGGCGCGGTCCGGGTGGGCGGCGAGGCCCGACTCGGTGGTGCAGAGGAGGACGCGGACCCCGTCGTTCCCGAAGATCCGGGCGGCGGGAGGCGTCCGCAGGTTCGAGTCGAAGACCACCCGGATGGGGCTGGGCTCGCCGTCGCCGAGGCGGACCGTGAGGCGCGGGTCGTCGGCCAGGACGGTGCCGACCCCCACGGCGATCGCCTGGTTCCGCGCGCGCTCGTGATGGACGTGAGCGCGCGCCGCCTCCCCCGTGATCCACTTGCTCTCGCCCGCGGCGGTGGCCGTCCGCCCGTCGACGGTCGCGGCGGACTTGAGGGTCACGAACGGCCGTCCGTGGCGACGCTGGACGAGCAGGACCTCGTTCAGCGCCCGGCACTCGTCCTCGAGCACCCCCACCTCGACCTCCAAGCCCGCGTCGCGCAGCTTCTGGATGCCCGCGCCCGAGACCCGCGGGTGAGGGTCTTCCATGCCGACCACGAGGCGACGGACTCCGGACCGCAGGACGGCGTCGGTGCACGGCGGGGTCCGGCCCCAGAAGCAGCACGGCTCCAGGGTGACGTACATGGTCGCGCCCTCGGCGGAGAACCCGATCCGGCGGAGCGCGTCGGCTTCGGCGTGGTCGCCGCCCACCTGGGCGTGCCAGCCCTCGGACAAGACCTCCCCGTCCCTCATGATCACGCAGCCCACCATCGGGTTGGGCCAAGCGCCGCGGCGGCCCTGGCCCGCGAGCTCGAGCGCCCGACGCATGGCGGCGCGGTCGCGGCTGCTCGTGGACGGGGCGTCCATCAACGCGGGGTGCACGTCAACGCTCCCCGTGCAGGGCGACGAAGTCGGCCAGGGACTCGAACCGCAGGAAGACGCTCGCGAACCGCGCGTAGGACACCTCGTCCACCGCCTCCAGCTCCGCGAGCAGGGCCTCGCCGATCGTCGTGCTCGCGGCTTCGCGGTCGCCGGACATCGCCAGCGCCGCGCCGACCCGGTCGACGATCTGCTCGATGACGTCCGTCGGCACCGGCCGTTTGCGACAGGCGGTGCGCAGGGCGTTTCGGACCTTGCCCGCGTCGTAGGGCTGCCGACGGCCGTCGCGCTTCACGATCATGGGCACCACGACCTCGAGCCGCTCGTACGTGGTGAAGCGGTTGCTGCAGTCCTCGCACTCCCGACGACGGCGGATGCTCGCGCCGTCCGGTCCGGGCCGGGAGTCGACGACGCGCGACGCCGTGCTGCTGCAGCTCGGGCAACGCACGCGGTCAGCCTGCGGGCAGCTCGGCGAGGGCCGCGCGGGCCGATCGCAGTCGGTCGGGATAGATCGGGTGACGCGCGCACAGCGCCCCGACGCCCTCGCGGATGCGGGCCTGCCGGGCGGCGTCCGTGGGGTCCTCCAGGACCTCGACGATCCAGCGCCCGATCGTGCGCATGTCGTCTTCCTTCATGCCCCGACTGGTGAGCGCTGGCGTCCCGATGCGCAGGCCGGACGTCACGAACGGCGAGCGTCGCTCTCCGGGCACCGTGTTCTTGTTCACCGTGATGTGGGCGCGACCGAGGGCCTCTTCGGCCTCCTTGCCGGTCGTCTCCGAGTTCAGCAGCGACACGAGCACGAGGTGGTTGTCCGTGCCCCCGCTCACGAGCTCGATCCCGGCGGCCGTCAGGGTCTCGGCCAGGGCTTGGGTGTTGTCGATGATCTGCTTCGCGTAGCCCGCCCAGCTGGGGGCCAGGACCTCCCCGAGCGCGACCGCCTTGGCCGCGATGACGTGCATCAGCGGGCCGCCCTGCATGCGCGGGAAGACGGCCGAGTTCACCGCCCGGATCAGCCGGCGGGGGGACAGGATCAGGCCGCCGCGCGGTCCGCGGAGGGTCTTGTGGGTGGTCGTGGTGACCAGGTCGCAGTGGGGCACCGGGTCCACGTGCAGTCCCGCGGCCACCAGGCCGGCGACGTGCGCGATGTCCGCGACCAGGGCGGCGCCGACCTCGTCCGCGATCGCGCGGAAGGTGGCGAAGTCGATCTCGCGGGGATAGGCCGACGCGCCGCACACGATCACCTTCGGCCGGTGCTTGTGGGCCTGGTCGCGAACGTGGTCGAAGTCGATGCGGCCGGTGTGCGCGCCCACGCCGTACTGCGCGGCGTCGTAGAGCCGGCCCGAGAAGTTCACCGAGCTGCCGTGCGTGAGGTGGCCGCCGTGGCTCAGGTCCATGCCGAGGATGCGATCGCCGGGCTCGAGCAGGACCATGAACGCGGCCATGTTGGCCTGGGCGCCCGAGTGGGGCTGCACGTTGGCGGCCTCGCACCCGAAGATCTGCTTCGCGCGGACCCGCGCCAGGTGCTCGACCTGGTCCACGAACTCGCAGCCGCCGTAGTACCGCTTGTTGGGCAGCCCCTCGGCGTACTTGTTCGTGAGGACGGAGCCCTGCGCTTCGAGCACGGCCTCGGAGACGTAATTCTCCGACGCGATCATCTCGAGGCCGGTCTCCTGACGGACGACCTCGGAGTAGATGGATCGGACGACGGTGGGATCCTGGGCCATCAGAACGGACATCGAGGCTCCTGGCACGTGTACGGGTGGGCGCTCAGGCGCCGGGTTCGATCTTGCCGACCCGGCGGGCGTGGCGGCCGCCCTCGAACTCAGCGGTGAGGAAGGCGTCCACGATCTCGTCGGCGACCTTGAGGCCCACGACCCCCGCGCCCACGCAGCACACCGAGGCGTTGTTGTGGGCGACGATCATGCGGGCGGAGAAGGGGTCCGCCACCACGCCCGCGCGCACGCCCTCGAACTTGTTCGCCGTCATGGCCATCCCCTGGCCCGTGGTGCAGAAGAGCAGCCCGCGGTCGGCCCCGCCGGACTGCACGGCGCGCGCGACGGCGGCCCCGAAGTCCGGGTAGTCGACCGACGCCGAGCCGTGTGTCCCCACGTCCTCGACCTCGTGTCCCGCGTCGCGCAGACGCGCGGCGACGTGGTCCTTGTAGTCGACGCCTCCGTGGTCCGCTCCGATGGCGATGCGCATGACGGGTCCTCTCAGTCGACCGCGGCGAAGGCGAGGCACGCGTTGGTGCCGCCGAAGCCGAACGCGTTGGACAGGACCCGGCGGGGCCGCACCTGCCGCGCCGTGTGGGGCACGTAGTCCAGGTCGCAGGCCTCGTCGGGCGTGTCGAGGTTGATGGTCGGGGGCACCGCGCCGTGCGTGATCGACAGAGCCGCGATGACCGTCTCGAGGCCGCCGGCGGCGCCCAGGAGGTGCCCCGTCATCGACTTGGTGGACGAGACGGCCAGGCGCTTGGCGTGATCGCCGAACACGGCCTTGATGGCGAGGGTCTCGGTGGCGTCGTTGAACGGGGTGGAGGTGCCGTGGGCGTTGATGTATTCGACCGTGTCCGCGGCCCAGCCGGCGTTCGCGAGGGTGCGGCGCATGCAGGCGATCGCGCCCAGACCCTCGGGGTGAGGAGCGGTCATGTGGTGCGCGTCGGAGTTCGCGCTGTAGCCCGCGACCTCGGCGTAGATGCGCGCCCCGCGGGCCTTCGCGTGCTCGTACTCCTCGAGGACCACCACGCCCGCGCCTTCGCCCATCACGAACCCGTCTCGGTCCTTGTCGAACGGCCGCGACGCGCGCGTCGGCTCCTCGTTGCGCGTCGACAGCGCGCGCATGCGGGCGAAGCCGGCCACGCCGATCGGCACGATCGCCGCCTCGGCGCTGCCCGCGATCGCGACCTTCGCGTCTCCGTACTGGATGAGTCGCAGGGCCTCGCCCACCGAGTGATTTCCGGTGGCGCACGCCGAGACGTGGCTGAGGTTGGGGCCTCGGGCACCCAGCAGGATCGACACGTGGCCGGAGGCGAGGTTGATGAGGATGCGGGGGATGACGAAGGGGCTGATCTTCCGGGGGCCGCGGGCGTCGATCGTCAGGATGCCGTTGCACACCGTCTCGAGCCCGCCCACGCCGGAGCCGACGTACACGGCTACGTCGTCCGCGTTCTCGTCGGTGACCTCGAAGCCCGAGTCCTCCACCGCCATGAGCGCGGCGGCCACGCCGAACTGGAGGAACCGATCGAGCTTCTTGACTTCCTTCGGGGCGATCCAGCGGCTCGGATCGAACTCGCGGACCTCGCCCGCGAAGCGCACGGGGTACTCGGAGGCGTCGAACCGGGTGAGGGGACCGATGCCGCTGCGACCTGCCGTGAGGCCGTCCCAGAGCTCGTCGACGCTGTTTCCGAGCGGCGAGACGGCCCCCAGGCCTGTGATGACGACGCGCTTCTTCAAGACGAAAGCTCCTGATGACGGGGGCGCCCCAGAGGGCGCGACGGCGGGGGAGTCTAAGGTCCCTCGCAAGCTGCGTCATCCGGTTCCCGCAAAGGATGGGAAAACGCTGCACGCAGAGCCGGCCGGGCCGAATGGGAGGGGGGTTCACAGACCAGATGGTTGAACCATTCCGATCCGGACGCAGAAAGGCCGGCTCGCCACAGATGACGATCCGGCCTCCTCGAGCGGCGCCTCGCGACGCCGGAACGCTCAGGGGGTGGCGTTCTTGATGTAGGAGACGGCGTCTCCCACCGTGGCGATCTTCTCGGCGTCCTCGTCCGGGATGTCCATCTGGAAGGCTTCTTCCATGGCCATCACGAGCTCGACGATGTCGAGGCTGTCCGCCCCGAGGTCGTCGATGAACGAGGCCTTCAGGTCCATGCCCTTGGCATCGATCTGAAGCTGCTCGGAGATGATGTCGCGGACTCGCGATTCGACGTCCGACACTGGGAACTCCTGGGTTTTCTCTCAACGCTCGCCACCGCCCCCGAATGAGGCCTAAGTGACTGAATTTGTTGAACATTTGCCCTTCCTGGGCGAGGTCGGGGGATTCTACTTCCCCGGAACGGCGTTTACAACCCCGATAGGGGCGCTCATCGAGCCTCGAAGGGCCTCCCGGATTCGATCGGGCAGGTCGGCGCGGGCGAGTCGGTCCGCGAAGAGGATGGCCGAGGCCGTCGCCGCGGCGTCCGCGCCGCCATGCCCGATCACCGCGCTGGCGTCGATGCCGAGGAGCAGTCCGCCGCCTGCGCCCCCCGCCTTGAGGCGGCCGAAGGTCCGGCGCAGCGACCGCCGCATCAGCGCGGCCCCCGCCTTGGCGGCGACTCCGTCCGCGGCGGCCTCGCGCAACAAGCCCAAGGTGTGGCCGAGCACCCCCTCCGCCGTCTTGAGGACCATGTTGCCGGTCCAGCCGTCCGTCACGACGACGTCCACGTCCCCCTCGAGGAGGTCGCCGGGCTCGATGTAACCCGCGAACTCGATGTCGGCGCGCTCCCGGAGCAGGCCCGCGGCGGCGCGGGTGAGGTCCGTGCCCTTGTCGGCCTCCGCTCCGTTGGCGAGGACGGCGACGCGAGGCCGGCCGGTCCCGAACGCTGCGCCCGCCAGGGCCGCCCCCATGACGCCGAACTGGAGGAGGTGCTCGGGCTTGCACTCGGTGTTGGCGCCCACGTCCAGGAGCACGACGGTGCGATCGAGGCCGGGGACGAGCGCCGTGATGGCGGGGCGGAGGACGCCCTCGAGTCGGCGACAGGCGAACATGCCCGCGGCGAGGGCGGCGCCCGAGTTGCCCATGGTGACGACGGCGTCCGCCTGGCCGTTCCGCACGAGCTCGAACGCGACGCGCACGGAGCTGTCCTTCTTGCTCCGGAAGGCGGCGCCGGGAGCGTCGTCCATCTCGACGACCTCGGCGGCATGACGTACGTGGAGGTTGGGGACTACGCCCCCGCGGGTCTTGATCTCTTCGTCGAGGACGGCTTCGTCACCGACCAAGAGAACGTCGACTCCCTCGGCCGCGGCCGCGAAGGCTCCTTCGACGGTGGTGCGGGGGGCGTCGTCCCCGCCCATGGCGTCGAGCGCGACGCGCATGTCTGGGGGACCCGGAGACGGCCCGACGGATCGGGCCGCGGCGGGTCAGACTTCCTGGATCTCGAAGACCGTGCGGCCGCGGTACATGCCGCAGGCCATGCAGACGCGGTGTCGTTCCTTCCAAGCGCCGCAGTCCTCGCAGTGGACGAGGGCGACGTTGAACTTCAGGGCGTCGTGGGCCCGGCGCTTGTTGCGGCGGGTCTTGCTGGTCTTTCGCTTCGGGACTGCCATCGGTCTGCTCCATCCGGGGCCGGCACCCCGTCGTCGGGGTCCGGTACTGCGCCCGGGATCCTGCCCCTGGGCTGGGCCGCGCAATTATGGGGAAGCGCCCGAGGCTGTCAAGACTCGATCAAGGCGTGACGCAGATGGCCGTGGCCTCGGCGGCCACGACCTGGCCGTTCGGAGCTCCGCCCACTTCGCACAACCACCCCGTGGCGGGGCCCCCGTTCACGCTCCCGACGGGCACGGTTCGGCGGACGCGACCCGTGGTGTTGGCCGCGACGTCCTCGCAGCCCCCGCCGATCGCGATGTCCCCCGCGGGACAGGACGCAGTGACCGTCGACACGTTGGCGGCCACGCCGTTGGCGACGGCGACGGTGACGGCTCCGAACGGTCCGGCCGGTCCCTGAGGTCCCTGCGGTCCGGTGGCCCCTTGGGGTCCCGTGGCTCCCGTCGCGCCTTGGGCTCCGGTCGCGCCGGTCGCTCCTTGCGGCCCCTGCGGTCCCTGGGCGCCGGTGGCTCCCGTCGACCCCTGCGGGCCGGTGGTCCCGATCGGGCCTTGGGGACCCGTCGCGCCGGGCGCGCCCTGGGGTCCGGTGTTGCCGATCGGCCCTTGCGGCCCCGTCGCGCCGGTGGCTCCCGCCGCGCCCGGGGGCCCCTGCGCTCCCGTCGCGCCCGCGGCCCCCGTCGCCCCGGTCGGTCCGGGCGGTCCCTGGGGGCCGGTGGCTCCCGTCGCGCCTGCTGCGCCCGCGGCTCCCGTCGCTCCCGTGGGGCCGGCGGGTCCCTGCGGTCCGGTCGCGCCCGGGGGTCCGGCCGGGCCGGGGGGGCCTTCGGGGCCCACGAGGCCGCCGTCGCCGACCCACTCCCCGTCCGCGTCGATGATCGTCTCGCCGTCGATCGCGAGAGAGTCCACGTCGATGTCGCCCGTGACCTCCTCGGCGACCAGCGCGTAGGGCACCGCGCCGACGGCGAACCGGGGGAGCATCTCGGGGTTGCCGTCGACGGTCATGCCCAGGTAGCGGGGACCTCCCCCGAGGAACACCGAGGCCTCCAGCGGCGTCGCCTCGTCGCCGATCGGGGCGTCGAACACGCCCGCCGCGACGACGACCCCGATCGCTTCGTACGTCCACAGCGCGGCCCCGTCCTCGGGGACGTCGTAGATGGCGAACTCGATGTCGATCGTGCCCTCGAACGGGCTGCCGCTCTCGGTCGTGAGGTACCCCTGAAACCGGGAGAAGCCGGGCCCGTCCTGGGCGAACGCGGGCAGCGCCACGAGCAGGGCCACCGAGGCGGCGATGAGGATGCGAGGGGTCATGGAGCGGTTCCTCCCTGGAGCGTCAGCACGCCGTCGGTCGCGGTGGCGGTCGCGGGGGCCGCGCGGGCGCGCACGGTGAGGGTCCCGTCGCTCGCCGTCCCCGCCACCGGGAGGATCCCGTCGGGCAGGGTCCGGGCCGCCCGGGCGGGGGCGCTGTCGTCGTCGTCGGCCGCGTCGTCGTCGTCGGTCGCGTCGTCGTCGTCGGTCGCGTCGTCGTCGTCGGTCGCGTCGTCGTCGTCCACCGCGTCGTCGTCGTTCACGACCGGATCGTCCTCGTCCGAGGCGCAGCCGGGCAGGCAAGCGCACAGCAGGAGGACGGTCAGCGTGAGACGGATCATCGAAGTCGACGTTAGCCCAAGCCGAGGCCGGGGAGTCGCGGGCGCTACTTATCGCCCAGTCGGCCCTTCAGCGCCGCGAGGGCCGACCACCGGTCGTCGACCACCGGGGCGCACGTGCACTCCGCCTCGTTCAGCTCCGCCCCGCAGCCCGGGCAGATGCCCTTGCAGTCGGCGCGGCACAGCGGCTTCGAGGGGAGCGAGAGCATCAACTCTTCGCGCACGATCTCCTGGAGGTCGAGGGTGTCACCCACGAGCTGCGAGCGGTCGAGGTCTCGGTGGCGCAGCTCGATCTCTTCGTCGTCGGCGGCGAGGTTGCGCGCCAGGATCTGGTTGAACGTGCGCTCCACGTCCTCGACGTAGCCCTCGAGGCAGCGCGCGCACACGAGCGGGACCTTGCCGGTCAACGTGCCGCGGATGTCGACCCGCTTCGGCCACGGCTCCACCTGCAGCGAGACGCACCCGGCGAGCGCCCCGGCGCGACCCTCGGCGACCTCCCCCAAGAGGGCGAGCAGGGTCGCGTCACGCGAATCCACCTCCAAGGCGAACCCCGCGTCGGGGATGTCGTCCACCCCCACGCGCCAGCGGGGCTTGGTCACTGCGCGGCCTCCTCGGCGGCCTTCGCGATCGCCACGGCCGCGGCCACGCGCGCGAGCGTCTTCTCGCGGCCCAGGGCGTCGAGCGTCTCGTGGATGCCGGGGGAGACCTTCGTGCCCGTGACGGCGACGCGCAGCGGCTGGGCGACCTTTCCGAGCGTGAGCTCGAGCCCCTCGGCGACGCCCGCGAGCGCGCCCTCCAGGGTCTCCTCGCTCCACTCTCCGAGGGCCGTGAGGGCCACGAGCGCCGCCTCGAGCTGGGGCCGCGTCGCGCCCTTGAGGAACTTCTTCCTTGCCTTCTCGTCGTAGACCACGTCGTCGGCGTCCGCCCAGTAGAAGCGGCCGTTGACGACGAGCTCCTGGAGCGTCTTCGCGCGCTCCTTGAGGGTGTCGATCCGACGCGCGGTGAGGGCGACATCCGCCTGCGCCGGGAGCCCCGCGGCGGCGATGCGGGGGGCGATCCGACGCCCGAGCTCCGCGGAGTCCATGTTCGTGATCCAGGTGGAGTTCAGCCACGTGAGCTTCTCCGCGTTCCACACCCCCGCCGACTTGCCGATGCCCGCCACCGAGAACGCCTCGAGCAGCTCGTCGCGCGTGAAGACCTCCATGTCGCCGTGCGCCCAGCCGATGCGCGCGAGGAAGTTCACCATCGCCTCGGGCAGGTACCCCTCGTCGTCGTAAGCCATGACGTTCGTGGCGCCGTGCCGCTTGCTCAGGCGCTTCTTGTCCGACCCCAGGATCAGCGGCACGTGGGCGAAGCGCGGAGGAGCGAAGCCGAGGGCGTCGTAGATGTGGATCTGCTTCGGCGTGTTGGCGAGGTGGTCGTCGCCCCGGAAGACGTGGGAGATCTTCATCAAGACGTCGTCCACGACCACCACGAAGTTGTAGAGGGGGTCGCCGTTGGTACGCACGATCACGGGGTCGCTGAACTCCACGTTCCGGAACACCACGCGGCCCCGGATCATGTCGTCCACGACCGTCTCGCCGTCGCGCGGCGTCTTCAGCCGGATGACGTACGGGGCGCCGTCGGCGTGATCCGCGTCGGCCTTGTCGCGGCAGGTGCGGTCGTACCCGGGGCGCTTGCCCGCCGCCTTCGCCGCCTCTCGCTTCGCGGTCAGCTCCTCCGGCGAGCAGGTGCACTTGTAGGCCCCGCCCCCCGCCAGGAGCTGCTCGACGTAGGTCCTGTAGATCGCCCGTCGCTCGCTCTGGAAGTACGGCGCGTACGGCCCGCCCGCCTCGGGGCCCTCGTCCCAGTCGATCCCGAGCCACCGGAGGCCGTCCAGGATGGCCTGCACCGACTCCATCGAGGACTTCTCGGCGTTGCTGTCCTCGATGCGCAGGAGGAACGAGCCCCCGTGCTTGCGGGCGAGGAGCCAGCAGAACAGGGCCGTGCGGGCCCCGCCGATGTGGAGGTACCCGGACGGGCTGGGGGCGAAGCGGAGGCGGGGAGCGTGCATGGGTCCACCCGGGCGGGCCGACCCCGGGGCGGGGTGGGCCGGGCGCGAAAGCAGTAGACTGAACGGGAAGCGGCGCCTTGTACCGCGCCGCGTCGGGAGCGTCAATGAAGCGCCTCAGCCCCGTTCTCGGCGTCGTCGCCGCGAGCCTCGGTCTCCTCGCCGCGGGCTCGGCGCAGGCGTTCGTGCTCGCGGACACCTGCGGCCACCTCGAGCCCGGCTGCCCGATCCTCCACTGGGAGACGGACGGGGACCCCATCCCGTTCCGCCTCCAGCACGACGGCTCCCGGGACATCAGCTTCTGGTCCTTCGAGACGCAGGTCCGCGTCGCCTTCGACACCTGGGCCCAGGTCCCCACCGCCGACGTGGACTTCCTCGAGGGCGGCCTGTTCATGGGCGAGGCCCGGTACCAGGACATCGATGTGGAGGAGCTCGACCGCGAGTCGGTCCTCTTCTTCGTCGAGGAGGGGTGGGCGCCCCGGGCGCCGGAGGTGATCGCGCTGACGTCGATCACGTTCGGAGAAGGCGGGAAGATCCTCGACGCCGACATCGGGTTCAACGCCGACGACTGGTTCTTCACCGTGGGCGACGAGCTCGTGCAGGTCGACTTCCTGAGCATCGCGGTGCACGAGGTGGGGCACTACCTCGGGCTGGACCACAGCGAGGACGAGGCGGCGACGATGCACGCGTCCTACGACGAGGGGGACACGTCCCTGCGCAGCCTCACGGACGACGACCGGGGGGGGGTGGCGGCGCTGTATCCCTGCGCGGACGTCCCGTGCGTCGGCGACGTGGGGCCCGGCTGCTCGACCCTCGGGGAGGCGGGCCCTCGGGGCCTGCTCGCGGCGCTCTGCGGGCTCGTCTTCCTCGGCCTCTCGTTCGGGGGGCGTCGGCGCCGCGCCGGACGCTCGGCGGCGCTGCTCGGCGGGCTGATCCTGCTCCTCCCGTTGCCGACCACCGGCTCCGTCGTGGAGGCGCTGGACGTGGACCGACTCGGCGCGCGCGCGGACGTCGTGTTGAGGGCGACGGTGGCCGAGGTGACCCCCTACCTGGCGGGCGCGGTGCGCAGCGAGATCGTGCTCGACGTCTCCGAGAGCTGGAAGGGGCTCGCCCCGGGCGTCGTGGTGCTCGACCAGCCCGGGGGCCTGCTGCCCGACATCGGCACCGTCGTGTTCGGGATGCCTCGCTTCGAGGCGGGTGAGGACGTGGTCGTCTACCTCCGCTGGCCCGAAGGGGGGGAGCCGCAGGTCCTCGGGCTCGCGCAGGGCAAGTTCGTGGTGGATGACGACGGGTCCGTGCATCGGGACCTCGCCGGCCTGTCCCTCGCGAGGGTGTCCGGAGCCGCGGCCCGGACGAAGGACCTGCCGGGGGGCGTCGACGAGCTCCGCCTCCGCGTGGCCGACTAGGCCCCCCCCGCGCGGTCCGTCAGCCGCCTTCGTCCACCAACAGCGCGCCCCCGGGGCCCGGTCGCAGCACGGCCTTGCCCACGGCGCTCACGTCCAACATGCGGAACGCGGCGGGGAGCTTGCGCTGCACGCTGCGGGCCTCGGAGATCGAGGCTGCCTGCCAGCGGGCGAGGGCCCGTCGTCGACGGTCGAGGAGGTCGACCTCCGCGTCGATGTCTCCGAGCTCTTGGAGCGCGGGCGCGAGGCTGCGCAGCTCCGCGGCGGCCTCGTCCAGTCGGGACCAGCGCTTGCGGTTGATGGCGTCGACCGCGAGCAGGGACCCCCGGGCCGCGACTCGGGGCGGGGCCAGGTCGTGGGCCTCGGCCGGTCGGGACGGGGGCGCCACCGGGGCGGCGTAGTCCCATCGCAGCACGGCCTCCAGATCGCCGACGTCGTCGTCGCGGAGCTCCAGGGACGTGAGGCGGACGACCCGCTGCTGTGCGTAGAAGGCATCCAGGAGGGGAGGGAGGTCTTCGCGGTCGCCCCGCACGGAGAGCGTCCCCGCCACGGTGCCGAGGATGTCGCCCCGCCGCACGGTGCCCAGCCGCAGGTCGAGCTTCTCGAGGCCCGCCGTGTCCACCATGAACTCGAGGGTCCCGCGGACGGGGCCGTCGTCGTCCGGGCCCAAGTGGAGGACGGCGAGCTCTTCGGCCTCGCCGCGCCGGGCCTCGAGGGTGGCTCGGGCCTCCCCCGCGCGCTCCAGGCGCCGCTTCGCCTCCGTCGTGCGCTCGACGGCCACCACCTGCGCCGCGTCGAGCAGCCGGCGCTGACGCAGGGTGGACATGCCGAGGGCGAGCACGCCCGCGATGAGGAGCAGCGCGGAGATCCCCACGACGAGGCTCCGTCGCACCCAGCGCGGGAGGGGAGGGGCGGCCCCCTCGGGGGCGGCGGCGGACGGCTCGATCACGCGGCGGGTTCTACCAGAGCGCGGGGGGGGCGACGGCCGCGGGGACGACGTCCGTCTCTGCTACAACCCAGCCCCGTGAGCACCTCTTCCCCGCTCGTCGATCGACTCCTCGCCGGCGACATCCGGGCCCTCTCCCGCCTGATCACGCGCGTGGAGGATCGGGACGCCGACGTGCTCGGCCTCATGGAGCGCCTCTGGTCGCACCGGGGGTCGGCTCGCATCGTCGGGGTCACGGGCCCTCCCGGGGCGGGCAAGTCGACGTTCGTGGACCGCGCCATCCGTCGCTGGCGGGCGGCGGGCGACCGGGTGGCGGTGCTGGCCGTGGACCCCTCGTCGCCATTCACGGGGGGCGCGATCCTCGGCGATCGCGTGCGGATGCAGGCTCACGCCGCGGACCCGGGCGTGTTCATCCGCTCCCTGGGGACCCGCGGCCACCACGGGGGGCTCACGCGCACGACCCTGGAGGCGGCCGTCCTGTGCGCCGCCGCGGGGTTCCCGCGTGTGCTCGTCGAGACCGTCGGCGTGGGCCAGACCGAGCTGGAGGTGGTCGGCCTCGCGGACATCGTCCTCGTGCTCCTCGTGCCCGAGGCGGGCGACGTGATCCAGACGCTCAAGGCGGGCCTGCTCGAGGGGGCCGACGTCTTCGCCGTGAACAAGGCCGACCGACCGGGCGCGGACGTGCTGGTGCGCGAGCTGCGTCTCCTCGGGGAGGAGCGGGCCGCCTCGGGCGAGGTCGACGTCCCCGTGTTCTCGGTCTCTGCTCACACCGGCGCGGGCCTCGACGACCTGTTCGCGGTCCTCGAAGAGCGCACCGACCCCGGGGCCCCGGTGACCCGCCGCCGACTCTCCCCCCGCGCCCTCACGGCGCGGATCGTCGCCCAGGAGCGGGCCGAGGCCGTGCGTCGGCGGGCGGAGGCCGCCCTCGCCCCCGGAGGCAGCCACGAAGCCGTGGGCGAGGCCCTCGACGCGGAAGCCACCAACCCGTACGCCGCGGTGCGGGCGCTGCTCGATGCAGGTCTCTAGATCCCGCGCGGGGGTGGCGGCCTTGACCGTCGCGCTGACGATCGGCTGCCCCGCCGCCCGGCAAGCCGAGCCGACGGCCTCGGGGGGCCTCGGCGAGCCCGAACCTCGGGCCACCGTGGACGTGCGCCCCTTCCGTGATGAGCGCGCGTGGACCGACGAAGACGCCGGGCTGCGGGTGAACCTCCCCGAGGGATGGCTCAGCCGGTCGGGCGAGGGCGCGGCGCTGCTCGAGGCCCGCGGGCCGGACGGGATCGACTTCGTGCTCCGGCGGTGGGACGGGTCCGCGGAGTCGCTCGAGGGCATCGCCGCGGACCGAGTCGGCTGGCTCTCGGAGGGCCCTTACGGGCACGTCGCGGAGATCGCGGACTCGCCGCCTTGGGTGCACTCGCGCCCGTCGGGCCGCGACGATCGGGAGCTCGAGCTGGGCTGGCACTTCTCCGTCGACGGGCGCGGCTTCTCGCTGGTGGCGACCGTCCCTCGGGTGGACTTCGAGGCGGGCCTGCGCCGCGTCTCCGAGGTGCTGGACGCCCTGGAGCCCACCCGATGATCCGCCTCGCGTACCTCGCCCTCGCCCTGGCCCTCGTGGGGTGCGCCGGCCTCGAGCAGGCCCGCAAGGACGCCCTCGCCGCGGACGCGCTGTGGACCTGCCGCTGCGCGGTCGCCGGCGTCGCGGCCGGGCGCAGCGCCCCCGACGGTCCCGAGCATCTCTGGGTGGCGGCCGGGCGGGAGATCCTGCGCCTCGACCCCGACGGGACCGCCGAGACCCTGTGGACGGCCCCCCCGTTCAGCGAGGTGATCCGCTTCGAGGCCCTCGATCTCGACGCGGATGGGGTGGACGAGTGGGTGGTGGTGCTGGACGTCGGCAACGTGCGCGGCGAGGTGATCGAGGTCGTGGACGGGGCGCGTCGTCGTCGCGGCAAGGCGTACGCGGGGTGGCTCCGGGCCTGGTCCGGGGAGGGCGGGCCCATGGTCTTGGGCCAGAGGGCAGGGGGCGACCGACCGTACTGGGGCACCGTCTCCCGGCTCGGCCTCGACGACCAGGGGCGCTGGCAGCCCGTCGAGGGCGGGCCGGACTATCCCCCGCGGGTCGGGATCTTCGATCCCTTCACGCTCGCGGACGCGCCGGGTCGCAGGTTCGGGCTGCGCGAGGACGGGCGCGTGGTGGAGTACGGCCCGGTGACCGGCCTCGCGTCCCCCGAGCAGTGGGTCTCGGACGGCCGCCCCGTGGGGCGCCCCGTGGAGGTCGAGCGGACGTTCCGCTCGGTCCTCGGCGAGGAGGAGGAGTCCGTGGTTCGGCTCCCGCCCCCCGTGGTGGCGCGCCCCGGCGGCGGAGCCCTGGTCGTCGCGGGCACCCCCGCGGCCGTGGCGGTGTTCGAGGACTTCGTCGTGCATCGAGGCGGCGAGGTCCGGGCCATCTCGGCCGCCCCGGACCGCGGCGCGACCTGGGGGGTGCGCACGCCGGTCGTGGGGCGCGCCATCACCGCCGCGACGCCCTGGACCCCCGCCGGGCGCACGGTCTGGGCGGCCGGGGTCTGGACGCGTGCGCCCCAGGAGTTCGGACCGCCCGAGTCCCGCGTCCTCCTGTTCGATCCGGCGACGGGTGATCCGGTGGATCGCGCGGCGCTCGCGGGCCCCGAGCGCAGGTGGCCCGAGGCCGTGGACGCGCTCCCCCCGGCTCGGCCGGACGCTCCCACGGAGGTACCCTGAGCTCCTCATGAAGCGCCCCGCACTGCCGATCGTCGCCGTCGTCGTCCTCATCCTCGTGGTCGCTGCGCTCCTGCGCGGGGGCGGCGAGCCCAGTCACCTGGTCGTGGTGAGGTTCGACCCGCGCCTCGCCCGCGCCGAAGCACCAGGCACCTCGACACCTCGGCTGGACGCCCTCGCCTCGACCGGCGCCACCCTCGCCTGGCCCGCCCGAAGCGACGCCCTGCAGGGGGAGCTCGAGGGGCTCGCCGCCCGGCTGGAGGCCGACGAGTGGACCGTGCTGGTGGGCAACGTGCTCGACGTCGCCCTGACCAACGCCGCCGCCGCGAAGGAGCGGGGAGACCCCGGCCCCTACTTCCTCTACTTGAACCTCGCGGCGAGGGATCGCGCCGACCTGGGCGCGATCGTGGGGCGCGTCATCGACGGGCTGGCCGCCATCCTGCCCCCGGCCGAGACGGTCTTCGTCGTCGTGGATCCGACGGGGGCGGCGGTCGTGGGGCACGGGCCCGGGGTGAGCGGCAGCTCCGATCCGGCGGGGGACGCCGCGAGCGTGCGGGCGTCGATCGAGGGCTGGGCGGGGCTCTGAGCCCTCGGCCGATCAGGCCCGCTCGTGCTCGGCGCGGCGGCGTCGGCCCACGAAGACGACCAGCGGGAGCACCCACAGCGCCTGAGACGGGTGCGCCCGCACCACGACCCGACGACGGGTGATCTGCGCGCCGCTCTCGTCCACCGTGACCCGCCACTTGCCGCGCAGGGTGCGGACCGCGGTGAATCCGCACGCGGTGCAGCCGACGTCCTCGGGTTGCTGAGAGGCCTCGCCGCTGCAGCCCTGCTCCTGGAGGCAGCCCTCGACGTCCGAGCAGCCGGCGTCTTCGCACCCGCCGCATGCGCCGCCCTCGCCGGTGCAGTCGCCGCACCCGGAGTCGGCGCCGCAGTCGTCGCAGCCGCCGGAGTTCACCCCGCCCGTGGTCTGGCCGAGCAGCGCGTAGCCCGCGAGCCAGTCGAGGAGGTCGCCCTGGGCCATGAAGTCGAGGGAGACGAGGCCCAAGCCGAGGGCGGGCTCGGCGGGGGCGGAGTCGTCGTCGTCCGCCGGCGCGGAGTCGTCGTCGTCGCCGCCGCCGAAGGTGGGGATGGCGAAGGTGATGCCCTCGAGCAGCGAGCCCGCGAAGTTGTCGATCGCGAACGACAGGAAGTTCGGGAAGTTGCTCTCGAGGCGCTCGTTCAGATCCGGGGCGATCTCGTTGTAGGTCACCCGGGGGTTCATGTCGTCGAGGTCGAGGTCGATGCCCAGGGCGAGGGAGCCGAGGGAGTCGATCTCCACGTCCAGGCCCGCCCCCACGTCGATCGTGACCATCGCGAGGCGCGCGAAGCGGTCCTGCATCCACACGTAGAACTCGAGGCCGAGCTCGGGGGCGGCGATGTCGATGTCGTTGGAGCCGTCGAAGGAGATCGTCGGCGGCGCGGCGGGGAGCGTGCGGAGGAGCATCGGCACCTCGCCCATGGGGAAGAGCTCCGCGAGCCGCGCCTGGATCGCCAGGTCTTCCTCCGTATTGCCGGCCGCGCCCAGCAGGAGGGGGAGCAGCTCGGTGGTGAGACCCAACGTGGGGATCTCGTCGATGAGGAAGCACATCGCGCCGCTGCGCCACACCTCGTACAGCGCCTGGTTGCCGAAGTCGTCCGACAGCAGGAGGCCGGCGTGGTACTCGTCCTGCGAGCCCGGGATCGTGGCCGTCATGGCGGGCAGGCCGGACGGCGTGGTGCCGGGGCCGGGGTAGGCCTCCAGGAACGGCTCGATGCAGCGACCGTCCGCGGCGAGCAGCTCGCCCTGCATCACCAGGCGGACGCCCTCGTCCTCGTGATGGACGGCGCTCGGCTCGATCGCGTACTCGAGCTCCGAGTCGAGGAGGTCGACCGTGTCGGAGAGCCACAGCGCCGTGCTCTCCTCCGCGACGGTCGTCTCGAGATCGGCGATCGCGTCGGTGATCTGAGTCTCGATGTCGCCGATCACCTGACCCACGATGAGGTCGAAGATGTTCAGCCCGAGCGTCGACAGGAACTCGTTGAACTCGCCGAGCGCGCAGCCGGTGAGGTGGATCTCGTTGGCCAGGGCGTCCTGGATGTTGTGGCTGAGCTCGCCGGCGTCGAGCAGCAGGGCGTCCTCGCCCGCCTCGTTGAGGCCCACCGAGAGCGTCAGGGGGATCGCCAGCTCGACGCGGGCGGGGTCCGTGTAGAGGTCGCAGGCGTAGTCGAAGCCGCCGCAGATGCCGTTCTCGCTGATGATGTCGACGTCCGCCTGATGCGCCTCGTCGTTGAGCCACACCCACACGTTCACGAGCAGGGTGATGTCGTCCGTCGTCGCGTTCGCCTCGATGCTCTCGAAGAGCGTGTGCACCTCGAGGTTGTGCATGTAGACGGTGATCTGGCAGACGGGCGCGCCGAAGAGGTACTGGTCGACGATCGTCTGCCCCGGGATCGACCCGATCACCAGGTCCGGCGGCAGGAAGGTGACGACCTCGTCGATGACGAACTCGAAGCCGGCCTCGGTGATGTCGGCGGACAGGGCCTCCACGATCGGATCCGCGGACGCGGGGCCGACGCTCGCGAGGGCGCAGGCCGCGGTGAGGGCAGCGATTCGGGCGTGCTTGGTGACCATGAGCGGGCTCCGCAGGCGGCCTTGGGGAGGGCCGACGGTCGCGAACTCTACCAGTCCGTCTCGCGCGCGCGGCGGGCACCTTGGGGGCCGCTCCCCGGCTGTTAGGCTCGGCGCCCTTTCCGCCCGGAGTCTCCATGATCGCCCGCCTCGGCGTCGTCTTGAACGCCATCGCCCGCCGCTGGGTCCCCGACCCGTTCGTCCTCGCCGTCGGGCTGACGTTCGTGGCCGCGCTGCTCGCCCTGCCCCGCCTGGAGTGGCAGCCCATGGCCGTCGTCGACGTGTGGATCGACGGCAGCGGCGACGGCAAGGGCCTGTGGAACCTGCTCGCGTTCGGGATGCAGATGTGCCTGATCCTGGTGACGGGGCACGCCCTGGCCCAGACCAAGGCCGTCCGAAGCGTCATCGAGCGGCTCGCCCGACTCCCCGCGGACACCTCGGCGGCGGTCATGCTGGTGTCCGTCGTGGCGATGACGCTGGCGTACGTGAACTGGGGGCTGGGTCTCATCGGCGGCGCGCTGCTCGCCCGCGAGGTCGGTCGCGTGGCGCGACGGGACGGTCGTCCGCTGCACTACCCCCTCGTCTGCGCCGCCGGCTACTGCGGCCTGCTCGTGTGGCACGGCGGCTTCTCCGGCAGCGCGCCCTTGATGTCCACCACGGAGGCGGGGCTCACCAAGATCCTGGGGGACGAGCTCGCGGCCCAGGTCGGCGTCCTGCCCCTGGGCGTCACCGTCGGCTCGACGCTGAACCTCGTGGTGACCGTGGCCTGCCTGGTGGTGGTGCCGCTCGTGCTCAGCGCCCTCGTGCCCAGGGACGAGGCATCGTTCGTGGAGGCGCCGCCGGAGATCGACGACCCCGAAGAGGAAGAGGAAGCCCCGCGGGAGGGCTTCGCGGGTGCCTTGGACCGGTCACCGTTCGTGGTGGCGGTGCCGGTGCTGCTGGGGACCGCCTGGTTGGTGAGGTTCTTCCTGGACGGAGGCTTGGCCCGCCTGGACCCGAACGTCGTGAACCTCACGATGCTCACCGCCGGCCTGGTGCTGCACGGCTCGGCCCGGGCGTACGTGCAGGCCATCGATCGGGCCGTGCGCGGCTGCTCGGGGATCATCCTCCAGTTCCCGCTCTACGCCGGGATCATGGGGATCATGGCGGGGTCGGGCCTCATCGAGGCGGCGGCCGAGAAGCTGGTGGGGCTGGGCCCCGGGGCGCTGGCGGTGGCGACCTTCTACCTGGCCGGCCTCGTCAACCTCTTCGTGCCGAGCGGCGGGGGGCAGTGGGCGGTGCAGGGCCCGGTGGTGATGGACGCGGCGCTCCAGGCCGGCGCGGAGCCGGGGCGGGTGCTGATGGCGCTGGCGTACGGCGACCAGTGGACGAACATGATCCAGCCCTTCTGGGCCCTCCCGCTGTTGGGCATTTGTCGGGTCTCGGCGGGGGCGCTGATCGGATACACGGCCGTCGTGCTTCTGGTCGCGCAGGTGCTGTTCGTGCTCCCGCTCCTGATCGTGTGACGTCGGGACCCGCCGGGAGGTGAAGCGGGGCTTGCGTTCGGCACCTCCCGATTGGTAATGACCTCCGGTCGCGCGTGTCCGCGCAGCGCCGAGATCCGGCACCAGGAGAGCCCCGACCCATGAAGGTCTGTCCCATCTGCCAGTCCACCTACGAAGGCGCGGTGGATTTCTGCTTCAAGGACGGCGCTCCGCTCGATGAGATGGACGAGGGCGCGGGCGTCGCCGACCCCGCCGAGAGCACGTTCGACGGGCTCCAGGACGAGCTGGAGCCGCCGGACGCGATCAGCCTCAGCAACCTCCCCGCCATCGACGACGCCGACCTGCCGAGGTCCGCGGACCTCGGACCGTCGGGCGACGCTGTCGCCGGGGACGCCCCGTCGCGTCCCTCCGAGCCGGGGGTGCCCGACCCCTTCGGGGGCGATCTCTACGACGCCCCGGACGCCGAGGCCTCCCACGCCGACCTGCCCGCGGTGAGCGGGCTCGACTTCGCCGCCGAACACGCGACGGAGCCCATGGCCTCGTTCGGATCCGACACCGGCGCGAGCCCGGACGAAGAGACCATCGAGGCGAAGAGCGACGCGGCTCCGGCGAAGCCCGAGCCTGCCGAGAAGGAGGCTGCGCCGGCCCCGAAGAAGGCCGCTCCGAAGAAGGCCCCCCCGAAGAAGGCCCCCCCGAAGAAGGCCGCCCCGAAGAAGACGGCGCCGGCCGTCTCGGCCCGGAAGGCCCCGGCTCCGCCCGCGCGCACCGGCCGCGCGGCTCCGGACGACGCAGACTCCGGCCCCGGGAAGATGGGCATCCTCCTCGGCGTCGCGTGCCTCGCGCTGGTCGGGTTCATCGTCTTCATGCTCTTGAACAAGGGCGGCGATCCCCAGACCACCACGCCGCCCGCGCCTGCCACGACCACCGCGCCGACCACGACGGCCCCCGCCCCCACGGCCACGGCCGTCGCCCCTCCGGAGGCCACCCCGGAGGAGGTCGAGGCCTCCCCGGAAGAGGGCGACGGGTCAGCGGACGCCGAGACCCCCGCCGAGGTCGAACCGGCGGGTGAAGCGACCCCCGAGGACGGGGCGTCCGAGCGGCCGACTCCCGCGCCCGTGGCCGCGCAGCCGACCCCGCGGCCCGTCCGTGAGCCCACGCCGGAGTCGTCCGAGCCGCCGTTCCAGGTGCAGCCCACGCCGCGCCCGGAGCCCACGCCGCGCGCGCAGCCGACTCCTTCGCCCACCCCCCGGCCGCAGCCCACCCCGTCGCCCACGCCCGCGGCCCAGCCGACGCCCGCTCCGACACTCGGCGGCGGCAGCGCGGCGAACCCCTGGGGCGCCCCCGTCGCCTCCAACGGCACGATCGCCGTCTCCACCACCCCGTCGGGCGCGCGTGTGTCGGTGGACGGCAAGACCTACGGCTCCGCCCCGACGCGCGTCGAGCTGCCCCTGGGTGACCACACGATCCGCGTGGAGGCCGACGGGTACAAGACCGCCACCCGGTCGGTGAAGCTGCAGACCACGAAGGTCGTGACGGTGGACGTGGTGCTCGAGGCGAGCGCCCCCGCCCCGGCCCCCGCCGCGGTCGTCGGCACCCTCAACGTGGTCACGACGCCCACGAGCGCGATGCTCTACCTGGACGGCGTCGCGAAGGGCCGCACCCCCATCAGCGTCTCCGTGACGCCCGGCGTGCACGAGTTCAAGTTCCAGGCCGAAGGCAAGCCGCCTCAGAGCATCCAGCACAACGTGCAGATCCAGGCCGGTGAGACGAAGACCAAGGTCTTCCAGCTCCAATAGCCCCGAATCCGAGCGCGCCGCGAGGCGCCGCGCAGGATTGCGCCCAAGGAACCCGAAGGGTTCCCGTCTTCCAGCTCCAACAGAGCCCGGAGGGTTGCCCGACCCTCTCGGGGGGCGGGCGCTCTCCCGCTAGAACCGCCCGATCATCAGCAGCGCGGCTCCGCGGCGGCCGTCCGGGCCCGCGAGCGGCGTGAGCGTGAGCGCGGGCGGCGGCACGATGCGGCCGGCGGCGGGGGTGCCCTCGGCGGCCCGACGACGCACCGCCAGGCCGATGAGCCCGGCCGCTTGGTTCCAGCCCACGACGAGCCCGTAGGCCGAGCCCAGGGCGGGCCCGGCGAAGGCCTCGGGTGTCCGCGCCTTGGTCCCGATCAAGTAGATCGCGGCCCACGCCGATCCGACGCCCCCCACGAGCGCCGTGAGAAACGCCGGCAGGTCCTCGTTGACCGCGCCGTTGAGGCCGGGGACGGGCGCGAAGCCCAGGGCGATCGTCCGCAGCAGCTCCTCATCCGTCGTGCTCGCGACGGCGGGCGTCGTCTCGGCCGCGGTCGGCTCGGGCTGGACGGTCGGGTCCGCCGCCTTCTCCGCCGCCTTCTCCGCCGCCTTCTTCGCCGCCTTCTCCGCCGCCGGCTCGGCCGCCGCGACGTCGGCCGGAGCGAAGCGTGCGGCGGCTGCGGCCGGGACGTCGATCTCGGGGCCGTAGGCGAGCGCCCTGAACGCGGCCCCGAGGGCACCGGCGGCGTGCTCCGTCGCGTCGGCCCCGGCGATCGAAGATCCGGACCCGATCTGCGCCCCGCCCGCGGCCACGTAGCCCGTGAGCGTGATCGTCGCGACCCCGTCCGCCAGGCTGAGCGACGGCACGATGAGTCGCGTCCTGCCCGCCTTCACGGCCAGCGGCGCCAGACACTCGACCTTGCCCGCGCACCCGAGCAGCTCGAAGCCGCCTCCTCCCAGCGCCTCCTCCCAGGCCGTGGGCCCCGAGGTGGTGGTGTGGGGGATGAGGGCGACGGCGTCGGCCAGCCACCCGTCGATCCGCGCGGCCACGGCGCGGGCGTCCAAGTCCTTCGCCTGCACGGGGGCGATCGCGATCCCGAGGGCGGGCTGGCCCTCCACGGAGGCCTGATCGCTCACGCCGATGTCTGCGAGCAGCGCGTACGGGACCGTGGCGATGCCCTGGGGGACGCGTAGAGTCATCCCCTCGGCCCCGCTCTCGAGCACGACGCCCAACAGGGTCCGCCCGTCCGACAGCTTGAACGCCCGGTACTCGGTCTCCTGGGCGCTCGCGGGGGCGGCGGTGGCGAGGGAGAGCATCGCCGCCGAGAGCAGCAGCCGAGGGGTCCGCATCAGGTCGAGTCCTCCACGCACCCCCCCATTCTACGGCGACGCCACTAGAATCCGCCCGCCATGAGCGATTCCGTCCCCACGCTGCGCCTGGATACGAGGCACGCCGCCCGCGCGCCCCTCGATGATCAGGTCCCCCAGCTCGACGCCGCGCTGGACGCGCTGCTGGCCCGGCAAGCCTCCGGGACCGCGGGGTTCCTGACGCTCGACGCCGACGCTTGGGGCCTGCCCGACGCGGTCGCCCTCGGGTCCACGCTCGCCGACCGCGCCGACGTGCTCTTCGTGGTGGGGATCGGCGGCTCGGCCCTGGGCGCCCGAGCGCTGGAGACGGCCCTCGGATCCGTCGACGTCGCCCGTCGCCTCGCGGTGCTGGACACCGTGGATCCCGCGTACGTCGCGCCGCTCCTGGACGCGGTGGATCCCGCCCGGGCCGCCGTCGCGGTCATCAGCAAGTCGGGCGGGACCATCGAGACCGCGGCGCTCTTCCGACTCCTCCTGCCGTGGCTCCGACGGGCCTCGGACTGGCGCGACCGCCTCGTCTTCGTCACCGACCCCGAGCGCGGGCTGCTGCGTCCGCTCGCGGATGCCTGGGGCCTCGCGACCCTGCCGGTCCCGCCCGACGTCGGCGGCCGCTTCAGCGTCCTCACCGCCGTCGGCCTGCTCCCGGCCGCCTTCCTGGGAGTCGACACCGCCGCCCTCTTGGAGGGCGCTCGGCGGATGGCCGACGCGTGCGTCACCCGCGCCCTCGAGACCAACCCCGCTTGGCGATTCGCGGCGGTCCACGACCAGTGGTGGCCGGACGCGGACGTCACGGTCTTCTATCCCTACTGCGAGCGTCTCCGAGGCATGGGCGAGTGGTTCCAGCAGCTCTGGGCCGAGTCTCTGGGCAAGCCCCGGCCCGGCGCCGCCCCCTACGGCTGGACGCCCGCCGCCCACCGCGGCCCGACGGACCAGCACTCCCAGCTGCAGATGTGGCAGGAGGGCCCCGCCGACCGAATCGTCACCTTCGTGGGCGTGGACGACCCCGGCGTCGATCTCGGCCCGCTCCCCCTGGACGGGCCCGAGCACGCCGTGGTCCCGGCGCTGGCGGACGTCACCCTCCGCCGGCTCCTCGACGCCGAGCGGCTGGGCACGGCCGCCGCGCTCATCACGGCCGGCCGTCCCGCGATCGACCTCCGCCTCCCCGCCGTCGACGCGGCCTCCCTGGGCGAGCTGATCGTCTTCCTGGAGGCGGCGACCGCGTTCGCGGGCCTGCTGCGCGACATCGACCCCTTCGACCAGCCCGGCGTGGAGCTGGGCAAGCGCGTCACCAAGGCCTTGTTGGCCGAGGGCCTTCCGGATCGCTCGGAGGCCGTCGGCTTCGACTGGGCCCTCGACGTGCTGGCCCGGCGCGGGGACGAAGACGCCGGGTGACGGTCGAGCCCACCGTCCGGGTCCTCTCGGGGTCGCTGATCAACAAGATCGCGGCGGGCGAGGTGTTGGAGCGCCCGGCCTCCGCGGTGAAGGAGCTGCTCGAGAACAGCATCGACGCCCAGGCCACCCGCATCCGCGTCGAGCTGGCAGCGGGGGGGCGCTCGCTGCTCCGGGTGGTGGACGACGGCGTGGGCATGAGCCGGGTCGACGCCGTGCTCGCGCTCAAGCGCCACGCGACCTCCAAGATCCGCACCGACCAGGACCTCTTCGCCATCCGCACCCTGGGCTTCCGGGGCGAGGCGCTCCCGTCGATCGCCGAGGTGTCGCGGTTCGAGATGGACACGGGGCGTCGGGACGAGCCCGTCGGCACGCACCTGCTCGTGGACGGGGGCGAGGTGCGTCGGGTGGAGGACGCGCCGAACCCGGGCGGGACCGACATCCGCGTCCGCCGGCTCTTCTTCAACACCCCCGTGCGCCTCAAGTTCCTGAAGACGCCGCGCACCGAGATGAACCACGTCACGCAGGCCGTGACGCGCCTCGCCATGGCCCACCCGCACGTCGGGTTCGAGCTCGTCTCGGACGGCCGAAAGGTGCTGGACGTCGCCCCGTCGGACGACCTGGAGGGGCGGCTCGCGGGCCTGCTCGGCCGCGGCGTGGTGGGCTCGATGCACCCGTTCGAGGCCGACGCGGCGGGGCTGCGCGCCGAGGGGATGGTCTCGGACCCCACGCTCCATCGGTCGAGCAACGCGGGCGTGCACGTGTTCGTGAACGGCCGCTACGTCCGCGACCGCACCCTCATCGCCGCCGTCCTGAGCGCGTACAAGCCGTACCTGCCCCGCGGTCGTTACCCCGTGGCGGTGCTGTTCGTCGACGTGCCCGCCGACCGGGTCGACGTCAACGTGCACCCCGCCAAGACGGAGATCCGCTTCCGGGACGGGCGACGGCTCTACCGGTTCGTGTCCACGCACTTGGACGCGTGCCTGCGCGGCCTCGGCAAGCGCCCCTCGATGGGCGACTTGGACTCCGTCGTCGGCGCCCCGGGTCGAGGCTCCCCCGCGCCCATCCAGGCGACGATGCCGCTGGGAGAGACCCACGCCCCGAGCTTCTGGGGCGCCCAGCGGGCGCACCTCATGGAGCGCGCCCCGCCTCGGCCGACGACGTCCCCGGCCTCCCCCGCAGCACGTCGCCGGACCACGCGCCCGTCGGCCTCGGCGCCCGACGCCCCGAGCCTCCCCTCGGCGCCCGTGCCGCGCCCGGACCCGATCCCCCAGCGCCGGCTCGACGGCACCGACCACCCGCGGTTCGGGGACCTGCACGTGCTCGCCGAGTTCGGGTCGCTCCTGCTGTGCGACGACGGGCGCGACCTGATCGTCGTGGACCCCGTGGCGGCTCGGGAGCGGGTGCTGTTCGAGTCGCTCTGCGGGCGCCTGCCGGAGGTCCCCGCGCGCTCTCAGCGGCTGTTGGTGCCGGTGCTGCTCGAGCTGGATCGAGAGCAGGTGGACGTGCTCGTCGCCTTCGAGCCGATCCTCGCCGACGTGGGCGTGGAGGTGTCGTCGTTCGGGGAGGGGACGCTCTCGGTGCACGCGCTGCCCGCGGGCGTGGATGCCCGTCGGGCGCACGGGGTCGTCTCGGAGATCGCCGCCGCCCTGCGCGGTCGGCCGCTCAAGCGCACCGGGGAGGAGCTGCGCGGCGACCTCGCCTCGGTCCTCGCGAGCCACTGCTCGCCCACGGCCTCCGCCCGCATGTTCCCCGAGGAGGTGTCGGAGCTGTTCGCGCGGCTCGATCGCATCGACTTCCGCCTCCCCCGCCCCGGGGGACGGCCGATCACGGCGCGCTGGACCCGCGACGAGATCGACGCCCGGCTGGGGGGGCGGTGACCGACGACCGCCCCACGGTGGTCTGCATCGGGGGGACGACGGCGTCGGGCAAGTCGAGCCTCGCCATGCACGTCGCCCGCGCGCTGGGCGGCGAGATCCTGAGCGTCGACTCGATGCAGGTGTATCGGGGCTTCGACGTCGGGACGGCCAAGGCCACGGCCGCCGAGCAGGCCGAGATCCCCCACCACGGGATCGACTTTTTGGACCCCCGGGAGTACTGCTCGGCCGGTCGCTTCCTGGACGTCGCGCGGGAGGTGGCGGCCGACGCGTCGCGCCGGGGCGTGCCGCTGCTCGCCGTGGGGGGCACCGGCCTGTACCTGCGGGCCATGCTCCACGGGCTCGCCCCCCGGGCGCCCGCGGACTCGACGCTGCGGGCGGAGCTGCGGGCCGAGGAGGCGTCCGCGCCGGGCTGGATGCACGCCCGCGTCTCGGAGGTGGACCCGGCCGCCGCCGCGCGCCTGCATCCGCACGACCTGGTGCGCCTCGAGCGGGCGCTGGAGGTGCATCGCCTCACGGGCTCGCGGCTGTCCGACCTGCAGGCCGATCACCGGTTCGCGTCGTCGCCGTTTCGATTCCGGCTGCACGTGCTCCGTCGCGACCGGGAGACGCTGCGAGCGCGGGTGAGGGCGCGGCTCGACGCGATGTTCGCCGCGGGCTGGGTCGACGAGGTCCGCGACCGGTTGGCCGAGGGGGTCCCGGAGGACGCGCCCGCCATGCGCGCGCTGGGCTACCGCGCCATCGCCGAGCACCTCCGCGGCGGCCTCGACGAAGCGGCCCTGAGGGCGCGGATCGAGACGCTCACGATGCGGTTTGCCAAGCGTCAGACCACGTGGTTCAATCGCGAGCCCTCAGTCCGATGGGTGGAGCCCACGGGCGACTTCGCGGACCGATTCCTCGCCGAGACGAGGCCGTTTCTGAGGCCGTCGGGCCGCTGACCCAGGAGAGACCGATCGTGGCGCGATTCGTCCTCGACTTCGAGCGACCGATCCTCGACCTCGAAGAGACCATCGAGGGTCTCCGGGGCCTCGCGGGCAAGGGCACGATCGACGTGGCCGAGCAGATCGCCGAGCTGGAGGCCAAGGCCTCGCAGCTGCGCAGTCAGGTGTTCGCAGACCTCGGGCCGTACCAACGGGCTCAGATCTCCCGTCACCCCGACCGTCCCTACACGCTCGACTACCTCGCGGCCGAGTTCGAGGACTTCCAGGAGCTGCACGGCGACCGCAACTTCATGGACGACCCGGCCATCGTGGGCGGCTTCGCGCGGTTCCGGGGGCGACGCGTGATGGTGATCGGCCACCAGAAGGGCCGCGGCACCAACGACAACATCCACCGCAACTTCGGCATGCCCCGCCCCGAGGGGTACCGCAAGGCGCTGCGGCTCATGAGCCTCGCGGAGCGCTTCAACCGCCCGATCCTGTGCTTCATCGACACGCCCGGGGCCTACCCCGGCATCGGCGCCGAGGAGCGCGGCCAGGCCGAGGCCATCGCCAAGAACATCCTCGTGATGTCGCGACTCAAGGTGCCGATCCTCGCGATCGTCATCGGGGAAGGCGGCTCGGGGGGTGCCCTCGCCATCGGGGTCGCCAACCGCGTCCTCATGCTCGAGAACGCGATCTACTCCGTCATCTCGCCCGAGGGCTGCGCGTCGATCCTGTGGCGGGACGCCGCGGAGGCCGAGCGCGCCGCGGAGGCGCTGCGGATCACGGCCGAGGACTGCGTGAGGCTGGGGGCGGCGGACGCGATCGTTCCGGAGCCCCTCGGGGGTGCCCACCGGGACCCGGCGAGCACCATGGCCTCGGTCGCCGACGCGATCGCCGAGCGGCTCGCCGAGATGGATGGACTCTCGGGCGACGAGCTGCGCGACGACCGATACGACCGGTTCCGCAGCCTCGGCGTCCTCGCCGACGTGGGCTGAGCGCCCGTGAACCCCTCGGCGTCGCGCCGCCTCGTGATCGCGATCGACGGCCCCGCGGGAGCGGGCAAGTCGACCATCGCCAAGCAGGTCTCCCGCGAGCTCGGATACACGTACGTCGACACCGGCGCCATGTATCGGGCGGTAGGGGTGCTCGCGCGGGAGCAGGGCCTGGCGCTGCACGACGCGGCCCGCCTCGGCGCCCTCGCGGGAGGGCTCCGGTTCGCCTTTCCGTGGCGCGGCGAGGAGCTCGGCACGGAGGTGGACGGGCGCGACCTCACCGCGGCCGTGCGCGCCCCGAACGCGGGGATGGACGCGTCCACCGTGAGCAAGGTCGGCGCCGTACGGACCGCCTTGATGGAGGTCCAGCGCCGCATGGCCGCCGAGGGCGGGGTGGTCATGGAGGGCCGCGACATCGGCACCGTGGTGGCCCCGGACGCCGAGCTCAAGGTGTTCCTCACGGCCTCCGCGCGCGTGCGGGGAAACCGCCGCTACAAGCAGATGATCGAGCGGGGGCAGGAGGCGGACCTCGAGGCGGTCATCGCCGACATCCAGGCCCGCGACCTCCAGGACACCACCCGCGAGATCGCGCCCCTCCGGCCCGCCGAGGACGCCGTGGTGCTCGACTCGAGCCAGCTGGGGGTCGAGCGCGTTCGGACGACGATCCTGCGGCTGGCGGCAGCGCGGCTGGGCCCACCCGTCGACTGAGGGGGGCGGCCCCGCGGGCCGACCGACCCGAAAATCTCGCAAGTTCTCGATTCAACCGGGTTTTCTCTTTTGACATCCCCGGGGGGCCTCTATATAACCCGCGGGCCTCGGCCCAAAGGGCACTGCGATGGGCGCAGTCGCTCGATTCCGGCCTTCTCCAACCCCCGGTTCGCCGGGTCGTTCCCAACGAAGAAACCCCAACTCCTACATGTCGACCGAAACCTCTTCCATTCTCTCGGGCTCCGCCGCCGCCGCCGGCGCCATGGACGCCGCCGAGTTCAACGCGCTCTTCGAAGCCATCATCAGCGACACCCCCATCAAGGAGGGGTCCGTCGTGACCGGACGCGTCATCCGCATGGCCGGCGACCACGTGGTCGTGGACATCGCCTACAAGTCGGAGGGCACGATCCCGCTTCGCGAGTTCCGCGACAAGGAAGGCGAGACGACGATCGCCGTGGGCGACGACGTCGAGGTCTACCTCGAGAGCCTCGAGGGCGACGACGGCATGCTGGTCCTCTCCAAGGAGAAGGCCGACCTGATGAAGGCGTGGGACGCCATCCAGGAGGCCGTGGACAAGGACGAGGTGGTCGAAGGCACGATCATCGCCCGCGTGAAGGGCGGCCTCAGCGTCGACATCGGCGTCAAGGCGTTCCTGCCCGGCTCCCAGGTCGACCTGCGCCCCGTGAAGAACCTCGAGCGCCTCATCGGCGCCGTCGCGTCCTTCAAGATCATCAAGTTCAACAAGCGTCGCGGGAACATCGTCCTGAGCCGCCGGGTCCTCCTCGAGGAGGAGCGGGCCGAGCGTCGGGGCGAGACCCTCAAGAAGATCAAGGTCGGCGCCATCATCGACGGCACGGTCAAGAACATCACCGACTACGGCGCGTTCATCGACCTCGGCGGCATCGACGGCCTCCTCCACATCACGGACATGTCCTGGGGCCGCATCACGCACCCCACCGAGATGTTCGGCGTGGGCGACGAGGTGCAGGTCCGCATCCTCAAGTGGGACCCCGAGACCCAGCGCGTCAGCCTCGGCTACAAGCAGCTGCGTGAGGACCCGTGGTCGCACGTCGAGTCCCGCTACCCGATCGGCTCGGTCATCCGCGGCAAGGTCGTGTCCATCCCCGACTACGGCGCGTTCGTCGAGCTCGAGGAGGGCATCGAGGGCCTTGTCCACATCTCCGAGATGACGTGGAACAAGCGCGTCAAGCACCCGCAGAAGCTGGTCGAGCTCGGCCAGGAGGTCGAGACCGTCGTCCTGGACGTCGACCTCGACGCCAAGCGCATCAGCCTCGGCATGAAGCAGCTGGACGCGAACCCCTGGGACGTCGTCGAGAACAAGTACCCCGTGGGTCACGTCCTCGAGGGCAAGGTCCGCAACGTCACCGACTTCGGCATCTTCGTGGGCGTGGACGACGGCATCGACGCCCTCGTGCACATCAGCGACCTGTCTTGGAGCCAGCGCATCCGCCACCCGAGCGAGCGCTACAAGAAGGGCGACGACGTCCGGGCCATGGTGCTCAAGATCGACAAGATCAATGAGCGCTTCAGCCTCGGCATCAAGCAGCTCTCCGAGGACCCGTGGCGCACCGTAACCGGCAAGTACTTCCTCAGCCAGGTCGTGGAGGGCAAGGTCGTCCACGTGGCCGACTTCGGCGTCTTCGTCGAGCTCGAGGAGGGCATCGAGGGCCTCATCCACATCTCCGAGCTGGGCAACGACATCACGTCCGAGGCCTACCTGCCGGGCACCACGGTCAAGGTCGAGGTCATCTCGATCGACCCGCACGAGCAGAAGATCGGGCTGGCCGAGGTCACCGACGGCGAGGCGAAGGTCTCCCCGCAGCAGCCCAGCAGGCAGGCCACGCTGGCCGACATCAAGGGCGCCGAACTGCTCGGCGCGCTCGGCATCAAGAAGACCGACGAGGACGAGCCGGCCGCGGAGGACGCCCCCGCCCAGGAGGCTGCCGCCGAGGAGGCTGCTGTGGAAGATGCCGCCGTCGAGGAGCCTGCTGCCGAGGAGCCTGCTGCCGAGGAGCCCGCGCCCGCGCCTACCGAGGAGCCCGCGTCCGCGGACGAGCCTGCCGAGGAGCCCGCACCGTCCGATGAGGCCGAAGCGGCCGACTCCGACGAAGCGACCGAGTAAGCCACCCCCGTTCATGCTCGTCCCGCGCCGGGTCCGCCTGGCGCGTCGGAGTCCCTTTGTCCGGCGGAGCCACCTTGACCAAGAGTGAACTCGTCCAGGCCGTCTCCGAGCGGTCTCCCGACATCACCCGTCGGCACGCCGAAGTGGTGGTGAACACCATCTTCGGCTGCATGCGGGAAGCCCTCGAGAAGGGCGATCGCATCGAGATCCGAGGGTTCGGATCCTTCCACGTCCGCCTCCGCGGCCCTCGCACCGCGCGCAACCCCCGCACGGGGGACGTGGTCGACATCGACGAGAAGCGCGTGCCCTTCTTCAAGGTGGGCAAGGAGCTCAAGGAGCGGGTGAACGAGTCCTGAGCGGTCGCGTAGACTGCGCCAGGATTCTGGAGAGAGCTCATGACCCCTGGTCGCATCGTCGCGTTGGTCCTCGTCCTCGTCGTCGCCGGTCTCGGCTTCGTGAACTACGCCGTGAACGCGGAGACGCAGGTCAACCTGCTCTTCAAGGTCCCGCTCGTGGGTGCGTGGGCGCTCGGCGAGGCGATGTCCCTGCCGATCCTGCTGGCGATCACGTTCCTCGTGGGGTTCGTCGCGGCGGGCCTCGGCTTCGGCGTCAAGCTCGCGGGCTCGTCCCGCCGGCTGCGCAACCTGCGTCGCCAGGTCGCCGCGCTCCAGGAGGAGCTCGACTACAACCGCCGCACCGCCCGCGAAGCCGCCCCCGCGGCTGCGTCTCCGTCGCCGGTCTCCACCTCCGCGCCGGTGATCTCGTCGCCGCCGCCCGTCGCGTCTTCGGACTTCGACGACCTCATCTGACGCCCCCGAGCCCGTGACGAACCGTGCGATCGCCTTCGCGGTCCTGGCCTGTGTCGTGTGCGCCGCCGCCGGCTTCGGCGCGGGGTGGTACTTCGGCGATCGCGCCGGCGGCAAGAACGGCTTCGCGATCGGCAAGCGCTACGGCGAGGTCCAGGCGGGCAAGCGCGCGCCGGTGCCGGTGCGGGACGAAGCCATCGACGTCGCCCGGCTGAGCGCCGCCGGCGCCTACGAATCCCTGCCCGACCTGAGCGACGAGCAGCGCGCCTCGCTGGCGGTGGTCCTCAACCGCGCCCCGACCCCGTGCGATCGCCTCGCCCGTCGCGGGTTGAGCCTCGCCCGCTCGCTCGTGGACGACGAGGAGGCGAAGTGCAGCGCCGCGGCCGACCAGGTCGGGCTCGCGCTCGCCGCCATGCGGAGCTTCGAGACGGTCGAGGAGGCGGTCGCCGTCCTGCGGGTCGAGCGGAGGGTCTCCCCGAACGTCGACGGGCGAGCGCGTCGGGGCGGCCCGGACGCCTCGATCGTCCTCGTCGAGTACTCCGACTTCCAGTGCCCGTACTGTGTCCGCGTCCACGAGGAGATCGCCGCCCTCGTGGAGGGCCGAGACGACGTCGCCCTCGTCTACAAGCACCTCCCTCTGCGGATGCACCCCGCCGCCGTGCCCGCCGCGATCGCCGCGGAGGCGGCCGCCGAGCAGGGCAGGTTCTGGGAGATGCACGACGCCCTGTTCGCCCTCGGCAAGGCCATCGGGGACGGCGTAGACGGCGACGATCCGGTCCCCGCGGACGGCCCGGTGTACTACGAGGCTCAGGCCGAAGCGATCGGGCTGGACCTGGAGCGATACCGCGAGGACTTCCGCTCCGAGGAGGTGCGCGACCGCGTGGACGACGACACCGACGAGGCCGAGCGCCTGGGCGTCCGCGGTACCCCCACCTTCCTGCTCGGCGGCGCCCGCGTGCGGCCGGGACCCAGCCCCGAGCGCTTCACGCGGCAGATCGCCCGGGCGCGCGCCGAGGCGCAGGGCACCTTCTCTTGGGATCTGCCTGAGCTTCCGCCGGGGGTGGACCCGGCCGACGCCACCGCCGAGCCCAGGCCCGAGGATGCACCGTGAATCGAGTCACCCCCGAACGTCGCGCCGTGGCGGAGGTGCTGCATGGCCACGAGCGTCGCCCCGGCCGGCTCGATGTGCAGCTGCGGAGGAAGCTCGAGGGTCTCGAGCCCCGAGACGCGGGCCGGGCCTGGAGCGTGACCTACGGGATCCTGCGCAACCGCACGCTGCTCGTCGCGCGGCTGGCTCCGCTCCTGCGCAAGCCGTTCCGAGCCCAAGAGCCGGGGGCACGCACCGCCCTGCTGATCGGCGCCTGCGAGATCCTCCTCATGGACTCGATCCCGGACCGCGCGGCGGTGGACCAGGCCGTGGAGGTCACCCGCCTGCTCGGCTCGCCCCGCTCCGCGGGGTTCGTGAACGCGACCCTGCGACGCCTGGCGGACGATCCGCCCGCCGCGCCCACGTTCAACCGACGCAAGCAACCCCTCCTGTGGGCCCAGACCGCGACGTCTCACCCACGCTGGCTCCTCGACCAGATGGCGGGCCGCGTGGGCACCCGCGAGGCGGCTTCGTGGGCGGAGGCGGCCAACGAAGAGCCGCCGCTCGTGCTGCGCGCGAAGGCGGGGACCCCGTCGGCGGAGCTCGGCGTGCCCGGGATCGTGCCCGGCAGCCGTCGCCCCGAGGAGCGCCCTGCGGGCGGGCCCGCGTCGCTGCCGGGGTGGGACGAAGGAGAGCTTTGGGTCCAGGACGAAGCGGCCCAGGCGGCGGGCCTGCTGGTCGGCGCTCGCCCCGGGATGCGGGTGCTGGACGCGTGCGCCGCCCCGGGGGGCAAGAGCTTCCTGCTCGCGGACGCCGTGGGTCCCGAGGGGCTCGTCGACGCGGTGGACCTCGACCCTCGCCGCCTGGCGGACGTCGTCGCCTCGCGCGACCGGCTCGGCTTCGACTGGATCCGGACGCACGAGCGCCACTGGATCCGCGAGCGGTTCGGCAGCCGCGAGGACGATCAGCCGTACGACGCGGTCCTGCTCGACGCCCCGTGCAGCGGGCTGGGCGTCATCCGTCGCCACCCGGACATCCGATGGGCCCGCGTCGAGCGCGACCTCGAGGGTTTCGCCGCGCGACAGGCGAAGCTGCTCGAGTCCCTCGCCCCCGCGGTGAAGCCGGGCGGAGCCCTGGTCTACGCGGTGTGCACCTTCACGCCTCTGGAGACGCACAAGGTCGTCAACGCGTTCGTCGCGAGCGACGCCGGGCGTGCCCATGGTTTCCGCGTCGTGGACGGGCGCCCCTTCCTGCCCGACCTCCCCGACGACGCCCTCGACGGATACGCCCTGCGCATGTACCCCCATCGGCACGACGCCGACGCCTTCTACGCCGTGCGTCTCGAGCGAGCGGGCTGATGCTCCTCCCCCTCCGCGGCGGCGCGATCGCGCTCGCGATCACCTACGACCTCGACGAGCTGGTGGAGGCGCACCCGCACCTCAACCCGACGCTCGAGCAGACCTGGGCGAGCGTGCTCAGCGTCATGGCCGAGCGGTGGCCCGACTGGCCCATGGAGGTGTGGAGCCGCATCGCCGTCGGCATGAAGCCCGCCGAGGACGACGCCCCGGGCACGGCGCGCTACGAGCTGTCCTATCGCGTCTTCTTCGCGGGCGAGGGCCCGGACGTCTCGGACGTCGTGGCCATGTCGAACTTCATGGTGCAGGGCCTCGCTGGGCTCATCCAGGCCGCCCCCGAGCTCGCCTGGGGGACGATCACCCCGGACTGGCGGGCGCTCTGGGCGGTGGACGACGGCGCCGTCGTGCGGCTGATCGCGACGGAGCGCGCCATCGGCCCGAGCGTCTACCTCATCGGGCACTACGGCGGGGAGCCCACCTACTTCTCCGCGGCGGTGGAGGCCTGGCCCCTCAGCACCGCCCGTCTCGCCATCCAGATGGCCGAGGCCGACACCGCCTGGGCCTTCGAGTAGCACCCCTCTCGACGAATCGGAGATTCGTCGCCGGAGGCCCCGCGGTACCTCCCTGGACCTCCGCTTCACTTCGTTCCGCTGCGCGCGCTTGGGGCGCCTGCCCACCTTCGAACGGACGGGGATCGGCCGCGCTGTTTCAGCCTGAGAAGGACCGGGAGAAGCGCTCGAGGTCGTCGGGGTCCGCTTCGTGGCCGGGAGGCAGGAAGCGTCCGTCTTGGACGAGGTGCATCGCCGCCGCGGCTTCGGTTGGCGGGCGGCTGGCCTTTCGGAGCGACGGCAGCAGCGCGAACCGCTCGGCGTACGTGAGCGACAGGGGCTTGCCGAACAGCAGCTGCAGCCCGTGCGCGGGGAAGTCCGTGTGGTCGCCCTCGGGGGGCGCCGGGTCGCCGGCGGACATGGGCGAGACGATGAGCTCGCGGCCGTCCCAGGTGGCGTAGCTCACGGTGGGCCGGAAGGCCGCGGACCAGAGCCGCCGCCCCCCCGCGAACACCGAGTATCCCCCCAGGGGGGCCTCTCCCTCTTCCAAGTACAAGGCAGCCACCGGACCGGTGATCTCCGAGAGCCGCAGCGCGAGCGGATCGAGCCCGAACGCCGCGAACTGGATCAGCGCGTCGTCCAGCACGTCGTCCGGGAACCCGTAGCGGCCCCGCAGCACGATGCGAGAGAGGTCCGTGTAGAGCTCCTCGCAGTCGTCCGGCGTGGCCAGGTGCAGGACGCGGACGGTGCCTGCGAGCGGGTCCCCCTGCGTCTTCGCCTCCCGATCGACGCGGACGGGCGCCGAGGCGGAGACGAGCAGCGATGCGTCGGGGCGGACGTGCCCTCCGAGGATCTCGGCGGCCAGGGCGTGCACGGTGGGCAGGGACACCGCTTTGCCGCGGTGAACGAGGACGGAGCCGGCGGTGAGCACACCCGGAGTGTACAGGGTCCCGGCCCCGGGATACGCTCCGGGCCATGGAGCCCGGCGCGCATTCTGCGGGGGCGACTCCGCAGCGGGCCCTCAACTACTCCGACCTCCTCGACGGCCGTCGCTTGACCCCGATGTTCAAGCAATACGTCGAGTTGAAGGAGCAGGTCCCCGACTCGGTGCTGCTCTTCCGCATGGGGGACTTCTTCGAGGTGTTCTTCGAGGACGCGGTGACCGCCTCGAAGGTGCTGGATCTCACCCTCACCGCCCGCGACAAGCTCGGCAAGCACCCGATCCCCATGGCGGGGGTGCCCCACCGCTCGGTGAGGGGGCACGTGCGCAAGCTCGTCCAGCAGGGCTACAAGGTCGCGCTCGCCGACCAGGTCGAGGACCCGAAGCTCGCCCGGGGGCTCGTGCGGAGGGCGATCACCGAGATCGTCACCCCGGGGCTGGTCCTCGAACCCGACGAGCTCGACGCGAAGGCCGCCAACCACCTCGTGGCCGTGCACTTCGCCGCGCCCGACGTCTTCGGCGTCGCCTACATGGACGTCTCCACCGGGGAGTACGGCTGCACCGAGCTGGACGACGCGGCGGCCCTGGCCGCGGAGCTCGATCGCCTCGACCCCGCCGAGATCGTCGTGTCGGACGAGCTGCTGGCGGACCCGCGCGTGGCAAGTCTGCGGGGCGCCGACGTGAGGCTCGCCGAGGTCCCGGACCACGCCTTCTCCCACGACACCGCGGTGGCCGACCTCTGCGAGATGTTCGAGGTCCGCGACCTGCGCGGCTTCGGCTTGGGCGAGCTGGGCCCCGGCATCACCGCGGCGGGGGCGATCCTCTACTACCTCCGAGCGTCCCGGGTGGACTCGCTGGGCCACGTCCGTCGCCTCCGTCCGTACCGCCTCGACGGGTTCATGGTCCTGGACGAGAACACGCGCCGGAACCTGGAGCTGTTCCGCACCATGGCCGACGGCGGTCGCAAGGGCAGCCTGGTCGGGCTCCTCGACCGCGCCGTCACCGGGATGGGCAGCCGCCGCATCCGCCGCTGGATCGGGGCGCCGCTGCTCGATCCCGAGGAGATCGAGGCGCGCCTCGAGGCCGTGGATCTCCTCGTGCGCAACGAGGCGCTGCGCGCCGCCCTTCGGGAGCGCCTGGAGCTGGTCCACGACATCGAGCGACTCAACGGCAAGGTCCAGTCGGGGCGGGCCCACGCCCGAGACCTCATCGGCCTGCGCCGATCCCTGGAGCAGGCCCCCGCGATCGACGTCCTCCTCGATCGCGACGACGCTCGGGGACTCCCTCCATTCGCGCCCTTGCCGCACGCCGCCGACCTCCTCGCCGACATCTCCGCCACCCTCGCCGACGACCCCCAAATGACGCTCACCGACGGGGGCCTGATCCGACGCGGCTTCCACGCCGAGCTCGACGAGCTGATCGACCTCGGCAAAGAGGGGAAGGGGGCCCTGGCGCGGCTCGAGACCGAGGAGCGGCTCCGCACCGGCATCTCGTCGCTCAAGGTCCGCTACAACCGCGTGTTCGGTTGGTACATCGAGGTGACGAAGGCCAACCTGGCCGCCGTCCCCGACAACTACATCCGCAAGCAGACGCTCGCGAACGCCGAGCGCTACTACACCCCCGAGCTCAAGGAGTTCGAGGCGAAGGTCCTGGGCGCCCAGGAGCGTCGGGGCACGCTCGAGATGGAGCTGTTCGTGCAGCTGCGCGACCGCGTGGCGGCCCGGGCGGGGACCCTCGGTGAGCTGGCCGAGCGCCTCGCGGCCATCGACGCGCTCGCCGCCTTCGCGGAGCTCGCCGTCCGGCACGGGTACGTGCGCCCGGTGGTCGACGAGGGCGACGTCGTGGACCTGCGGGGGAGCCGCCACCCCGTCATCGAGCAGATGCGCCTCGAGGAGCGGTTCGTCCCCAACGACATCCTGCTCGACGCCACCGAGAACCAGCTGTTGATCGTGAGCGGCCCCAACATGGCGGGCAAGTCGACGGTCATGCGGCAGGCGGCGCTGGTGGTGCTGCTCGCGCAGGCGGGCTGCTTCGTCCCCGCGACCGACGCGCGCATCGGGGTGGTGGACCGGATCTTCACGCGGGTGGGGGCTTCGGACAACATCGCCCGCGGGCAGTCCACCTTCATGGTGGAGATGGCCGAGACGGCCGCCATCCTCCACCACGCGACGGATCGCAGCCTGTGCATCCTCGACGAGATCGGCCGCGGCACCTCCACCTTCGACGGGCTCGCGATCGCCTGGGCGGTCGCCGAGTACATCGCCGACACGGTGGGCTGCCGCACGATGTTCGCGACCCACTACCACGAGCTCAGCGAGCTGGCGTCCACGCGGCCCCAGGTCCGAAACGTGAACATCGCGGTCTCGGAGCTGGGGGAGCGGGTCATCTTCCTGCGCCGGCTGCGGGACGGCGGAGCGTCGCGGTCCTACGGCATCCAAGTGGCGAAGCTGGCGGGCCTCCCCGAAGAGGTGCTCGTGCGGGCCCGGCAGGTGCTGGCCAACCTCGAGACCGACGCCGCCGACGAGATCGGCCGTCCGAAGCTCGCCCGGGGACGGGGCGACGAGGGCCCCGCCACCGGTCAGCTCAGCCTGTTCGTGGACCGCAGCAGCGTGCTCAAGGACGAGCTGCTCGCGCTCGACGTGGACCAGCTCACCCCGCTGGAGGCCCTCAACCTGCTCGCCGACCTGCGCGCGAAGGCGGAGCGGCTGTGAGGGCTCGGCTCGCCGCGACGGCCCTGCTCCTGGTCGGGTGCGGGGCCTCGGCCGAGCCGCCCGCCGTGGCGACGCACGTCGATCCCACGCCCCCCCTCGCGCCCGCTCCGGAGCCGATCCCCGACACCCCTGCGGCTCCCCTGACGCGGAGCTGGCGCACCGTGGTCGTCGACGCGGGCCACGGGGGCGAGGACGACGGCGCCGCGGGCGTCTCGGGCGTCCTCGAGAAGGACGTGGTGCTCCCCTTCGCCAAGGCCACGGCCCGCGCGCTGCGGGAGGCGGGGTTCACCGTGATCGAGACCCGCACCGACGACTCGACGCTCACCCTCGACCGCCGCACGGAGTTGGCCAACGCGTCCGGAGCGGGCGTGTTCGTCTCGATCCACGCCAACAGCGCCCCCTCGAAGTCCGCCCAGGGCGTGGAGATCTACTCGATGGACCTCGCGTCGGACGAGGCCGCCGGACGGCTCGCTGCCCGGGAGAACCTCGCCCACGACCTCACCGGTGAGGCCGCCGAACGCGACTCCGAGGACGCGCTGGTGGCGGACCTCGCGATGGGGGCCCGGGCCACGTCGTCGCGGCGCCTGGCAGAGACGCTGCAAGCGGAGGTGGTGCGCACGCTCAACGGCTTCTACGGGCGCAAGACCGTCCGGGATCGGGGGGCACGCACCGCGCCCTTCTGGGTCCTGGTGGACACCGAGATCCCGGCCGTGCTCGTGGAGGTCGGGTACCTGACGCACGAGGGCGAGGAGCGCCGGGTGCGCACCCGCGGGTACCAGGAGCTGCTCGCGGCCGCCGTCGTGCGCGGGGTCGAGGACTTCACCTCCCGCGCCCTGCGGGCCGAGCGGGGCGTCGAGCGATGAACCCGAAGGACGTGCTCCCCGGCCTCGCGCCTCACGCTCCGGGCGGGATCTTCGGCGATCCGGACACGTTCCTTTCGCGGGCTCGGGCGCGGATCGACGCGTTCCACCACGGCCCCGACGTGTCCGGGAGCCGCATCACCCAGCTCTACAGCGCCGCCGTGGACAACACCCTGCGGGCGCTGCATGCCCGCGCCGTGCACGAGCAGACGGTCGACCCGGCGTGGGCGACGAAGGGGTTCTGCGTCGTCGCCACCGGCGGCTACGCCCGGCGCGCGCTCTGTCCGTGGTCGGACGTGGACCTGCTCCTCATCACCGAGGAGCCGTCGGACGCGTCCCTCGCGGCGCTCTCGGAGAAGCTGCTGTATCCCCTCTGGAACGACCACCTGCGGGTCGGTCGGCGGGAGGGGACCGTGGAGCAGATCGTGGAGGCGGCGAAGGGCGACCTCACGCTGCAGATGTGCCTGCTCGACCTGCGCTACATCGCCGGATCGCGGTGGCTCTACAACCGCCTCCTGGACGCCGCACGCGCGGCCATCGATGAGTTTCGGGACGCCGTGCTGGCCCAGGCGCACACCCTGAACCACCGGCGGTTCCAGAAGTACGGCGAGTCCGTGTTCCTGCTCGAGCCCCACGTGAAGGAGGGCAAGGGCGGCCTCCGCGACTTCCACTGGCTGGGGTGGATCACGCGCCTCCGGTTCGGACTCCGCGGGGACTACGACCTCCTGCTCAGCTCGTTCGTCGAGCCGGACCACTACCGCCAGCTGATCGAGGCCTACGAGTTCCTCCTGCGGGTCCGGATCCAGCTCCACTCGATGTCGGGCAAGGCCCGGGACCGGCTGCGCTTCGAGGCCCAGGAGCCGGTGGCGCGGGCCCTCGGCTTCCAGAAGCGGGGCGGGCTCCGCGGGGTCGAGCGGTTCATGGGCGCCTACTACCGGCACGCCTACGCCATGGCGCACTGGACCGGCCTGTACGTCACCCGCGCCTTGGGGCTGCACTGGGACGAAGCGCCCGACGGCCCTCCGGACGCCACGACGTTGGTGCTCGGCCCCTCCGCTCCCGTCGCGCGGCGGGTCGACGGCGAGCGGATCTCCACCGACGGGGCGTTCGTCGACCGCGGCGGCACCATCGAGGCCACGGACCCGGCCGCGTTCCGCGAGGACCACGGCCTCCTGCTGCCCCTGTTCCGGTTCATGCAGGAGGACGGGGGACGCCTCCACCACGACCTCATGGAGCAGGTGCGCGATCTGAGCAAGCGCCGGGTGACGGCCCGCTACCGAAAGGACCCCGAGGTGGGCGCCGCCTTCCGCGCGATGCTCGAGGGCCCGGACGTCTTCCGTGTGCTCGCGTCGATGCACCGCACGGGGTTCCTCGGGCGGCTGATCCCGGAGTTCGGGGCCACGTTCTGCCAGGCCCAGCACAACCGCGCCCACCTCTACACGGTCGACGTGCACTGCCTCTACGTCGTGCGCGAGATCGAGCGGCTGGGGGGCGCCGCGGCGGCCGAAGAAACCCCCCTCGCGGCAGGCGCGTTCGCCGCCGCCCACACGCGCGGTCCGCTCCTGCTCGCGGGCCTGCTGCACGACATCGCGAAGAGCCACGGCGCCGCTCACAGCCGCGTGGGGGCCGAGATGGTCCCGCGCATCCTCGGGCGCCTCGGCTACGACGAGGAGAGCATCGCGCGCACCCAGTGGCTGGTCCGCTACCACCTGGTCCTGTCCGACACCGCGTACCACCGGGATCTCCAGGACCCGTCGACTCACGCCTCCCTCCGCGCCGTGATCGGCGACCGCGGCCGCCTCGACGACCTCATGGCGCTGACCTGGGCCGACTCGTGCGCGACGAACCTCGCGGGCTTCACGAGCTGGCGCCGGGACCTGCTCGGAGAGGCGTACCGGACGGCCGTCGCGGTCATCGATCCCGCCGCGGCGACACCGGCTCCCGAGCGCCGCGCGGAGGTCTCGGCGCGGGTCGAGGCGCTGCTCGCGGCCGAGGTGGGGCGTCGCCGCGCGCCGGAGGTATGGACGCGCCTGGTGGACGGGGTCGCGTCGGATCGTCCGCTGTACCTGGAGCACACGCCGGCCGAGACGTTGGCCACTCACGCCGTCCTGCTGGACCGCCTGGGGGCAGGGGAGAGCTTCCCCGCTCACGCGCGGATTCCTCGACCCGGCGGGGCCACCGAGTGGACGGTCGCCGCCCGAGACCGACGCGGCCTGCTCGCGCTGCTGTCGGGGGCGCTCACGGCGGCGGGGCTGTCGATCGTCGGCGCCGAGACCCACACGCGGGGCGACGGCACCGCGGTGGACACGTTCCGGGTGGTGGACGCCGGCGGCAGGCCCCCCGAGCCGTCGCGATTGGCCCGCGTGGAGCGATCCCTGGCCAAGGCGGAGCACGACTCGTCGGCCCTCGACGCCGGGATCGAGCGGGCCCTCTCCGCGGCCGCCCCGGTGGCGAAGGCGGGGGCGGTGGAGCACCAGCGGGTGGCGGTCAGCAACGACCTGAGCGACGCGGCGACGGTCGTGGAGGTCGTCGTCCAGGATCGCCCGGGGCTGGTCTGGGAGCTCACGCGGGAGCTGTCCCGCTTCGGCCTCGACGTGCGGCTCGCCAAGATCGCGACCCGCATGGACCTGGCGTCCGACACCTTCTACGTCCTTGACTCGGACGGCGACCGGTTGACCGCCGCGGCCCAAGAGCGGCTGGCGGCGAAGCTGCGGGCGCGGTTCCTGGCGAGCGGGCGCGGATGAGCGACCTCGACGGCTGGGTGGGCATGTACCTCGACCTGCTCGTCGTGGAGCGGGGCCTCGCGCCCAACACGGTCGCCTCCTACGGTCGGGACCTCGCGAAGCTGGCCGCCTTCTGCGAGGGCCGGAGGGTCGGCGACGCCGGGGACGTCGACCGGCCCCTGCTCGAAGACTTCCTGCTGCACCTGGCGGGCTCCGGCCTCGCGCCCCGATCGATCGCGCGCCACCTCAGCGCGGTGAAGGGGTTCACGAAGTTCCTGGTCCGAGAGCGGGTGCGGGAGGACGACCCCGCCGCGCGGCTCAAGACGCCGAGAATCGGACGAAAGCTGCCCGGCGTCCTGCGTCGCGACCAGGTGGAGGCGCTGCTCCGGACCCCCGGCACCGCCACCCCGCGGGGGCTGCGGGACACCGCCATGCTCGAGCTGGTCTACAGCAGCGGGCTGCGGGTCACGGAGCTGGTCACGGCGCCCCTGAACGCCCTGCGTCGCTCCCCCCCGCTCCTGCTGGTCCGCGGCAAGGGAGACAAGGAGCGCATCGTCCCCGTGGGCGGCGCGGCCCTGGCGGCGGTGGCGGCGTGGCTCGAGCGCGGGCGCCCCCTGGTCCTCAAGGGCCGGCCGTCGCCGTGGCTCTTCCCGGGGCGGTCGGGCAAGCCGCTCACGCGCCAGGCCGTGTGGAAGAACCTGCGCCGCTACGCCCTGGAGGCGGGCATCACCACCAAGCTCTCGCCCCACACGCTGCGCCACAGCTTCGCGACGCACCTCCTGGAGGGCGGCGCGGACCTGCGCTCCATCCAGGCGATGCTGGGCCACGCGGACATCGCCACGACCGAGATCTACACGCACGTGGCGCCCGAGCGGCTCCACCGGGTGCACGAGGAGGCGCACCCTCGCGGTCGCCGGGACGAGTGACGCCGCTGTGCCTTGAAAGCCGGGCCCCCCGGTGTCATGGTCGCCCTCGATGGACCCCATTCAATTCCTGAGCGACCTGCTCGCGGCCCTGCCGGTCTTTCTCTTCAGCCTCGTCGTCCACGAGTACGCCCACGCCCTCATGGCCTACCGGCTCGGGGACAAGACGGCGGAGTGGCACGGCCGGCTCACGCTGGACCCGAGGTCGCACATCGACCCCATCGGCAGCATCCTCATGCCGGTCGTGGGGCTCTACGTCGGGTTCGTCTTCGGGTGGGCGAAGCCGGTGCCCTACAACCCGAGTCGCCTGGGCAACCCTTCGCGCGATCAGCTCCTGATCGCGATCGCGGGCCCGATCTCCAACGTCCTGCTCATGTTCATCTTCGCCGCGGGCATGCGCGTGATCCCCACCCTGGAGGGCGCCCTGCCCTCGGCGATCGTCGAGGCCATGTACCTGATGGGCCTGTGGGGCGTGATGATCAACGCGATCCTCGCCGTCTTCAACATGATCCCCCTGCCGCCCCTGGACGGCAGCAAGGTCCTCGCTCACTTCCTGCCCTCGCGCACCGCGCTCAAGCTCCTCACGTTGGACGCGAACATCTCCATGATCGCGATCCTGGCGCTCGTGTTCACGGGCGCGATCTCGCCGCTGCTGACCGCGCTCCAGCGCGTGGCCTTCGCGATCGCGGGGATGCCCGGCTGAGCCATGGCCGGCCCGTTCCTCCGGCTCCCGCTGTTCGAGGGACCGCTCGACCTCCTGCTGCACCTCGCGAGGCGCGACGCGGTGCCGCTGCGCGAGCTGCCTCTGGCCGAGGTGACCGCCCAGTTCCTCGCCTACATCGACGTGATGCGCGCCCTCGAGATCGAGGTCTGCGGCGAGTTCGTGGAGACCGCGTCCCTGCTGTGTCTGCTCAAGTCGCGCGAGCTGCTCCCGCGAGCGGAGGTGGACGACGACGAGGAGGAGGTCGAGGACCCGCGGGAGGCCCTCGTGACGCGGCTCGTGGAGTACGCGTCGTTCCGGCAGGCGGCGCAGGAGCTGGACGCGCGGCCCCGGCTGGGCCGGGACTTCTTCGTGCGGGCGAACCCGTCGGCGGAGTCGGCGGAGCACGCGGCGGGCCGCGCCCTGGAGGTCGACCTCATCGACGTGCTCGGGGCCCTGCGCGACCTCCTGGAGCGCAACCGGCGCGACGAGCCGCTGCACGCCGCCCCCGGGGCCGTGGAGTCCGTCGAGGACCGCATGGAGGCCATCCTGGCGCTGCTCGTGGGGCGGGCCGGCGTGGGGCTGGACGACCTGCTCGGGGATCGACGCGACCGACCGGCCGTGGTGACCGCGTTCCTGGCCATGCTCGAGCTGGTGCGACGGGGCTGGGTAGGGCTCGTGAAGGGGGCCGACGAGCTCCGCATCGACCGTCGCTTCGAGGGCGCTCCGCCCGCCGTGCGGGGGCTCGCGTGACCGCGGTCCGCGCCGTCGTGGAGGCGCTGCTGTTCGTGGCCGCCGAGCCGCTCGCCGTGGAGGACCTCCAGCGGGCCCTGGGGACCGACGCCGACGGGGACGACGTGCGGGCCGCCTTGGACTCGCTCGCCGCCGAGTACCGGGAGGGCGAGCGGGGGTTGGTGCTCGCGGAGGTCGGCGGCCGATACCGTCTGCGCACGGCCGCGCAGGTGGCGCCCTGGCTGAGGGACTTCGCGGGCGGGCGCCCGGTCAAGCTCTCCCGCGCCGCGCTCGAGACGCTCGCGATCGTCGCCTACCGCCAGCCCTGCACGCGGGCCGACGTCGAGCGCATCCGGGGGGTGGAGAGCGGCGGCGTCGTGCGCGCGCTCCTGGACCGGAAGCTGCTTCGCATCGCGGGTCGGCGCGACCTGCCCGGCAAGCCGATGGTGTACGCGACGTCCCCGGAGTTCCTCGACACCCTCGGCCTCACCTCCCTGGGCGACCTCCCCAGCCTCCGGGAGTTCGCCGACCTGGGGCCGGGGGACATCGAAGCGGTCCGCGAGCTGCTCTCGGACGATCCGGAGTTGATCCAGCAAGTCACCTTCGAGGAGTATGCTGCGCGCCGCGCGTTGGCCCGCGTCGATGCTGCTGCCTCCGAACGCCTCGCCGGGCGCCCTTTGGAAACCGATGCCCGCTGAACACCTCGTCAAGATCCTCGCCGAGCGGGGCGTCGCCTCCCGCCGCGGCGCCGAGAAGCTCATCCGCAAGGGTGAGGTCACGGTCGACGGCGTGGTGCAGACCGACCCCGGCGCCCAGTACGACCCCGAGGACGTGCTCATCGTCACCGCCGGCGAGCCCCTGCCGCAGAAGCCGGAGCAGGCCTTCTTCGTCGCTCACAAGCCCAAGGGCGTCATCACGTCGCGGTCCGATCCCCAGGAGCGCCGCACCGTCTACGAGCTGCTCCCCGAGGACGCGCCGGGCTCGATCCAGGCCGTCGGGCGGCTCGACTTCAACACCGAGGGCGTGCTTCTGCTCACGAACGACGGCGAGCTGGCTTATCGGCTCACGCACCCGTCGTACGGGATCCAGAAGAGCTACCTGGTCAAGGTCAGCGGGACGCCCGAGGAGCGCAAGCTCCACGCGCTGCAGAAGGGCGTGAACCTCGAGGACGGGCGCACGGCCCCCGCGATCGTGGAGATGGTGCGCTCATCGGGTCCCTCCAGCTGGCTGCTGATCACCATCACCGAGGGCCGCAACCGCATCGTGCGGCGGATGATCGACCACATCGGCCACCGCACCCTCAAGCTCAAGCGCGTCGGGTTCGGCGGGCTCACGCTGCGAGGCCTGGACGTGGGGAAGGTGCGCCCGCTCACGCCCGGCGAGCTCGATCACCTCAGGCGCCAGGTCCGCAAGCCCGGCGGGGGCAAGTTGAAGGTGAGCTTCGAGGTGCGCAAGGCGGTGGCGGAGGCGTTGCGGCTCCCCGCGCCCCCCCGCAAGTCGCGTCCCTCTCGGGGGCTCGACGAAGAGGGCCGGCCCTACCGGAAGAAGGGCTGGGCGCGCCCCAAGGCGAAGAAGACGCGCGCCCCCCGCAAGGGACGCCCCGGACGCTCCACAAAGAGCTGAAGTGATCGACCGCAAGCGCTCCAAGCGCGCGCAGCGGAACGAAGTGAAGCGGAGTCCTCAGGAGGTCCTGCGGGGCCCCCGGCGACAAATCTCTGATTTGTCGAGAGGGGTGCCCGCTAGTTCGGGAAGACGTACTTGACGCGGCCGCTCTTGAGCAGCTTCAGCTGCGCCGAGAAGGGCTTGCCGGTCTTCTTGCTGACGAACCCCTCGAGCAGGGCCGTCTGCCCCTTCGTGAAGAGCGCCTTGGCCTCGTCCCGCGTGATCTGCCGCTTCGACATCTCGCGCGCGACGGCGATCCGGGAGCTGCTGTCCGTGGACACGTACTCAGTCTCGGACTCGATGATGTTCGCCTTCTTGTTGTGCGGGTCGACGCACAGCGGCTCGGGGTTCACCGGGAACTTGGTCAACTCGGGGCCCTGACGACGGGTGCCGCGGGGCGGGAACTCGAAGCGGATCCGGCCTGCGTCGCTCAGGTGGAGGGAGGCCGCGAACGGGCGGTCCCGCTTGCTGATGAAGCCCTCGATCACCTCGGTCTTGCGCTCCGCGCCGGTGAGGGCCTTGACCTCGTCGAGCGTGAGCGGCCGCTTGCAGACCTTCAGGGGCAGCTTCACCTTGCAGACCTTCTCGTCCACGCCGTCGCACAGGTAGCCGCGGCGGCTGCGGCGGATGAGCTTGTCCGGGTGGAAGGGGCAGGGGCCCACGTCCGCGGGCTCGACCTTCTCCGAGGACTCCTCGAGGAGGTCGCCGCGGTCCTTGCTGCGCACCTCGACGCGGGCGTCCTCGGTGAGGTGGAGGCTGGCTTCGTACTCCTGCCCGTCGCGGGTGAAGAAGCCGGGCTTGGGGATCGTGGCGCCGTCGGCGAGCAGCTGGCGCGCGCTCACATGCTCGATGTAGCGGCCGCCGATCTCCTTCCAGATCACGAACCCGCAGGTGCCGTCGATGCCGCCGTTGGCGCACGAATAGGTGCGCAGCGTCTCCCGCACGTCGGTCTTGCACAGCGGGCAGGTCCCCAGGACGTCCTCCTCCAGGTACAGCTCGTCGTAGGAGAAGCCGCGGATGCGGTCGACGATCTCCTTCGTCCAGTCGCGAATCTCGCCCATGTAGGACTGGCGCCCGGCGTCGCCCTCCTCGACCTTGCGGAGCGACTCCTCGAGGGACGCGGTGAGCTCGGCCGACGTGAGCAGGGGCAGCTTGATGCGCTCCAGGGCGTCGATGAGGCGAATGCCGCGGGATGAGGCGCGCAGCGCGCGGCGGTTGTCGACCCCGCGGATCCGAGCGGCGTACTCGCGGTTGAGCAGGGTCTCGATCGTGTCGGCGCGGGTCGCCGGCGTGCCGAGGCCCCCGGTCTCCTTCATCACCTTCGCGAGGGCCTTGTCGTCCAGGACCTTGCCCGCGCTCTCCATGAGGCCGAGCAGGGCGGCTTCCGTGTACCGGGCCGGGGGCTTCGTCTCCTTGGCCTCGACCGTGTGCTCGCCGACCGTGGCGTCGGATCCGCTCGGGTTCGCGAGGGGAGGCAGCTCGGGCTTCTTCTCCTTGTCCTTGCGGTCCCACACAGCCCGCCAGCCGGGCACGTCGAGGACGCGCTGCCGGGTCCGGAAGGTCTCCTCCTGCACCCGGGTGATGCGCTCGACCTCGGTCCACTCCGCGGGGGGGTGGAAGGCGGCGAGGAAGCGACGGACGACGAGGTCCCAGATCTTCTTGTCGTTGCCGGTGAGGACCGACGGGTCGCCCTGCCCGGTGGGCACGATCGCGAAGTGATCCGAGATCGCGGCGTCGTTGAAGTTGCGCTTCGCGTTCGCCAGGCCGTTCGTGAGGAGGGTCTGCGCGTGGGGCTTGAACTGCTTCTCGTTCGTCAGGAACTGGAGCGCGTTCTGGACGTGCGGGCGGTAGTCCGACGGCAGGGCGCGGGAGTCGGTACGGGGGTAGGTGAGGAGCTTGTGGGCCTCGTACAGCGCCTGGGCGCACCGCAGGGTGGTGCGGGCCGCGAGGCCGAACCGGCGGTTGGCTTCCCGCTGCAGGCTCGTGAGGTCGAAGAGGGCCGGCGCGGTCTCGCGCGACGGCTTCCGCGTCTCGGTGGCGCGGCCCGCGGCCCCGGAGCTCAGCGCCGCGACGATCCGGTCCCGCACCTTGGGATCGTGGATGCGGTCCTTGGGGCCGCTCTGCCGGGCGTCGAACCAGTTGCCCACGTAGTCGTGCGGCTTGTCGACGGTCGAGAAGTTCGCGTTCACCTGCCAGTAGGGCTCGGGGATGTGGCGGAGGATCTCCCGCTCTCGGGCGACCAGCAGCGCCAGCGTCGCCGTCTGCACGCGGCCCGCGGACCACACGTTCTTGTCTCGCTGGCTCCGGAGCCGGATCGTGAGGGCCCGGGTGGCGTTGTATCCGATGAGCCAGTCGGACTCGGCTCGGCAGTCGGCCGCGTCGGCGAGGCCGGACACGTCCGAGCCCTTGCGGGGGGAGGCCAGGCTCGCCGCGATGGCCGCGGACGTCATGGACTGCAGCCAGAGCCGGTCGACGGGCTTGTCCGAGCCGCTCCAGCGATAGATCTCCTGGAAGATGAGCTCGCCCTCACGCCCCGCATCGCAGGCGTTCACGACCCGCTCCACGTCCTTGGCCGTGAGGAACTTCTTGAGGGCGTTCAGCTGCCGCTTGTGCCCACGGACGGGTTCGATCTTGAACTCGTCGGGGATGATCGGCAGATCCTTGAGGCGCCACTTCTCGAGCTTCTTGTCGTACCACTGGGGCTGGACGAACTCGAGGAGGTGACCGACCGCCCAAGAGACGACGTGGTCGTCGCCTGTCCAGGCGGTCTGCGTCTTGTTGCCGGCTCCGACGACCTTGGCGATGTCGGCGGCGACGCTCGGCTTCTCGGCGATGATCAGGGTCTTGCCCACGTGTCGTCTCTCCGGATTTTCGATGAAGGCGGCCGAATGTGCCTCCAAACCCCGCGCCGTGCAAGTCCCCATCTCGGGAGTCGGCGCAGGGCCCGTAGGGCCCGAAAGTTCGAAGCCCCGCCGGACCTTGGGTTTGACCCCCCTCGGCGCAGTCCCGACAATGCCCGCCGTGTCGCGTGGACCTCTCGCCCTCTTACTGATCGTTCTCTCCTTGGGGACGGCCTCCGCTCCGGAGGCCCGGGGCGAGGTGCGCGGCAGGTCGTTCGAGATCGCCGGCGTGGGCGGGGTCGTGCCCTGGCAGTCGAAGGTCGCCCTCGAGCCCTGCGGCTGGTTCGGGGCCTTCATCGGCCACCGCTTCGACCCCCTGGCCGAGCGGCTGCACCTCGGCGTGCGAGCGGGGTGGGAGGGCTGCGTCGGCGAGCAGACCTTCACGGGCAACCGCATCGACTTCATCCTCATCGACTTCGGGTTCACCTACGGCGTCAAGGTGACGGAGTTCCTGCTCCCCTACGGTCTGATCGGGGCGGGGTTCGCGCTGATCGACGCCGTGCCGAGCGGCGGAGAGACCCACCCGAGGACGGTGTTTCAGACCGGGGGCGGCGCCCAGTTCGTCCTCGGCAAGTACTTCATGATCGACGTGTCGGTGCGCGTCCTCTTCTTCGAGAACGTGCAGCTCGGGGGCTTCGGCGGGGAGGCGGGGACCACGGCCAGTCCCCTGATCACGATCGGCTTCGGGGCGCAGATATGAGCGCCCTGGGAGCCCTCGCCGCCGCCCTCGTGCTGCTGGCCACGCCCGCCGAGGCCGGGGAGGAGTTCGCGCCGGACCCGGGCCCGAAGCCCGCGTTCCGGGGGGACTTCCGAGCCGCGTGGGCCCTCACGGACGGCTCCGGAATGCTGGACCACGCCGTCCTGGAGCTAGACCTCGGGGTGCAGATCCTGCCCAGCCGGATGGGGGTGCCGTCGCCGACGCCGCTGTTCGGCATCGCGGGGGGCATCGCCGAGGGCGGGCACCCCTCCGTCCGCGTGATGGGCGGGGTCGAGCTGCCGATCCTGGTGCACCCCGTCATCGAGCTGGTGCCCGCGTTCTTCGGCGGGTACCTGCGCCAGTTTCGGGGGGACCTGCGGGCCGGGCCGATGTTCCGCGGCGCCTTCGGCATGCGCGTCCACGGCCCGGACGGCTTCTTCGTCACGCTCGAGCCCATCTCGGTGACGATCCTGCCCATCCCCCCGGCCGGGCCCGCCCCCTACACCGATCACTTCGCGTGGGAGTTCGCCCTGATCAAGATTGGAGGCCGCACGCCATGACGCCGCGCGCCCTGTGCCTCGTCGCGCTCCTGGCGCTCGGCGGCTGCTGCATGCCCGACCTGGACGTCGATCCGTCGGTCGTGCTGGGCAGCGGCGAGGTGGAGTTCGTGACGCTCGGCGAGGCCGGCCAGGAGGTCGACCTCGTGAACGGCGTCCAGGGCGGCTGGCACGTGTGGGGGAGCGTCCGGGTGACGGGGATGGACTGGCGGGACCTCCTCCTGGAGTTCACGGTCGCCGAGCCCGGCGGGAGCCTCCTCAGCGAGCCGAGCCGCACCCAGGCCGAGCTCTCGTGCTGCGAGGGCGACGAGGAATGCGAAGGCCTGGGGGAGATCGTCGGGTTCCCCGTCCTCGTGGATGAGCCCGCCCTCGCGGCGGGACGAAACCTCACGCTGAGGGTCGTGGCGACGGACCCGGACGGGCTCACGGCCACCGCGAGCCGGACGGTCACCCCGATCCGGTGAGACGACGCCTCGCGTTCGTGCTCTGGACGGTCGTCGCGTCGGCCGTCCTCCTCGAGATCCTCCTCCGCGTCGGCGCCCTGTTCGTGGCGCCCCCGACGCCGATCGCGGCCGTCGCGGACCCCGACGCCTTCCGCGTGCTGGCGGTGGGCGACTCGTGGATCGCGGGCGCCGAGGCCCCGCCGGGGCAGGGCTTCGTCGACGTCCTGGCCGAGGAGCTGCCCGCCGCGCTCGGGCGGCCCGTGCAGGTCGTGAACCTCGGACGGAACGGCGCGAACTCGGCCCACGCCGCCACGGCGGCCCTCGACGCCGCGCCCGCGCTGTCGCCGGACGTGGTGGTGGTGCTCGTGGGCCTGAACAACGGCTCGAACCTCCAGGGAGTGGCCGAGCTCGACCAGCGCCTGGGCGCGGCGAGCTCCGCGTCCCCGATCCAGCTCCGCACCGTCCAGGCGCTGCGCATCGCCGCCGTGAACCTCGGCCTGGGCGCCCCCGAGCTGCCCGTGATCCCGCCGATGCTGCTCGAAGACGACGGCGGCTGCGTGCACGGCGACTTCGCCTTCGGGAGCCTCGCCGACGCGTCGGGCGCCGACCTCTGCCGCGGGACGCCTCGGGTGCAGGCCCCGCTGCTCGCGTCCGAGGCGGGGGTCGGCTACCTCGAGCGGTTCGTCGACCACGATCCGCCGCCGTCGTCGGACGCCCTGGACGATCTCGCGTTCGCCGTGCTGTACGCCGCGGCCCGAGGGGACGCCCCGGCCCACGACGCCCTCGCCGCGTCCCTCGCCGCCACCGTGGGCGACGCGCCGGTGCGCACCGACGCGGACGTGCGGGCGCGGTACGCCCTGCTCCGGCACGCCCGGGAGATGGAAGACTGGAAGGCGGTGCGTCGCCACGGTGGGGCCCTGGACGCCCACCGCGGTCGCGGCCTGCTGCGCGATCTCGGGGCGGCCGAGGCCCGGATCCTCGCCGGCGACTGGCGCACGGCGCGCGCCCTGCTGATCTCGGCCCACCACCGCGCCCCCGGCTTCCCCGACGTCGTGGACCTGGCCTCGCGCTTCCCCGAGCCGGCCCGCGACGGTCGCGTGCACGACGCCATCGAGTGGCCCTGGCCCGGCCGCACCCTCCCCCGGGACTCCGACCGTCGCAACGCCCGCCCCGGGCTGTACCACTCCGAGGCGCACACGGATCCCGTCGAGGCGGCGTTCGCGTCCGCCGCCCCCGGTCCGTCGCCCCCGACCGACGCCGAGGCCTCCGCGTGGGCGACGCACCTGGCGGGTCACGCCGGCGCGGGGGGGCGCGACCGGGTGGTGCCCGCCGTCCGCCGGTTCCTGCAGTCCTCCTCGGCCGACCACGCCGCCGCCCTGGGCCAGGCGGTGCGGGCGCTGCGGGTGGCGGGCGACTGCGACCTCCTGCTCGAGACCGCGGATCGCTGGTACGTGGCCCGGGGTGACGCCCACGGCTGGGTCCGAGCGGTCGATTCCTGCCTGGATCGCGACGCCGCCGCGGCTCGGCTCGACGCCCTCCGCGAGGCGTGGGACCCCCTCGGCGACTCGAGCGATTGGGACGCCCTCATCGGCGCCGATCACCGCTCCTTCCCGCTGCTGCACCGCCACCTCGCTGCCATAGCCGAGGCGGCGCCGGGCGCGCGGATCGTCGTGCTCAGCTACCCCAACCACCGGGGCGCGTTCGGCATGCATCGGGACGCCGTGGCGGACTACGCCGCCCAGGGGGACGTGGAGTTCGTGGACATGTACGCCCTGTTCGAGCAGCGCTACGACGACGCGCAGTGGGACGCCCTGCTCGCGCCCGGTGGACACTGCAACGCGGCGGGCTACCGCGTGATGGGCGAGGAGCTGGCGCGGCGGCTGGCGGCGGGGGCTCGATAGCGCTTCAGCGGGCGGGGACGGGTTCTCCGCGCAGGAAGTCCGCGATCGTCATCTCGGGCGCGGCCCGGCCGCTCTCGTACCCGAGCAGGCCGACCGAGTCGTAGTGAGGCCGGACGCGGTCCGTGAGCAGGCCGATCCGCCGCAGGTTGGGGACGATCCCCTTGAACATCGTGCGCCGGAAGAGCCGCATGAGGCCCGAGTCGAACACGATCTTGTCCCACGCCCGTCGCGACATCTTGTGGGCCCAGAACTCCTCGTAGAACTCGTGGGCGAGGAAGCGATTGCGCATGAGCAGGGACAGCTCGAAGGCCCAGTCCTCGCGCTCGCGCCGCTCGACCTCGGTGATCCGCTCCTCTCCCAGGTAGTACTCGCGCAGGGCGATCACGCCGTACTGGACGTGTCGCGCCTCGTCGCCGATCACGTACTTCAGCAGGTCCTCGAGGAGGGGCTCGTCGACGGCGTTGCGCAGGGTCGCGAACCCGCCCAGGGCGAGCCCTTCGACCATGATCTGCATGCACAGGAACTTCATGTCCCAGCGCGAGTCGCGCATGAGGACGTCCAGGATCGTGTGCAGGTTGACGTCGATGAAGTAGCGCTTCTCCAGCTTCTCGTCGAGGTAGCGGTGGAACACCTCCACGTGGCGCCCCTCGTCGACCACCTGGGTGCTGCCGTAGAGCTTCGCGTCCATCCACGGGACGGCCTCGGTGACCTGCGCGGCCGCGTACAGCGCCCCCTGCTCGCCGTGCAGGAACTGGCTGAGGATCCACGACAAGACGGCGTGGCGCTGCCGCTGCTTCTCCCTCTTGGGGAGGGTCCGGAAGGCGCGGATCTCGTTGACCGGGAGCATGTCGTCGGGGATGAGCATCCGGTCGTCCCGGTGCGGGTCGATCTCGATGCTCCAGTCGAGGGCGTCGGTGGCGTTCCACTGCCCGGCCTTGGCCACCTCGTACAGCTTCGCGAGGGCGGGCTTCGTGCGCTGATACGTCCAGTCGAAGACGGCCGGGTAGCCCGTCTTCACCGGGGTTTGGTCGTGGGCTCGCGGGTGCTGGAGGATCAGCCCGCGGAACGCCGGCCCGAGCAGCGACGTGAGGACCTTGAGGTTCTTGGTGGCCGCGGCGTCGCGGAAGAGGGCCCCGCCGTCGGCGAGGTTGAGGATCGCGTTCTTGAGACGCACGGCACCTCCGCGACGAGTCTATGACCGAACGCTCGTTCGATCCAGGGTCCTCTTCACCCCCCGGTCGAGCCGCGTCGAGGCGGGTCAGTCGCGGCGGCGGCGCACCACGGCGGACGGGGCTGCGGCGGACGACTTGGAGCTGCCCGTCCCGCTGAAGAAGTCGGACTTCTCCTTGAAGAGGGCGTTGAAGGTCGTGAGGGAGCCGTAGCAGCGCGTGATGTACTGCTGCAGCTCCACCTTCTCGGACTCCCCCAGGGTCTTGTTCGCGTTCACCTTCTGCTCGAGCACGCGCAGCCGGTCCCGCACCATCACGACCTTGTGAAAGAAGTCGTCGATCGAGATCTCCTTGCTCTTGAGGCTCGGGTCTCCGGGCTGGATCACGATCTTGCCGCCGTGCCAGCGTCCGCCGAGCTCCGTGTGCCCCAGGACGCCCTCCTCGCGGAGGCAATCGCGCAGGGCGAGCTTGATCTGCTGGTAGTCCATCGAGTCGAGGGGCATGCGCGGCTCCGGGGTCGTACGACGGACGCGAGTGTAGTCCTGATACGGTCCGAGCGTGAGCGCCCCCCCGCGGCTCGAGGAACTGCTCCCGGCCGCGCTCGCGGCGCGCGCCGACCTGCTCTCGCGCCTCGCCGCCGAGGACACCGACTGCGTGCGGCTCTTTCACGGCGCCGTGGAGGGGCTCCCCGGCGTCACCCTGGACCGCTACGGACCGAACGCGCTGCTCCAGGTCTGGCGTCCCGACGCCCTGGGCGGGGTGGACGCCCACGAGGTCGCGGCCGTCCTCCAGGCCGAGCTCGGCCTGTCCCTGCCGGTGCGGCTTCACCTGCGCGGGCGGGCCGCCGAGGGCGTGGGACCGGCGTCCGCTCCGGCCCCTGCGGAGGGCAGAGAGGGGGGGCTGAGGTACGACGTCACGCCTCCGTTGCCGGGCCGGGATCCGCTGCTGTTCCTCGATCTGCGGGCCGGGCGACGGGCCGTGCGGGCCGCCGCCGAGGGCCGCGACGTGCTGAACCTCTTCGCCTACACGTGCGGGGTGGGGGTGGCGGCCGCCGCGGGAGGCGGGCGCAGCGTGAACGTCGACTTCTCGGCCTCGGCCCTGACCGTCGGGGAGAGCAACGCCGGTCGGAACGGGCTCGCGCCGTCCTTCTCCACCCTCAAGGAGGACGTCCTGCCCGTCGTGCGGCAGTTCTCGGGGCTCGGGGTGAAGGGCAGGGCGGCGCGCCGGCGTCGGTTCAGACGCCTCGAGCCTCGGACGTTCGACCTCGTCGTGCTGGACCCGCCGCGGTGGGCGAAGTCACCCTTCGGAGCGGTCGACCTCGTCCGCGACTACCCGTCGCTCTTCAAGCCCGCGCTGCTGTGCGCGCACGAAGGGGGCGAGCTGCTCGTCACGAACCACGTGCCGCGCGTCCATCTCGACGACTGGCTCGACGTGCTGCGTCGGTGCGCGACCAAGGCGGGCCGCCCGATCCGAGAACTCGAGGTGGTCCCCCCCGACGAAGACTTCCCCAGCCCCGACGGACGTCACCCGCTCAAGATGGCCTGGATCCGCCTCTGACGTCTCCCGCCGGCCAGCAGCGAGGACCTGGGCCGGATCGCGACGACGGGGCCGAGGGTCCGGGTGAAGGCGTATTGGAATACGCCGAAGTCGGCCCGAGGTGCCGGAGGAAGCGAGGCGGTCCAGGGACCGCTGCTAGTGGTGGTGGCCGCCTTCGCCGTGTACGTGCCCGTGAGCGACCTCTTCGGGGCTCGGCTCGCGCATCGACGTGATCTTGACCTTGAAGTCGAGCGTCTTGCCGGCGAGGGGATGGTTCTTGTCCACGAACACCTGGTCGCCCTCGACCTTCGTGACCCAGAGGGTGAAGTAGCCCTCCTCCTCGGAGCCCGCCATGAACGCCATGCCCTCGGCGATCTCCGCGTCGTCCGGGAACGCGTCGCGGGGGAGCGGCTGGGCGCCGGGGCCCTCGACCTCGCCGTAGCCGTCGGCGGCGCCCACGCTCACCTCGAACTCGTCCCCCACCGGGCGGCCCATGAGCGCCTTCTCCAAGCCGGGGACGATGTTGTCCTGACCCGCGAGGATCGCGAGCGGGGGCCCGCCGTCGGACGTGTCCACCACGTCGCCGTCGACCGTGAGGGTGTAGTGGAACAGGACGACGGCGCCGTCGGCGACGACCTCGGGGGCAGCAGACATCTCGGGTACTCCGGGCTGATCGCGGCGCCGAGACGGCCCGCGACCGCCGCAGCTTGCACGAACGGGCGGGGTCGCGCCGGCCCGGGCTCAGCCGCCCTTGGGCGGGAGCGGGAGGAATCCGGAGGTCTTCCGCTTGTACTCGTCGTAGCCCGGCCGACGGTCGCCGATGTCTCGCTCCAGCAAGTCCTTCCCGCTGATCTTCAGCAGGAACACCGACATGACGATCGGCGAGATGACGGTCCAGGCCTGACCGCCGTCGAAGGCGACCAGCCAGATCCCCCACCACACGCAGAAGTCGCCGAAGTAGTTCGGGTGACGAGTCCAGGCCCACAGCCCCTGGTCCATGACGCGGCCGGCGTTCGCGGGGTCCGACTGGAAGCGCGAGAGCTGGAGGTCTCCGATGGCCTCGAAGCAGAAGCCGACGCCCCACAGGATGGCGCCCAGCAGGGCCCAGCCGCCGAGGGGAGGTTCGGCCCCCATCCCGAACTGCACCGGGAACGAGATGAAGTAGATGAGCGCGGCCTGGCCGAGGAAGACGGTGTAGAGGCTGAGGCGTCGGAAGTTCTGCCCCGAGCGTCGTCGGATCGCGGCGTAGCGGCGGTCCTCGCCCTTGCCGCGGTTACGACGGAACAGGTACACGGCGAGGCGGAGGCCCCACACGGCGGTCATGGCGAAGAGGAGGGTGGCCCGGGGGGTCGGGTCGGCGGCCCCCGACCAGTGAATCCACGCGACGATCGCGAAGGCCGCGCCCCAGAAGACGTCCACCGTGGACACATCCTCCGTGGCGAGGCTGATCATCCACAGCACCGCGGCCACAGCGGCCAGCACCAGGGCGGCGAGCACGAACGAGGCGGTCATGGTCATGGTTTCTCCTCCGGTCGACGATCCTACTCGTCGGGAGGTGGCCGTGTACGCTCGGCGACCGTGAAGACCCCGCGCTCCGCCTACGTCGTGCCCGCGCTGCTCGTCGCCTTCGTGGCCCTGCTCGCGAGCTGCAACTTCATCACCCTCGAGCAGACGCGGCTCGAGAACAAGCTCCGGCGGCTCGGCCTCACGGACGCGACCATGACCCTCGAAGACGGGGCCGAGATTCAGTACTGGGCGGGCGGCGAGGGCCCCCCCGTCCTGCTGCTCCACGGGTTCGGCGCGGAGGCCATCTGGCAGTGGCACCACCAGGTGGAGGCCTTGATCAAGGACCACCGCGTGCTCGTGCCGAACCTCCTGTGGTTCGGGCGCAGCAAGTGCCCCAGGCGCGACTTCAGCCTCCAGCACCAGGCGCGCTCGGTCGTGGAGTTCCTGGACCGCCTCGGCGAGGACCGGGTGGACGCGGCGGGCATCAGCTACGGCGGCATGGTGCTGTACATGCTGGGTGCGGCCTTCCCCGAGCGGCTCGGCCGCGCCGTCATCGTCGACAGCCCGGGGCTCGAGTACAGCCGCGCGGACTACGACGCCCTCCTCGCGCGCTTCGAGGTGCCGGACCTCAGCCGCCTGCTCGTCCCGGAGTCCACGGCCGACGTGCAGCGCCTGATCGACCTGGCCTACTTTCGGCCCCCGGCGACCCCGGAGTTCGCGCGCAAGCAGGTGCTGACCACGCTGTACAAGGACCACGGCCCGGAGCGCGCGCTGCTCCTCGAGACGGCGGTGGACGCCATGGACGAGCTGCTCGCGACGACGGAGGAGCTGAAGGCCGAGACGCTCCTGATCTGGGGCGACCACGACGAGGTGTTCCCCGTCGAGTTGGGCCGTCGCCTCGCGGCTCGCTTGAACGCCCGGCTGGAGGTGATCGAGGACGCGAAGCACGCCCCGAACATCGAGCACCCGGCCCGCGTCAACGCGCTGCTGGTCGAGTTCTTGTCGCCGAGTCCCCTCGATCCGGGCTGAAACCGGCCCCCCACGGGCGTCGGATCCGCCGCCACTGCCAGGGTTCGCTGGTGTAGGCTCGTCTCTTCCTTATCCGTTGTTTTCAGCGAGAAGAGTTCATGCGTCACCTGCCCGCGTTCCGGTCCTTCTGCGCCGCTGCTCTCCTGCTCTCCGCCCTCGGGTGCGGGGACGTCGCCCTCGTGGAGGCGGTCGACACCTGCGGCGACGCGGTCGTCGATACGAGCGAGGAGTGCGACGACGGGAACACCATCCCCGGCGACGGTTGCGACTCCGGCTGCTCCATCGAGCCCATCTGCGGCGACGGCCTCCTCCAGGAGGTGCGCGGCGAAGAGTGCGACGACGGCAACATCGAGGCGGGCGACGGCTGCAGCGAGTTCTGCCGCACCGAGTACTGCGGCGACGGCACGGTCCAGACCCTGCTCGGCGAGAGCTGCGACGACGGCAACAACGTCGGCAACGACGGCTGCAACCCCGAGTGTCGCGCCGAGGTGTGTGGGGACAACATCGTCCAAGACGCCCTGGGCGAGGAGTGCGACGACGGCGGCACCGAGAGCGAAGACGGCTGCTCGGCCGAGTGCATCGTCGAGTACTGCGGGGACGGCATCGCCCAGGTCGGCCTCGGCGAGGAGTGCGACGACGGCAACATCGAAGACGGCGACGGCTGCACCAGCCTCTGCGAGGAGCAGACCTGCGGCGACGGCAACCTCCAGCCCCTGCTCGGCGAGCAGTGCGACGACGGCAACACCGACTCCGGCGACGGCTGCAGCAACCGCTGCGAGGACGAGTTCTGCGGCGACGGCATCCCCCAGGTGGGCCTGGGCGAGGAGTGCGACGACGGCAACCTCGACAACAACGACGGCTGCTCGCGCCTGTGCCTCGACGAGGTCTGCGGCGACGGCATCCTCCAGGCGGGCGAGTCCTGCGACGACGGCAACGTGGCCTCCGAGGACGGCTGCAGCTCCACCTGCCTGAACGAGTCCTGCGGCGACGGCGTCGTCCAGATCGGGCTCGGCGAAGAGTGCGACGACGGCAACACCGACTCCGAGGACCTCTGCAGCGACGTCTGCCTCGACGAGTACTGCGGAGACGGCGTGCCCCAGCTCGGCCTCGGCGAGGCCTGCGACGACGGCAACCTCGTGGACACGGACGCGTGCACCAACGCCTGCGCGCTCAACATCCCGTGCCCCACGGGGGTCGGCTTCTCCATCCTCGTGAACCCCGGGTTCGAGGACGGCGTGATGACGCCGTGGACCGGCACCGCGACGATCGGCGCAAGCGTCTACGCGGGTTCGTTCGCGGCGGAGACCACGGGCAGCGGCGAGGTCCGGCAGGACGTGTCGGCCGTGGCGGTCACGTCGCTCACGAACGCGTCCTTCTGGAGCTGGCACGACGTCAACGACTTCCCCCTGATGGTCGTGAACTGGGGCTACTCCGACGGCACCACGGACAGCGAGACGTTCCTGTCCGCGGCCCTGTCGGGCTGGCAGCAGGCGAACCTCCTGCCCCTGCTCGACCCCGGCAAGGAGCTGACCTGGGTCCAGCCCGCCGGGTACGCGGGCACGCCCAACGCCATCGCGGACCTCGCGCGCTTCGACTCGTTCGAGTTCTGCACGCCCTGATGCGCCCCCGGGGACCCGCGCGTTCCCTCTTCGGAGCCCTCGCGGGCTCTCTCCTCATCTTCGCGACGGGGTGTCCCGAGCGCGCGACCGCCGACGACGCAGGCGCCGATGAGGTGTTCGACTGCCCGTCCCCCCGGGACTGGTGGCCGGACGCCGACGGGGACACGTACGGCGACGACGAGGCGGGGCCGACGCGCGCCTGCGACCCCCCCGACGACTCCTGGGTGGCCCGCGGCGGTGATTGTGCCGACGGGGATCCGGAGCGGTTCCCGTTCGCGACCGAGGTCTGCAACGAGCGGGACGAGGACTGCGACTCGGAGATCGACGAGGGTCTCACGACCTACGAGTGGCGGCCGGACCTCGACGGCGACACCTACGGCGACGAGAACACCCCGCCGGTCGTGAACTGCTTCGATGAGATGGCGGGCCTGATCGAACGAGGTCGGGACTGCGACGACGCCGATCCCCTGCGGCACCCCGGGGCGGAGGAGGCGTGCGACGACGTCGACTCCGACTGCGACGAGGACCTCGTGGACGGGTTCGACGACACCGACGGCGACGGGGACCCGGACTGCGAAGACTGGGACGACGACGGTGACGGCGACGCCGATCTGATCGACTGCGAGCCCCTGGACGGCAACATCGGGCCGGGCCTCCCGGAGACGTGCGGCGACCTCGTCGACAACGACTGCGATCCCTCGACCCTCTGCTATCAGGTGGAGCAGGGGGCGCAGACCTGGTGGATCCAGCCGCTGGTCGGGACCGTGGACGTCCTCGACTGGTACTCCTACGGGACCCCCGCGGGGGCGAGCGCCAACACCGGCTTCGAGGTCTCGGACGAGACGGTCGAGATGCTGTACCTCAACCCTCCGGGCGTCGCGAACCCGCCCGGCCTGTACCTCGTCGTCATCCACGACATCCCCAACGACGGCTCCGGCGGCACCGTGCAGATGTACATGACGGGCCTCAGCGGGGCCTCCCAAGTGCAGGCGGACGACCCCGGCGAGGGCGGCGACGTCATCAACGGCGAGGTCGCGGAGGCGACCATGAACTGGAACTGGGTGGCGTGCTGCACCGACGGCACGGTCGTCGGTCCCCTGGCGCCGTTCTTCTACCTGACGCTCGACTTCCTCACCTGGACCGGCGTCAACGGCATCAACACGTACGACGGGCCCCAGATCGTGCCGCTCGGCAACCAGCAGGACCCGGTGTACCTCCGCGAGACCCAGTAGACGCGCCACCTCTCCAGGTCGAGCCTCAGAGTCCGGCCAGGAACGCGTTGAGGCGGGCCACGGCGTCCCGGTCGCCGAGGCGGCTCCGCTGCTCGATCGCGATCTCCGCCGCCCGCCGCGCTTCGTCCTCTCGCCCCGCGCCCCCCGCCTCCGCGGCCGCGGTCTCCGCCGCCCAGGCGATGTCGGGCTCCACGAACCGCTCGGTGGCGGCGTGCCCCTCGAGCGCCGTGAGCTGGTTCCGGAGGGCCTCCCACTCGGCCTCGGCGGCCAGCGCGGGCAGCAGCAGCACGCGGGCGCCGAACACGAGGAAGCGGTCGTTGGGTCCTTCGCCGGCCTCCAGCGCCGCCTCGAGCAGACGCCGCGCCTCCGCAGCGTCTCCGCGCAGGAGGGCGACGATCGCGAGGTTCACGTCCACGGTGACCGCCTCGTGCGACCCGAGGTCGTCCCACAGCCGCTGCGAGCGCCGGTAGAGGTCCTCGGCCGCCTCGAGATCTCCCTCCCCGCGCACCGTCTCGGCGAGCGCGGACAGGGCCTCGGCCAACGCTGTGCGTCGCCCGGCCGCCTGCAGCGAGTCCACCGCCTCCTTGGCCAGGCGGCGCGACATGCCCAGCCTGCCCGCCCGCCGGAGCAGCTCGGACAGCACGAGCTTCGCCTGGGCGTGGGAGACGCCGTTGCCGGACGCCTCGCCCGCCTCCATCGCGCGCCTCGCGGCGGCCATCGCCGCCGGGAGGTCCCCCGCGAAGGCCGACGCCCGCGCCAGGAAGCCCTCGGCCAGGGCGCGGCCCGACAGATCGTCGACCGCCCGGAACAGGGAGCACGCCCGGCGGAACAGGTCGATGGAGACGTCGATCTCACCCCCGCGGAGCCGGACGGTCCCGAGCCTCACCGCCGCGTCCGCCGCGAGCGCGGGCCAGCCTCCCTGCTCGGCCGCCAGCAGGCAGCGCGACGCCATCTTCCCGGACTCCTCCAGCCGCCCCTCGAACTGCGCGAGCTCGGCGCGCAGCCCCCACAGCTCCGTCACCCGTCGGTCGGGGGAGCCGGGGGCGAGGTGGAGCAGCGCCCGCTCCGCTTCGTCCGCCAGGGCCCGGGCGTGGGCCAGATCCGACGTGTCGGCGGAGGCGCGCGCGCCGCGGATGAGGGGGGCGAAGCAGGCCTCCCAGCGCTGGGCGCGCAGCAGGTGGCGGCCGAGCCGAGCGGGGGGCGCGCCGAGCTCGGCCATTACGTCGGCGCACACCGAGTGCCGCTCCGCGGTCCGCTGCTCCTCCTCGCACCGGCGCTCGACGCTCTCGCGCACCGCCCCGTGAGCGAACTTCCAGCCGTCGGCGGTGGGCTCCACGACCCCCGCCAGCGCGAGGCGCTCGGGGACCACTTCGACCACGCCGTCGGGCACCCCGGCCCGCGCGCAGACTGCCCGCCACTCGAGGTCCGAGACCCGTTCCCCGAGGGCCGCGCCGAGCTCGACGGCGGCCGAGGCCTCCGGTCCGGATCCGCGCAGAGCCCGCTCGATGCGCGCCGCGGACAGCTGGTGGAGCCCGCGGGGCAGGGCGGGGCGCACGCCGCCCTTGAGCCGGTACCCCCGGGGGGTGGCCTCCACGAGGTCGCGCCGCACCCAGTCGCTCACGAGCTCGACGGCGAAGAGGGGACTCCCGCCGGTCCGCTCGATGACGCGCCGGGCGAGGGACGGCGTGAGGCCCAGCAGCTCCTCGACCAGGGTCTTGCGCGCCGCCTCGGGCAGCGGGCCGATGACGGCCTCGACGGCCTCGGGCAGGAGCGTGCGCGCGGACGGCAGCGACACCCCGGTGGGTCGGTGGTCCATCGTGGGGTCGTCCGGGTTCATCGTGAGCACGACGAGGGCGCGCAGGGGGCGGCGGCGGCTGAGGAAGCGGGCGAACGTGACGGCCAGGGGGCTGCGCTGGGCGTCTTCCAGGATGACGAGGACGGGGCGCTCGTCGGCCACCGCTTCGAGGAACCGCGCGAGGACGGCGAAGCGCTCCGCCGCCCCGGAGAACCGGATGACGTCGGGGTCGTCGAACGGCGCGGGAGCCACGATCTGCAGGAGCGCGCGGGCGTCGTAGTCCGAGTCGATCCCCCGGCGCCTCAACGCGCGCACGATCCGGGGCCCGCACTCGTCTCGGCCGAGCCCTTCCAGGCGGAGAAAGCGCGTGAGCGCGGGGCCGAGGCCGTCGCCGGGGTGGGGGGCGGACGAGTGGGTCACGCTGAACCGCACGGCGAGGCCCAGCTCCACGGCGCGGTGCCCGAGCCACTCCGCGATGCGCGTCTTGCCGCTCCCCGTCGCGCCCTGCAGGAGCACGACGCGGGGCTCGTCGGAGGCGTGGGTCTTGCGCAGCTCCTCCCAGAGGGCGTCGCGCACGGGCTCCTGATCGACCACGGGGATGCGCTTGAGGCCGTAGAGGCCCAGCCCCGCGCCCACGAGGCGACTCACGGACCGCCCTCCGCGGGGGCGTCGCCAGTCCTTCGGGACCCGGTGGAGCTGGGCGGACGCGCGGTTGATGCGCTTCACCAGCGTCGGCAGCTCCATGACGCCGGAGAGGTCGCGCCGCACCGCCTTGCGCAGGTCGGCCTGGGTGGTGAGGACCTCGAGCGCCCAGGCCGTCGTCTCGGGCGCGGGGGACGGGCCGGGGGACGCCGCCCCGGGATCGTGGACCGTGTGAGGGAGCTCGAGCAGCGCCTCGGCCGCGTCGGCGGCGCAGCGGAAGCGATGGCGCGGCTTCTTCGCCAGGGCGCGGAGCAGCCACGCCTCGAAGCCCGGGGGCGCGCCGCGGGTCGGACGCCAGGGCGGGGGCGGGTCGTGTACGTGAGCCTTCAGGGTCTCCCGCAGCTTCTTCCCCCAGAAGGGGACCGTCCCCGTGGTGAGCGCCCACCCCACGCACCCGAGGGCGTAGAGGTCGGTCCATGGGCCGTAGTCCCGCCACCGCCCGGCGCACTGCTCGGGGGCCATGTAGGCAGGTGTCCCGGAGAGGGCCTCCTCGATGATCCCGGTGCGCGCGTCGCCCGCGTGGTGGGCGAGCCCGAAGTCGCTGAGCTTGAGGCCGGGGCGGAGGTCGTCCTCCGTGGCGATGAGGATGTTCCCCCGCTTCACGTCGCGGTGAATGACGCCGTGGGCGTGGGCGTGCGCGAGGGCGTCGAGCATGCCCAGCAGGATCGAGCGGACCTCGACCCACGGCCGGGCCCCGGTGTCGTCCATGAGGGACCCCCCGTCCGCCAGCTCCATCACCAGGTACGGGCTGCCCTCCAGGAGCTCCCCGTCGGACGCCGCGGCCGAGGCGCGAGGGACGAGGCCGTGATCGAAGACGAGGAGCACGCCCGGGTGGTCCAGCCCGGCGATGACCTCCACCTCGGCCGCGAACGCCTTGTGGAACTGGGCTTCGCGGGCGCGCAAGGCGGACAGGACCTTCACGGCCACGGGCAGGCCCTGGGCTCGGTGTCGCCCTCGATACACCCGCCCCATGCCGCCCTGACCGATCTTGTCGAGCAGGTCGAAGGAGCCCAGTTGGACGCCGGCCGGGAGCATCCCTGCATGGTACGCAGGCGGGGGCTTCGAGGGAGGCCCCTGGTAGGATCGGGTGTGATCGCTGCCCGTTGGTTCCGTCGCCCCGAGAGTCCAGGTCTGTCGC